>NZ_JADPKR010000029.1 GCF_023074055.1 Bradyrhizobium sp. 141
TGCTGTCCAATCCCATCCCAAACCTCCGTCCAGAGCCGGAGGCTTCTTCGCACGTTCATTCGAATTCTGAAGCAAGGGTATCGGCTTCGCGCTTACGATGTATAGCGACGTCGCCCCCTGTTTCTGGCAGGTCGGTTTGCTCGACAAGATGAAGGTCAGGCGCAGTGTGCGAACTGATTCGAAGTAGCAACTGCCACTCGGATCTCTCACCCCGTACAGCCAACGCTCGGATCACAGTCCGGTTTGAGGCGCTGCTGCGCTGGAACGATCCACTGCTTGTCCAAACCGTGCTCTCGAAGCACATGCGAAACTGCTCTTTAAAAGGAAGAGGCTTGATGGCAAGTCGCTACATGCCACACATCGGGATGGTTGCGTTGGCCAGTCAGCAGTATCTGGCGATCGCGTTGATCTATTCGGCCATTCCGGTGATCCTTCGGGGCAACGGCGCCAGCCTGGAACTGGTCGGCTTGTATGGCACGGTCTTCTTTGCCTTCACCGTTAACTTTCTTTGGGCCCCCGTCGTGGATCGATGGAGCCTCAATCGTCTCGGGCTGAGGCGGTCATGGATCCTGTTGACCCAAATCGCCACCACCACTGCGCTGGCAGTGATGGCATTTTTGAACCCAAAGACCGATTTCGTGCCGGTTTTTCTTGTTTCTCTCGCCCTTGCGACCGTCGCCGCCACACAGCGGATCGCAACATTGGGCTACATAGCGGAAGCCCTCGGTTCCGGCGAGCGTCCGCTCGGCGCTGCGCTGCTGGGCTGGGGACGGGTCGTCGGCCACGTGATCGGTGGCGCGGTCTGCCTCCAGCTGATCGAGATTGTCGGTTGGCGTCCGGCTTTGCTGGGCTTAGCGCTGCTGCTAGCCGTTTTCGCTGGATGGGTGTTCGCGATTCCTGAACCGCTCCATTGCATGAACCGATGGCGCTCACCGCAGCGCCTGTCTATCTTCCCGATCCTTCTCAACAACGGCATGTGGACAACGGCCGCATTGATAGCGCCCGGCGTTATCGGGATCGCGCTGGCGTTCGCAATGGTGCAGTTGCGGCTCGTCGATCTCGGCTTTGCCGCGGCAGATATCGGATGGATCGGAGCGCTCTCGAACGTCGTGACGTATACTATCATCGCGCCAGTGACCAGCGCGATCCTGACCCGAATGGCGCCGAACCGGGGCGTGATCTGGGGCTGTGCAGTCCTGGCCATCGGTTTTGGAGCGCTTGCGATTATCGATCGCTATGTCGGCGTTCGCGTGAGCGCCGTCGCGAGCGTTGGGATCGTGTTCGCGGCCCTCGCAGTCCAGCATGTTACATTCACAAACTGGTTTCTCGCGCTCGCCCGGCCAGGCAAGGCGGGGACAGATGTCACGTTCCTGACTTCGGTGATGTCGGCGTTCGCATTGATAGGCTTCGCGGCGAGCGGGTTTATCGCGGCGAGATTTGGCTACAAGGTCACGCTGATATTGCCGGGTCTCGGCTATGCTCTCTCAGCCTTGATCGCTGCGGCATTCATCCGCACCGCCAATCTGACACCGCAGCGCGTGGCGAGAGACTGATGATCGGACTCACGCACTAGCCAGTCTTCCTGAGTCAGAGCGTCGCGGTCGACAGCAATCATACATTTGAGGAAACTAGAGGCGGCCCGGCGATTGAGCACCTGGATTGCCCTCGAGATCATCCAACCTGCGCGGATTCGGATCGCTGGCGCTCTGATAGCCTTCCAGATTGCCTTGCAGAAACAAGAACTCGGTCTGTTTGATCGGTGATTGGCTCATGGCCAGCATTAGATCCACATCCGAGTCGTTTTGTCTTGATCGTCGCATTCATTTCGACCGCAATACTGCTCATGATCCGTTCGGGCGTCCAGATGGCCCGTTAGGAACCGTACAGGCATGCATAGTCGAGGGACAGCGGCAGCTTTTTAACCCGTTGCGGCGCGCTTTTTGACCATAGAGATGCACGCGCGTCGTTGATTGCGGAAGGTGTGCGCATAGCCTTGCAGTTCGAACGCCGTCCGCCCACCATGACAAGCGGCGAATAGTGGACGATTGTCTGGAGGGATACCTGTTGCCAGCTTAGGGCGCCGCGCGGCCGCCGGAAGACACTACGCTTGGGCTGTTCGTGCCAGCCTGATTTTACTTAGAAACTTCGAAGCTGGGCAGAGTAGCCGTGGCGCATCAGCCACGTCGAATCCACCAGCCCCCCTCCAGAAGGAGCTTGTCGACCGGGTTTAGAAGCTGGTCTTTTGATCGATCCATACCTGATAAGATAGCATGTATTCGAACCAGTAGCAGTTTTAAACTCACGACAAAAAATCAACTGAAGCAAACCGATCAGCTCGAATCAAACCACCGATCTTCATTGGCGCCTACAGCTACGATCGGCGACTGAAAACCTCACGTCCTACGAACACCTGCAAATGCTGGACTCCCTAGCCAGACCGATTCTAACTTAACGCTCCAAAGAATGCCCGGAATTAAGCGCGTAGTTGCCGTATACAACGTGCGCGCTAGGAGCAAGTGGCTTCGTCAGATGGCAGGTCGAGCTTGCTCAATGCCTTGGCGAACGATTGCCCATAGGATCGATTTTTGTCTTCATAGCAGTTTTCAGACGCAAACTGGCTTCGATACAATCATCGTCCATCAAGATGCTCACGCAGCATGGACATCAAAAATAAGATTGAGGCGGATCGCCACAATGACGGCTTGGATCCGGCTGGTCGCGCCCAGCTTTCGCATCGCGTTCTTAAGATGAAAGTTCACCGTATTCTCGCTGATTTGTAATATCCTCCCGATTTCCCATGACGATTTGCCCTCTGCCACCCACCGTAGACAATCTAGTTCCCGCTGTGATAGCGCAACTCTCATATTGCAGTTATCTTCCGCCGGACGTGTGATCTCCACACAAGCGGTGTGAAAGTGCCAGGCTAGTGCGTTGAGATGGCCTTTGGAATGTTGAGGATCGGCATCGTCGAACCGAGATGCAAACGATACGACGGATAATCGACCCAATGGCCCAAACAATGGTACACTCATGCCGTGCTTGAGACCGGCCTCTCTGGCCTCATCAAGTACGCGCCTTTCGTCGGGCTGTAGTTGATATTGCTCGGCGAGTTGATCCCACAGAAACGGCCGCGAAAGCGTCGGTGTCCGCCGGACCACCGGATCGATTTTGTGGTACTTTCGCTTAAAATATCGTTCACACCATTCGGACGGCCACTTAACGGCCACCGCGGGCGGCGGATACTCCGGTAGGCGAAGTGGCTCCGCGAAATTGAGCGCTCCGTAAGAGACTTCGCTGAAGCCTTCGTCGCTCGCACAGCTCACAAGAAGCTCGAAAAGCGATCTGAGCGATTGCGTTCGCGTCGCGCATTCGGTGAAGCTGAAAAGATCCATTTTGGGCGCCTCAGCGGGCTGGCCCAAAAGGCCGGTATTGCGCCGCTCGATTGAGCTTGTTTTAAGCGGAGGCAAGTTCCAATCCGTCGCCGAGCCGCCCCGTGATCCCGAGCTCAACGAGTCCGATGTCACCGCAGATGTTCGGCTTGCCGGCGAGCATGAAAAGAAGTGGGCCACGGTCGTGCACGATCTACGGATCTGCATCGTCAGGCCGCAACTGATCTTCACCGCGCCGGCGCCGACGAGAGCCCGGTCGATGAGCAGCCCAACAGGCTCGTCGCGCAAGTTTGGCTCCTTGCATGATCAATGCGTGGCGTCTGAGTGCCCTAGTTGGACGCCTCCGACGCGAACAATTCTTAAGGGTTGAGCGCGACCGGCCCTCGTGGTGCATGACGATGTTCGTCAGGGGGATACCCCGATATGCCTGCAGTCGGAAATTCTGCTTGGTGCAGAGGGCGCGTTGCATACGCATCTCCGGAAGGGAGAGAACCTGGGGATGAGAACAGCAAGTGTCGTACCAGTTGCACCGCTCCCGAAAATCGGGTTTAACGACAATGACTTGAGAGAATTGGGATAGATGCCGCGGGCGCGTGCGTTGAAGAATTCGCGACATCAGGAGGAAAGCCGACAGCGCCATTTGGCTTAATTGTTCGTGAGGATTGCCTGATTGGCTTTTTCTATTGACGTGTGATCGGTGCCCCCTTGTGCAAGGCTCCGCTGAATCGCTCATTATTGCGTGTCGCTTGCCAAGAACCTGAAAACAAACGGAAAAGTTCAAGGACAGCGCATGCAGGCAATCTGACTGTAAGCGTAGCGCTGCGGCCCTTTAGATTGTCTGTGCGCGATCTTGGGAGCACCGTTAGAAGAGTCATCTTCTGCAAGGGTGCTCACAATGGACGACCATTCGGACGACATAAGACGACCATTGACACAGCGTATCGAAGTGTACGCCGGCGCAGGCCGTAAGCAGTGGCCGGATGATTTGAAGGCCCGGATTGTCGCGGAAAGCCTTGAGCCGGGCGCGGTTGTAACAGATATCGCACGCCGGCATGGCTGCCGGCCACAGCAGGTGCATGACTGGCGGCGCCGGGCGCGTTTAGGTCAACTGGTGCTGCCAGCTGCGGCGGGTGCACTGTCGTTCGTGCCGTTGGTGTCGGAATCGTCGCCATCGGCGGCTGCCGCGCCCTCCGGATCGCCGGAAGCTGCCGCTGTTACGGTTGAGTTCCTCGGGGCCCGGGTTGAGGTGCGCGGAACGCCTGGACTTGCCGTGCTGAGTGATGTGTTTGTTGCGTTGCGCCGGACACGTTCATGCTGACGGCTCCCGCTGGCCTCATGATTTACGTTGCGACCCGACCTGTAGACTTCAGGAAGGGCGCGGATGGCCTGGCGCTGTTGGCGAAGGAGACGCTGGGCCACGATCCGATGAAGGGCGTGGCGGTGGTCTTCCGTGCGAAGCGCGCTGATCGGGTGAAGATTGTCGTCTGGGATGGTAGTGGCCTTGTGCTGTACTGGAAGCGGCTTGAGGGCGGCGCCTTCAAGTGGCCGCCGGTCGTTGACGGCGTCATGCGAATGAACGCCGCGCAGTTGTCGGCGCTTCTGGCCGGCATGGATTGGACACGCATGCATGCGCCTCGAATCCCGCAGCCGAAAGCACTTGCGTAGGAAATAAAATCTTCGCTGCATCGGGGCGCGAAGCATGGCAGACTCGGGCCAATGAGTGATTTGCCTGATGAACTGCCGAGCGATCCAGCCGAGTTGCGTGCCTTTGCCGCGGCTCTGCTGGAGCGCTGCGCCAGACTCGAGCGGTTGCTCAAGCTTGCAAAAGACGCGCAGTTCGGTCGATCGTCGGAAAAACTTGACGCTGATCAGCTCCAGCTTGTTCTGGAGGATATCGATCAGGCTGTCGCGGCTCTCGAAGCAGCCGAGGACCGCGCCAATCCCAAAACACGCGAGAAGAGAGCTGCCGAGCGCAGGGCCAATCGTGGCAAGCTGCCGGAGCATTTGCCACGCATCGTCGAAACGCTGATGCCGGCTGCAACCTGCTGCCCGTCCTGCAAAGGCGATCTCGTTGAGATTGGCCGCGATGAGAGCCAGAGGCTGGACGTCGTACCGGCGCAGTATCGCGTCATCGTCACCCGCCGGCCCAAACTGGCCTGCCGCGCCTGCCAGGGCGTCGTTCTCCAGCACGCTGCTCCCGAGCGACTGATCAGGGGTGGATTGCCGACCGAGCGGCTCGTCGCGCATGTGATCGACGCCAAGTATCATTGGCATTTGCCTCTCTACCGCCAGGCGCAGATGCTGGCGACTCACGGAATTGCCATCGATCGTTCCACGCTCGCCTTCTGGGTCGGCTACGCCGCCCAGGAATTGAAGCCCTTGTGGCATCGTCTGCGAGAGCTTCTGCTCGCCTCCTCGAAGCTCTGTGTCGATGAGACCCCGGCGCCGGTGTTGGATCCGGGGCGCGGCAGAACCAAAACCGGCTACTTCTGGGCGCTCTCGCGCGATGACCGGCCTTGGGCCGGGCCTGATCCGCCTGGGGTGGTCTATGCCTATGCGCCGGGCCGTGGGGCCGTCCATGGCTTGAGGCTGCTCGAAGGCTATCGCGGCATCATCCATTGCGATGGCTATGAGGCTTACAAGACCATGACCCGAGAGACGCGTGCGGACGCGCTGTCCGGCACGCTCGCCTTCTGCTGGTCGCATCTACGGCGCCAGTTTGTGAAGATCGAGCGCGAGGCTGCGCCGGCGCCGGCTCCGGTTGCACGCGAGGCCCTCGAGCGCATCGCCCAGCTCTACGCGGTCGAGAAAGCCCTCCGCGGCCGATCTGATGCCGAGCGTCGCGCGGGCCGACAAGCGCATGCCCGGCCTCTGGCTGCAGCTTTGAAGCAGTGGTTTGAGGCTATGCTTGATCACCTTGCGCAGAAGAGCGACACGGCGAAGGCTTTGCGTTATGCACTGCGTCATTGGGACGGCATGACGCTCTACCTTGATGATGGGCGCATCGAGATGGATACGAATGCGGTCGAGCGTGCGATGCGGCCGATCAAGCTCAACGCCAAGAACTCCCTTTTTGCCGGTTGCGACGAGGGCGCCGAGAGTTGGGCAGTACTAGCTTCGTTGATCGAGACCTGTAAGCTCAACAGCGTCAGCGCCGAGCACTGGCTCTCCGACGTCCTCGCGAAGCTCGTCAATGGCTGGCCTGCGGCGCGACTGGACGAACTGCTTCCGTGGTCGTCGACCTACACGATGCATGCACACGATCCGAGGCTGGCGGCATGAGCCTCAACACGACCGCCGTGCGGATCAAGGTGACCCTCAAGGACGTGAAGCCGGAGGTGATGCGGTGCCTTGTTGTACCCGTCACCCTGCGCCTTGATCGGCTGCATCTGACGCTTCAGGCGGCATTTGGCTGGACCAACAGCCACCTCTTCGAGTTCCTGGCTGGCGAAGGGCGTTGGGGCATCCCTGATCCCGACGGTGATTTTGGCCCCCAACCGATCGATGCTCGCAAGGCGCGGCTCTCCGATATCGTTCAAGAGACAGGCGCCAAGACGATCCATTATCTCTATGACTTCGGCGACAGCTGGGACCATGTGATCAAACTCGAAAAATGGTTCGACAACACGACGATAGAGGGACTTCCCCTCCTGCTCGAGGCCGCCGGTCGTTGTCCTCCAGAGGACGTCGGCGGTGCGCCCGGCTATGCCGAATACCTCGATGCCATCAGCGACCCCGCACATCCAGAACACGAACGTATACGCCTCTGGGGGCCCGAACAGTTCGATCCCGACGTCGTTGACCGGAAGGCGCTCGAGGCCGCCGTCAACGCATTGTCCGGAATTTGGGAGCCAAGACGGCACAAGCTGCGATCAAAATAGGCGTCAAGCGCCAATCAAAAGGGCCACAGAGCTACGCTTACATCTGACTCCTGTGTGAGCCGAATCCGCTCTGACCGACCAACACATGCAATTCTGAGGCACCGACAGGAGATGAGGCGCAGACGCTCGTCTGTCCACTTGCGCGCCGACGCTTCAATCCCTCACTGCGGCTGTTAGCGGCTTAGCGACGTTTCTCAGGACAGCGGCGCGGCAGTTGACAAACATCTGCTTCGTGTAATTCCCGCCGAAGTAATCCAGTACGAAGGTGCCGGTATAGTCCGGATCATCGCCCACGCTGCGGATTAGGCTGTCGAGAATCTCGCCGATTTCGGGAATGCGCTCGCAGTAACGGGCACGAAGAACATTAACAGCGTTCATCGAGTGAACTGCCTCGTCGGCAACCACCTCTCTCAGGCAACGAAGGAAGCTGCTGCCAAGTCCGGCATAGAACTCTCTATCCGCAGCATAGGCGCGGCAAGTACACATCTCATCAAATGCGATCATAACGATCAGGGAGAATTCGTCCTTCAAGTATTCATCGATTGCAGAAAAACTATGCGATCGAGCTTCCAATCTGTCTCGAAGATCTTTTTCGGATTCACCAGCGACAAGCTCCATGATCCGGATGAAACTATCGGCGTGACGCTCTTCATCCGCGGCCCAGGCACTAAAGAACGCCTCAGCTTCGTTGGTCGCGATCAGATTTCGGTTGAACAATTCTTGTTTTAAGTGCCTCGCGTCGTATTCAGTGTACAACTCTGGCCACAACTTGTCCCGACGTGCGCGCACAGTCGATGGTCCGGCCGTGAACATCGCCGGCGTCAACTCATCGAAAACGTCTTTTGGATTCCAGTTCCGTTGAATCGGCGCAATCATCCGACTGTCCTTCTCTGCGTGCGGCCTGGCAGACGGACGCTCGCAAAGCATACTTGCTCCACACCAAGTATGCTGTCGCCCCCTTGTTTTGGTGGGCAATTTCGAGACGCAACTCATCAAACGGTTTGAAACTCGCGATCATCAACAGAAGCTCATGGGGGACCGTCAACGTTTTGGAGTTCGCGTGTAGTGTAGGCTGCGGTATCCCATCGCTTTCTTTGCAAACCGCTCCCTTTGATTGCGCGGCAGGCGAACTGGGGGTCGCGGCGGCTTGCCGGCGCGCGTCAAAGCAGAGAGCCGACTGAGGGAATTCTGGCCGATTTGGTCGCGGGCCGCAGGAGCTTCGCTCGGATGTGAAGGAGCATGAGCCAAGCTGAGACCGTCAGCTATGACGGGTAAACCGGACTTGACCTCCCAAAGCCTTCTGACCGCCCCTTTTGACCCAATCCAGGCGTTCAGCCCTGACGACATCGTTCGCGGCATGGCGCCCCGCGGGGCTGCCAAGGAGATTCTCGAATTCCATTTGGAGCGCGCCTACGCCAGATCTCTACGTAACGAATATCGTCGCAAGTGGCGGTGGCGCGCGATGCTCCACATTGAATGATTTCACTTCCCACGGAGTCGCGAGACGTCGGCCCGCTTCTGGAGTAGCAAGCCGAGTTCGCGTGCCTTCTTTCTTACTGAGGTGACATGGCGATCAAGCTAACGGGCTACGTCGCCGGCGCAGGTTTTTTGACGCGCGAGAGCTATCAATCGCTGCGCCTCCTGCTTGGACCATTCGCGTGGCCTTAAAGACTTCATGCGCCCTCATTCGTCTGAAGCGATAGAAGGTGCAGCGATCTCCCCATCTGAGATGGGTGATATAAAGTCTCTGTGCAGGCAAGTTGGTCTTCGGGCGCCATCGAACAGCACGGTGATGCCCGTGGTACGAGGGCTCACGTCAATGACGATGCCACTCCGGTTAGCCAGCTCTGGGCATCGAGCGGCTCCGAACTTATTCATCTTAAAGCGGGTACCGACAACAATTCTGTCGACGTTCTGGTAAATCATTACCGCTATCCAGTCAGTGGAAAATGGATAGTCGAAAAAGCAAAAACCCGAAATCAAGCGGCAAACTATATCAGATCAATAATCTACGCAACCATTGGATGAAATTGCGCCGCAAACGAACCAGGCGCGAATTGGCAGCAGCCAAAACTCCCGCGCATTGGCTGCTAGCCCCTTTGAGACATGCCGGGCTACTCAGGCGAAGTCCGTTCATTAGACCGGAAGTCACGGCCTCAGGTGCAAACCGACGCGGTTAATGCTTAGCGGACACCCTGTGTGAGTGGCATCGCTACGCTGGTGTTCTCGCCATCTGCACTAATTTCTTGTGCATCTGTTGGATAGCGCGTCAAACCTGCCTGCAGCCCAATCCCGCCCGCGACAGCTCGTCATCGCGGTTGTCACGAGCCGCGTACCCATTCGATGCCAGACCATTAGGTCAATGCATATCAAAAGAGATGCCGCACGCCTCGCTAACGGGCCGCACCGGCGGGAGTGCATACGGCAGATTAAGATGAACGATGCTTGCACTCACTGGCTTTGGTGCGCGGCGGAGCACAACGAACACCACGCCCGAAATGGTTGCCCGCCTCCATACCACTCGACAGGCAAGCCTCTTGTGAAGGCTGCTGAACAACAGATCAAATTCGCTGGCGAATATGTAATAGGGCGTGGAAAGGCGAGCGCCAAAGGCGTTGATGTCGCGCACCACACACGGATGGAGCCCCATAATTCCATCGAACGAGAGCAATGCCGGCAGATTGATGACGTCGCGCGGCAGAGCGCGACGTTCCATTGACCTTTCAATCATGGCGAGAACTCCGCACATGCTTCTTTGCTTCAGTTGCCGGTCCCGCCGAACCTCGTCAAACAAGATAGTTCGCGCACTCCGCCAGACAAGCAGTTCTGCTGTCTAATTAGAGTTGACTCTAATTCCTCTATTAAAGCGAAGAACAGACGGTTCAACAAAATTAGCGCGATACACGAACACGCGCAGATCGACGCTGCCCTGGCGGATGAATTGAGAAACACTTTTGGCAGCTGTTGTGAAGGGTTTCGGATGCCGGCCCCATGACGGTGGGGCCGCGGGCACGGGGCCGGCAGATCGGGATCGAGCCGCCCCGGCAAGTTGGCCGACGGTGAAGCGGCTGGTGAATCGGCGGTGGATCGCGTCGGACATGATGAACTGTCGGACGATTTGAGACGAGGGCTGGATATCTGAGCGTGCTCTGCCGTGGCCGGTCGGAGGCCGGCGAGCGCGCTGACGAGATTTGCGGGATAGTGACGGGCTCATGAGGTGTCGATCCTGATGACGTTCGTTGGACCTGTCGGCCGATGCCGTGGCGTTGCACCGCGCTCGAAGACTTCGATGACGATCATGCGACCGCCGCAGCATGGACAACTCGGTTTATTGAGATCGACGGTGGTTGCGGCAGGCTGGCCTTCAGATTTTGCAACGGCGAGCAGCTCACGGGCGCGTGCGATGTTGTCGGCGCAAGCGCTTTTGGCAAACAGGTCGTAGTGGCGGATGCGGTGGAAGCGGGATGGCAGCACGTGGATGAGGAAGCGGCGGATGAACTCGCCGGTGGCCAAGGTCATGATCTTCTGTCGTTCGCGTCCCCCAGCACGATAGTCCTTCCATCGGAAGGTCACGCCTTTGTCGCCGAGTGCGACCAATCGGCTGTTGGAGATGGCGACGCGATGGGGTCTAGCGCGAGAGGTAGGTAAGCACCGCTTCGGGTCCGCCGAACGGCCTCTTGGCGTAGGACCACCCACTCGGCGTTGCGGAGTGGTGCCAGATACGCCGCGAAGGCTCGGACATCGGCCAGTGGAGCGTGATCGCCGAAGAAGTGCGGGCGGCCGGCCTGGTGGGTCGCGATGAGCTTCTCCAGGAACAGCCTGCGGTACAGGCGTGAGAGCACGCGCACCGGCAGAAAGAATCTCGGCCGGCAAGATACCCAGCGCTTGCCTTCTGGCGTGATGCCGCCACCCGGAACGATCATGTGCACATGCGGGTGATGGGTCATGGCCGAGCCCCAGGTATGCAGCACCGTGATGATGCCGATGCGGGCACCGAGATGCTTCGGATCGGCAGCGATCGTCAGCATGCTCTCGGCCGAGACCTTGAACAGCAGGTCATAGATCGCGGCCTTGTTCTGGTAGGCGATGTCGGCGATCTGCGCAGGTAGCGTGCTCGAGCAGGTGGGTGGCAAAGCTGTGCCACTTCTGACGACCAAACCAATCGTTGAGGCCGTTCAAGATCATCAGGCCGGTTACATCCGCCGCGCTGCGGGCCCGGTCAACTACCAACCCTCGTAATTGATCTAGATAACGGAAGCATGTCACCTATCGATTGATGAAATCGGCCGGTCTACACGTTAGGCCGGTCATCGCAAGGAATTGGCATGCAAGACCGATTACCATCTGTTCTCGCCAACGGCCCTGATCAATCCGCCGGTTCCTCACGTGCTGAAATGCTGCGCGCCGAAATCTGCTGCCGCAGAGAGCTATCGTTCCTCATGGAAGCGCATGATGGTCTCTCCGCCGCAATCGCTGAGCGCGCAGGGTTCAAAGGCCTCTGGGCGTCCGGCCTGTCTATTGCCTGCTCCCTGGGCTACCGCGATGCCAACGAAGCGTCGTGGAGCCAACTCGTAGACGTAGTCGAGCGGATCGTCGACTCGAGCGAACTGCCTGTGCTCGTTGACGGAGATGGCGGCTTCGGGAATTTCAACAATGCGCGCCTCGTGACACGCAGGCTCCGTCAGCGTGGAGCAGCCGGCGTCGCGATCGAGGACAGCTGCTTTCCGAAGATGAACTCGTTTGTTGGGCATCGGCACCCCCTCGCCGATATCGACGAATTCTCTGGCCGCCTCCGGGCAGTGAAGGATACAGTCGCGGACGACTTGATCTTGGTGGCAAGGATCGAGGCGTTGATCGCTGGGCATGAGATGGACGAAGCACTTTCGCGCGCTCACGCCTACGCCGACGCGGGAGCCGATGCGATCCTCATTCATTCGCGAAGGAGCACCGCGGACGAAATCCTTTCGTTCGCGCGCGCTTGGCAGAACAGATTGCCGGTCGTGATCGTTCCGACGAAATACTATCGAACACCGATCTCTGTATACCGCAAAGCCAGCATCTCTACGGTGATCTGGGCCAACCACTCTATGCGAGCGGCAATAGCGGCAATGCGTCAAGTCTGCGGTCGCATCATCGCTGAGGAAAGCACCGCGAGCATTGAGCCGCACATTGCTACTCTCGAGGAAGTCTTCGAACTGTTCAAGTACGACGAACTCGCCCGTGCCGAAACGCGATATTTGCGGCCCGACGCTGAACTGCGCAAATAGGGTTTCGTCGACACTGGAGCGCATATTCGTTGTCGAAGACCTACTGTCCTGGACTTCCTCCTAGCTGGCCAAGTTCGACTGCAATCTCAAATCCCAAATCATTGCACTGAGATGTCCTTAGACGGCGTAGCACGCCTCACTCAACCAAAATGCGCACTTTGCCATCTCGGCAGCTTGAGGCACCGGATCCAGCGCCTCCCTTCTCTCTGGAGAAAGGACCGACGAGGACCATTTGTCTGTCTTCACGCTTGGGCTCCATTTTCAGATGGCTCCGGCAGACCTGATCTCGCTTCAGCACGCCTAAGCTGGCGCCGAAGAAGTCCGTCGGTGTTTCACCTTAGAGGCGCGACGAAAAAGGAACTAAACGGTGACCGATGCTCCCAAGAACGCCGTCATTCTCGCCGCTGGCTGCGGCTCTCGCCTGCGTCCTCTGACAGATCTGCGGCCGAAGTCGCTGGTCGAGGTCAACGGCACTTCGATTCTTCACAACGCTCTGCACAATCTGGAATCTGTCGGCGTGGAAGAGGTGACGATCGTGGTGGGTTACCGCAAAGACGCCATTCAATATGCCTGCGGTAGCCACTTTGGCGAACTCAAAATCAACTATGTCGAGTCGACCGTCTTCGACCGCACCGGAAGCGCCTATTCTTTGTGGCTGGCGCGCGACGCTCTTCTCTCCGGAGACTGCTTTCTTCTCGAGGGCGACGTCTTTTTCGAAGAGGATGCGCTACGACACTTGATGGTCTGCCGGGGGACTGACGTAGCTGCAGTCGTTCCCTTCGATGATTCAATGGAAGGGTCGGCCGTTCTGTTGTCGCAGAACGGCTTCATCTCAGGTTTTCGATTGAAGCAAACCGCGGCAAATCTTGTTGCGGATGGCCCAAAGCTTTTCAAGACGATGAACCTCCTACGGCTTTCGGCGCCGACACTCAAGGCAACATTTGTTCCGACACTGGACGATATCATCGCCGCTGGAGCTCGGCAGACCTACACCGAAGAACTTTTGGGTTATCTGATAGAGAGGCGAGGCCTACAGCTCGCCGCGGCGCGATGCGATGGCCTCAGCTGGTACGAAATTGATAACGCTGACGATTTGGAGATTGCCGAGCGCATTTTCAAGGACCGAACGAATGCCTACGCGGCGAGACGTGATTTGCAAACGAGGTGAGAGTTCAATGCTAAAATACCTTTGGGATCCAGCGAACGCGATAACGATCACAGGTCTTCTCTTTTCCTCCGCCAGCCTGTTTTTAGCTCTCTCTGACCGCCTTGAGCTATCTGTGGCAGCAGCGCTTTGGGCTGTTCTATCGGACCACCTCGACGGGGTTGTCGCAGGTCGCACGAAAGGTCGCGATCCAGATGTCGCAAAAATGGGAGCGAGCCTCGATGGGTTTGCAGATATCGTCTATGGAGCCGTTGTGCCTGCGGTAGTTGTGGTACAAGTCAGCCAAGCTTCACAACTCGCGCTTGCGACCGCAACCGCGCTACTGGTGACGGGAGCAATAAGGCTTAGCTACTTTGCGAACTTTGGCAGGTCGCGTGATGGACGCTTCTTGGGCGTCCCCTTGTCATACGACGTGCCGCTCCTGGCGCTTCTATTTCTTTTTAAGTCTCTTATTCCTGCTGAAGCATTTCCTGACGTCGTGAACATTGCCTTCTTGCTGCTCGCTATAGCGCATGTCGCGCCCGTTCGCGTGCCACCACTCAGCGCAACAATGTTTACGGCAATAAGCATCTTCGCCGTCGCGTCATCGGTGGTTTTAGCCAGTCGCTCCTTTTGATTGCGGATGGAAGTATGATCCAGCGACTGGCGTTCTTTCTGTTGCAGGCTTCCCTCCATGCAGGTCACATGATGACGTGTAGTCTCGCCAACCGCGGCGTGAACCAGACTTGTTACCGAGAACATTTCCGCACGGATCGGCACTGCTCGATGCTTGTTCGCCGGGAGCTTGTCGAGAGATCGCGACCATCCTACGATTTTCGTTTGTCCTGAAACGTTGAGCTAGTCGCACTCATGAACAGCGCAGCACAAATCGCCGTATCCCTTAGGTCGGACGAGGTCTCTGACCTGGTCAACCGATTCCCCGGAGGCTATTGGAAATATGACATCAAGGACTTCGTCCTTCTGGTAAATCCTTATTTTCCGCCGCAGGCGTTCCTTGACGAACTTAAGAACGCTCTACCGCGGCTTATTACTTGCTATCCCTCTCCTAATGCGCAGATGGTCCAGCTCCTTGCGGATGCAGTGAAGATGCCGGCGAATAATCTTGTCATTTGCAATGGCGTAGCTGAACTGGTTCCCATCCTCCTTGGCCGACTGGGTATGAGGGTTGCTGTCCCGGTCCCAACCTTCAATCCCTATGAAACCACCGCCTTGCCTGGGCGGTTGTCACGCTTTTTCCTGTCACCGCCAGATTTTGAACTCGATGTGCACCGCTATGCAGCATTTGCGCGTACAAATGGTGTCGACGGCGCAGTCGTGATATCGCCGAATAATCCCACTTCGCGGATGGTTCCCTATGCGGATTTACTATATCTCGCTTCCGCGCTTCGAGCTCAACAGCAACTCCTACTGATCGATGAGTCATTTATCGAGTTTAGTGAGCTCGGGCGAAGTGCGAGCCTGGAAAATCACTTGCTCGAATTTCCCAATGTGATCGTTCTCAAAAGCCTGGGAAAGATTTACGGGACATGCGGTTTACGGATGGGGTATGCGGCATCAGCAAATGTACAGACGATGGACGAAATTAGAGCCGCCCTCCCAAGTTGGAATGTCAATACGTTTGCTGAGTTTTTTCTAAGCAAGCTTCCTCACCTGGCGCACGCGGCAAAGCAGAGTTGGGTGAGGGTGGGCAGCGACAGGGACAAACTATACGCAGACCTGCGCAGCATCGACGGAATGAGAGTTCTGAAGCCCGACGCAAATTTCGTGTTCTGCGAACTCCCGCCCCATTGGCCGGATGGGGACGTGATCGCCTCAACACTTTTAACAGATAGACGGATATTGATCAGGCACAATGGCGGCAAGACGCTTCAGAATGGCAAACGATTCTTGCGCATCGCAAGCCGCACTGAAGACGACAATAGGTTTTTGGTGGAAGCACTGAAAGTCATCTCTGATTAGCGCAACCGACACCGGTACTGAGCCTTCTCATGGCTGATCCAGAAGGAGGACACTTTAGTTGGGCGGCCAGAGCTGCAATCACAGAAAACTCCATTACGCTTTTCTTCTATCTGGTCGGTCGAGCGGAATCAAAGCAGATCAAGGCGCCGCGGCAACCACATCGCGGTTCTCTTCGCACGGTCGGCGACCACAATCTTCCAGCGCGGATCGGCTATGTAAAGCACGGTGGGTGATCTTCATGCTTACCTAATCTGGTATGTGACACAAGAGCGCGTCCGCGCAGGCGGACCGAAGTCCGCCACGCTCGAGTAAAAAGGCGCGAAAATTGCCTCATCGGATCACATGCCCATCCTCAAGCCATGCACACTGAGTCTGCTGTCCAACTGTGAGCGTCGTCCTCCCGGGGCAAGCCTCATCATTTCCGCCTTCGCGATGTTCGACCTCGCCCACCGGGCGTGGACCGTCTGAAAGCGGGTTCTCCCGATTCCCGGAACGACCGTCATTAAGTCGTCATGCCCTCGCCTATTGGTGTTGCCATCTCGTTGTCGGCCTGCCTCATGCCGCCAGCGACAGCTTCGGTTCCTTGTATATCTCTCGCCCCTGACAATCGATAATCCTTAGTAACTCCGCTGTCCCGTTGCGCCCCTTGGCCGACGCGATGCCGAGTTCGGCCAGGTGCCCGCGCAGTGCATTGCTCAACATTGGTACGCTGGCGCACCAGCGATTGTTGGGTGCGGTGCAGCATCAAAACGGTCTGCTGCTCCGTCGTCTCTTGACCGGGACAAAACGCATCGACGGCCGCGTCACAGCCTCACAGATTGCAGCCGCATCATTCGCATCATTCTTGCTGCGGTTGAGGTAAGCCTTCACATAGCTCGGAGGCATCAGTCTGACCGTATGACCAAGCGCCTGAAGTTCGCGGCCCCAATGATGCGCTGACGGACATGCTTCGATCCCAACCAAACAACGTGGCAGCTGGCAAAAATACTCCAGCACCTTTGCCCGACTTACCCGCTTGCGATCAAGACCGCGCCCGTAACATCGATCCGATGCACCTGGAACACTGACTTCGCAATATCCAGACCAATCGTGCTAACCTCGCCCATGGACGGCTCAGTCAACGGGCCGATCAGGCTTCCCAGCACGCCCGGCATATTCCGGCGGTGCCAACGTGGTCGGCTTGGCGACGTCAGGCGTGCTGAGCAACATCGCCGACGGCTGGTCACAAGTACGAACTGCAGATGAGGCAGTGACGACCATCTTCGAGACCGACCGGTCCAGTCGCCCGCCGCAGCCTTGAGCAGCGGCATGCCATCGAGCGCCGGGTCGTCGGGCTCGACCAGATACGTCAGCAAGGCGCCAGGTGTATTGCGTTTGATTTTAGCCAGATCAGCGCGGCGGTGGTGACGATTACTCATGGTGATACCTCGTCGTCTCCCCGCAATCGTTTCTGTCATCCAGTTTGTCGTCGTAGCAAGCCATCTGGTGGTGCCTTGCGTGGCGGGCGTGGCGCGCGGCGGTGCATCATGCTGTAACGCTAGATGTAATGCCAAACGCTCGCGGGATGCGCGCGTTCTGCACGCCCCCGAACAGAACCGCGAGCTGGAGCGCTGCAGCGTTTAAGCCTTGCCGCACTGCTCGCATGTCCTGCACCGTTCCGGAAGAATCTCGCCCTGGTCACGACCGTGGGAGACCGGCGGCTCGTGTGTCGGGCATCGAACCTGAACCATGCGTAGTTGTCTTTCCCGGTATGCTTCAAGCCAGGAATCCATTTCAAGCGGCCGACCGCCACGATGTGCGAGCACGCCTGCGCCCAGTCACGTGTTCCAGCAACAGCCACGTTGGCGCGATGCGCTCGAAGTGCGCGATCAGCGCATGCAGAACCTCGCGGGTGTAGGGCGGGCTGGCGGGCGAGGCCGTCTTTTCACTTCCGCACGTTCCGATGCCTGTACTGCCGGAAGAAGCGCAGAGCGCCGCACCAGAGGCGCCGTGCCTGACCATTGACGAGCTACTGGCGCAGATCGAGAGCCCCGTCACACGCCTGACGCCACAGGAGCGAGCTAGACGATGCCCTTTATCAAGGAAGTAAAGTGGGAGCACGTTCCTAGCAGCACCAGCGGCGAGGATAATAAATGGTTAAATGGTGAAGCCGCCGCGGCCTAGGTCGTGCTTGGATCGGATCAGTCGGCCATTTGACGGCGCGCAAGGCGCCGAAGGAATTGTTGCTTGGGTCTTTGACATGCCGCTGGAACATTGCCCAAGCGCGGTTCAAACAGCTCGATCTTCTGTTTGATCGAACGCGCTACCGCGACCACCGCGTCGGTCCCCTGCCCGATCGCGTTGTTGAGATCGGGGATGCCGAAGTCAGGCCCTATTTCGCAGCAGCCACAATTCAAGCGGGCCGCCGCGAGTTTTCCGCAAAGAGACGTGGCCGACTCATCTGGCGGCGTTCCGCTCGAATAGACAAAGTGGCGGCGATCTCGCTCCTGCCGGAACTGGTAGGGGGCGCCGCTGAGTTTTTTGAATATTCTTCCGCTTCGGCGAGAAGCTCTTCCCAACTGAAGCA
Source organism: Bradyrhizobium sp. 141 (assembly GCF_023074055.1). Lineage (GTDB taxonomy): Bacteria > Pseudomonadota > Alphaproteobacteria > Rhizobiales > Xanthobacteraceae > Bradyrhizobium. The sequence goes on from NZ_JADPKR010000029.1 coordinate 18,228, forward strand.
CTCGGCACGCAATCCATGCGGTTACGACCTGTCGAGATCATGGGTTCTCCAAAGAGAAACGACCAAAGGACACGGTCATGAAAAAGCTCTTTGACGTGCGCGGAGGCGAAGATGTGCGCGGCATCCCGTTGAGCGATCTAGATGTAAGCGAACCTAGACGATTTCAAGATGATAGCTTATGGCCTTGCTTCGAGCGGCTGCGAAGGGAAGATCCCGTTCACCACTGCCAAGACAGCCCATACGGACCATATTGGTCGATAACGAAATACCGCGATATCGTGGCCGTCGATACAAATCATAAAATATTCTCGTCAGAGCAAGGTGTCACGATCCTCGACGTGCCCGAGGAACATTGGACACCGAGTTTCATCAAGGTGGGTCCTCCCAAACATGCTGCGCAGCGCAACACCGTAAGTCCGATACTCGCACCGGACAATTTGGAAAAACTCGAAGGATTAGTCCGCAGTCGCGCTAGAACAATCCTTGATGGCCTGCCGCGCAATGAAGCCTTCAACTGGGTCGATATGGTCTCGATCGAGTTGACGACGCAGATGCTGGCCACGCTTTTCGACTTTCCGTTCGAGGATCGCCGGCTCCTGACGTACTGGTCGGACGTAGCCGTTGCAGCGCCGACGGTTGGGCAGGCGATCGACAGCTGGGGCAAGCGAAGCGCAATCCTGTCCGAGTGCTTGACATATTTTACTCGGCTTTGGCGGGAGCGGATAAATGCCGAGCCACGATTTGATCTCATTTCGATGATGGCGCACTCGTCCGGGACTCGTCATATGGAGCCACGTGAGTTTCTTGGCAATCTCATTCTACTGATCGTGGGGGGCAACGACACCACGCGCAATTCGATCACCGGTGGCCTGCTGTTCATGAACCAGAACCCTTCCGAGCTACGAAAGCTACGAGATAACCCCGCCTTGGTATCGAGCGCTGTGTCCGAGATTATTCGATACCAAACGCCCATCGCACATATGCGCCGCAACGCCACCGCGGACATCATCATGGGAGGCAAACAAATCAGGCGAGGCGACAAGGTCGTAATGTGGTACATCTCTGGCAACCGGGACGATGAGGTCATCGAGGACGCCAACAAATTTACGATCGATCGCAAGAACGTGCGCCAACATCTCTCGTTCGGATACGGCATCCATCGTTGTCTTGGTCGACATCTCGCGCAGCTGCAGCTTAAAGTCCTCTGGGAGGAGATACTGAATAAACGCATGGAGGTCGAGGTCGTTGGCGATCCGGAGCGCGTTTCATCGAACTTCGTGCACGGTTATTCCGCACTCCCTGTCCGAATCATAGTCTAAGGCTGTGACGCCCTGAAATGACGCGTGAGCTACACGGCAGGACCGTCGTCGGCGCCCTGATGACCAGTTACGCCACTGCACGCGGACCGGCGCGCGCCGCTGAAGGTTGCCATCCCGGCTGGAGCCGGCACCTCTTGACCAACTTGGTCCGCCACTACGCTTCGCGTGACGCATCTCTCAAAGGCATCAAGTCCATGTCCGGGAACTCTGTCACAATCAGATTCAGACCGGAGCACGGGCGTATAAGGTGATAGGTAAGCGGCAAAGAGACCCGCAAGCCCGAACCTTTGGCCGCAGCGGTCCTCCGGTGGCGGCTTATCGCTTCGAAGACAGCCGCTCCGGCGAATGCGCTGTTCGCAATTCAGTGGCCTTCTGCCCGCGCAGAAGCCGGCCGCCGACCGGCGTGCGGCCTGATCCTGAGCCCCTGCGGCCATCATCGTCGGCAGCAACCGCAGCTGCAGCGCCCATCATCATCATGGCGGTGTCAGGCCGCAATGAATGCGCGATCATCGCGATCCGTCATCGGCGCTACCGGTCGATCCAGAGCGGGCGCGGGGCGACGGGCGGACCAACTTGACCGCATGGTCCGGCCTCGAGGGTGCGAGGCCACAGGTTCACATACACGCGTCAGCGACGGTCTGGTCAGGCCGAGGAGCATCAGTTCTTCTTCGGCACGAGGTTGAGACTGACGGCGCCGCAACTGCAGCGGAGCACTTCCTTGTCACCCTTGATGGGCGAAACGCAGAGGAATTCGCCGCAATCGGCGTTGGGGCACTGCATCATTTGAAGCAATTGTTGAAACGAACTCACGACCGCAGCGAATTCCTTCGATTGCAGGTCCGCCCAGGCGTTGTAGTGAACCGCCTTGTTGATCATCCACTCTTCGGACTTTGTCGCCGCCACCCGCTTTTTGGATTCTATCTGGAGCGTTTCGGCATCCTGAATATTTTTCCCCCACGAGGACGCGGAGTCGCGCCCCTCTTTGAGGCGGGCCTTCCATGCGGCCAACACCCCGGGCCAGAGATCGCCCAGGTCGTATTGTCCGTTTCCATGATATTCGATGCGAGCGCGCAGATTATCCGCAAGGATCGTCGAGGTGAACTCCAGATAGCGTCGCAAAGTCCCTGCCGCCAACGATACATTGTCATTGGCGAGGTGTCTCTGGATCTGCGTCCAGACGTCACCTTCGTTCCAGACCTGCGGGCCACTGTCGACCGTCCAGCCGCCAAAGCTAAGAGTGCTCTGAACCAGCTTTTCGCTCTGCATGAACTTGAGCCACACGCCGTCGTGAGTGGTCAGGACAAACTGCGTGTTTGGAAATTTCTGCTTCAGGAGCGCGCAAACCTCACGACGATGGCCGGCGTCGACCGACATCAGCACATCGTCGAGGACAGCAAGCGTAAATCCGTCGCCGAGCGTGTGCTTCACCAGTGCAAGATAGAGGCAAAGCCCCATGCCATCCTGATGGCCCTCGCTGTGGTAGGCCCCGGGAGGAAATCTGCCTCGTCCGTAAAAGTCGACATCGAAGGCCAGTTTGCCCAATGATGCAGAGAGCTTGCCCTCGAACTTGGCCTCATCGTCGCGGTTGATGAAACTGTAGTATTCGGTGAAGTCCTTCTGGACCTTGTCGTAGATGCCTTCCAACATTGCGGTGCTGACCGTACCGTAGTGGCTAAACACCGCAGAAGCTGTTTCGGCCTGCTGGGCCGCGATATTGAGGGTCTGCTGCGTCCCACGGCATTGATCGTATTTCTCCTGGGCGACGATCAAGAATTCCTTGGCTTCTTCCTCCTTTGAAGGGTCGGAGAGCGTATCGATATAGGCCGCCAGACGATCGGTGGGCTGAAGCAACTCGACCGCGGGCGATGCCCCCAGTCGACCAAGGGCTTGCAGCGCCTCGGCGATCGCTGCCGGGTCACGGACGACCTTGTCTAGTGTGTCGCGGTCACCGTCGACGGCCTTTGCGTGGGACCGCAGTGACGCGGCATCTATAGGAGGATTGGCCTTTTCGCACCATTCGGCCACTTTGCCCGCGTCAAGCGCCATAGCCCGCAGGTGAGCCGCGAGGGGGTCGATCGCCAGGGCCAGTTGCTTCAATACCGTCGAGGCTGCATCTGCCTTTGCGATCTTCTCTTGAAGATGCGCTGCCAGCAGGGCCATCTCCCAGGGACCGTCGCACAGCGGACAAGCGTCTCCTTCGACCAGTTCAAGACCCCGCTCAACCAAGGCGCGCTGCTTGACAACCCTTAACAGAGCCGGATCGTCCGTGAGCTGGGCGAGAGCGGCCACTGCTTCAGACTTTGCGCCAGCTATGGTTGTTTCCTGTGAGACAGCCAGCCTCTTCAGGAAGCTCGCAAGGTCATTGTTGGCGCTGAGCTTGGAGAACGGCTGCGACGCCCCGTGCTCGGCATCTGGATTGATGCCTACCTTCAAGACATTTTCCGGCGCGAGGTCCGCCACAGGATCGAGCTTCAGCACAGCTCGACGAGCATTTACAGAAGCAAGCAGATCAGTTTTGTTTGGAGTGGCAATGCCAAGATGGCGAAAGAAATCGGACTTGGTCCGCCGATCCTCCGCCTCGGCCCTTCCGTGGTCGCGTTTTGCATCGTTGGCAACGCGTTGGAGTAAGACCCGCAGCTTTTCGAGCTGATCAAGGCGCAGCAGCTCTTGGACGTATTGTGATCGTTTGCCTGCAGGAACGAGAATGTATTTGATGATTTCTCGACGAGACAGGGCAAACTCAGGATGGGTTTCAAGCTGCGCCAGAAGCGCCCTGGTTTCAGCACTGCTCGGCTTGAGTACCGCGGCGCCTGGATTCTTCACGCTCCGCTCGATTATGAAGCTCTTTTTGAGAGCGGGCGCATAGACCTGCAGGCGAACGAGCGCGCTTTCGGGCTTTTTGCTCGCGTCGACATGTGGAGCGTGCGCCTTGACACTCAGCTCCGCCGTGCCCGCGCCGCCGAGACGAGTGATGTTCCCGGTGAGGGCAAATTCGATCGCATCCACGATGCCGCTCTTGCCAGTACCGTTCGGCCCCGCAATGCCAAAACTCCTTCGGCCCAACGAGCGCTTGAGATGACGAATTCCACGGAACTCGACAATTTCGATTTCTTCAATCTGGATCATTGCTCGGCTCAGCAGTGTTGAAAATGGCCGCCCGCAGGCTCTCGGCGTCCAATTGATGATCCGCCAGTGCCTTTCGCAGCGCCGACAAAGACGCCGACGAAAGGGTTTTCTGGTCCTCGAGCTTTTTGAAGAAGGCATCGACAACGGATGAGACCGTAGATGAAAAGGGAAGATCGTCAGCGGCCATATGGTTGCTATTCCTGGGCTGGCCACCTGCTTCTGTGCGGCAGCGTCAATCGCGAGACGTCTCGACAAACAGCGATTCCGGACGTGGTCCTAATGCTTGTGCACAATGCACCGCTAATCGCTTACGTTACTAGCGCGGCAAAGCCGCCCAGAACGCTTCGCCAAATGATTGAGATTAGAACTGAGCCACCCAACTGGCACGATGAAGCCGACTTGAAAGCGCTGCCTGAAAATCAATCAAGCCGACCGATCGACCATCGGAAAAATCTGCCAGTGACCTCGGCCGAAGTTTGACTTGAACTGCGTTAGCGAGCACACCGCGGAGGCCAAGCAGACGCAAACGAAGCAAAGAACGCTGCCCTCTCAGGCTTGACATATTTTCCTGCCCCAGACCCGTGGCGGGGCTCATTTTACCCGCCACGGCAGCTGCGAACTAGGCTAGGCGGCCGCAATGTTCGCAGCGCGGCCGCCCTCCGGTGCCGGAGGCGAGATACTGCCGTTCGATGTTATTGCCCTCGGTACACTTGTCGTTGTCGTGATAGACGTTTCGGGCACCAGGTTTCGTTGAATGAAATGGTGAAACTTTCGACATAAATCGGTCCCCGACGGAGATGGGTGTATTTGTTCGTATATGGTAACAAACATGAGGGTTGAATTGATGCAATGACTCCCGAGCCAGCGCTTAAATTTGGCGCTCCATCGAATTTTTCGACGAATTCCACCATCGATGACAGCAGACCGGCCCTTGCGGGACGCAGATCGAGCTTGAGTTATGTCAGTTATTGGGACGCCCCACGACGCCAGCAAAATCAAGATAGACTGCCTCACCGACCTGCACACGACGAAGGTGCTGCCGGTATGCACCGCTGCTGGTCTCGTATATCTTTTCAATCGTACGAGGCACGTCCTGTCCATCATCGATAAAGACCTCTGCGAGCGCACGACCGGTCATCGTTGCCGGTCGCGAAAGGCCCAGAAGACCGAGCACTGTCGGCGCAATATCGCAAATGTCTGAGGGAACTTGCGAGACGAAGCCGTTTTTGATCAGCGGTCCCGCCAAAATGCCGACCGACGACATCTCCTTGGCATGCAACCCGCCGTGCACTCCGAAGCCGACCGCCCCATCCGCACTCCAGGTGCGGCCCATAAGGCCAAATGGATCGAGACTGTCATCCGACCGGAACGAGAACAGAATGTCCGCCGATCGGGCATGGTCGGCGAACACCAAATGGCGGGCAAAGCTGCCCGGTGCAATGCCATCGACCGCGCCACCCGCGGTAAACACCGGACCACACCAGGGCCGCTCGATCATCGATCCTACTGTGCGGCGGATAACGGCGTCCGATGGCTCGGCGAGGTAAATTGCTCCGACTTGGCCAGGTATGACGATGGCATCGATCCCGGCCGCCGGTGCCGGGCCGCAGCGCAGCCCGGCAGCCTCGAGCGTCTCAAATAGATCGGCCCGCGCATGCACCGTCACATGTCCATGATCGGAGGCGGCGATCAGGTGCACGCCAAGGGAGACGCCCTCAGCCTCCCACCAATCGAGCACGCGGCCCAACTGCTGATCGACAAAGCTGATCGCTTCCAGCGTCTTTGGCGCGCCAGTCCCACAATCGTGCGAGGAAATATCGGGCTCGCCGAAGGAGAGGATTGCGACGTCGGGCCGAATTTGAGGCCAGATTACGTCGAGGAACGCTGAAGTCAGAAAGGCTTGAGAGGCAAGATCTGGGGTGCCCAGGGGCGGCGGGGTAGGCGTCGGCCCCAGCAGGGTCTCCACCTGTCTGAGCATCTCGGCGGAGGTCGCGATGCAAGGGAAGTGGCCGGAGAGCGTCACTTGTCTGAACTTTCGAGCTTTATGGTTCAGCAGGCGCGTTGCCCCCGCCGAGTTGGAAGCGAGGACTGAGAAGGTCCTGCCGTTCGCCGCGAGGATCTCACCAAGTGATGGCACACCGAGTAGATGGCCCTCGCTCGCGGCATCAAGGTGCTCGATCAGGCGCGCGTCGCTCGTGTCGACAGAGCGCGGTATCGGCGACTGCCTGTCGAGATATTGATTTCCAATGATGCCGTGGCGATCCGGCGTCGCGCCAGTGACGAGGCTCGTGAGCGCTATTCGTGTTTCACTGGGATAGACAGTGCGCTGCCTGGCCAGCACCGCACCGCGGCGCTGGAGCCTGACCAGATTCGGCGTCAATGATGGTTTGACGAGATCGGGTCGAAGTCCATCGAACAGCACGACGAGAACCCGATTCCGGTTCGGTCGGTCGAACATGCGTAAAGCTTTCGTCTAGCTGGAACGTAGCGGACCGGGAGCGACCAGGACTTGGCTGGCGCAGCCCAGCGCCATCGACTTGGAGCCGAGGCTGATCGCTAGCGCGAGCGCAATGCGGGTATGGCGCTCCCAGCCATGCTGGCCAAAGCCCGGCCAGCGTGTCGACCGGTCCCGAGCCGGGATTAGAGGGGTGCGAGCCAGCATATCTCCCCAGCCTTAGAATGGGCCGGCTTGGATTGGACGGCGGCTGCGACGTCAGCGGTTTGGTCTGTGTATGATCGCCTGCCGCACGCCTCCGGGCGCAGCGCCAAGCCACGGAATTCCCCACAGACCTCAAGGACAGTCCAACCGCGGCGAGGACGTTAGGTAGGACATCGAACAAGCCGAGGGTAGCATCGGCTCGCAAGCAAGAATGGCAAATGCCGCGTCCAAGCGAACTTTCTCGGCGCCGTAGTCGCGATTGAGCCTGAAATCGAGGGCTGATGCTGCCTTCGGCTCGTTTCGCGCGGCGGTTCGATTCCGGCGATTGCGATGCATCTCGTGTGCTTGACAGGAATTCCGCAGTTGTGGAGCTCGGAGACACCGGTCGACCTGTCGAAAATTGATGTGCCCTGACGAAGCGTGATCGCATCGATCCCCGTGCGCGCCGCTGGGCCGCACGATTTGTCGGCTTTGCTATCGAAGGGAGGGACGCAGAGCCATTCTGCCAAGGGTGACAAGTTGGAACTCCTGCAAATCGCCAGAAGACGCCTTGAGGATTCCTACTCGCTCTCAAGCGAGCTAACCACTTTGGTTATCGCTTTTTGAAATGAAATGATCGAAAAATAAGATGCTTGTAACTGTCCCTTCTAACCCTCAGTGAGCGCGGCTTGTCAAGTGGCGGAACCGCAAGACAAGGAGCGCCGCATAGATAGTCGTTCCGATCGACAAGCCAATCCATATACCAATGGCGCCCAGACCCATCTTCAGACCGAGCCAATAGCTGAGCGAAAAGCCGATCAGCCACCAAGCAAAGGCAGCAAGCAGAAGCGGCACCCGCGTGTCCCTCAGTCCGCGCAGGCCGCCTGCCGCAATGCACTGGGCCGCGTCAGTGATAAAGAGGGTTGCGCCGACCACGATGAGCTTTGCAGCAACGCCAATCGTTGCCTCGGAATCGCCGGCCGATCTGCCCAGAAACAGCTCGACGATCTCAAAACGTGCGGCGATCAGCGTAAGCGTTAGCGTTGCGGCTATGACAATACCAAGCAACATCGCTGCCAGATTTGCCCGCTTGACGCCTGCACGGTCGTCGCGGCCGGCGGCATGGCCGACGCGTACGGCCGCGGCCGTGCCAACGCCGAGATAAATCATAAACATGATCGCGGCAATCTGAACAACAATCTGATGAGCGACCAGTGCACTGGTGCTGATCAAGCCCGCAAGGAGCGACGTGGCCAAAAATAGTCCCGACTCGATCAATGAAGCGATGGAGATCGGCGTCCCGATTGCGATGAGCTGCCGCATTGCGCGCCAATCGAAACGCCAGAGATGCGCAAAGACATGGTAGTCACGGAACGGCCGGCGCAGTGCAGCGAACCACAACCCGGCCAAAAAAATGCTGCAGTTGACGAGCGTGGTCGCAAGACCTGCCCCGAACAGCTCGAGCCGGGGCAGCCCAAGCTTGCCATAGGCCAGCATATAGACCAGCAAGGCATTGAGGGGGATGGCTGATAACGTAATCCAGAAGACTGGCTGTGGCCGATTGACCCCGCCCATGAAACTGCGGATAGCAAAAAACGCCAGTGCCGGAGCCCCGCCGAAGGCTAATCCGAAGAGGTATTGCTGGGCGAGCTGCGCCACATCTGGGGCCTGGCCCATCGCAAGCAGTATTTTCTCTGCTCGCAGCGCCACAACAATGATCGGGAATGATAGGATCAGGGCCGCCCATAAGCCCATGCGCAGCGTACGCCGTACCGCGCCTAGATTATTTTCCCCAAACGCTCGCGCCGCCAAAGGCGCGATGGCACTTAGTAGTCCCACGCCGAAGGTGACGCTAATGAAATAGATCCGGCCCGCCAGCGCTGCCGCGGCGAGCGCCTCAGCGCTGATGCGCCCGATGAAGGCAAGGTCGGTCGTCATCATCGCGATCTGCCCAACCTGCGTCAGCACCATTGGCAACGCGAGTTTCGCGGTTTCGCCGAGCTCGATAGAGAAGCGACGGATAGCCGCCCGTCTCGTCCCTTCTGGTCGCGAGATTAATGCCGGCTTTGTCTTGGCTATCTTGTCCATATAATCATGTCGCCGTTTGCGTGGGCGAACGAAATACCGCTTTTTTCACGGGAGTATTACGTTCTGACGTAAATTCGCGGTCAGCCCGCGATGCTGCTCGCGGGCAGCCTCGTGCGACCGCACGTTTAGACGCAAAAACGGACCACGGCTTGGACGCTGGGCTTCGACTAGCGCGGCCCCGATTTTCGCATGCGATAAGCGCGAAGGAGAGGTTGCAAATGCCGCGCCAGAATTGGCCAATCACCGCAATCGCGCAATGGTGACCGCGCGCATCGGGATCGAGCGAGGTCGATTGCGGAGGCGATTCATGCGCAGGCCACTGGGTTGATGCCAAAGATTGGAGGCCCGAACTCGGACCCGATCCATGCCATGAACTGAAGACTTATCATCCCGCAACCCATCCCTGCACTTCTGAGCAATCGATGGGATCTCACTGTTCAAAGCCCATGCCAACTGCGACAGCTTGACTAATGCTTCCTCTCATCCAAGCCGACCTGTCGCGGGATCGACAGCACGTCGCAAACAAGACAACCGGCATCGCACGCGCTCAGCCCGAGAGGGCGGCGATGCGACTACACGGTGGGTCGCAATTTCATCGGTTAGGAAGACCTAGCGGGATTGATTCGTCACGAGCTCTGTAAGCTCGCGCCTGCTCGACTGGATCACAGATATCGATATGCAATCACATTGATGAGCTGCGCGGCCTCGATCCCGCTCTTGGCGCCTTGGAAAATGAAGTGCTCTCGGCAGTGGGGTCAGAAGTCAGCAAGCCATAGACGTCGATGGTGACTTCCCCTTTCTTTGGCCTCGCGCACGCTGATCTAGTTCGTTCACACCGGACACATTCCGCTCGGCGGCTGCAGCCCCTTTTTCATCTGTTTGGGTGACGGCATGCGCCAGCTTGGGGGTCGACCGCTCATGGACGCCATGAGAATATAACAAGAACACCGAGTCGTGTCCCGACTCGGCAGTTTTGTGGGCGGCGAGCGGCTCGGCCGAGACAAGCAGCACGACCCGAGCTGCGAGGGCACATGAAAGTGGCGAGTCCGAAGGCTGCATATGGAATCCGGTACTCTGCCCCCTTTGTTAGCCTTACCCAGCAATGTTTCCGTTTGAAAAGCGATGATGTGCGCTACCCGGCCTTAGGTAGCGCCGGTATTGTCGGGCTTTCATTGAACCTTTGCGTGCGCATGTGAGCTTTCAGCTGTCCATACTGAAGATACTTGCCGGGCAGCCGGGCGGCCGAGCCAGACTTGAACTCGTCAAACAGCACTTGGCCATCTTTTACACCAGCGGGCCCGAGTGGCCGGCGCGCATGAAGCGCATCGCAAGCCGCGAGCCGAACCTCGATATCTTCGGACAAAAGCTCATCGACCGGGAGGTGGGATACTGGACCATCACTGAGGAGGGACGGAAGGTCCTTGAGGCCCTTGAGAAGCTCGATCGATGTGTGGCGCAAGGCCAGCCCGAGGCACAGGCCGATGAGCCAGCTGGCGATGAGCGACCGCCATTGCCGGCTGCGCCGCCACGACCGATCGCCAGCAGGAACCGTCCTCAGCGTAAACGGTTGTGGGTCAGGCAGCTCTTCGATTAGATCGCGGAACTTCAGTTTGAAATAATGCAATGGCAATGGGGACTGTGAAGTGGTTCAACGCGACCAAGGGATACGGCTTCATCCAGCCAGAAGACGGGGGAGCTGACGTCTTCGTTCACATCAGCGCGGTCGAGAAGGCCGGCTACACCAATCTCGCGGAAGGCGTTCGGGTCAGCTACGAGCTGATGGCTGGTCGTTCGGGCAAGATGAGCGCCGAAACTCTGCGCATCGGCTGATCGACTTGCCCTGAGGAATCTGCCAAGCTTTGGCGTTTCTGAATTAGCTTCTGGCTTGCGCGAGAAGTCATCGACTCAGCAAATCTCCCGGCACCGCTGAGGCCGTTTCCTGTCCGACGCACGATCAGCGCTGCGCATCGGAGCGCGAACCACCCCAGCAGTCAGGACAAAGGCTGCAACAGGAGGAGCGGCCGAAGCTGAAGCCGCGAGCTTGAGGGCACCGAACGCGAAGAGCACCGACAATAGCGCGATGAGTAGCTTGTATCGGCGCCAGCGGGATCGGCCGGCTGCCAAGGTCTGTGCAATCTCGATGGTCGAGTTGGCGACGAGTTCATCGATCGAAGCACTGTCGATGACAGTGCCGATTGGTTCACGGGTTGGGGAATTGGGCGCTTCCGGCAGAGGGGGCGGCGATGCGCCGACCGATGCGTATGGCTGATAGGACGTCCACGAAACCCCCGAGCCTGGCAGGCCGACGTCGTTCTCGTGCCGTGCGGCCCGATGGTGTAATGCAGTCCGCGCGGGCCAAGCGAGACGCTCGCTCCACTGCCGCTTAGATTTAAGCGGACGCCCGGGATAATCTTAAAACTACGGCGAAATCGGAAAGCCATCTGGAAATCGGTCGCAAGTTGTTTGTTTGCTTCTTATCGCGCAAAGATCGAACGCCTTCAAGAGCGCGAGACAGGAGACTACAGATCATTTGAAAGCCGCCCGGACCGGGAAGCGCAAGCCGCTCAGTCCGCAATATAAGGGATCTCCGAGCGCTTGATCGTCAAGCGCATACGACGTGTGGCCAGTAGGGCTTCTGCGGCGATTATTTGCTGTCGTCCCAACGCGGGCCCGATGATGATTTCTTCGATGCCGCAATTATTGGGATGAAGAGCAGCATTGTTGATGACGACTTTGTCGAACAGACAAGCCCGGTAAGGAACAAGTCCGGCTGGTGAGACACGTGTCTTCAGGTCGCCAGGCCAGGAAACTCCAACCCAAATCAGGCGCGACTCCCGCTCCTCTTGGAAGTGTTGGTTCTTGAGAACAAGAGCTGTCTTCAACGCATGCGGCCACCAGGTCCTGACTTGCGCGCGGGCGCCCTCCGGCTCATCCGTTCCTTCCACCAGGCGTCCGATGAGCAGCGTCACCGCCCTATCAGCCGCCGCTCGCTGTTGCTCTGTGTCATAGAGGACCGGCGTGATATCAAAATCCTGGGCTGCAGCGTTCTGCAAAAGCCAGTCTGCACTGAAGCCGATTGAGAATCCTTGTCCACGATTGTAGCCTCGCCATTGCGAGAGCAGATCGCCTTCAGACGTCAGAGATCCGACGAAGCCATGAATTTCGCTGCTATGTTGACGAAAGAGTGCGACCGTCTCCCAGGCAAGCGATGAGATATCTTTGATCTCGGCGCCACGACGGTCGATTGCGTCGAGGACGATCTTCCAGCCGTGCAGAAACTCCGATGTATCGTTGAGAAAGCGATAGTGTTACGTCCATAGCGAGCGGCTGACCACGATTCCATGGAGACCTGCGGCGGATGTGTAGTGGTACAGAATCATTCATTTCCTCCATGGCCGAGCGATGGATTTCAAACAAACGCGATGCCGGGCTGCTTGCGCCCGCTTCGACAAGGAGATCGCGAATGTCTCGAACACTGATCTTCATCGAGACTGAGCCTCGAGAGAATGGGCGGTGCCGGGCCATGCTCCAGCACGCAGTGACAGGAATGAGCTGATCCACCTCGATGCTCTCAATTTGTGCCTTGAGGTCCCTGATCTCGGCCTTTCTCCCGGAGAGAGGACAGCGATCGGGCGATCCCCACTCGGGCGATAGACCTGGTGGATTGCCGCTCCAATTACGTCCTGAGTTCGGTTCCAGTACGCCCCCTGGTCCGTTCCCAATCAACATTCAACAGCTGAGCCTGCAATGCATATACTGGCGCATTCGATCTCCCAAGAGCCTTCGGTGTCTCACTGTTCAACTTGAAGCTTTTATCTGCGCAAAAGGACCGAGGGCGCCCCTCTGACCAAAAGTTGGCCATAGATGTAGGAAGCCCCCGGCGGGCATGCCGGAGGCCTCCTTGGAGGTTAACGTGGAATGCATAGAGCCTTTGTCTTTTCTCCTTTCGCTGGGATTTGGCCGAGACTCACCAGTTGCGCTGCGCTCGGAGCAGCAGTGTCAGTGTGCTCTGGTCCTTTAACGCGTAGGTAGCAGCTGGTTTGGCGACAGCCGACTGCAGCGGCAATGTTACCGTGCTTCCGCTCGCGTATTTTTGGTCGAGCATGGTGTAGGCGAGGTCGGCCGTAAAGGTTAGATTCCTGACCGGGGTCCAGCGCGTGACGACGCCAACAGCCCCGTAATTGAAGTCGGGATTACAGCCAGCCATGCCGCTCGAAAGTGCAAGTCCCGCAACGAAAGCATTGCAGATATAGCCCTTGGCAGTGTTTCCATATCGAACGGCAGCCCACCCGCCATAAATGGCCGTATTCCAAAGCGGATTCCAGTTATGGGTGTAGCCACCGCGGAAGCCGTAGGTCGTGGTCAACTCCTGACCGGCGCCCGCAACGAACACGGAGTCAGACAGACCGGCCAGGCCGACGCTCTGGTAACCGCTAGCCATGCCCGTACCGCCGTACATCGCGTATGTGGTCACCATCAGGTCGTTGAAGTTGTAGCGGGTCGCACCATTCGTATACGCGGCGGACAGGTTAATCGTGTCACCCGCCCCTGTCGGGATGTTTTTGAGTGATAAGGCCAACTGAGCAGCCCAGCCCCACTTGTCGCCTGGATGGCCAGTGGTTTCGTCAGCGCCGTAATAGGCCGCATGGTTGTCATGCGCAGCAAGTGACGCCTGAAAGAGGCCCCAGGCCTGGTCGATGCGGGCCATCGCGATAAGATCAGGCGAGCGCGAAGCGCCGATGTCGTCGGCGCCGTAGGCCCCCGTCGCGAGGCCGGCAGCCGTGGCGCCGCTCACGTTCCAGATGTTGGTTGTACCATAAATGACTTGATCCTGGGCCGAGAGCGACCCTGTGATGCCTTGGCCGAAGTCGGCGGTATAGGTCAACTGGTTCACGCCAGTGACCCAGCCACCCCACCGGGTAGATCGTCATATTCGTTCGCCGGATAGTTAGTCCAAGGCGCAGAGAACTGCGAGACCGCCTTTCCCACGGTAAAGCCGGCGAACTGGATAAGCGCGGAGTAGACGCCGAGCGATCCCTGTGCGATCGCTCCACTGCCCTGTCCTCCGGCCACAGCCGCGTTATAGGTGGTTGCGCCTCCGACCTCGCCTGTACCGGCCCCGGTAGAGCCACCCGAGGTCCAGCTGAACACGCCTTGGAAGAAGGTGCGAACCGCGCCGTACTCGGTCGCAGTGCGCGTGTCGATGCTCAAGCTCTCCCGCGACCGCCAGGTGTAGTAATTACTGAGGCGGTTTCGAGCTCCCGCCACACCATTAGCTGCTGGGTCAAAGTCGCTGTTGCTGTTCAACGCCAAGTCAGCGCGCAAGTAACCACCCAGCTTGATGCAGGTGTCCGTGCCCGGAATGTAGTAGAAGCCGGCGCCATATGGCGAGCAAACCTTCACGTACTCGATCGCTTTCGACTTAACGGGAAGATCAGCTGCTTGTGCCGCTTCCAACGCGAATAGGCCTGCCGCTGTTGTCACAACAAGCCGTTTGATCGTTCGATGTGGAGAGCTCAAATTTGAGAATGTCATTGCCCTATCCTCTGGGTCAGAACTTGTGCGGGCGAGGCTGTATCGTTGGGACGCAAACATTCGGTGACAGACATCTACTCGTGCGATGAGACGTTCTGATTTGATGATGCAGTGCCAAGAAAGCGCGATCGGCTTTAAAACCAGGCGCAATATCAATCGCGGGTCGACGCCCAGAGTGACCCAAGAAATTCCATTGAGAGCTTGACGGAGCTTTATGGCTCCTCCTATTGCGTGTTCGTGATAGCAGCACCTCAGCGGATAGAATGTGGGCACATTGCATCTGCAGCTAAAATCTCAGCCGCCTCTGTCAGGTTAGCGCGTCTGCAGCGCCCAGATGGCTTGGTCAGAGCTAAGGCTGCGTTGGCCGATACTTATTGTGAGTACTATGGGGTCCGCACGAGCTTTACTATTGCCGGTCGCGCTGAATGCCAAAGGAACGACCTTAAAGTTGAGTCCATTGCCGATCAGGTGAGGCATAGTGAGCGTCGCAGGTGGCGGTCACCGGGAATCGGCCCGCCAAAACAGGCCGAAAGTGAACCTCGGCTCTTTCTGCCAGCCGACTTCCGGCCTGTATGAGCTTGAGACAGGCAGTGCTCGATCAGATCGCCAAACGCGACTCTTTGGTCATTGAGTAGCCAGGTCTTAAGATGGCCTAGACTCAGTGCAAACTGCACGCGCGAGACTCGATACAATTCACGCCCACCAGCACCGATCGTATGTCGCGCCACAAGCCTGGTTTCCCGGGTTAGGTCGACTTCCCGATCCCGCGAACAGCGCGCGATCCGTATCCTCTCTCGTTTTCCGACCAGAGAGACCTCTGCCATTGTCCCGCCAGCCGCAGATTCAAGATCAAGAATCCAAAGGTGATGCTCGCGCGCAGCGCCGTCGTCTGCTGCCGACATTTATACCGAGCTCATCATCAAGGCCGCATGCAGCAAGACAGAAGATTATGGCCTGCTCTGAAGTTTCGCCTTCACGCCCAAGATGATGGTGCGCGTGTACGTCACCGCATGATTAGCTCATGCAGCCGATTGGTGATATCGCCACGCTCGCGAAGCCCGGCACACAGCTTGGCCTTGCCGGTACGGCTCATGATAATGTCTTATCGATCCGATCGCGTAGCCAATCGCCAACGAGCGAAATCGACAAAGTGGTGAGCGAGATGACCAGCGAAGGGAGCACAAGGATCCAGGGAGCACGGGTCAGATAGTCACGACCGTAGCCGACCATATTGCCAAGCGACGTAAGCGGAGGCTGCACTCCAAGTCCAAGAAAGCTAAGGCCGCTCTCGAGCAAGATGACGTCCGGAAACGCGAGCGTCATGGTGACGATCAAGGTCGACGCGATGTTCGGCATGACGTGGCGCAGGTAGACGCGCCATGGCCTTGCGCCAAGGTGGCGTACGGCGATCACATAGGCTTGCTCGTTGGAACTCATGGCAAGCGCGAGGGTGACACGCGCGTAGCGTTCCCATCCGTGCAGACCAATGAGCCCCACGAAGAGGAGCAGAGAGTTGCCGAAGAAAGCAAGCACCGCGAGCGCCAAAACGAGAAACGGCATGCTCGCCTGGAAATCAACACAACCGAGGATGACCTGCTCTACCCAGCCTCGGAAGTGAGCGGCCAAAACTCCAAGCGTAATGCCAAGGACGGCACCGATCAACGTCGCTCCGAAAGCAATAAGTAAGCTGATGCGGATGGATATGATCAGGCGCGCCAGCACGTCCCGGCCGAGTTCGTCCGAACCGAAGGAATGCGCGATGGTTCCGCCGAGGCCAAGAGGTGCAGCGAGGCGATGATGAAGGTCGAGAGCTGCATAGTCATAAGGGGCGAGGCGATCAGCGAAGATTGCGACAAGAAGCATGAGACCTAGCCACGCAACCGCTATTGCGACCCCGCGGTCGCGCCACCACCACACTCTGCGCATCCTCGAAGTCGGCAGAACTCGATCTGCGGAAATGCTCGACAATTATCGCCTCCCAGAGCGCAACGCGCGCATACGTGGATCGAGCACGCCATAGAGCAGATCGATCGCGACATTGGTGGTAATCATGGCGGCGGCCACAACGAGCAGGATGCACTGGACGACAGCCAAATCACGACTCGCAACTGAGACGACCAGCAGGCTGCCAATGCCTGGCCACGAAAACACACTTTCGACGAGCACCGTTCCCGCGATGAGATTGCCAACCATGAAGCCGACGATGGTCAGCACCGCTATCGCGGCGTTGGGCAAAGCGTGGCCGGTCACGACGCTCGCCCAAGGCACACCCTTGGCGCTGGCGGCACGGATATAGGGCTGCCCAAGTACCTCGAGCATGGCGCTGCGGCTGAAGCGGGCCAAAACGGCTGCGCCGCCCAGACCGAGGGTGACGACAGGCAGCACCAAATGCTGCCAAGTGCCGGCGCCGCCCGAGGGGAGCCAGGGGAGCTCGACTGCGAACGCCAGTACGAACACGAGGCCAAGCACGAAAGATGGCACGGTGAAGCCCACGACCGCTACCATCATCACCAATCGATCCGCGATGCTATCTCGTTTGAGAGCCGCGTAGATGCCAGCCGGAATGCCGATCAACAGATTGAGGATCAGTGCCGGCGCAGTCAGCATCAGCGTGTCGGGAATGCGCTCGGCCACGACGGTGATCGCGGAACGCCCGTCACGCATCGATTGGCCGAGATCACCATGACCGACCGCAAAGAGGTATCTGAGGTATTGCACCCAGAGTGGCGCATCGAGCCCCCAGGCCTTTCGGAAGGCCTCGACCGCCTCCGCCGGGGTTTCCGGCGACAGTAACGCACGGGCGGGATCACCAGCGGCGCGCAGCACCACGAATGCGAATGTGACCACAATTCCGATGGTCAGCAACGCGCGCGCCAAGCGGACCACGATGAAGCGAGCCATCATTCCTCCTTCTCGAATACGGCACCATGATCGCCGATCAGATGGCAGGCGACGCGGCGCCCGTCGGGAACGAATCTGAGCTTTGGGACGAACCGCGCGCAAAGTGGAAGCGCTACCGGACAGCGAGGATGGAATGCGCAGCCGCCCGGTCGCGCAGCCGGATCGGGCGGATCTCCTTGCAGGATCGTGCGAGACCGATGTCTTCCCGGCCTGGGCACCGCGGAAACGAGCGCCCGCGAATAGGGATGCAAAGGATCCAGAAGAACCGCCTCAGAGGCGCCTTCCTCGACGATGGCGCCGAGATACATCACAGCAATCCGGTCGCTGATCAGCCGGACTACTCGCAAATCATGGCTGATGAAGATCATCGCCATGCGCCGCCGCTCCTGCAGATCCTGCAGAAGATTGATCACTTGCGCCTGGATCGAGACGTCGAGCGCCGATACTGGCTCGTCGCAGACAATGAGATCTGGATCGGTCGCAAGCGCTCGGGCCAGGACAGCACGCTGGCGCTGGCCGCCTGAAAGCTCGTGCGGAAAGCGCCTGAGGTGATCGGTCCTAAGCCCCACATCGGCAAGAAGCGCATTGACCCGCCCCTTTCGTTCCGATTTGCTGCCAAGCCGATGAATTTCGAGCGGCTCGGCTATTTGCGCGCCGATCGTCAGGCGGGGATCGAGCGCACCTAGCGGATCCTGAAATACCATTTGGATTCGCATCCTGAGCCGGCGCCATCGAATATCGCCGATAGCAGGCAAAGCTTCTCCGTCGAAGGTCACCGAGCCGGCATCTGGTCGGTCCAGGCCAATCAGGAGCCGGCCCGTCGTGGACTTACCACAGCCGGATTCGCCAACCAGTCCGAGCGTTTCGCCCTGAGCCAGCTGCAGCGAGAGCGCATTGACCGCGTGGACCATCGCTGGACGCTGGAAAAGGCCCTTTGGCAAGCGATATCGACGGACAAGCCCATCGGCTTGGAGGATCGGCGGAGCAGTTTCGGTCATGCAGCCACGACTTCGCCCTGGTGCGGTTCGCTCGTGACATGCAAGCAGGCAGCCCTGTGTCCGATATCGCCATCCAGCGAGGCGAGCTCAATCGCCCATTCACTGCAGTGTCCGATCCGCCGATCGCAACGAGGAGCGAAAGGACAGCCTGGTGGAAAATCAGCTGCGTTTGGCACGGCCCCCGGAATGGGGAAGAGGCGTTGCCGCGGCGCATCCAGACTTGGAAGAGCCGCAAGAAGACCTCTCGTATATGGATGAGCAGGTTGGTCGAAGAGACGGTCGGTGGGCAATTCTTCGACGATGTGCCCCCCGTAAAAGACCAGTACGCGTTCACAGATCTCACTGACGATGCCGAGATCATGCGAGATCAGGACCAGCGCCATCCCTGTCTCGCGTTGGATCTGCCGCAGAAGCTCAAGGATCTGCGCTTGAATAGTGACATCCAAGGCGGTGGTGGGTTCATCAGCGATCAAGATGTCGGGTTGCCCTGCAAGCGCCATGGCGATCACAACGCGCTGGCTCTGCCCGCCGGATAATTGGTGCGGATAGGCGCCAAGCCGGCGCGCGGCATCGGGTATACCGACCTGGTCGAGCAGACGTCGCGCCTCGGCAAGCGCCGTGCGGTGGTCCATGCCGCGATGAAGCCGCAAGGCCTCGATGATCTGATTGCCCACCGTGTGCACAGGATTAAGCGCACTCGCCGGGTCCTGGAAGATCATGGCGATCTGCCCGCCGCGCACCTTATCGAGGCGAGAGGCCGGCGCATGGAGCAGCTCCTCTCCGGCAAGGCGTACGCTGCCCGTTATGTTAGCGCGGCGCGTCAACAGTCCGAGCGCGGCAAGCCATGTCACGGATTTGCCGCAACCGCTTTCGCCGACCATGCCCAGCGACTCGCCACGCTTAAGAGTGAGATCGATTCCGCGCAGCGTCGGCACACCGTCGAACGCCACACGCAAACCTGCGATCTGAAGAAGCGCCTCCATGCGAGGTCCCTGCCCTTCCCGCATCATAGGGGCCGCATCAGCTCGGTTTGAACGAAGCCCTTGCCACGGCAGGAGAGCAACGATGCGACAGCGGCATCCTCGAATGGCAACTCCGCCGACATTCGGCGATCGGCGGCACGCGTGCTTACCCAGCGGGACAATTGTGCGACAGGTGAGCGCGCGCGCCTGGAACCGCTGGCATCGACAACGTCGGCAAAGGAGCACGAATGCTCCCGAAGTGAGATCCTACCATGCGCTTCGGAATGGTCGATGTTCGTGCAGCTTTCGAGCATGGGCCGGGCACCTCCAGCAGCATTGACCTCGCATCCGATCTCAAGGCCCTTCGCTACTTGCCGGCGCGCTGTCAGATCGTCGGCGCAGTTCTGAGCCACGCTTTGATGAATGCGGCGCAGCGTCCGCGCCTCCCAGGCAACGCGGCTGTCCTCCCGAATCGGCTGCGAGACCTTGAACAGGATCGCATGATCGCCAGCGGCAAGATTGTCGTCAAACCAGGTCATCGCCAAGACACTCTGCCCGAGGGCTAGCTCCAAGGGCGGATCGCTGTCGGACAATGGTCGATTCAAGGTGTGCGTCATCTCGCGATCAGGTCCGGATCAGAGCTCTGTTGAAGGGGCCGAAATTGAGGTCGAGCGTCAGTCCCGGCAGCCATGGCACATCGCGGCGCTTGCCATAGAACTGGCCCGAGACGTGCAGAATCACGCAAGGCGGATCGATCTCGTTGATGATCTCGAGCATGCGACGGATGATCGGCCGGCGCTGTTCGGCCTGGACGATGTCCTGGAGCTTGGCGCCGAGCGCGAAGTATTCCTCGTTCCTCCAGACTCCGATCGACTTTGGCAGGGTGCCGCTCGGACCGAATTCACGCCAGGGATGGCCGAGATGATCCAGAAAGAGCGCCGTATTGGACGTATCAAAGATGGCACGCACCGGCTGGCGCTGAATTTGCGCAAAGTTTTCCATCATCTGGATCTTGACGTTCAGGCCAACCGCACGCCACATCTCGATCATGGTCTGCGCGCCCGAGACCTGATTGGGATAGTAATTGCTGAGCAAACGATAGGTGATCTGCTCTCCCTTGTAGCCCGCTTCGGTCAGCAGCTCCTTGGCCTTGCCGGGATCATAGGCAAGCGAGGGAAATTCGTGGATGTAGCCTTCGCCGTAGCTCGGCAGCTGGTATCCGTTCGGAATCGGGAGCCGGTCCTCCCACAAGCTTTGCACGATCAGCTTGCGATCGAGCGCAAGGCTCATCGCACGGCGAACACGCGCATCCTTCAAGATGGCATCGGTCTGATCGAAGACGAGCGAGCGGATATTCTGCACTGCACCACCCACGACCTCGAGATCAGCACGCTTCTGGACGCTCGCGAACTGGTCCGGCGGAATGTCAGTGGCGATGTCAAGCTCGCTGGCGAGCAGGCCGTTCACGCGGGCGGAAAGCTCGGGAATGATGCGATAGTCGATGCCATCGAACGGCGGCCGACCGCCCCAATAGGCATCGTGGGCGGCCAACGAGACGAGAATATCGAGCTTGTGGTCGACGAGCTTGTAAGGACCGCTTCCAACAGGGGCTGTGGTCCAGCGCTCCCACGAGCCCGCCGCCACGAAGGCGCGCTGACTGACGATCTCCGATCCCCAAGCAGCCAGGCGCTGCTCGAGGAGCGCGTCGCCGCCCTTGGCATGCACAATGACAGTGTAAGGATCGACGATTTCGACCTTCTCGAGCCGATCAAGCGACTGAGGCGCCTCGGACATTCCGCTGCGTCCAGGTCCCAGCAGGTGGTCAGGACCAAGGCTAAAGGCGACATCTTCGGCCGTCAAAGGCGTTCCGTCATGGAAAGCCACTCCCTTGCGCAAGAACAGCCGCAGTGACTGCGCATTGATCCGCTCCCAACGCTCGGCCAAGCCGGGCCGTAGCGCCATGTCGTGGGCGTGGTCGAAGGTGATCAGCGTATCGAAAAGCTGCGGCATGATCCGGCGAATGGCAGTATCGGTCGCGATGACCGGGTCGAAGGATCGCGGAAATCCGGACATGCCGACCTTGAGGCGGCGACGCGTCAATGTCTTAGGCTCACCCTCCGCAGCACCGGCGCCTGTGCTGGCCAACATGCTTGCGGCAACGGCGCCTGCGATGGCTTGCCGTCGCGTCAGATCGATATGGGTCATCACCGCCTCCGATTCCACTTCCATTCATACGAATGCCACGCCCGCGAATTCTTAGATCGGCACTGACATTGGCGGACCACCGAAATTGGGCGCTTGTGTCATCAGGCATATTCGCGATTGTGTGCGACCTTAAAAACCTGAACTGCTACGGCAGAATGACATTCATCGAATAAGTCGATGTAAGCTTGCGAACATGCGATGGTTGGTACTCCTGGCGCAGGCTGATGAAGAGGGAGAGCGAAGACGCAACGCACTGCGAACGGCCCAACAGAGCCGCACGAAGAAGCGATACAGTTATCGTAATCTTCGATGATTTTATCCAATGCCGCGATCACCAGGTTAGTTTGGTCGTTCGCGTTCGGATAGATCCCCACGAAACCGCTCATTCGAACTCGAAGGATATTGTGTCTTGTCTCTCGTTTCAGAACGGCTCAAGCTCGTCCGTCCCTCTCAAACCAAGGTCATGACGGCTCGCGCCGCCGAGCTGTGCGATCAGGGCGCCGATGTGATTACGCTCAGCCAGGGTGAGCCGGATTTCGACACGCCGTCCGCTATCTGTGAAGCTGGCATCCGAGCCATCCGCGACGGGAAGACGAGATACACGGCGATCGCCGGAATCAAGCCACTGCGGGCAGCGATCGGCGAGAGCCTCCGTCGCGATCATGGCCTCGATTATGGTATTGACCAGATCACGGTGGGCTGCGGCGCCAAGCAGGTCGTGTTCAACGCACTATTTGCCAGCCTCGATCCGGGCGACGAGGTTGTGATCCCAACGCCATGCTGGGTCTCCTATCCCGACATGGTGGCGCTGGCCGGCGGCAAGCCGGTGCTCGTCGCCTGCAGCGAACTCGATGGCTTCAAGCTGCGCCCCCAGGCATTGAAGAAGGCGATCACGCCGCGCACCAAATGGTTGATGTTGAATTCGCCATGCAATCCGACCGGCGCAGTCTACAGCCGAGGTGATTTGCTCGCGCTCGCAGCGGTGTTGCGCGAGCATGCCCATGTGCATGTGCTATCCGACGACATCTATGAAAAGCTCACCTACGACGCCGGCTTCGCAACAATGGCCGTAGTCGCGCCGGATCTCTACGAGCGCACCTTAACAGTCAATGGCGTGTCCAAAGCTGACGCGATGACCGGTTGGCGCGTCGGGTATGGTGCCGGGCCTGTGGCGCTAATCAAGGCCATGAACCTCATCCAGGGCCAGACCTCATCGCACACCAGCTCGATTTCTCAACATGCCGCGCTCGAGGCGCTGTCAGGGAGGCGAGACCATATCAAAGAGTTCGTGCGCGCGTTTTTGGAGCGCCGCGACCTTGTCGTCGCCAAACTGAACCAGGCCAAGGGGCTTGCTTGCCGTGTGCCGGACGGTGCCTTTTATGTTTTCCCCTCTTGCAAGGGGGTTGTCGGCAAGCGCACGCCGGACGCCAAGCTGATCGAAACAGACAGTGACTTTGCGATGTATTTGCTCGACGCTTTCGCCGTAGCTGTCGTGCCCGGCAGCGGCTTCATGGTCTCGCCCTATATCCGGATTTCCTATGCTTCCTCGCTCGAGGACCTCAACCGCGCCTGCGACCGAATCATCGCCGCCTGCGCGACCCTGTCCTGAAAGATATTCTGATGTCCCCTGCCAAAAGCCTGCGCGCCCGCATGGCCGAGACTGGCCTGGTCCACATCATGGCCGCCCACAGCCCATTTTCGGCAATTCTCGCGGAAGAAGCCGGATTTGACGGACTGTGGGCGTCCGGCTTTGAGCTGTCTGCGCTTTATGGGCTGCCGGACATGAGCCTGATCTCAATGACACAGCATCTCGACATGCTGCGGGCGATCGCCGGACGCACGAGGCTGCCGATCGTCGCGGACATTGATACGGGCTATGGCAATGCCATTAACGTCATTCACGCTATCACGGAATATGAGCGGGCCGGCGCCAGCGCCGTTGTGATCGAGGACAAGACTTTTCCAAAACTAACGAGCCTTGTTGCCGACGGCCGTCAGCACCTATTGCGCGTTGAAGAGTTCCAGGGGAAGATCGAGGCCGCCATCACGGCCAGATCGGACCCGGATTTCCTCGTCATCGCCCGCACCGAAGCCTTGATTGCCAGCCTCGGCGAAGCGGAGGCCCTGCATCGGGCGCACGCTTATGCGGAGGCTGGCGCGGACATGATCCTGATCCATTCGAAAAGGGCAAATCCTTCCGAGATCGAAAGCTTTTCGCGCGCCTGGACCGGATCGGTGCCGCTGGTGATCGTACCCAAACGCCTACCCTGACCTCGACGCCAAGCGGGTCAAAACGTTGGGCAATATTTGCATGATGATCTATGGCAATTACGGCATCCGTGCTGCTGCGACCGCCATGCAGGAGACCTTCCGCCGGATCATCGCCGACGGCGGCGTCCAGAACGTCTACAAGGATATTCTGCCGGTGGATGAGATCTTCAGAATCCAGAATATGCACGAGGTTAAGGCGGCTGAAGCTCGCTTCCTTCGCTGAACGCTGCTGATACTGCTGTCGAGATTTTGAGACGGCACTCAGCACCGCGCTCTGTAGGGCGCAATTCTAAACGCTCTTAAGATGCGGGCCTGTCGTTTAGACGGCCCTCGATGTCGACTGGGATCAACGGTTAGCCGCCTTGCCGACGCCTGGAGATCACCTCTTAAAGAACCGTCGACAGCAATCGTAGTTGCGGGCTAGACCGCACGAACCATACCGAGAAGGCGGATTTTGTGCGTGAGATATCGTTTATAAGCAGCGATCCGGATATACACATCGAATAATGTGATGGAGCATTTATTTCCGGCAATGCCCCGCCGTGACAATCAGCGGACATTCCAGGAGCTACCGGAGCAGAAAATGGCTGCCGAACACGATGAAGTGCCCCTCAATGCTATCCGGGTGTTTGTGACCATTGCGCGTGAGGGAAGCGTGACGCGTGCAGCGAGCACATTGGGAACGACACAGAGCTCGGTCAGCCGTTATTTGTCTGTGTTACAAGACTACTTTGGCACGGATCTTGTTCAACGGCGAGGCCGACGGAGCGAATTGACAGAATTCGGAAGGCTCTTCGCGAACGCCGTTGCAGAACCGCTTGACACAGTGTGTTTCACCGCGAAGAGGATGCGGCGTAGGAGCCGAACGGACGCTAATCGAATCGTGGTCCACACGTCTCTTTCCACCTTCGCATACTCCTTTCTGATTCCGAATCTCCAGGCGTTCTCTGCCGAGATGGGCGGCGTAGTCGTCGACGTGATCAGTTCATTGTCTCCGCCGAGATCCTCCGACAATTTCGACATCTTGCTCACTCGCGATCTTTGTATCGCTGAACCGGCCGACGATTGGGCGATCTACAATGAGACGCTCGTATGCGTAGGTTCTCCAAATCACGTCATGGGAAAAACGCTCTCAACTGTCCGTTCGATGCCAATTCTGAACATCACATCGCGGCCCGACATACTGCCAACATGGCTTAGAGCCATGAACCTTTCCGCAAAGGACATCAAGTCGGGGGCGCGATACGATCATAATTACCTTGCTTTGCCGGCCGTCATGACCGGAAAATGCCTGCTGGTGGCGCCTGAAATTATTGTCAGCGATCTCGTGCGGACAGGGGCGCTCCATGTGATACCAGGATCGCGCACTTCAAGCGGCATGCAGTATCGGGCCTATGCGGTGGACCGAAGTGACAATCCCGAGATCGCTCGTGCCTTTTGCCGATGGGTCGCTCGGCTCTGTAAAAAGGCCGCAACTCCGGAAGCCGCCTAACCGCGTATCGGTGTTAGCAGAAGTTCGATCGATGCTTTGAATAATGCTAGCGTCCATTTGCACGTGCAGACCGTTCCCGATGGACGGCGAGGCTCATTTTTAGGCGAGTACCGCGGCCAACCCGCAGTCCAAAACGCTAACCGCGCCCCGCCAGAAACCTTTCCGCCTTCAAACCGGCCGACTACAATCGTCTTGTGAGGTATCAGGGCCGCACCATCAACCAAAAGCTCAGGACCCCGCGCCCTTGTCTTTGCGGTTGCGACGGAGCAATGCGCGATAGCCGCCTCGCATGAGACGCAGCCCCGCCCGGACCAGGCGAATGGTCCGGCTGCGGAGATGGTCTGTTTTCCAGCCGCGATCGGGAATACGATGCTTGCCGAATAGGCCTTGCGCGATTTCGCGATAGCTGTTTCCTTCCAAGGACCCATCGACTGCACGCATGGCGAGGATAAGCCGATGACGGGTCAAGATTGGCAGCGTCAGAGGGGATGGTCCGATGGGCCGCCGTTCGAGCGCCAGCCAAAGTCGACGAGCTGCCCGCACACGAACCTCGAAATTGCGATCGAGCGGCAGGTCGACAGCAACCGATGAGCCCTCCGGTGGCAGTTCTGCTAGCCAAAGGCGATGCTTCGCTCCTCCGAGCGCCACGACGGCATGCCATCCATCCGGCGCGCAACGAAGCTCGCTATCCGCTAGTTTGCTGAAATCCAGGTCATACCGTTTGGACGCCGCCGAGCGGACAGCTGCGCGCACGGGCAGCACGGTCGACAGCACTTCAGGCGCCCAGAAAATGGCTTGTTGGTCGAACGTCTTTTGCGGATCAGCTGCGAAAAGACAGCCCCCATCGCTGTCGGAAGTGATCCGTCGTCGCGCTGGATCGTTGGCTGGCGGCCAGGGCCATATAGTCCCGCTGGTACTCGCAATTGCGGCGCAGCCATTCCCAGGCTATGTCCACAGCTTCTGCTTTCTTGGCGTCAGGATAGGCTTCCTCTGATTTCCAGTCAGCACCTGGCATCGCACCACTTTCCCCGTATGTTCTTAACGCACATGCAAGGAATTGCAGCCCGACAAATGTGACGGTTTATGGTTGCACAAACGCAGATAGTCGCTGTTAAATGCAGTTACGCGATGGGACGATCACATTTTGCGATCGGACATCAGCAGAAGTGACGTCCGTTTCGAACGCATTCATTCCTCGCTATTCGGCCAACCGCGCTGCAGGAGATGCCGAAAGCCGTGACGCGCCGCCCATTTGGCGCGAGCCAGATGACTTTCAAAAGTACGGCGGGCGCGATCCAGATCCAGGGTGGGATCAATACCAAGCACAATCCGCGCAACTTCGCGCCAATCAGCGTTATCGGCCTCGGCATCCAGCAGACGCATATAGGTGACGGCATGTTGCTCGTCATACGGCGTGAGCTGGGGCGCGTTAGGCGCGGAATCTGCGATCTTGGGATCGGGCGGCACTGCCTGAAAGTCCTACCAGATTGAGAAGCATCGATTTAAACGAGGGTAGCCGTATTCAGAGCCTCTTCGTAGAGCACCGATTGTCGCGGTCTGCAGGGACATTCCTTGCCGAGTTCAATTGATGGCCGGCAGCGGTTATTCCCGTCGTCCCTTCGTTCGTTCGCGCCGACGATCGCCAGAATCCATTTGATCGCAGTCCGTTACGCTCAGAGCGCGATCAGCAGAACTGCCGTTCAGCGTGCGGCGCCGTCGGCCCGAATCAAGAGGCCGACATCGGATGCTGCTCGTCATAACTCGTCAGCACTGTCTCATTCCGCGCGACATGGCGATATCCGGATCCAGTACCAGCTCTTTCATTTAGCTTACGCGCGGACTCTGCTCATCTGCATTCTGGACGAACTTACCGCAATAGCACGGCTATAACCAGTGGTTTGATGGCCGTCAGAATGGCTGCTTTAGCGCATGAAAGCTCGTGCGCTTGTCGCCTGGAATGTGCGCCGGATCCGCGTAGATCGCGGTGTTCCGCAAGAGCGGTTGGCGTACGATGCCCGGATTGATCGCTCCTATATGGGCGGTATTGAGCAGCAATCGGAGAACCCGACGATTGATCTTCTCGACCGTGTCGCGGCAGCGCTTGACGTTCACGTGTCTGAATTTTTCATCCAACCACCCAAAGGTGCGGCACCTCCAAAGACCTTGCGTAAGGGTCGCAAGCCGGCGCGCCCACATCGCAAAAAGAAATAGCACTCTTCGCCGAACGAGGGTTTATGCTTGCTGCCCAAGCCGCAAACATCAATGTGGCAATTGCCGCAGACTTCACCGGACCCGACAAGAAGATTGCCGCAGATTTTAAACAGAGATCCGGCCGCGAAGCCGCGATGGGCTCCGGTCGCAAGCGGACTGTTTTATGATCGGATCACCCCAGCTGCGCCGTTCAGGTGTTCCTCCCACCTCAACTTCCCCTCATGGAAAGTGGTTCAGAATATCTCGTGCTTTCCGGACCCCGCATCACATCCACGATCGGCATGCTTGAGCTGTATGGCAGAGTACGAACTGCGCGAACGGAGACATCTCGTTCGCTTTCCATGCACCCGCGGATAAATTGGAACCGGAACCATCTCGTTCTTGGCAGACGTCGCGGCCCAAACAACGGATCTCAGTACGACTGGTGATAGCATGCGCCATTCGGCTTTCCGCAGCGTCCGGCTTCCATAGCATGCGGAGCATGATGTCCTCGGCTCGCTCGGCCACTCCGTAGAGAAACGATGAGAAGCCACCCAATATCGCGAGTGATTACCACAATTGGCAGCCCGAATTGCAGCGCCATCAATCCTCTTCGGCGGGCAAATACGAGCCCGCAAAATCTACGCCTTCTTGTAAGCCCCTGCCATATGCATTCGCGAGCGTCGCCAATTGTAGCCCGCTTATTCCCTTGGATCTGTTGGAGAGAGTACCAACGATTTCCTGAAGTCGTCAGGGCGCATTTCGTCGCTCTAGCAAGGCGAGAGCGATCTGCCCTTCCTTAGAATTGGTAGCGGGATTCGCTTCGTGTTTGCTGTAGTCTTCGCCTTCGAGGGCGACGATCGGTTCGTGACCAGAACGCCGTGATTGGTGACTTCGATCTGCGACGATCGTGTGAGATGATCACAATCGTGAGAGCTCTCTAAAAAGAGGTGCAAATCCCGTTTTCAGCCGAAAAGGGCGATGGTCTCGCAGCACCAGAACACGTAGCGCGATCTGTCCGCTCGTGCTGTGCAGCAATCGATTTTATGAAATGGTCCTGGGATTACAGTCATGAAGCTCGTCCAATATCCTTCCCGAAGCTCCACTGGGCCGACCGTCTTTGTTGGCAAGAATCGTTTTGGAAACTGGGTCGTCGGCGAACAGAATGGTATCTTTGGTGGCCTGTTTGCGAGCCGCGCGCAAGCGCTGAAATACGCACTCTGCGAGAATGGCCAACATCCAGAAGCTATCCTCGAGGTAGCTGGCGAGATCGAACTCGTTATTCCCCACCGTGCGCAAGAGGCGCGGGCCTGATAACTGGCCCAACTGAGATAGGTTAGCTTGCTGCAGCTGCGCCAAAACGGTCCGCCACGCCCTTATGTGAGCGCAGGTTGGCTATAGGACGATCACGAGCAGCGACAATATGGGCGTCGATCTTGCGCCAAAAGGACGGGAACCAAATCTGACCGTGCCCGCCGCTTGCTGCGCCGCGGCGGAAGACCAGATAACCTTCGATGAGTTCGACAACAATGGCATCACGATTGTCAATGCTATCGCCAAAAGCGTGCACTTCTATAGTAGAGGTCTACGATCTCAGCTCCGGCGGTCGCGTATAGGTTTCCCCGCGTCGAGTATGGATTCGAGGTTAAGGCAATGCAGGAAGCGCGTGGGCTTGTTCTTCGAGCGGCTCGATCCGGGCGATGTGTTCGGGGAACCGACGCATGCAAAATGGGAGCCCGCCCGCCGACCAGAGGAGCTTTTTGTTCAATCACCGTTCTTGCACGGCAGCGAACAGGGCAGCTCCACATGGCGGGAGTACCAGATCGCCAGTCGCCTGAAATCGGGTATTCATGAAACGCTCGCTGGTTCGTATGCGCGTGGAGACGCGCACAACCAGCGACACCGCATCGCCGATGTTTTTTGCCTTGCCAGGTCGCGAAGCATTCGCTTCGCTAGCCGGGATCACGGCGAATGGTAGACTGTGGCCTAAGATCATCTTAAAGGTATGATACCGAAAAGCACTGCCGGCATAGTGCGTTCATTTGCGTACCTTTATCGCACCCAACATGTCTTGATGGCTCTCGAGAAAGCCTGCGAACACATCCACGATGAACTCAGCGTCGACGCGCGTCATCGGTGTCGAGATCGATGCGGCAGCACCATACGGTAGAACGATGCCGTTCTCCGCAAAGAAGCGTGTGAGCTCCTTCATTACAGTTGTTCCGCCAGGCGTGGGATAGATCTCGCGATAGTCATTCGGGGCTTCTGCCCACGGGTGGATGCGGAAGAGTGAGGCGGCTCCGGTCACACACAGAGGCGCGCTCTGGTTCGAGATGGCCCGGCCAATCCCGTTCCGGACAATGTCCCCAAGCATCTCCAGATGTGCAAAAGCGGCATGATCTAGATGCCGCATTGCGGCCAGCCCCGCTGTCATGGATAGAGGATTGGCGGAAAACGTACCGCCTTGCGGAAGCAGTGGCCGACCCGCTGAGGCATCGAATACCTTCATTACATCCTCGCGACCGCCGATTGCCCCAATCGGCAAACCGCCGCCGATGATCTTGCCCATCGTGATGACGTCCGGAACAAGGCCGTAACGTGCGCAAGCACCCTGGAAACTCTGCCTAAGATTGAGGACCTCATCAGCGATCACAAGGATTCCCTTCTTGCGGGTCGCTTCTTGCACCGCAGCCAAGAATTCAGGCTTCGGCGCGACGAGGCCACCGCGGCTCGGCATCGGATCCAGAATGACGGCGGCCAGATCGTGCGCATTCGATGAGATCAAGCGGCGTGTACCTTCGATATCATTGAAGCGGAGTACAACCACTTCATCGAGCACGCTCGCAGGCATCCCGCGATAGAACGCCGTGGACTTGGGCTCGAATGCGTCACCCCAATTGTCCGGCGTCGCCGCTTGACTGACCTCGACCCAGTCATAGGCACCATGATAGGCGCCCTCGAGCTTGGCAATCTTCGAACGTCCGGTGAAGGCCCGCGCAGCTTTGATAGCAAACAGCACGGCCTCAGTCCCCGTATTGACGAAGCGGATACGATCAATCCGCGGAATACGTCCGCAAAGTAGTTCGGCGAGTTCGATCTCGCTCTCGGTCGGATTTGCGAAGCAGCTGCCGCGCTGGAGTTGATGGGTTAGTGCTTCCACAACGGGGCCGAAGGTGTGTCCATGGATCAACGTCGTGAAGTTGCAATTAAGGTCGAGAAACCGGCGGCCATCGACATCGAACAGATAGCTGCCCATCCCGCGCTCGATGTAGAGCGGAGTTGGATCTCGCTCAATCGTGACTCGTGAGGTGCCGTCTGGGAACACCATTATCCCCCGGGCAAAGCTTTCGTTGGACCGCCGTCCAGCGCGCGAAAATCCAGCCGCAATATTGGAACTTGCAATCTCCTTGCTCACAATATCCTCCTCGCCTTCTTGGACGTTTTTTCTGAGTGGGCCGACCGACACCTGTCTCAGTGGCACGACTTTCGGCTCCTGTTGACCGGCGAGTAATCGGACCTACCAGACGGTCTAACATGTAGCCAATTTGAGCGTCGCGGCGACCTGAAAGTAACTTAAACTGGATTAGCTGGTCCCGTGCCGAACCGCCCACATTCGGCGTATGCCGTCGACTCTCGACATTTGGCTCCGATACATCCCTTGTATCCTCGCTGATGGTAGGGAGATTGCCAGCAGGCGCGCCTCGCGCGTGGGCCGCGATTGCCGCTTCGGAATTGCGGGGTGTCATCCCTTGTCGACCGCGTCTGCGGCGGGCTCTGCTGGCGCCCTCAGATTAGCTGCAATACAGCCCGTTCGCGAACAACCTGTACGGCGAGCTGCTAATTGATCGTACGTACTAACAATGGACCGAAATACTACCTACTCTGGTGAAAATAGTACCTTTGACTGAGCGCTCGCGCTACGCGCACGCGCGCTCTGACGCTTGGTGTAGTTGTTCCGGACGCAGCTCGGCGCACGGCTCGCAATGTTGCTTAAGTGTGCACGGTTTGATGACATCAGGCGGATCGGGCGATATCGGCCAAGGGACAGCCTATGATGAGCCTTGTTCGCTCCGATCAACTCCATGCAGTGGAGTAGTTCTGGGGTATCCTGCTGCGGAACACTGAACAAGAGCGCCACGATGAAGTCTAACCAGCGGGCTTCCAAGCCTGAGAGTTCGTTAATCTGATCTAGTGCGGATTTTTCAGCATTGCGATACCGTTTTTGTTTTTGTGAGCTCGCCCTCCGAAAGCATCACCGAACCGATGATACCCTCCCTGGCCAAGTCCGCGATCTCTGTGTCGGAAAGCCCAAGAAGGCCTGATAGAACCTCTCTGTTGTGTTGTCCAAGCGTCGGTGCCGCTGACCGGATTGCATAGGGCCCTTCACCTTCCCGAATCGGCATGGACGGCTGTGGATGCGAGCCAATGAAAGCGCGCTCGACTTCTTGCAGATACCCGCGCGACCTGAGATGTCGATCGCTGAGCAGATCAATCGGCAGGCGCGCCACGCCGGCAGCAATTCTTGCGGCCTGCAACTCGGACATCGCCTGGTCCGCGTCGCGGGTGATCGTCCAAGCTTGGATCGCTCTCTCGACCAACTCCTCGATATCGCGGCGAGCTTCCGCTGATTTCAGCGAAGCGTCCGTGGCCCAGTCTGGCCGGCCAATAAGTCTGGCAAGCCTCTGCCACATGTCCTCGTCGGTGGCGGCTACCACGATCCAATTGTCCTCACCCGCACACCGGAAACAGCCATGCGGCACGAGCTGCGGATGTCGATTGCCGAATCTTATCGGCGACGTACCATCGATCGAATGGACAATGATCCATGGCGCCGCAAAGGGCATCATGCATTCGATCTGCGCAAGATCAATGAACTGCCCCTGCCCGGTGGTGCGGGCGTGAATAAGTGCAGCCAGAACTGCAGCGCAGCCGTTCAACCCACCAACGGCATCTCCAAAGGCGACGTGGCTCATCACAGGTGGCCCGTCGGTCTTGCCGATCACACTCGGCAACCCCGAGCCCTGCTCGAGAGTCGAACCATAGGCCCGGCAAGTGCGACGGATGCTGCTCGTGCCAAAGGCTGACATCGACATCATGACAAGGCGGGGGTTGAGCGTTCTGAGCACGTCGTAGCCAAGCCCGAACTTCGGCAGCACATCGGCCGAATAGTTGTCGACGACAATGTCGGCTCCCGCCGCAAGCCGCTTCGCAAGAGTGCGGCCCTGCCGCCGCGTCAGATCGAGTGTGATGCCGCGCTTGTTACGGTTCGCCATGCAGAAGCGCGCCGTCTTTTCATACATCTGGTCCTCGATGTAAGCAGGGCGGCGGTCAACGCCGCGCCACCAGTCCGGATACTGGATGGCTTCAACCTTGATGACGTCCGCACCGAGATCAGCCAATGTGCGCGTGCACAACGGACCGGCCCACCCCATCGAGAAGTCGATGACGCGAATCCCCTGCAATGGCGGCCCGCCTGCATCGATGCAGCCGGACGATACCGACGCTGTGCCGGTGAGGCGTCTTCCTGTATTTGCGAAACTCTGCTGCTCGCCTGGAGCTGGAACCTTGCCGCCCCGGCGCGGCGGCGTCAATGTCAGCCTCTGCATCGAGCCAGCTGTCTGGCCCTCTTCTTCGCCAAGCAGGACAGGCACGATTGCGCCGCGCTCCCTCTTCTCCGCATCCTGCAGCAGATCGGATATTTCGGGCACCGGCACGATCGGGATCTTGCGTCTCAGTCCTTCCGCAAACCACTCGTGCGCTGTCTGCGTTTTCAGCCTCGGGATAAACTGTTGCTCGATCTGTTCGATGTGTTGCAGACGATCCGCACCGAGCATGAGAGTCGGATCGTCACGCAATTCGGGCAGATCGAGCATTTCGCAGAACGCGCGCCATTGTGCCGGAGTGATCGTTGTGACGCCGAGCCAACCATTTTTGGTCTCGTAAATGCCGACCGGAAAGTTCGGCCAGAAGCGATTGACGCCAATCCGGCGCATCACGTCGCCGCGCTCATACGCTTCGAACACCTGATACTCGCTCAGAGCGAGGCTCGATTCAAAAACGCTGAGAGACCACGACCATCTTCCCCCACCGGCTTTTTCTTCCAGAATCGTCGAAGAAGCCGCGGCGATGAAGCCCCACAGACCGGCCATGATACCAGTCTGGAAATCCGGTGCGTGCAATGGCGGGCCCTGGACCGCTCCAGCCAGCTTGATGAGGCCGGCGAGCGCGCGGACCGTCGAATCGGTTGCGGCGAAGTCAGCATAGGGTCCCTCGCGGCCAAACCAGCTTGCTTCGAGGTAAATCAACCTGGGACGTTTCTGCCGAATCGCGGCAAGATCAATGGAAGGGCAATCTGCGGGATCAATGTCGCGGCCATCGATCACAATATTGCACTCTTCGATCAGTGCGGTCAGCTGCGGAATCCCGTCCGGGTCGGTCGCGTCGATGACCACACTTGACTTGTTGAAGTTCAGGAATGCAAACCACGCGCTCTGGCCAGAAGGCGTGAGTGGCCCGCTACCGCGGAGCGGATCTCCACCTGGCGGCTCGACCTTCTGAACATCGGCGCCGAAGTCGGCAAACAACCGTGCGCAATAGCTGGTCGCGGCCGAGCTTCCGATCTCGACGACTCGCAGATGCGAAAGCACTTCCATCGAGGGCTCCATTTTTCCTACCATCCGATACTCCACAATGTCACTTGCTCGCGACGGGAGCCTGCAGACGCGGCACCGCGGCGCGACTTCCCAGGCGATTGGCGGAGGGGCCGGCACTGCGATCCAGCGCACATAGGCATTGATCGAACGCTGGCATCTTCCTGGAACCGATGACCTCGTTGATCTTTCGCGACCGGCGATACTGACGTGCGGTCAGCATAGAACCCCCGCAACTTCTCACCTCGAAATAGACTTAGCGGACAGATTAGTGACTTCCTCCGTCTCCTCCCTGAAGGCAAGCCGCACGGAAGTCTCCCCCAACGCCGCCGAATTCGCTGCTCGGCGCCCCCGCGGCAAAGGAGGGGCATGAAAGCCCAACTACGGGAGAACCCCGCCGCCCATTCGCCTATACGCTCCGGTCGCATCCGTATTCACGCTCGACTGTATGCCGCATTTGCGCGGCGTGAAACTCGACGAGCCTGTGAGCCGAAGCGAGGCCGGCATTCCGCTGTCGGCCATCGAATGCGATATGCATCGGCTTACGCGGCGAACTCGCCGCCTGTGATATCGATTGTTGCTCCGGTGATAAAGCCCGCCATCGGCGAGGCCAGAAAGCTTACGGCGTGCGCCAGCTCTTCAGCAGTTCCAAAACGGCCGACCGGAATCCTGCTGAGAGCCGAGCGGTTGACCTCGGCCTCGGGTGGTCCAGTCAAATCGCTGAGAACCCTTCCAGGAGCGATACAGTTGACCGTAATGCCGTGTGGAGCGAGATCCCGCGCAGCAGCGCGGGTTAATCCCACCAGTCCCGCCTTCGACGCCGCGTAGTGTGGCCCTGCGATCATCGGCATGGCACGCCCCGCGAGTGATCCAACATTGATGATGCGTCCATAGCCTTTCGCGATCATTGCTGGTGCCAAGAGCCGTATGAGAATGAAGGGTCCGCTGAGATTGACATCGATGACCCGCGCCCATTCATCGAGGGACGTCTGTGAAAGCCAAGGTGCATTTTGGTTCACGCGCTTGGGAGAGATACCAGCATTGTTCACCAAAATCGCTATTTCGCCCCAACGTTGCCGGATATGGTCAACAAATCCCTGCACATCGTTGTGTCGAGTTACGTCAATCCTCTCAGCATAGAGCCGATCTTCCGGGCAGCCGAGAAGATCAAGCGCCCGCGCCACATGTTCTGCTTTAGTCGCCACAAAAGCGACGCGATAGCCATCGGCCAAGAACCGGCGCACGATCTCCAGTCCAATCCCGCGCGCTCCTCCGGTCACAAGCGCAACGCGCCGGTCGCTTTGGCCGTTGAGTTCTCCTGACTTCGGCATAATCAGACAGTCGCAAACGGCGTAACGAGCGAGTACCGGCCCGTCGAGAACATCGGCCTAAACGGTCCAGAGACGCCTTCCGCGTCGAACAATGGATCGCGACTTGACAAGCTTTCATTATCCTTCTCGGCATAAGGGGATACCAACCGCACCGGGCAGCCCCATGAATTGTTCGGCTGACTCATCACATCACCGCAGAGGGTATGGCTTTCCGGTCGTTTCCGCCACTGCTTCCAAGATGCAGTGGCACAATCGCTCTATATCGTTTTCTTCATGATCGGCCGTAATGCACACTCGAATCCCTGCCTTTCCTTGCGCGACCGTCGGGAAGAACGTCACCGAAGTGTAGAAGCCGGAATCGAGAAGGTCTTTGGCGATTGCAATCGCCTTGGTTTCCGATCCTATTGCAATCATTCTGATGGGAAACGAATTTCCCTGCTGAGCGGTTGCAATATGACTATCAAAGACCTTGATACCTTGCGCTAGCCGCATCTGCCGATCGACGAGTTCTGCCGAGCGGTGAATCTTGCACGAGCCAAGCGCCGCACCAACCGCCGCCAGATTGGGCGGCACCGAAAACGCATAGGGAACTGAGTACCGTCGAAACAGAGCTTCTTGGTCAGCCGTTCCGAGCATCACCATGCCGCCCGATGCGCCGAAGCCCTTAGCCAGCGACGCTACTATGATCGTGCGGTCACCCAGCACTTGCGGAAACTGAGAGCGAGCAAATCCTTCGCCTTGGCGTCCGAAGATCGATATGCCGTGAGCATCGTCGATATAGAGAAAGAGCCCGTACCGCTCCTGTAGTTGGCGCAGTTCCTTGATGGGCGCGTTCCCTCCCATGGAGTAAATACCATCGCATACGTAAGCGACCACTGGATGTTCGCGGCACAAGCGTTCGAGAGCGTCGATGTCGTTGTGCGCGATCGTTTCCAGACGCGTTTCATCAGCAACCACCGGCTTGTGATAGGCCAGGGATATGTGCGCAAGGCGGTCGAACACGACAAGCGGTTTTCTTCCGCCTGTCAATTGGCCTGAAGCAAGAAGGGGCATCGCACCTAGATTGGCGAGCATGACAGTGGAGAAGGCGATCACGCGTGCGCAGAACATCTCCGACAGGATTGTTTCAAGTTCTGCCAGGAGATCGAAATTGAGCCGCGTTCGTGCGCATGACCAGTGCAAAGACCGATGCGCCTCGATCGCGTCGATCGCGCCAGCGACGATCACGGGATGATTATCCAAGCCAAGGTAGGAACATCGCACGAAATCAATTTTTTCCGGTCGCCCCTCAAGTGAACCCGCCCCCAAAACAAATGCACGTCCGGTCGTAGAACGTCCATGGACGGCCATGAGACCAGCATCATGGGCTGCATCGAAATACGGACGGCTCTTATCGATCATGTAAGCGGTGTTCCGAAAATGTCCGGCAGGCCGACCATCCTCACAGATTGGGCTCCGCTGTGGCATTTGGTTCTCCGTTCTACTTGCCAAGCATGCAGAGCCGATGGCTTAGCTGAGTGGCAGGCGCTTTGACGACAGCTCGCACTGGAATCTTTAGCGCAGCTCAACCGCTTCCTTACTTCAAAAACGACTTAACC
This sequence comes from Bradyrhizobium sp. 141, assembly GCF_023074055.1. Classification (GTDB taxonomy): domain Bacteria; phylum Pseudomonadota; class Alphaproteobacteria; order Rhizobiales; family Xanthobacteraceae; genus Bradyrhizobium. The sequence goes on from NZ_JADPKR010000029.1 coordinate 55,532, forward strand.
ATTGGCGAGATTGCTTGGGCAGCTACCAAGTCCGATAGGCTAGTTAGAGCACAACAACTATCGCAAAACAGCTTTGTGGGGCCTTACGGAACCAGCCAAGGCCGGTATTGTGTGGCTTGATTGAGTCTCCTTCGGTAGGGCCTGGTCCAATTCCGCACACCGACGCGTTCGGTTCGCTCTTCATCCGCCCTAAGCACGCGCACGCGGCGGTACGCTCCATTCGCGAATTGCATTAAATTTCCTGAGCTGCTGCCGGTTTGATGGACACCGAGATTAGGTGTTTCATGAAGCCGGAGATGGGCGATGAAGAGATGGAAGTTCAGTCGCGAGTTCAAGACAGACGCGGTCAAGCTGGTCAAGGAGCGTGTGGTGTCGGTGGCGCAAGCCGGCCGCGACCTTAGGAAGGCCGCAGCCTTCTTCGCGAAGGAAGCGACATCCCACGAGAAGGCATCTGCTTGCGACGCCAAGATCGAAGCCGTGTTGAAGGAACTCATTATCCATAGGGGTCATGATCATGGATCAGCGCCGCCGGTCTCGCGGCGTCGGAACCGAACCGATCAAGCGAACGCTCTGGCGTTCGACGTCCGCGCGTCGTTGTTTGGGCTGCTCGGAAAGGACGTCACCACCATCGACGGCGTCGGTCCTTACCTCTCGCTGAAGCTGATCGCGGAATGCGGCGACGACCTTACCTCATGGCCAAGTGCAAAGCATTTTACTTCCTGGCTGGAGTTGGCGACGAGCAATAAGATCTCCGGGGGCACAATGCTCTCGTCACGAACGCGCCGGTCCGGCGGTCGGGCCGCGGCTCTTCTGCGCCTTGCTGCCGTAACCGTCGGACGCACCGACACCGCGCTCGGCGCCTTCTATAGAAGACTGTCGTCCCGCATCGGCAAGGCCAAGGCAGTCACCGCGACGGCCCGCAAGATCGCAGTCCTGTTCTACAACGCTGTCCGTCACGGAATGGACTACGTCGATCCCGGCGCCTCGTCCTACGAGACATGCTACCGTACGCGAGTGATCAACAATTTGCACCGACGTGCCAAGACATTCGGCTTTGTTCTGCAGCCCTTGGAACCAGGAGCTGGTGCCGTTTCTTAGGAATCGTTCTCCAGCGTCAGCTCTCCGATCTTGGCATGCAGCGACTTCACATCGACCGCAGGCGTGGCCGGCGCAGCGCTGCTAGGACCAGAAACTCCGGAAGAGCCACCCTCCAGCTGCGCCTTTCACGCCGTAATCTGATTGGGGTGGACGTCGAACTGCTCGGCAAGCTGAGCTATCGTCCGGTCGCCCTCGGCAAGCGCCACCTTCGCCTTGAAGGCCGGTGTGTGGTTCCGGCGTGCTCGTCTGCTCATCGTCGCTCCTGATTCGCAGGCACCAGCGTGCCCGCTCTCAGGCAGAAACTCCACTTAGCGCCCGTTCAAATTTGCGGACCCGGCTCTGAGGCATGGCCGCCTCCGCTTCATCCCAACTTGAACAGCACGCCATAACAGCCGCACTGATGTCCAATATGCCGCCTATCGGCTCGCCGACCATGGCTGGCAGGCAACGATAACAGTATGAACAAAATCGACAATCGACACGCACTTGTCAGGGTTATGCCGACGATTAGACTAGCGCCGACGAGGTGGACCAGACGATGGATCGCGCCGGGAATGCCGCGTAGCCGTGATTTCAGCTTCAATTCTATAAGGACGCGCAGCGTTAGCCGCGGTCAACAGTAAGGTTGGTGACTGATCAAGATGATGGACGCATGGCAACCACATTGACGATTGATGGGCGGCTTACATTTCCCTTGCAAAGAGTTCGGCATGCAACACCAATCATTATCTGTTCTCGCTGGCGGTCATGATCGCTCGCGCCGAATCTCGTCCCTAGACTTGTAGCGCGATCAGGTCTGCTCAAACGAAACCTCTTTCCTTGGAGGCGCATGATGGAACCTCCGGTGTGATCGCTGCACGCGCAGGGCTCAGGCTCTGTACATCGTGAATTGTCGATTGCCTCGCCTCTCGGCTACCGAGATGCCAGCCAAGTTTCAGGGAGCTAACTCGTCGACGTAGTCGCGCGGATGTCAACGGAGGGCGCTACCCGTACTCCCAGACGGTGATAACGGCTTGGCGAATGAAAACGCGCGCCTACTCCTGGCGCGCAATTCCGCCAATGTGGCGCTGCCGGCGCCGCGCCGCAGGACAGTTGTTTCTGACGATTCCTTGGCGAGTGGCACCCCCACGCCAATGTCGACCGAATTTTCGGGCCCGCTGCGGGCGGTGAAGAATGAGATTCCCGAAAACTTCGTTCTCTTGGCGCGGATCGACGCAGCGATGTGCGGTCATGGAACGGACGAGGCGATGATGTGCGCTTGCGGGCATCGCCACGTCTTAAGCATGGCATCGCCTCGCGCAGCGCCTCAACCTTTGCCAAAATGATTCCCAACTCGGCCAGATGCGGACGTAGGTCGTTGAGGCATCCGCTGCGCACCAGAAGGGCGCGGGCTCTTCAGCACCATCGCACCAGACCTGCTGCGTCTTGGTCGAGAGGAAGCGCATGGTCTTTCGGATTACCCTGCCGTGGATGGCCTCTGCTTCCGCTGCATCCGTTTTGGCCGGACTGACCAAGTGTTTGACATTAGCCGGCGGAATGAGCCCTACTTCATGACCGAGAGCTGCGATCGCGCGCGCAATCGTGGCGATAGCGCATGCTTCCATCCCATCAGCATGGTGGCCGCTTCTCGAAAAAACACAGAACTTCGCTGCGTCGAGGCTGCCGACGAAACTCACAGCGCCAAAGCGAGATCGCTTCTGTCGTGACGAAAAATAAGCTTTCTCAGCTCCTCCCGGGTCAGCCAAACAAGCAAATCCTCTTCGACAATATTCTCTTCTACCAGATGTAATATAGCCCCGCCGAGTTCATGATGCGTATGTCCGTATTGTGCAAGCACGCCCTTTTCAAGCATCCAACGCTCTGCAAGTCCGCATACGAAGTCGGGAGCCCACATGGCAAACGACACGCCGCGCAGTATCCCAGCCATGATCTTGGGTATGCCCTGTCGTCTAAAGTCTTTGCGCAGCCAAAAATCACCGTGGTACGCTACTTTCCCGGTAATCTTCTTCGCGCTTGGTGCCGTGCAAGTACAGCTGTCCTGTGGGTGCGCATGTTTGCTGGGGTCTGAGTAAAACAGCTTCAGGGACTCGAGATGTTCTGCAAAATTGCTCTGCGAAAGATCGTACAATCGAGCAGCCTCTACAAGCGCCACCTCGTTATTGCTGTCGACGCCCAGCATCCAATATCCTTCGCCTGATTTGATTACCGAGCGATCCGGCCGGAAGCATGGTTCTGTCGGCCTCTTTGTTGGAAGGCGCCGTGTGATCGAGACGTACTCGTAAAAATCAAGTCCTATCGAAAGCTTGATGCCTTTCTGGACGGCGGCAGCGTCATATATTTGAAGGAAGCGCGAGACTTGCAGCGGATCCACTACGCTCGTCATTGCCGCACCTTACTGTTAGCTGATGAGAGGTTCATAAGCCTACTTGGCTCGTCAACGAAACTGATGGTACAGCACCAACAATGGATCGAATACTACCTACTCTAGGAGGAATGGTGGCTTACCAGCGCCAATGGAAGCTGCGGCCTGATGTTGCTGAGGGATTCAGACGAACTGGCTACGTTGTTAGGCATCCGTTCTTATCAACCTGCTCTGAGACGAAAGGGCTGCCACTCTCGATCGAGCGCATCGAGAAGCTTCCTGATACGACCACACGATTTCTGGACAAGTCGAAGAACTTGGAAACACTGATCTCGCACCGCGCACATGCGACGTCAAAAAAGAAACGCGGTCGCTTGCTCGCGTTCAGACGCCGATCTCACGTCTATCTGGAAAGCCGGCATAACCATCGGAGAGACAGGGTGGGAATGCTCTTGGACGAAGTCCTCATCAAAGTCCAGCGTGATACCTTTGCCGGTTGACCTTGCCCCCTGGACTCCCAGATTGAAGTTCGCCGTCGCCCTAGACAAGGACCAGAGCATGAAGCGCAGCTGCTTTACGGAAGTGATGGATATTCGGCTCCAATCGCCTGACCTATTTGCCGCGCAGCACGTTTTGACGAACGATCATGGACTTATCAAAGGAGGAAAAGTCATGATCTACGTCGGCCTCGATGTTTCGCTGAGCGATATGTGCGGTGGACGAGACCGAAAAGTATCGGGAAGGGAATGAGGTTGGCGCACGCCGTCGATTGTGCAGTACCTCGAACCATGGGCTGGTCGAGTTTGAGCGGGTGGGCCTGTGGAGGCAGGACCGACCTCAGAATGGCTAACCGCGAATCTAGAGCATGATGTTTTTTTGCTGGAATCGGGACTGAATGAAGCCGCCGGCGCGGCAATTGAGGAGAGGTAGTAGCGGTCGGCTTCTGTCTGAGAGGATTCAGGTTTTCAGACCCCCAACCGTTCAGACAGGAGGTTTTCCGATGGCCCAGCGGAGCCCTCTCCGCCGCCGCATGATCGAGGACATGACTGTCCGCAACTTGTCGCCCGGCGACGCAGCGATCGTATCTCAACGCGGTTTCGAAGTTCAGCCGATACTTTCGGCCGTTCGCCCGACCACCTGGGCTTGGAGGACGTCCACGCATTCCAGGTTCATCTGGTGGCGACGGGAATATCATGCCCCACCCTCAACCAGATCGTCTGTGCGTTGCGGTTTTTGTACGGTGTGACGCTCGGCCACAGCACGATCCCGGAGCGCATCGCCTACGCGCGCGAGCCGCGCAAGCTGCCAGTCGTGCTGAGTGCCAACGAGGCGGTGAGCTTTCTGGAGGCGATCCCTAGGAGCTTGTCCCGGCAATGGACTTGGGATCAAGCGAATGCGTTCTGAGCGATTTTTTGGAAGAGGCAAGTCTCTCCTCAGAGTGCGGCTACGAGTTTTGTGAGGTTGTGGGCGGTGCAGATCATGGCCCACTCGGCTTTGACCTTGTCGATGCTGCGCAGGAGGAACTGGCGGAAGCCTCTTGCCTGCTTGATCTGGCCGAAGACGGGCTCGACGATCTGTTTTCGCAATCGATACCGGCTTCGATAGCCTGCGCGCTTGAGCTTTGTGCTCATTCTGGCGATGAGCGTGCCGGATTTGAGCTTCCTTTTTGTCGTGGCCGCCTTGGTGCCGTGCTTTTGCCGTCCGGTGGCGACGTAGCCCTCGATCCGCGTCGGATGAGCGTGCGAAGATTGGCTTGCGAGCAATAGCCCGCATCGGCCGATGCTTCGTCCGGGTTCTTTCCGAGATTGGCTTTGATGGCATCGAGCAAGGGTGCAAGCTGCGCCTGATCGCTCGGCGAGTTGGTCAGCGTGTGCGCCACGATGATCTGATGGGCGCCATCAACGGCGGCCTGTGCGTTGTAGCCCTGGATGAAGCCGTTTTTGGTGGACATCACGCGGCTGTCGGGATCGGTGAAGTTGCGTTGCGCCTTGTCGCTCGGCTCTGCCGTGACGGGCTTGGACTTGCGTCCCGGCCGGCCCTTGCCGCCGTCGCCGGAGCCA
>NZ_JADPKR010000074.1 GCF_023074055.1 Bradyrhizobium sp. 141
GGATCGTCAACGGTCACCCAAACAGCGAAATCGATCAGCTGCTTCCCTGGGCCTATCGCGCGCAATCCCTCAAAGCCGTGGCCTGAGAACGACGCTTACGCTCATCCGGATGTGGCCCTCGCTGCACAATGCGATAGCCTTGATGAGCCTGAACGAATTCTCTTTCGGATATCCAAGTTCGCCCGTACTTGACGAGCTTCTCCTTGGAAGCCAGCGATGTCCCTGGGCCGTTGTCATTTAGAAATGATGTCTGAACCTCGCACCTAGTCTCCGTGCCAATGGGCACGCGCTGCCAGACCAATTTTGTTGGGCCGACGGAGCACAGCGTCCTGACGGTTTCCAGTGGATTCCGGACGTATTGTATAGCTCCATTTGAATGGACAAGGTAGACTCCGCCAAGCCATTCGGCCGCCTCTTCAATGCGCTCGAAAAACTTCAGCTTGTCAGTCGCAAGCTCCTTCGAGCGCCCCACCATGGCAGGTGTCTCAACTACTCCCTATCGGATATCCGGCGATTGCCGGAGGGCCAGTTTGTAGTGTAGTCCGGCGCCTCCTCCAAAATCGAGCACGGCGCCAAGGCCCGCGACCAGCGGCCAGTCCCCACCAGGTTTGTAAGCGACTGTCTTGCGGAAAATAGTTTCGACCAGCTCCGGGTTCTCATACCCCTCGATGGTCTCTTTGGGCTGGAAAAGTTTACGCCTGACTCTTTGGAGAAACTTCACGGTTTGTTCCGGCACAGCTTCTGATCGTGCGTCCGGGGTATCACACGCTGGAAACATTTAGAAATATTTCTGGATGCGCTATATTTTCGCAGCGCGTTTCATCAGCCGGCGACAGCTAGCTTTCGCCGCAAGGCGCGAACCAATCCGCTCAAGTTCTTGAACCTGCTGCGCCGAAATCGTTTGTCTACAAACACGTTGGTCATAATGAGGGGGCATTCCGGAAGGCGGCTCATCGACGTCAAAATGAAATCCAGGGGCTGCTTGTTTTGCTCATCGAGCCTGATCACGACGACGAGGCCGGAACGCTGCTTGGAGCTACGTCGTAGTGTCCAGACCCGGCAGTGCCGTTGGGCATGCTGCCAGCATCGGATGACGCGCAATGATATGAAGGAACCATCCTTCACCGCCAAGCAGCCCCCCGCCCGCTCAGCAATGAGATCGGAGCTTACAGTCGGCACGCCACCAATTCCCGCGGCGAGTTGCTGGATCACCCGATAGGCCGAGCCCGACAATCCGGCAATGTCCCGCAAAAACCTTTGCCGATTGATCGCGGCTCATTTCGGCCGCCATCAGGCGCTTCATGTTCTTCCAAAGGCTGGAGATCGGGCTTCCATCGTTCTCGAAGACTTCTGCGCAATAGATTACGTTCACGCCAGCCAGCTTGCAGAGAACTCGTAGTAGGCCCTTTCATCTGTGTCCTGAAACCGTCCCCAGCGGCTGACGTCCCGCACCAGGGCGTTGGCGAAGTCGGCGGCTCCCGATTGCACGTCATTGAGCAGATCGATAAGTCCCTAGCCCTCATCTATATACGAGCGCACGATCTCGAACCGATGCTCAGCGGCGTAGCTCGCGATCAAAGCCATCTGATTTGCGATCGAGTATTGTTGCCGATCAGTCGACATACGGATGTATTGTGCCGCCCGAAGCTCATTCTCACGTCTTCGAAGCAACCTGGCATGCTGGAAACTGAGCGCAGTTCCCATGGAACGACCGCTACCGTTGGCCACGCCCAGCCTATCTCAGCCAGGCTGAAAGCCAAGATGAACTGTACTTTCCGATCCAGCCCAGCGCAAGCGAACCTACGACCGGCGCCAGGACAGACCAAAACCAGGACCCACGGCGTACGGCACTGATCGAGCGCAGATACAGAAAGGCGCCCAGCAGAGCACCGTAGTTCCTTCTAAAATCTCCGTTTAGCTTGGCGATCTTGGACAGATCGGAAGTCTCAAACTTCGTCGGCCATTGCGCTGGTCCTCGTTAGAGCCAGCGTCTTATGAACCACTGTTTTGCCCGACGGAGCAAGCAGAATTTCGGTATTTCAAAATAAGCATCTGGACCTCCCGCTGGATCTTGACCGCCTTTTGGCCCGATGTGACGGCAGGTCTCTAGGGCTAGCGGCTTGCCTCTCGTTCGGTTTGCCGGAATCTATTTCGCATGAGCACCAAGTCGCGAGAGGTCATCTGGGGCGGCCGGATCATGGGCGCGAAGATTCATGCTGACGGAGCCCGCGAGCGTGCCCAGCAGGCCATCCGTGAGGCAGACCGGGCGGAGGCCGACGCCTGGTCCGTTCGCATGGAGGGCTACGGCGGCCCTGCCCTGCCCTCCCCCACGATCGGCCAATGCCTTAACGGAGGACTTGGCTGGCTAGAGGTCGAATGCGCCCGCTGTAAGACGCGCGCCAGCCTACCTCTGGACGCCATCCGCCGGCCTCGCGATACGCCGCTCTGGAAGCTGGAAGCCTCTCTCAAGTGCCGATCATGTCGCACGCCACGATACGCTCCGCCTGCTCGATGATTAAGCTAACCGAGACGAGGCAGATCACGCCGTATAAATGGGTTCACCCGACCGAAGAGCGTTAATGGAAAATCAGGTTAGCCGGAGCTATGTGCAATCTTTATTCCATCACCACGAATCAAGCCGCAATCAGCGCGCTGTCTAGGCGTGGTCAATCAATACGTCGGCAATCTTGCGCCTATGCCTTGGAATGGCTACCTGCGTAACACGATCGCGCAGTCCTGGGGCTACGGTTACCAAGTCTGGATCCTTCCGGGGGAGCGTCGGATGTTCGTTCTCTTGGGCACCAACGGCCAGGACTTGCTCGTCGATGCCGAATCGAAGTTGGTCATGGTGCACACGGCGGTCCGCAAACTGGCCGGCTTCAACCCCAAGTCACCCGAGGTCATTGCTTTATGGTACGCGGTGGTGGCGCAGTTTGGCCATCGTTACCGATAGCCGGTGACTGGGCCGTCGCTCGGCTCGATGTCCGAGTTGGGTCAAACTCAGAAGTCTGAGTGCCCAACTGGGAAGTCCGCTTTTCCCTCAAGAACGGGCATCGGCAGCCAGAGCTGTCAGTCCGAAAAGTGCTAATTTGCGGACGTCCTCACTTACCAGCTATATCGCGCCACGCCTTTGCCAGCGTAGCTGCGCGTAACATTGGAGAACTCGCCCTCGAAGGTCGCAGCAAGCGAAACGCCGTTCATGAACTTCATCTCTGCTGAGGCCGTCGTCATCGCGGCATCACGCGCCTGTGCGGCACCGTTGACGACAAAGGACGCCCCCGGCAGCGTTTGGAAGCTGGCGGCGATGCTGCGATCCGGATTGAAGTCGTGCGCCCAAGCGAGGCGGCTCCGCAGGACAAGGGTCGCTGTGCCCACGGCATATGATTTGTCGGTGCGCCATCCCAATTCGCTGCGCGACGCGGTGACAGCCCTGGAGGCGTACTCGAGCGCAATCATGCTGCCCGAGAGAACGCCTTCCGCATAGGCCGGCAGATCGAACGCCGTGACCTGCGCAGCCGCATAGGGCGTGACACCGATCAATGGCGTGATAAACCGATAACCGCCTTCGATGCGCGCCGAGAAAGCGTTGGCATTGACGCGTGCGCGCAAGCGATCGACGCCCACGACGGTCACGGTGCGGTCCGTGGTGACATCCTGCCAGCCATAGGCGAGCGCAGCCGAGAGATACGCAGCACCGGCGGTGTGTCGAATGAAGGCGCCGGCCTGGAACAGGTCCGACGAGCCCTGCCCGAGACTGTTGGCGATGCTGAAATTGGTGCCGCCGCCGGCCAGCGCAAAGCCGGCCAAAGTATCCGGCGAGAACCGATAGTCGGCGCCAATAGCCGTGCCATAGACCCGGCCGGTCGCGGCGCTGGTTCCCAACCTCGCATTGCCGCTGGTGGTCTGCGATCCACCGAACCCTGCGGCCCACACGTTCCAGCCGCTTGCGAACGGATCGGCGATGCGGGGCAGCGCCTTGGTGTAAATTGCGGCATAAGCATCGCGTTCGGCGCGTGATCGTGTCTTGCCGGCAGACGAGGTGTCGGCGTTTGCTGCGTTGTTTTCGGCAAATTGCGACGCGCTGCCCTGTGCGGCATCGCCGGCGCGACCGTCGAGCCAGGGATCGAGCAATACGCCCATGAACAGATTCATCGCCTGAAACGTCGTCTGCTGCGTACCCGTCGCCGCTTCGCCGGAGACTTGCGCCAATCCGATCGCCGATAGCGTGCCGAATGCCATCGGAATTCCGCCGTTGCTGTTGAAGTAACCGGTCAGTGCATTGGCGATCGTCTGTTGGTTGCCGGTCAGTCCCGTGTTGGATCCGGGACCGGACGGCGTGAAAGCCAATGTTAAATCCACATAGGCGTGCGTAGGGTCGTAACTCAACGACATCGTGAAGTTGGATGGCAGGTTGGAACTGGCAAGCGCGCCGAATGTGCCGCTGATGCCGCCCGCGGCGCTCAAAATGGTATAGCGCTTCGCGAAATTGCCAGTGTTGGCGTAAGTCGCGGATACCGTGCCGTTGAGGGTCGCGCTGCCCGAGACGTTGGCGAAGGAGGCGGCGGTCGGACTGATCTGCACCAGATAGGCTGCGCCGGACTGGAGGGCGAGATTGCCATTTACCGTCATCGACGAGCCCGATGTGCCGCTGCCCGGCAGGAATGTGGCGCCGTTTGCGATCATTGTATGGCCGATAACGCCGGTACCCATCAGCGCGGCGCCAGCGTTCACCATGGTCAGACTGGACGCCGCGATGGACCCCGCTACATCAAGCGTGCCGCCGGACACCATGGTTGGGCCGGTGTAGGTATTTACCGACGTGAGCACCAGGCGGCCGGCGCCAATCTTCTCCAGCGGCCGCGGCCCATTCAACTCGGAAATAATGCCGGCCTGCGTTGCGGTGCCGGCGAGCACCTGCAACTGTGTGTGGTTGGAATTCACCTGGATTGGATTCGCCAGCGTGATGCCGTCGGCATAATCCAGCACCGAGCCTGTGGTCGTGACAGCACCGGTCCCGAGGGCCGCGTTGTTCTCGACCCGCAGCGTTCCACCCGCAATCGTCGTGCCGCCGGAATAGCTATTGGCGTTGGTGAGAACAGTCGTGCCGGTGCCGAGTTGCTCGAATGTACCCGAGCCGGAGATAGTGCCCGCGAAAGTGAAAATATCCGAACGGTTGATCACGAATCGGGCGTTATCGAGCACGTTGCCGACGATCGAGCCTGTGGTGCCGCCGTTGCCGAGCTGGAGCGCGCCCGCTGCGATCGTTGTGCCGCCGGAATAGATGTTGGCAGCGGTGAGCGTCGTGGTGCCCAAGCCGCTTTGCTGCAATGCGCCGCTGCCTGCGATAACGCCGTCGAACTGGTAGGCGTTGAAGCGATCGAATGCCAAGGTGCCGTGGTTCGTGATGTCGCCGATGATCGAGCCCGTCGTGCCGCCGTTGCCGAGCCACAACGTTCCAGCAACGATCGTGGTACCGCCGACATAAGTGTTGGCGGCCGTCAGGACCAAGTCTCCGGCACCTGACTTGGTCAGTGCGCCTCCGGATCCGATCGCCTCGCTCAGTGTAAATGCGCTGCCGGCATAGGCAATATCGAAGCCCCCGCCATGGGCGCCCCAATTGATGGCACGCGCGGTCGAAGTGAATGACGTACCTGTGACCTGCAGGGTGCCGCCATTGAAGCTCAGCCCGCCTGCGGCGTTGCCGAGGTTGGTATCAGCTCCGACCGACAGGGTACCAGCATTTAAGACGGTCCCGCCGACATAAGTGTTCGTTGCCGTCAGCGTCGTGTTGCCGGGGCCGTTCTGCTGCACCACGCCGGTTCCGGAAATCACCCCGCCGAAGCCATAACTGTCGGAGCGGTTGAAGGCCAGTATGGCGTTGTTGGTGACATTGCCTGTGATCGATCCGGTCGTCCCGCCATTGCCGAGTTGCAGCGTGCCGCCTGTGATGGTGGTGCCGCCGCTATAGGTGTTGGTGCCAGTGAAGATGGTCGTGCCGGCCTCGGTGCGGGTTGCGCCGGCACCCGACACGTTCGACGCGAAAACATAGCCGGTGTCCGTATGATTGAAGACGATCCGGCCGGTGCCGGCCCCGAACACGACAGACGGGGTGACCAGGGTGCCGGCGGCAGCCGCTGCCTGACCGGATGCGGCACCGATGTTCAGCGTTCCGGTCGAGCCGCCATTCACCGCGATCGTCAGGGTGTTGCCGATCGAAACCGAACCGCCATCAGCGATCGTCAGCGCTCCCTGGCCGTTGGCGCCAAGGCTGAAATTCGTGTCGGTATTCCAGGCCGAACCGGCCCCGGTCACGGTCGCCGCGCCGGTACCAAAAACGCCGACAAAACTATTTAGCGCCCTGGCGACGCCGCCGGCCTCGACCAGCAGCGATCCATTTGCCTGGAGGCCGACTGCGATGCTGGAATTCCCGAAAAACCGCGAGTTCGCACCGGTGACGGTGACGCTGCCGGTCGTGCCGGCGCCTGAGCCGATAGAGGCCGACGTATTGCCGATCACTGTGCCGCCATTCGCGATAGTCAGCGAACCGTTACCCGTATCCCCCACCGCCAGGAAAGCGGTGCTGGTCCAGATCGATCCGGCGCCGGAAACGGTCGCGGCGCCAGTGGCGCCAGCGGCGCTGCCGATCAGTCCGTTGTTTCCCGTGACCGTGCCACCACCGGTGACCTTGAGAGTGCCGGTGCTGCCGGCGAGCGTGCCGACCGCCACAGCAGCGCCCGAGTTGATGGCGCCACTGGGACCCGACACCTCCAGCGTGCCGCCCTTGATGAAGGTGCCATTCCCGTAGGTATTCTGGCCGGTGAAAGTCGTGGTGCCGGATTCGACCATCACCGCACCGGTCCCAGAGATCGCCGGCGCGAAGCTGTAATTGTTCGACGTGTGATTGAAAACGATTGTGCTGGTACTACCAAAAAACGTCACCTCAGGTGCACTCACAACTCCAGGTGCCGCTGCAGCTTGACCCGACGCGGCACCGATGTTGAGCGTACCGGTGCCGTTGAGGCCGGCATTCCCGCCAATGAGCGGGCGCGCGCTCGCAACGGTGCCACCATTGGAAACTGTGAGTGTGCCCGTTCCGGATTGCCCGAGGATAAGCGAGGATTCCAGGCGCGAGTTTGCGCCATCCACGACGGCATTGCCAACGGAACCAGATTGCACGCCCAGAGTAATGTCGTAGGCAGCGACAGTACCGCCTGCGGTAATGACGAGTGTGCCGGTGCTGCCAGTCTGAACTCCTACCTGGAAAAAGCCACTTCCGCCGCTCCAGGTCGAGCCCGAGCCGGTCACTATTACCGTTCCGCTCCCGCCCAGGGACCCTATACTGCTATTGTTTTGGACGCCGAGACTGCCCCCGTTTTGGATGATCAGCGAACCGCTGGCGCTCTTTCCGACGGCCAGGCTATACGCAGCGGCTCCGGAGGTTTCAACGATCGCTGGGCTGGGGACGCTGTTGTTTGAGATCCCTACACTGTCATTCGTTGTTGGGACGCCGTTTGACCAGTTACCGGCAATAAACCAATTTGACGAGAGCGCGCCGGTCCACTCACTGTCCGCGCAAGCGGGAGCGGCCAGGACCGCGGTCATCAGGCCGACAAGCGCGGTGGTGCCGAGAAGGCGCGCGCGCCAGCCTAATCCCAAACGCGGCCCGTAAGATGATCGCTCCGGCTTCGACAACCTCGTCATCTCAAAAAGCCGCACTCTCGATCATAGAAGCCGATGGATTGCGCAATTCTGCGGGCAAAGCGCGGAGCGATTCCAATGCGGCTTGAGTTCTCGTACTGGATAATTGACGGCCACTGACAACGCAACGAATTTGACGGCCAATTCCACCCCCGTGATATTTTTGACTTCAGCGGTCAAATCATCTGAACTGCGCAGGCAAGTTGGTGGCGACGAGCCCGTCGTCGCCGCTGCACCGGATTTGGTTTAACCGGTCGGAGCCAAATGAAGGAGGTCGATTGTTCCATGGCGGCGGCGATACCCGTTCTGCACTTCGACACCACTGATTTTCCGGAAAGCCAGCGTTTTGAAGTTTGGCGTGCCGGAATCACCACCCATCAGGTCACGCGCAGCGACCCTTCCGTCGCTCCATTCGACGCGGTGGTGGACGCCTGGACGCTCGGGGAAATGGTGATGACCCATTCCCGCATCGGCGCCGCCAGGATGGTGCGAACGGCCGAGATGGCGCAGCAGGACAGCCGCGACTGGATCCTGGTTCTGTTGCTGAAGTCCGGCACGATGGATTTTGCGATCGACGGCGGCAAGAAACGACAGACGATGCGGCAAGGGGAGGTCGCCGTCTTTGACACAATTTGCGACTTTGCGTCAGACGGCTCTGCGATGGACAGCATCACCTGCGCAATTTCCAGGCGGGCGTTTGCCCAAATAACATCCGGGCCGTCGCCTCATCACGGTCTGATCCTTGAGGGGGCGTGGGGGCGTCTTGTCGCCGATTACCTGCTTTCCCTGGTGCGCCAGCTGCCCGACATGGATCTCGACGACACGTCAAATCTAACGGACGCGTTCGTCGGACTACTGATGGCGGGGCTGCGCGCGACGCAGCCCGCTGGCAACGCGCCGCTCGGCAAGACGACCGCAACGGCGCGTCAGCGGGTCGAATCCTATATCGACGAGAATCTGACGTCCTGCGAACTCACTTCCGAAGAAATCTGCAACAAGCTCGCCCTGTCGCCGTCAAGTCTGTACCGAGCGTTCGCGCACGCAGGAGGGATCACGGCCTATATTCGTAAACGACGGCTCGAGGTTATTCACGCCTTGCTGAGCACTACGGCTGAGGGTGTTTCAATCGGCGAAATCGCGCGTCAACACGGCTTTGTCAGTGCCGCGCATTTCAGCAGGGCGTTTCGAAAGCAGTTCGGCTTTAGCCCGCGGGTCGCGCGCCGCGCCACGATCCTTGTTCCACCCCCTGCAGCGGATGCCGATGAGGTCGCCATCTTTCGTCATTGGGAAGAGCAGCTGCGGTGAAGTCTGCAATCGGGTTTCAATCTGCGCCCAGATTGCGGTATCCGCTTTGCTGTCACCACTCGCCCAACCCCACTGCCGGGAGGGGTCAAACGCGCCGCTTTGGACGTGTGCCAGTCAATTCCGGTCTTCCTCGACAAGCGGACGTTCGGCGACCAGGGACAGTCCCAAACGTGCCGACAACGGACATCCCGCGAGCCCGCCCGCACAATGCTTTATGCGTGTCACGAGCCAAGGCTGGAACGAAGATGCGGGTTCCTGCTATCACTAGTGATTGTAGACTTAATACGACCCTTGGGCGAGCGGAGACGACCGATGGAATGCACGATCCGGCCGTCGCGTGAAGGTGACGCCGACGAAATAAGCGCGGTCATTTTACGTACATTGCGCGAAACCAATGCGAAGGACTATGCAAGAGAGATCATCGAAGGGATCGAGCACAGCTTTAGTCGGAGTGCCGTGCTGCAGCTAATCGGCAAGCGCACCGTCTTTGTTGCCGCGATAGGTAGTCGTATCGTTGGAACAGCAAGCCTCGATGGAAGCGTAGTTCGTACGGTCTTCGAGTGCGTCAAGACGGCGGAGATGGCGTCCCGAATGTGTCCCAAACGTGCCATTTGCAGACTTTTAACGTCGTCGGCGATAGCGCTCCCTGCGGACTATGCGGGCGGCAAATCGAGGCCGTCGGGTAGCCTGATCCAAAGAACGGTTTGCTCGTCTGAGGAGTGACGAGACAGATGGCCTTTTCCGTGTGTGTCCTCCACCAACACGAACTCGCCCGCAGAGACGTGCCGCACCTCGCCGTCGCTCGTCTCGTATTCGACCGCCCCGGTCAGTCTGACAGTCAATACCCGCGCCGGAACGGTGTGCCAATCAACCTGTCGCATACCGGCAGGGATTTGAGTAAACTCCATGCTTGACGCGAGATAGCGCTTGGACACTTGAAACGGCTTGGCACCAGGAGCGACGGTCAGCTTTGCCGTCATGGGGATTTCCACTTCACCGAAGTGAGATTCACCGTCCGGGGTTGCGTATATCCGAAGACACTTCATCGGCTGTCACCCTTTGGCTCGCCAGCGGGAACAAGACCACCTTATCATGACTGCAGCGAGGGTAAAATCACGGGTCTAATGTGTTGGTCGGCTTTGGGGCAAACTGGGAAGAACTCCACCTGAGCAATCGAGTCCGCCGTACCTTGATAAGCGGACCTCAACTAGGTGCGCCGCCACTTCGCTAATGGGCCACAACCGGACATGCGCCGTGGCGCGTTCCTCCGCGTTGAGATACATCATTGCGTACGCTACGTGACGCGAACCTCAACAACGCGGACCTCAGCGGGGCGAAGCTGCTGAAGACAGATCTTACGGACACTGATATCACCGGCTCTCGTGTCTACGGCGTATCCGCGTGGGACCTAAAACTGGACAGGGCCAAGCAGCAGAACTTGGTCATCACACGCAAGGAAAAGTGGCCAGGAGCAGGCACGGAGCCCGAGATCACCGTCGACAACATCGAGGTCGCGCAGTTCATCTACCTCATGCTTAGTAATCAGAAGATCCGGGACGTCATCGACAACATCACCTCGAAGGCGGTGCTGATCCTCGGTCGCTTCACCGATGAGCGTAAGGCAGTCCTCGACGCGTTACGCGAGGAGCTGCGCAAGAGTAACTACCTACCGATCCTGTTCGACTTCGATGTTCCAGCCACGCGGGACATTACCGAGACCGTATCGCTGCTGGCCCGCATGGCCCGCTTCATCATTGCGGACCTGACTGACCCGAGCAGCATCCCCAAGGAGTTGGAGGCTATCGTTCCTCTCCTCGCCGTGCCCGTTCAGCCGTTGATCGAAGGTGCGTCGCGGCCCTATGCGATGTTCAAGGACTACTGGAAGTACGACGTATCCCTCCGGCGGCGGCCGCCTTGTGTAGTTTGAGAGTCGGCCCGAGGATTTGACCTTAAGTCTAGCTTTAAGGTCACGTCGGGAATGCAGGTCAATGTGTTGGGCGCCGAGCGTCGGCGGCGATGGAGTTACGACGAGAAGGTTCGCCTTGTCGAAGAGACCTTGCAGCCTGGGGAAACGGTCTGCGGGGTTGCACGCCGGCACGGGGTGGCTCATAGCCTGCTGTTCACCTGGCGTCGACAAGCGCGCCAGGGGCGACTGGGCGGAGATGCTGCGCCTGCTCTTGTTCCCGTCGAGATCGCAACTGTAGCGGCTCCGATCTCGAGCGGCGCACCACAACTGGCGTCTTCCCCGCCTGCGCAGCGTGCAAGGGCTGGAATCATTGAGATCGAGCTCGGGGGCGGCTGCCGTGTTCGCGTTGACCGTGACGTGGATGTTGAGGCGCTGCAGCAGGTTCTTGAGCTCTTGCGACGACGATGATCCCGATTCCGAACGGCGTCAGGGTCTGGATTGCCACTGGCCACACCGATATGCGTCGCGGCATGCGAAGCTTGGCTCTCACAGTTCAGGAAAGCCTGAAGCGCGATCCTCATGCTGGCGATCTCTACATCTTCCGGGGCCGCAGCGGCGACCTGGTCAAGATTCTTTGGCATGATGGGTTGGGCATGTCGCTCTATGCCAAGCGCCTGGACCGAGGCAAGTTCATCTGGCCTTCGGCGTCGGACGGCGCAATATCGATCTCTGCGGCGTAGATGGCTTACATGCTGGAGGGGATCGACTGGCGTAATCCGCAACTGAGCTGGCGCCCGCAGAGCGCAGGCTGAGCACAAATCCCGCAGATTTGTATTTTGGGGAGTCCCAGCGCGTTCAATTTGTGATTCATTGCGTCGCATGGATGCCGATCGCGACGCTGTTCCGGATGACGTTACCGCTCTGAGGGAGGCGTTGGCGATGGAGCGCGCGAGGGGGTGGAGATCGCGGCTGAACTCGCGGTCGCCCGCGCGAAAGCATCGGAAGACGAAGCGCTGATTGCTCAGCAGAAGCTGCAGATCGCCAAGCTGAAGCATCAGATCTACGGCCAGCGGTCGGAGCGTTCGTCGCGCCTGATCGAGCAGTTGGCCTTGACGTTCGAAGAGTTGGAAAGTGACGCCACTGAAGACGAGCTGGCGGCAGAGCACGCCGTGGCGAAGACGACGACGGTGCGTGGATTTACGCGCAAGCGCGGCGAACGCCAGACGTTCCCTGAGCATTTACCGCGCGAACGAGTGGTGATCGACCCGCCGACGGCTTGCGAGTGCTGTGGTAGCAATCGTCTGCGGAAGCTCGGCGAAGACGTGACCCGGACACTGGAAGTGGTGCCGCGCCAGTGGAAGGTGATCGAGACGGTCCGGGAGAAGTTCTCCTGCCGCGACTGTGAGAAGATCAGCCAGGCGCCGGCACCGTTCCATGCGATCGCCCGGGGATGGGCTGGCCCGAGCCTGTTGGCCATGATCATGTTCGAGAAGTTCGGTCAGCACCAGCCGCTAAACCGCCAGGCCGAACGCTACGCTCTGGAAGGCGTGCCGATCGCACTGTCGACCATGGCGGATGCCGTTGGGGCGGTCTGTGCGTCGCTGGATCCCCTGCTGCGCCTGGTGGAAGCCCATGTGATGGCGGCCGAGCGGCTTCATGCCGATGATACGACCGTCCCGGTGCTGGCCAAGGGCAAGACCGACACGGGGCGGTGCTGGATCTACGTCCGCGACGATCGGCCGTTTGGCGGCGCGGGCCCGCCGGCAGCGATGTTCTACTACTCCCGCGACCGCAAGGGTGAGCATCCCCAGGGGCATCTGGCCCGGTACGCCGGCATCCTGCAGGCCGACGCCTATGACGGGTACAATCAGCTCTATCTGGCCAGGCGCCAGCCCGGACCGATCCGGGAAGCTGCCTGCTGGTCGCATGGAAGGCGCCCGTTCTTTGCCATGGCTGACATCGAAGAGAATGCGCGGCGCAAAGGCGCTGGAAAAAAGGAAATCCCGCTCTCTCCGATCGCGATCGAGGTCGTGCGGCGGATCGATGCGCTGTTCGAGATCGAACGCTCCATCAATGGCAGGAGCCCCGAAGGGCGTCTGGAGGTGCGACAGACGCTGAGCCGGCCTCTGGTCGAGGACCTTCAGGTCTACATGCGCGAACAGCTCGCCAAACTGTCTCGCGGTCACGACCTGGCCAAGGCGTTCAACTACATCCTGAAGCGATGGGCGAGCTTCACGCTGTTCCTGGAAGATGGACGCGTGTGTCTCTCCAACAATGCCGCCGAACGGGGCTTGCGAGGCATCGCTCTTGGACGGAAGTCCTGGCTGTTCTGCGGATCTGATCGCGGAGGGCGGCGCGCCGCAGCCATGTACAGCCTCATCGTCTCGGCGAAAATGAACGGCATCGACCCGCAGGCCTGGCTTACGGATATCCTCGCCCGGATCGCCGCCCATCCGGCTCATCGGCTGGACGAACTTCTGCCTTGGAATTGGACGCCAAAATCAGCGATCTCCGCTCGAGCGGCATGACCACTCACCTCAACAAGGTCCATCACGTCACCACCATCACCCAGGTCGCCAAGGACCTCGGCGAAGACGAAGATTGGCTGTGGGACATCGCCAACGAAATGGAGATCGAGGACGGCGTCATCTGGGTCTATGGCGTCGGAGAAGACGGCGTCCAGGCGTTCACCGACTTCGGAATCGAAAACCTCATCGAGCTGATCAGGTTCTACAAAGAGAACCCTGGACTCCTCAAGCGGTAACCCTGCGGCCTACGCCGAATGGATACAGTACGACTGGGTGCTTCCGGTCTACCGATACGAGGGGCTTTGAGCTGTTACTCGCAATGCTCGCGGAGAAGGTTATCGACCCTGCGGAAGAAAAGGTGAAAGCCTTGGAAGAGCGACGCCGCATAATCGAGGCGGAACTGATCAAGCCTCAATAGCGTATCACGCTTGCTCTCCGGCGGCTGCCCTGCTGATCCTTCAATCACGATTGACCCGCGCGGTGTCCGAGTTGGGTCAAAATGCGAAGAACTCAGGGTGAGCAAATCTAGTCGTTATGCCTGAATAAGCGGACCTCAGTCAGGCGCGGCGTCACTTCGCTGATGGGCCACACGGTTACCGCGACGCGCCAGGGGCACATCGATCGAGCGCTCCGCCGCCCACCGAATTTGTAAGTGGGCGGCGCAGCTCAAACTGGAGCTGGAGTGCACCAGCGCTAGTTAGGTAAGAGCAGTGTCAAAATTAGTGTTGGGCCATCGATGCCAGAATGGGCCCTGCCTCCGCATCTTCAACACAGGGCGTAACGGTAATCTCCATCACATTTGCCCATTGCGCGTACCATTCGTACATCGCCTTGGCGTTATTGCTCTCCGAGATCGCGAAGCCTTGACCGTTCATGCCGTGCCAACGGCCGAGCATATTCACACCCTCCGGCGGCGAGCCACCCGTCTCAAGGAATTTTTTGATTGCAGCATCAATCGAGCTTGGCGTATTCTCCAGTGTGAGATGTACTTCATTGATATCTCCAATCTGAAAATACACGAAACGCCTTGCGGCAATTTCAAGTGAGCCACTGATCGCCGATTTCGACTAGGGATGATTGGTGGGTTCGAAGAGAAAAAGTCCGCGAAATTCTGATCAAGCGGACATCGCCGGAGGTTGCTTTAGGTCAACACCTGCTCTCGGATGACTAAGATCGGATTATCTCCCGGAGCGGACGTCTCGGCGCATTAAGCGAAGGTCAGCAGCGGGCCAAGTACCGAACTCATGCACCACAGGAATCATCTCATTCGATGACCGCGTCGGCGCGGGCGAACAAGGTTGGCGGAACAGTGATGCCGAGCGACTTTGCGGTGGTGAGATTGATGATGAGTTCGAATGTCTTTGGCAGCTCGACTGGTAGATCGCTTGGATGCGTACCCTTTAGAACTCTGTCGACATAATAGGCCGCGCGGCCATAGTTCTCACAAAAGTTCAACCCATAGGACATCAAGCCGCCGGCTTCGACATATTCTCTGACCTGGAAGATCGTCGCCAATTGGTTTTGTACCGCGAACTCTGCGATCTGCTTCCGATAGGCAAAAGTGAGCGCCTCCTGTAATGTGATGAGTGCTTCGCAACGGAAATGCGAGCCCGCAGACAATAGCCACTCCAGATCGTCAGTTGACCGGACTTCGATCGCCTCGATAAAGACCCCGGAGGCCTGTCCACCGGTTTTGAGCTCCTGCAGTTCCAACATCTTGCCAGGGTTGCCGGGATTATGCAGGACACATACGCGCGTGAGGTTCGGCGCGACCGCCTTCAACAATTCGATCAGTTTGGCGCTTGTTGATGGCAGGAAATTCGATACTCCGGTGATATTTCCGCCGGGACGCGCCAAGCTCTCGACGATACCGCTGGCCATAGGGTCACTTACCGCCGCAAAAACGATCGGAATACGGGCTGTTGCCCGTTTGGCGGCCTGGGCTCCAGGTGTAGATGTTGCGACGATCAGGTCCGGATTTAATCGGACAAGTTCGGCGGCAAACTGGGAATATCGATCAACGATGCCTTCCGTCCACCGAAGCTCCAGCTGGAAATCTTGTCCCTCAGTCCAGCCAAATTTGCGCAAACCAGCCAGAAAACAAGCAAGCAGAGTCTGGCCGACAGGCGACGACGTACCGCCAAGGAATCCTACTCTCGCCGGTACTGAGCGCTGCGCCCGCGCAACGAATGGCGACACGGACACGCATGCGGCGCCAACCATTCCGATGAACTCGCGACGTCCCATGTCGGCCTCCCGACTACGCCGGCAACATCAGAGCAGGCTGAAGATACCATAAGTCGCTAGTAGAGAATAAGGCCTGGTCGCTGCGAGGCGACCGTCGGCTTCGGGTCAAAACGCGAAGAAATCAACCTGAGCAGATCTAGTACGACGTCCCTTAGGAAGCGGACCTCAACGACTTGCGCCGCTACTTCGCTGATGGGCCACAAGCAGTCCTGGTAGAGCCCTAGGCCCGTTGAAACTCCGCTTCTTCAATTCGTCATTGGCACATAGTTCTTCCAGGCACCTCTATTACGCGGCAGCCGCTCTGTCCCATTGACTGCGGTTTTGGGAGCGCGGATTCGACCTTTTTTTCGGGCATCGTCGCGCCTCCTGTCAAAAGCAGCAACGGGCTTCTTGTCCTGCACCTTCTCGCATTCATTGTTGTCATTGACGCGATAACCGGCGAGACAGGCGATCTTGATACAATTGTCGGCGTTGGCCCTGAAGCCGTGTTCGCGGACCAGCGGACAGACCCGGCTGGGCTTAGCTTTGATAGCATCCAGCGCGTCAAAGCTCGCGAGCTTGGTTTCGAACTTTGTTCCGGCGTATTTGTTAAATAGAGAGAGTGATCGCTGCGACGACGCATTCCACTCGCCATCAGCGGCAGCAGCGAGACAGCCAACGCGGCGCAGCTCCGATTGCACGAGCTTTGCTGTTTCCTGCCGGGACATACTCGGCGGGAAGGACGTAGGAGCGACTATAGCAATCTTCTCTTCGGCTTCGGCTTGAGCCGTCTTTTCCTCAGCCTGTTTGAGGGCCAAGGACTTAGCGACAGCGGCTTCAGCCTCCTTCCGGCGTTGCTCGGCAGCAGCAGCCTTTGCTTCCTCAACCTGCTCGGCCTTCGCGGCGGCCAAACGGGCATCCTCGGCGGCCTTCGCGGCGGCAGCGGCTTTATCCTGCTCGACCTTTTTGGCTCGGTCAGTGGCGAGCCGGGCTTTCTCCTCTTCAGCGTGCCGCGCCTTATCTGCGGCGGCAGCGCGTGTCTCTTCGGCCGCAATCTTCTTGAGCTGCACCTTGGCCAAATCGGCCGGGAATGCTCTCAGAAAGGCCTCCCAAGCTTATCAGTCAGGGCAACACGATCTCTGCAGCAGCCTCCTGGGGGTTCTCGGCAGCGCGCTGAGAGCCTCAGTGCGTTCGGAGCCAGTGTCCTGTCAACCTTCTTGTAGTTGCTCGTGTTTTCCGCCTTCCCCGCGAGCAATCCACGGTCCTAGCCATGGTGCCCCGAGCGGCTTCCCGACTGTAGTTTTCAGCCATCTCCAGGAGCGCGGCGGCCTCGCCCGGCACCCCTGCTCTCCCCAGCTAGATCCCGGCAGATGCGCTCCATACGCGCGAGGTCATCTATGTCGTGCTGATGGTGGCCCATGGCGCCGATCAAGTCCGCTGTCGCGCCTTTCGTCAAGCTTGTAACCCCGCCATACTGCCCGAAATGGGGGAATCGATCATACCGATTGACGATCCGAATACGTGGTCTCAGGGGGCTGCGGCCTTCAAAGGAATCTTCGACCGTCTGCGCTCCGCTATCGGAATGCTTCGCGACCTGCGTGGAAGCGGTGACGCGCCGCCACGCGAAGGCGAAAGCAGCAGCTCGCCCCCCTTTTTCCCCAATCAGTCCGAGTTCTCACGCACCAGTCGAGCGACTCTGCGGGGCCCTTCCCAAACCTCAACAGTGGGATGGGCCTCCAAGAATTTCTTGGCTGTAGCTTCGGCGTCTTTGTCTGTCGGGCAATCGAGCTCGTAAGCTGCGCGAGCAACACCGGCTAAATCCACCGCGTACGCAACATACCGCATGGCATTTCCCAGGCGCGGAAAGCTGCCCATACGAGTCTCTCGCGGGCGCATAGTTCCTACGGCAACGGCAAACTTGGCGACGGTGGTCGATCGACAAAAAACGGCCCCAGCGTCTGGCGGCGGCTGGGGCCGTTGGAATGCTCCGGCACCAAGGGGGGCTTTGAACCGGAGCACAGCACCAAGCCGGTCGCTTGCTCCTAGTTCCCAGGGAAGAGGCAGGGCTTGCGAGAACCGGCCCATCGCCAAACGCGCGTTCGAACGTTGGGCCGTCCGGGTGGATGTCGCGAAGCTGGAGTGATCCAGGTATCGCGCCACAGACCGAAATCTTAAATCCTCTCGGCCCGAGAGTCGTTCCTTGCTGGATAAGGTAGCCGCAGCACGTGGGCACTTTAGCTCGGTCCATCTCGCCTCGGTTGGTCCCAAAACAGCTTCTTGCAGTTGGGGCACCGAAAGATGGCAATAGCCCCGTCCGGTGAATCGACTACGTCAACGAACAGCATGGGTTTGTTGCATGCGGAACAGGTCGGCAGAGGCTTCGTTTTTTCTCTTGTATGACCATCCCGCCCGAAGTACGCATCCGGCGAAGGCCCCTGGCCAGGTTGCTTTGAAGGCAGCCGATAGCATTCAGGCGGCGTAAGCGATGTTCTGAGGGCGCCAGTTCCAAGGCAGGAGTTCGTGGATGCGCTTGGCGGGATGATCCGACAGGCGGGCCAGGATGTCGGCGAGCCAAGCCTGTGGATCGATGTCATTGAGCTTAGCGGTGGCGATGAGAGTGTAGATCGCCGCCGCGCGGCGGCCGCCCTCGTCGGAGCCGGCGAAGGTCCAATTTCTTCGGCCCACGGCAACCGCCCGTAGTTCGCGCTCGGCAGCATTGTTCGACATGCAAAGCCGTTCGTCCTCAAGGAAGCGGGTAAATGCATCCCAGCGGCTGAGGCAATAGTTGATTGCCTTGGTCGTATCATTGTTCCTGGAGAAGTTGGCGCGCTGCTCGCGCAACCATGCCTCCAGCTCCACGATCAGGGCGCGGCTACGCTCCTGGCGCACGCGCAGGCGCTCCTGCGGCGCAAGACCATTGATCTCGCGCTCGATGGCGAACAGGACATCGATGCGCTTGACCCCCTCGGCCGCGATCGGCGCCTTACTGAGCCGCGCTAAATCGAAGAACTTACGCCGGCCGTGTGCCCAGCATGCCGCCTCGATAATCGGGCCGCCTTTGCGATTGACTTCGTAGAGCCTGCCAAAGCCGGCATAGGCGTCGGCCTGCATCAGTCCGGCATAGCCCGCCAGATGCTGCTCCGGATGCGCACCGCCACGATCAGGCGAGTAGAAGAATACGGCCGCCGGCGGATCTGGGCCGGCAAATGGACGGTCGTCGCGCACATAGGTCCAGAGCCGGCCGGTCCGGGTCTTGCCCTTGGCCAGGACCGGCACCGTGGTGTCGTCGGCATGGATGCGCTCGGCCGCGAAGACGTGGCTTCCGATTGCATCGACCAGCGGCATCAGGGTTGCCGCGGAAGCGC
Source organism: Bradyrhizobium sp. 141 (assembly GCF_023074055.1). Classification (GTDB taxonomy): domain Bacteria; phylum Pseudomonadota; class Alphaproteobacteria; order Rhizobiales; family Xanthobacteraceae; genus Bradyrhizobium. The sequence goes on from NZ_JADPKR010000074.1 coordinate 19,029, forward strand.
CCACCCAGTCCGCCAGCGTCGAGACATCGAGGTCGACGCCTTCGCGCTGGTAGACGTCGCTCTGACGATTGAGCGGCAGGTGCAGACCATATTTGGCGAACAGGATATGGGCCAGCAGCTTGGGCCCCGCACGTCCCCGCGCATCGGGTGCGAAGGGGCCGGCGGCTGGGTAATCGCTTCGCAGGCCCGGCAGACGAACTTCTCGCGCACGTGCTGGATCACCTTCCACTGGCGCGGAACGAACTCCAGCATCTCGGTCACGTCCTCGCCGAGCTTGCGCAATCGGTTGTCGCCGCAGCATGGACAGCAGGCATCGGATAGACAATTCGCTCCCGCGGCAAATGCTCCGGTAGTGGCCGGCGGGCTGGCCTGCGGCGCTGGAACGATGGCACCGCAATCTTCTCGGCTGCCAATTGCGCCGCGGTATCAGCTTGCGCCGCGTTCTCCTCCAGGTCGGCGAGCTGTAGCTCGAGCTGGTCCAGCAATGCGCCTTGCTCGGAGGACTGTCCGAACTGCTCGTGCCGGAGCTTCTTGATCGTGAGCTTGAGCTTTTCGATCAACAAGCTCCCCGCCTGAGCCTCGGCTTCCGCGGCCAACCGGGCCGCTCGCTCGGCGCGCAGCATCGCCTGCAGCGTGGTCACATCGTGGGAAGAGAATCATCAGCCCGACCAGAGAATCACAAGATGCTGTTGCTGTCCGAACCGCTGATCGTGCCACCGATTCAAATCCCAGCGATCAGCCGGCCGCCTGCGGTCGCCAGGTACGTTGCGGCATCCGCCAGTCGATGCCCTCCAGCAGGTATCCAAGCTGGGCTGGGGTGATTGTCACCACGCCATCAACCGACGACGGCCACAGGAAGCGGCCGCGCTCCAGCCGCTTGGCATAAAGCGACATGCCCAGTCCATCGTGCCAAAGGATCTTAATCAGCTTGCCGCTTTTGCCACGGAACACATAGAGGTCGCCGCCGTGCGGGTCCCGCGTGAACGCTTCCTGCACCAGCAAGGCCAGCGAGTTCATGCCGCGACGCATATCGGTGTGGCCGGTCGCAATCCACACCCGCACGCCCGACGCAATGGGGATCACCGTAAGCGTCCATCTGCCAGCGCCGCCACGGCGGCCTTCAGCGTCGCCGCGTCGACCGTACCCGTGATCCGCATCCGAGCCCCGGCAGCGAACTCGATCTCGATCGACCCGCCGCTGCTGGCCGGCGCGACTGGACAAGGCGGCCCAGATTCCGCGACCACCATCGCCGGCACGAAGCCAGGTTGACGGGCGGTATCCTTCGGCTCAGGCCGAAACGAACGTCGCCATCGCAGCAGCAATGAGCGCGAAACGCCATACCGCCGCGCTGTTGCCGCGACTTGGCGCGGCGCCTGCAAGCTCTCCAGAACGATCTTGAGCTTCTCATCCTCGGACCAGCGCCGCCGCCGGCCCGTGTCCACCACCTCAAGCCGCTCGACTTGGGCACTGCGCCTATCACTGTCCATAAGGACAGTTCTCAACAACACGCCTCATTCGGCAAGGCGGCCTTCACCGGCTTTCAATTACCCACAAGTGCTTGATTCATTTGCGGGAGGGCTCGATCGAAGAATCTTGAATCAGATGAATCGCTTGTGATTCATTGTTGAGCACCTGAATCGCGACGGCGAGGTGCCTTCATGTGTTCGAGCGGTGCGATATCTCGTCGGTCGGCGGGCCAGGATGGTTACCAGGATGATCGTGATGAAAGCGCCGTCGCACACTGGACGGAGCGCGAGATCGACAAGACGGCTTTCGAGGACGCCCGTTCTTGGTCAACGATTTGGCGAGCTGTTAAGGCAAATTGGTGATGGCATGGGCGGGAGCATACCGTTCGCGTGCCAAGACTGGGCGAACACGAAGGCAGCCTACCGCTTTTTCGCCAACGAGCGCGTGGAGGAAGCCGACATTCTTAGCGGCCACTTCGCCGCGACGCGCACGCGTTACGATGATTGTACAGGCCCGATTCTCCTTATCCAGGACACCACGGAATTCTCCTACCAACGCGCGAACACGAGCGCGATCGGCATAACCAAGAGCGTCAATAGCGGCCGGGACAAAGGTGGCCGTTGGCGCCATCACACGGTCTGCGGAATGCTGATGCATTGCAGCCTCGCGGTGACCGTCGAGGGCCTCCCCCTGGGATTGGCGGCGGTGAAGTTCTGGACACGGAAAAAATTCAAAGGCACGGCGCAACTCAAGAAGAAGATCAACCCGACCCGCGTTCCCATCGAGAAGAAGAAGAGCGTTCGATGGCTCGACAATCTCAGGCAATCGATCGAACGGCTCGGACAGCCGGAGCGTTGCATTCATATCGGCGACCGCGAAAGCGACATCTACGAATTGTATTGCCTGACGCAAGAGCTTGGCGCTCACTTCCTTGTCCGCGCCTGCGTCGATCGGGTGGCAGGCGATGGCGGCCATACGATTGCGACCGAGATGGAAGAGACCAGCGTCAAGGGCCTGCATTACATCGACGTGCGGGACGACAAGGGAGAGATGACGAAAGCCGCGCTGGAGATCAAGTTCAAGCGGATTGCGGTCTTGCCTCCGATCGGAAAGCAAAACCGTTATCCCGCCCTCGACCTGACGATAATCCACGCCAGCGAGCGCGGTGCGCCAAAGGGCCGGAAACCCATTGAGTGGAAGCTAATCACGGACTTACCCGTCCGCGGACGTTCCGGGGCAATCGAGAAGATTAACTGGTACGCCATGCGGTGGAAAATCGAGATGTTCCATAAGATCCTGAAATCGGGCTGCAGGGCGGAAGACTCAAAACTGCGGACCGCGGAGCGCCTCGCTAATCTGATGGCGGTCTTCTGCATTCTCAGCTGGCGCGTCCTCTGGCTTACCATGCTCAATCGCACGGCCCCGGACGCGTCACCGAAGATGGCCTTGACGGACACCGAGATCGCATTGCTCGATGAACTCATCAGCGACGTCGGCAATCGACGATGTCGCCCTGGAACCCTCGCATTCTACTTGACCAAACTTGCACGATTGGGTGGCTACCTGGCCAGGGCCGCCGATCCGCCACCGGGAAATGTTGTCATCTGGCGGGGACTCTGATATCGAACTCGGCGCCGAAATCGGAGCGGCTGGAAATGTGGGTAATTGAAAGCTTCACCGGACGGATACCGCCCGAACGCAGGGAACAGCGAAAGAGGTTTCTATGGTGCCTTCGGAGGCTCCGGATGCCATGTGTTCGGCACCTCGTGCTCCAGCAATGCCGTTGAGACTGCGATCTGCTCCCGAGACCGGGAGATCATTTTCCTAGCCAATTGGCTCGCATCAGCCTGATGCATCTTTTGCGAGTCCAGATACTCGTCGAACTGCTTCTTGGTGAACAAGACGGCGTCCACGCTGCGCCCGGTTAATTTACGCTAGAAACAGATTAGGACAGTGCAAAAGTGAACTTACTCTGGCGGCCGCAAGCCTGGCGATCGTATCCAGTCGCTCAGATGTGCCCCCGTCTCGACAATCCTGGCTCGCTTGAGCAAGCCCTCACGTTCCGCCCCAGCGGGCAATTGGTCGGCCAGTGCTTTTAGCTTGGCGGCCTCTTCGGCTAATCGTTCTTCAAGTGAGCGGGTTTGCTTAACTCTGCGGCGCTCTCCCATAGCGCCCTCCCTCAGCCGTTTACGACGACTCCGAAACGTTCCCGGGCGGGTTCGGTTCCCAAGACGAAACTAGGCCACGCCTCGGGAACCAGGGCCTGCGTCGCTTAGTGCTCGGAAGGCTTCTCCCTCTGGGCTTTGCGCGCCATGTCCATCCACTCTCCTGCGAGCTTCAACCAAGCCTCCTTATCGACCTCGCGCGTGGCCTTCCCAGCCTCGTCTAGGCGGTCCTGCGCTTGCTGAACGTATCTTGCGAAATCAGCTTCGCTCATCGCGATCAATGCGACCGCGAAAGGAAGGTGCCTACAAAGGTAAGGCGCAGGTGCTGCCTTGAGACAGATCCTGCGGCCTATACCACGACGTTCCGCACGATCGGCGCGGCAGGACCCTTGCTAGCACAGTGGCCCGCCAGCGTGAACCGGCGGGCCGCTTGTCACTGCCTCAGCAGGACCTGCTCCAGTCCATCCTCGATCACTCGGAGATCCTCAAGTAAAGCATCTCGAGAGTCGGGCGGGTTCACGCCTGATGCGGGCTGTAGCTGTTCGAGCAACTGGCGCCGAAGGCATCGCATATTTTCTAGGGCTTGCCGGTTGTTCAAACGTACACAAGCCGAAACGATCAATCCAATGCTTGTGGTCAACGGGTAGATCCAAATGGAAAATTCTAAAACAGGTTGCATCGTAGCCCGTTCGACCTAACCCGCAAGCACCCATCAAATAACATCTTGGTCCAGTCCCAGGGTGTTCTGGGACGGGGCCGTGGGGGACATACGCGGCCTTGTGCTTGTGGTTGAGGGCCCGCCAGCTCAGCCAGCCCCGGCGGGTCCTCCCTCATTTGATGTACGTTAAGTCTGCTGCCGATTGTGAAATATATCATACTGCGAGCCAGAAATGGCGCGATAGGATCATTCCACCGGGGCTGGCTGCATATTTCGTTAGACCTTTTCACCCGGTTTCATTTTGGCCATGCGCGGGCCGCAGCGAGAACATCGCTGCGGCTAGTAGACCGGCTGCGTTTCAATCACCAGCAAGCTTTGTGGGCACCAACGATTTTGCGGCGTCTAATTTTCCAATGGGAGGACGTTTTATGCCTAAGGAGAATTGCCTGATTGTTCGTGCGGCCGGGAAACGACTGGACCTGTTACGAGGCGAAGCTGCCCGCATCGCGCAAGGAGCTAACGTTCGCTGGTGGACCGACCGCGCGGAGATCGGCACCAAGTTCTGCTTTGAAGATTCCAAAGCCAAGGAGCTATTCGCAATTACCTGCGACAGCCTCGGCATTACCTCTCAGGACGGCTAGTCCATTGAAAAACCCGCCGACCTGGGAGCCGACGAGTTCTCAATGCCAATACCGTATCACGGAGCTCGTCACAAAATCGCGATCGTCAATCGTACCGCGGGACCCGTTGACGGCTGGTCACGCCTAAGTCTTCGGCCGTGCGTCATCAGCCGCTGCCGGTCGCGCATTCTGTGGGTTCGGCGCCGGCGTTTCATGCTGGCCCCCGCAACTCGCTATGCCAGCGTGCGTCGTACTCCATTTCACGGCGCGTCAGCATCTCGGCCGAATGAAACCACGGCGAACCTCAAATGATCGTCTTCGATTGCGGCGTTCAGCATCAACTCGGCGGCTATCCTAAGCACGATCATGAAGTGCAGCTCTATGCCTTCGACGTCCTCGCCATGGGCGGCGACGACTTGCGCGATCTGCCGCTGCACCTGCGAAAGATGAACCTCCAGCGGCTGTTCGCGCGCAGGCCGGGAGGGCATAACCGTTGCGCCCTTTGAGCGCGGCGAGATTGCACCCGATCTATTCCGCGCGGCCTGCCGCGTGGGCCTTTGAGGGGCTGGTCTCAAAGCATCGCAATCGACCGTATCGTGCAGGCGGCAGAAGCACTGGATCAAGGTGAAGAACCGCGGCCATCGGGCAATGGATCGCGAGTTGTAGATGCTCGTGGAACCGACCAAAGCAGCGCCACGTTGATCGTCATGGCCCTGAAGGAAGTCCGAGGCTGGTTGACCAACATCGGCGTGCTTGCCTCCCGGCCAGCCGCGTTCGTTGTCTTTCTCATTTATGCCGCGCTTTGGATCGTCTTCGGCAATGGCCTAGAGTGGCATTCGCTTGCCATTCTCGCAACATGGGGAATGACCCTCGTGATCCAGCGCGCCGAGCACCGCAACACGCAGGCCATTCATGCGAAGCTCGACGAACTCCTGAAGGTTCACGGCGATGCCAAGAACTCGCTTATGACCATCGACGACAAGGACGCTGAGGAAGTCGAGCGGGAGCGAGCACGGGTCCGTAGGTCGTGAGAGTTACCCAACGGATCACCTTGATCGCTCTTCCCCTCGGGTTCCAGAATTAACCCGCAACCGCGACATCAAGCTCAGTTCCAGACATTGATTGCAGCAAAGCTGCGGGGCGCTAGCTTCTCACGGCCGGACATTGCCCTTGGTCCGGGTCCCCAATGGGAAGCCGTCGCGCCAATATATTTGACGCGGCGGCTTCGCTTGATTGCAGGCCCGTTCTATTTGAAACAGCAGTCAGACAACGGAAAACTTGACCTTATCGAGATGCGTCGTCAACTCACGACCCTGCGCTCGCAGCATTCGGACAACCTTGCGATAGCATTGCTACTGAACCGCCTCCTCGTGAAGGTCGCATTCCTCTCGGAGCCTATCGACCCGAAGCACGAACAGCATCTCCGATCTGAGTTTGCACAGACGCTGAAGAAGGTGGAGGCGATCACCTCGCGCAAGCCATCAGCGAAGCGACCAGTAACCACTAAGCCATCCAAGTAACACTAACGATCGTATCTCATTGCGCTTGTTGGGGGGGCGCCGATGCTGGATGCAGTCGCGAAGTCGCCTTTGTTTCGCGTTCTGGCGCCTTCGCGGCGAGGGGTCGCCGGCCCTTCGGCCGGCAGCCCCGCCCAGTGCTAGGATTGATGGCGGCCGTGCGACGAAGCGCGGTCCGCAGCGTAGTTTGGGCGGACAGGCCTCATAAGCCGGTCTTCCGCTTCGCGATCAACTTGGCGCGTTGAGCCGACGGCTCGTCGTAGGCATCAACCGAGCCGGGCAATCACCGATAGCGAGCAACCCAGAGGGGCGTCTTGGGCGCTCGCAGCGGCCCTTCTGTTCGTTCACAGACGGTCAACGCTCTGGCCTTACTCTGAGCGCCTGCGCGAAGGCCACGCCGGGCGGTTCATGAGTGAGGCGGAAAGGATCCAGGCGCGTCGTTTTCGAAAGTCCAATCGAAGCACGGTTGATGGCCATCGACGGCACATGGCAGCGCGCCTGCAAAATTCACGATGTTTCCGAATTGGGGGCCAAGCTGGTGATTGATGGTGCCGTGACAGATACCGGCCAGAAGGAATTTTTCCTCGTACTCTCGCCAATCGGATTAGCCTACCGACACTGCGAACTCTCCTGGGTCAACGGAGAGTTCGTTGGCGTTCAATTCATCAATCGCGGCAAAGCTTCGAAGAGAGCCCGACGCGAAACGCTGGTGAAGTGATGACGATCGATCGTCGCAGACAGGAGCGCACCGAGGTTGGGAGGTTGCGTACATTCAGGTGGCGGATCAAGCCTTCGCTGTCGGGTGCGGAACATCTCGGATCATGGCGCTGCTATCGAACTGCCCGAGAGCCGCTACATGAAGCCGCGATCTACTTTGATGTCGCAGCCGCGTGATCCGGCAGTGCTACCTGATTTGGTCAAGGGGTAACCGGATCGGCGTGGAGTTAGTTGATCAAGGCTAATATAGTCCCGCCAGCGCGAGCAGCGCGCGTGCGTCTTGAAAAGGCCTGGCTGTCGGTCCGCGTGCTCGAGCAATTGATGACCCTCTCCGGCGATCGCAATCCACACGGCTGGTCGGCGTCGGTCGCCTCTTACGCGCTGCTGCCGCACCAGGAGTTTGCTGTGCGGCCTCGCGACCGTAGCGGATTGCTGGCTCATGAGACGCAAGCCAAAAGAGATTAGCGCCTGGACATTCCTGGTTTTTGCAGCCGCGCTGACTGGCGGCTACGAGAGCGCACGGGCGATAGAACGACAGCTCGAACAGGAACAAACAACGCATTTCCCCCTATGATGAGGTTCATCTTTGGCTCAGGTGCACTCGCGAGTTCGCTGCTCCTGTTCGAGCTCTGGCTCTCACAACACCAGATTCAGAAGGGTTACGAGCGGCTAGAGCACTGCGAAATACGGCGCGCTCCGGGCCGCTAGGGTTCGATACCTGCGGGTCAGCCAATCCGGAGGTTTTCCGCGGACATCTTACCGGAGCTCCCGGCCCTCACCTCGTAGCTAACATGCGCGCCCTCGGCCAAGCCCGTGTAGCCGGCTTTCTCGACCGCCCTGATGTGCACGAAGACGTCTGGGCCACCATCATCAGGAGCAATAAAGCCGTAGCCTTTGGTAGCGTTAAACCACTTCACTTTACCTATCGCCAAGTTGGTATCTCCCAATCAGAAATCGTATCCCAAGTATAGAATAGCCTTAGCGCAGCCCTCCTGACTGTTCGATTCACGACGCAGACTCGCCTCAAGGCGTCGCCAGAGCCGGGTTCCAAATTCGTAAAATCCTCGGCAAGCGCCTATCTCCCCACGATGCGAATGGCGTACGAGCTCTGCCTGGCCACCCCGGCAAGCAGGTCTCGGACGGGCCGGACTGGATTCATGAAGTGAAGCACGACGGCCATCGAATGCTATTCGGGGAGAATGACCGCGTGCGCCTGCTGTCTCGCAACGGCACTGATTGGACAATGCGCTATCCCTGGATCGCCGAGGCCGCGCTGAAGAATCGCCAGAAGCACTTCGTTATCGATGGCGAAGCCGTGAACTTGGGCGTCGACGGCATCTCTGATTTCAATGCCTGCACTCTCGCAAGCATGACCACGAAGTTCAGCTCTACGCCTTCGATATTCTCCCGTGGGCCACGACGACCTGCGGCCTTTGCCCCTCGATATGCGCAAGAACCTACCTGGAGCAGCTACTGGCTCGCCGGCCAGACGGATCACCGTGGCCTCTTTCGAGCGCGGCGAGATCGGCTGTTTCGAGCGGCCTGCCGTATGGGTCTGGAGGGTCTGGTTTCCAAACACCGCGAGCGGCTTTACCTTGGGGCCGGCAGAAGCATTGGGTCAAGGTGAAGAACCGGAGCCATCCGGCGATGGAGCGTGAGCTATAACGGTCTGGATTTACGATCAGGGCGAGGAGCTGAAGGTTGATGAGAACGATTCCGAAGGCGTCGCCTGTGGGTATGAGCTGATCGGCCCGCCAGCGTGAACAGCGCGCATGAGGCCGCCAACTGAAGGCGACCTTAATTCAGCTTGCGGCCTTGTTGTAGATCGCATTGTCGTTGGCGTATTCCTCAGCGACCTGGCGGGCTCGCTCTGTGCGCGACGGCTTCTCTTTTGGTTCGTCCTCTTTGATTCGCCGCCGCCTTTTTCATGCAGTAAGCCTTACCGCTCTAGCTCATTGCGACGGTGTTGCGGTGTAGAAGGCGGGTAGCTGTAGGTCGCTATAGGTCGTCAGACCGACCGCAAGTCGGGTACCGTGGCTAGCGCGCCGCTCAAAGAGGAACCGGCCTAATTACCAATTCACCCCCCCGATTTCGAACTGGCCACTGGGATCGGAAACAGGCCCTGTCCAAGTTAGGCCATTAGAACGTGAACACGGGGCAGCACTAGAATTGGACCTTGAGCGGGAACAACCCTGTAGTCGCGAAATTGATCCGCCATGGGAGCTGTGAAGGACATTCGCGAGCAGGCAGCGGCGGCCGAAAAGGTGGCCGCCCGCACGGCTGACGTCTTTGTCGCGGATCAGATGAAAACATTGGCTGAGGCATTCCGGGCCCAGGCCGCCACCTTGAAGAAAGAGAAGAAGAAGAAAAAGAAGAGAAAATGAGTTTCATCGTCAAAGGATATGCAGACACGGAGAGCTTGCACACCGCAGGAAGACCGCCGAAGCGGCCCTCGAGAAGGCACGCGAACTACGAGGTCCACATTGTCACCCGGAAGGCAGAGACTACGCCGCATCCGAGTTCGGCGATCTTCCGCGATCGCCCGTCGCACCGCGCGCTATTCCGGTCTGACGGTCGAGTAAGTACAAGCCGTCACGACCAGCAGAGTTCGGCTGCATTGCCAATCGGGTCCTAACATTGGTTCAAAGACTCCGCGAGGAGTACCGATTGCCATAGTGGTACCGGCCGCCACCAGAAGAACTGCCGTCAGAGCCAGCATTCGAGAGGGTTTCCAATTGAACTTCATGGTGCGTCCCTCAGTTGAAGCGCGCACGCTACGCTTGGTGATACCTGCCGCTTGTGAACTACTTCACACGGCTTCCTCAATGCTCATCACAACGGCGTGGAGCAGGTCTACCAGCGCGCACCGGCGGCAAAAGTACTCGTTCCAAAAGGCTACGCTCCGGAACGTTCCTTGGTGCCGGTGCTGGGGAAGCCATGACCAGCTCCATCGTTCTCACTCCGGCATGCTCAAGCCGTACGGCTGGCCCGCATCTGCGGCTTTTTGGTGCAGCGCGGAGGCCGCGTCTATCACCCCGGGCGGCTGCCAGCCGACATGCTGGACAACATTGGCGCGGAAGATGGTTGAAGGTGGCTGGCTGGTGAAGCACGGGGAGCGCTATGAGCCCACAGAGCGGAGTCTGCGAGCGGCAGAATGATCGGGCGATGTTGGAAGCGCCGCCCCACCCCAGAGCGGCTGCGCGGAGGAAACCTCCCGCAATAAGCCTGTTCGTTCGGGCCACCGCTATCGGCGCGAGGACCTTGGTAGCCCCGGCCCGTCGCGCCCCCCCCCCCGCGCCTCGATCGAACATTCCTTGCGCTCCAACGTCATATAGCCAGTTGGAGCGACGTTATGGACTACCGCGCTGAACTTCTAAGGCTGCAACATCAGGTCGACCTGGCTAGTCGCGCAATCGCCCGAATCGGCGATAGGACCACGGTGAGGAACCTGGAAAGTTTCGCAAAGGAGATTAAGGGCAAGCTCGATGAATTACAGGCCGTCGCTCTGCACGAGGAGATCAGGAGGCGGGCTTTTGGGCTTTGGCAGGAAGCCGGTCGGCCCGAAGGACGCGACCTGGAATTCTGGCTGCGAGCCGAACAGAAGCATTACGGTGGAATAGAGCGACCGCCGTGCACGCTGGACCAACGGTGATGCCGATGGTGTGGTGGCTGTCGCCGCCGGCATTGGCGCCGAGGCGGCGCCGTTCGATATCGTTGGCTGCGAATTCGTAATTGAGATCGCCCGCGGTGTGCAGACGCCGGCTACATTCGATTGCTGGATTTCAATCCGTCGACGCGGATTGCGTGAACTCCGGACAGCCGGATCGGGCATGAAGAGGCGTTTAGTCATCGCTCCAATCTTGAGGCGGCGATGTCGATGTTGTTCGGATGCACCGTGTACCCCAGCGCTCGCGTTCACATCTGCAAGAGCTCCCTGGCCGTTCGTGATGATGCAGCCGAAAGCCACGCCTTCGAGCGCGCCAAGAGGGTCGTTAGGAGCGAAGGCACAAATTGTGAGGCGCAAGACCTCAGGCAAGAAATCGGATGGCAGCTCAGCGTAGCAGCGGACGGGGAGTGTCCAGCTGCGCTTCACATTGACCCCGCCTCAATGGCGCGGGGCGCCCGGGGCGGCGGGCGAAAGAGTTCATTAGCTTTCTTGTGGCTTGCTGGGAGGGTGCCGATTACCGCTGATTACGGCACATGGAATGGGAATGTCGACCCCGGCTGTTCTCCCAACCTGCGGCTGGGCCGTTTTTGAACTTTCGCTGTATCGTTCAACCCGGTCCACGACCATGCTTAGAGGCATTGCTATCGCGCTATTTGGAATGGGGATCTTTTCGCAGCTGTGATCGAGCGTTCTTCTATGGCCGCAATACCGACGCGGCGCTTAGGTTTGCGCGGGAGATTGGCCGCGGTTTTGGGCTGAGGACGGTGCCCTTCGTTCATCAGGCCAGCGCCGACGCCGCAGCAGAGGCGGCTACTTCTTCAACAGTATCGACCCAGAGCGGTCCTGCGCCCATCCGTCGCATGTGCCTGCATTGAAAGCCACGACCGTCGAGACGTGATACTCTAGGCATCATCGTCCTCAAACTACGATGAGGAACGAATGAAGCGGCGGGAGTTCATAGCGGACACCGCGGTGCTACTCGTTTCGCCACCGCGTTTGCGGGCCGGAGGCTCGCCTCGCCGAATCGGTTTCTTGGGCGGATTCCTAGATTCTCAGGGTCGCGATGCGTGGCGCAGCGGTTTGCGCGAAAAGGGTTGGATCGAGGGGAAGAACCTGCTCGTCGAATATCGCTTTGCCGAAGCCCCGGATCGCATGCCAGCCTTAGCTGCGGAGTTGGTGGCGCTAATTCCCGATCTGGTAATTGCTCTCGGGCCGTCACCAGCCCTCGCCCTTAAATCCGCAACTGCTGCCGTTCCGATTGTTTTCGTGGTGGTCGCCGATCCCGTGGGGCTTGGCCTCGTCCAAAGCCTCTCGCGTCCAGCCGGTAACATCCCCGGTCTTGCGAGCTGGGTGCCGGGAGATTGGACCGCCAAACAAATACAAGTCCTCCGGGAACTGATTCCTGGCGCCACGAAAATTGCGCTCTTGATCAATCCGGGCAATCCCATTGCAGCACCAAGCGCAGCTCGGAAGCTAGGAGTGGCTCTGCCGATAGTTGAGGCGACTACCGACGAGGACCTTGATATCGCCTTTGCCTCCGCCGCCGCCCAGCACGCCGATGCAATCATTGTCTTGGGCGACGTTCTGATCATTCGCCAAGCTCCGCGAGTTATCGCGCTCGCGGCAAAACATCGTCTGCCCGCAATGCATTTCTTCCGACAATTCGCGGATGGCGGATTGGTCGTCTACGGCCCCGATATATTCGATCTATTGCGTCGTGGAGGCAACTACGTCGATAAGATCGTCAAAGGCACCAAGCCGTCCGATCTGCCCGTAGAGCAGCCGACCAAATTCGACTTTGTGATCAACATGAAGACTGCCAAAGCACTCGGCCTCAGCGTGCCGACCTCGTTACTCCTTCGAGCCGATGAGGTGATCGAATGATGCTGCCCTGCATGAGCCGGAAGTGGCCCAGTGCTGACATCGCAGCCGGCCTCAGGCCGACGTCGGAGCCGACCTTAGCGGACTCGAGCTCTCGCTGTCGCTGAGGGAAAGCGCAAAGGCTCCTCCCTTGAAGGGAGTGGACGCACAACCAAGGTTGTGGCCATTTCGGCCTATAAGCGAAGAAGACGCAAAGCGGTTCCGGAGCAGGCGGATGAATGCGGCCAGCAGGCGGAGAAAGCCATCAGCCAAGACGCCGCCGAAGCATGGTTGCTAGCGGGCGAATGGATGAAGCTCGCCGAAGCCGCCGAGCGACGCCGGACCCGATTTGACAGAGGTCCCGAATAATCGTGAAGGAAGTGAGCGGCGAAGTCCTACTTTGAGAAACCAGCCGCTGAGACGATCAGCGAGGCGCCAGCTACTAGGACCAGTACCAATACAGTCTTTCGGAACATCTCATCGTTGATTGTTCCGTACAGCCTAAAGCCGATCCATATGCCAGCGACCATGAACGGAAGACCGATGCCGTATAGCTTAATCGTTTCGGGCGTGTACGATCCTGCGATAAGCTGCGAGATCGAGATGATCACAAAGGCTGCAAACAGCACCGGCTGAAAGACGGCGCGCTGTTTGTCTTTCGGCTATCCGCGCAACTGGCAGGAGATTGTTGAGATAATACCGCCAAGACCTGTGACACCTCCAAGCAGTCCATTCGCGATACCTATTGCGACGTCGGCGGAGCGGCAAATTTTGAACGGTCCGAGTGGCGGGCGTAGGAGACTGTACGTTGCGTAGAGGACGAGCAACACGCCGATGCCGAAACGCACATGGCTAGGGTTGGTGCGGGTCAACAGCATCACCCCGATCGGAATGCCAACGGCCGTTCCCAGGCTAAGCGGCCAAATGGTGCGCCAGCTTAGTTCGTGACGCAGTTTCGCGATGCCATAGCCTTGAGTGAGAAGACCATAGCCTGCGATCAGTGCCGCGACTTGAATGGGCGTGATGATGTGCAGCCAGATGCCAGACACGACGATACCCATCGCGAATCCGGAAAAGCCACTTACAAAACCGCCTAGAAACGTTGCCAAAATGAAGGGGACAAGAAGGTGACCATCCATAGTGCTCGCTCCAAAATAAAGCGAGCAGCGCTTGGGTGGGATCACCACTTAACGGGGAGGCTGCGACATCCCCAGTAGCTATCCTACGGAACCAAGCTCATCCTTAGCAATAGGTTTGTATCCTCATCGCCCTAGATAGATGACACAGGTACTCATCAGTCAGTCTGCAGGGGCTTGCTGCCTGGAGGCAGCGAACCGGCAGCCCTGAGGGGAATTGGACTGGACTAGACGCCAAGTTTTGAAGCGTTCTAAAATGTCTGTCAGGACGGCGGCACAGACCAGAGCGCAAGGTGGAAGAATACAGAGCATATATCTTTGACAAAGACGGTCACATTACCAGCCGGATCGACCTCGTTTGTGAAGATGAGGACAGCGCACGCCAGCGCGCCCGACAACTTGTTGACGGTCACGCCATCGAGTTATGGCGGGGCAACGAGCAGATAGAGCGGTTTGAGCCACCACCGCGTGCCCAGCCATGAAGATCAACAATCGAGACTGGCTACTCGCGGGAGCCTATCTTTGGATCGCCTGCGCGGCTGGCTACATCCTTTTACTTCGCGGCGGGACTAATGGACCCAGCCCCCTGAGTTCCGCATGGAGTTGATTGCCGGCTTGTGGCCCAACGGCGAAGTTGGGTTTGGTTCAGATATGGTCTGCTGATCAGACCGGAAGTGTCACGGCCCATCCAAGCCGGCGCTGTTGACCTAACCCGGAGATGTCTTATAGCGGAGACAAGTAGCCCTTTTGGGTGTCCGGTAAGGCCGCCGCCTCACCGGACCGATTAAGCTTCGGCCGCTTTAGTTGAATGTTTGCAGCTTCAATTTGAGCGATCCATCGGCTTGGCGTTCGAATACGTGCATTGCCAAACCACCCAAGGGCGACGCCTTGCCCTCCTTGTCCTTACCCGTGGCACTCCACTTGGCTGTGCCGAATACAACCTTGTGGTCTCCGCCGGCGTCGATCATCTCCAACTTGTGACCCGTCACTCCGTTCGCGAACAGCCCGGCAAAGAAACTCTCGATCTCAGCCGGACCTGACGCCACCTGATGTGTGGGCGGCATCAATTTTGCCGTCGCGACATAGGAAGCGCCGATGGCTTTCGCGTCGTGCTTGTTGAATGCGGCATCCCAAGCGGCGTAAGCCTTCTCCACGTCCCCCTTGGCGTCCGCGGCCAACGAAATTCCCGGCGCGCCGAGCAGACAAATGACTAGTGCTGATATTTGAGCTAACTTCATAGGATACTCCTCTGTTGGATAGATGCCTTTCCCGATTGATCAGATTATCAGTCCGGTCGTCCGCGGCTGCGCTCCCACCAGCATGACGACACCGTCGCCGGTCGCGTTGTGGGCGGCCATTGGTTCATTATGGAAGAGGTGCAGGCGACGGTAATTTCAACGACGCGGTTCACCTCGGGAGTCCATATCGCGCGCCATGACGCCGCTAATACAGCCGGCCAAACATGCGCCGAACTTCAACCACCACGACCAGTTTTGCGAAGGCACATTCATCATGGCTGGTTGCCGGAGGATTCCATCCAATAGTTCGCGGAACAGCAATTCCGGGCAATTACCGTCAATCACGTTGACAGATGAAGAGAGCGCCGGTGCACACAGTGCCTAGGCTGAAATCCCTGCGCTGGTCACGCTGCAATTCGCCTCTTGGCCCTAAGTCGAAGATCCGGATCGCGCTCGGCATTTCAGCAGTTGAAGCCAGACCGGACGTGCCGAGAAGGAGACCGAATCGGGCGGTTGACCGGCCAAATTTTCCGAGAACTAGGCAACACTGGACGCGGCTAAGACTATGACGACTTAGCTCGGTGCAGGGTCGCCTGTGGCCTTGCGAGACGTTCACCGTTTCTTTAAATACCGCGCCGAGAGCCGACAAGCGCGGGAGAGCGTTCAGTCAATTCTTGCGATTTGATGACTTGCGGAGTCCCTGCCCTTCGGAGCCGCTCCAGCGGCGGGCTCTGTAGCTTGTCACCGTAGCTATTCACGCGAACCTCGGACTGCCTGCTAAAAATTTTTGAGTACGCAATGACTTGGTCAGTCGCGGTTGGAGGAGCGGTGACCCGCAGTCAGCGGGGGCCCAGTTTGTGCCCCCTATGCGCAGCATCGAGCCGCAGCACTGATAAGCTTTTGTTAGAAACCTTATCAGTGCAAGAATAGGTCCGTTGCGACCATCGAATGGTCACCCGCAATCTCTACGCAGCCCTTTTAATTGCACGGTCGCTTGCGTTAATCCGTCGCCTGGGTCGGCCATATCTTCGGTTGAGCGCCGACCTTCCGGCGCTGAACCTTAACTCGTAGATGTGATCACACCATGTTACGTCACGGTATGTTCTGCCTGACCTGGCCTAGGATTTACTCCGCAGCTTCAGTGGTATGGCTTTTGAGCTCCGCAAACTTCGCTGCCATCGTTGGATTGCCCCTGGTCAACTTCTTGATCGTCACGTCCTGCGCCCTATCGTTCGCGAGGCGCAGGTTGCGGTCCGCGCCAATCAACGCATCCTTGGTCTTTTGCAGATGATCGATGGACTTGTCGATCTCGGCAATCGCCGTCTGGAAGTGGCGGGAGGCCAGATCGTAATTCTTCGAAAACGCGGTCTTGAACGTCTCGAGCTGGCTTTCGAATTGGGTGATGTCGATATTTTGCGCTTTCACGAGCGCCAGCTCGGTCTTGTACTTTAGTGAGTTGATGGCCGCATTCCGCAAGAGCGTGATCATCGGCAGGAAGAACTGCGGCCGGATGACGTACATTTTCGAGTAGCGGTGGAAGACATCGACGATGCCGTTATTGTAAAGTTCGTTGTCCGGCTCAAGCAGTGAGACCAGAATTGCATACTCGCAGCCCTTCTCGGTGCGATCGCGGTCGAGCTCCTTCAGAAAATCTTCGTTTTTGCTTTTCGTGGCGGTCTTATCGCTCTCGTTCTTCATCTCGAACATGATCGAGATGATCTCCGTGCCAGCCTCGTCCGAGTCCCGAAAGATGTAATCGCCTTTGCTGCCGGTCCGCGCGTCATTGTCTTTCTCGAAATACGCCCGCGGAAAGGCCATCGAGCGCACCCGGTTGAACTCAGTTTCGCAGTGCTGTTCGAGGGTCTCGCCGACCATCTTGGTCGAGAGGCGGGCCTTCATGTCCTTGAGACGCTCGATCGCGTCGTCGCGATCCTTGATCTGGGTTTCGTACTTCTCCTTGAGCGACTGCTCGGAGAGCTGCTTTTCAAGCTGCACCTGCTTAATGCCGTTCTTAAGCTCATCGCGCTCCTTTTCGATCGCGCCGACCGCTTCGGTCACGGCGAGCTTCTTCTCAAGCTCGACGGCCTGAAGCTTGGCCTTCAGCTCGTGGATTTCTTTTTCCTTGGCAGCAGTGATTTTATGCTGCTCGCTGGCCAGAAGCGCTTCAGCAATCTCCGAGGCCGCTTTCTTTTCGCGCTCGGACTCGGCCAGCGCGTTCGCGAGCCTGTCACGTTCCTTTTCGACGGCGCTGAGCGCTTCGGTAACCGCGAGCTTCTGGGCGACGCCACTTCCCTCAAGCTTGGACTTCAACTCCTGGATTTCGGCGTCCTTAGCAGCCGTGGTCTTCTGCAGATCGTTGCTCACCTGGGCCTTGGCCAATTCAACAGCGCTCTGCTTGTCACGTTCGGCCAATTCGAGCCGTTTGTGGAGTTGCTGTGCGAAATCGGTGTCACGGACCTGCTTCAGAATTTCGGCATAGCCGGATTCATCGACCTTGAAGGCCTTGGCACAGTGGGGACAGATGATCTCGTGCATGGTGCCTGTCCGGCTTTTGGCAGCTGCTGTCGTCATTTCAAATGGCATGGGCCAGCAGAATCGGGTCGCATGAGAACAAAATTAGAACAGACAACTTTGGACCGTCAAGCCGGGAGCCGCGGTTTTGCGCACTTTGCTTTGACAATCCCCGCATTTCGAGGCTCGGAGCAGTTGCGCGAGGGTACTATCCTGCTTTCGACGTAAAGTCGTATCTGCAGACCCCTACGGAGGCTGGAAACCCTGCCCTTTTGGTGAACTATTTCAACCAAGGGGAGAGAAATGGGGCTGCGCTTTCGTAAATCGATAAAGCTGATACCCGGCGTGCGCCTCAACATCGGATTGAGGCGCTCCAGCCTCTTGGCGGAAAGGGCGTCACCTACAACGTCGGCTCAAGCGGTCCCTCACGACTGACCGCCGGCATTCCCGGGTCAGGCCTATCCTATTCTACAACCGTGCAGCCCCAGGCACCGGCTGCGCTCATCGCTAACCCGCTCCCCACGCGCAGGCACTACTCGGCTACGCCATTCGTCATCATCGCGTTCGTACTCGGGCTGATCTACATCGTCAGCCTTCCGGAGCCCGTCCCCAGTGGGTCCTTGCTGCTCGCGACGCCGGCGGGCGAGACCACCGGTTCGCTCGCTCAATCTTCGCCCCATCAAGTTCCCGTGCCGCGGCCTCGGCCGAAAATGCGGGCGGATTCACTCGGTCCCCCGCTCCAATTAGCACCACCGCAACAGTGAGAGAAATCGATGTCAGGTTTTGAACAGGTCGGCTTTGGAAGCGACGACTTCACCACCAATCCAGAGCAGCAGTGTCCCTGCCTGCTGCTGTTGGATACATCGCACTCCATGCAGGGGGCGAGCGATTTCGGAATTGAATCGCGGCATCGCGACGCTGAAGGACCAGTTGGCGAATGATGCGCTGGCGATGAAGCGCATTGAAATCGCGGTCGTCACCTTCGGTCCAGTCAATATTGATTCCGGCTTTCAGACCCCTGATTTCTGGCACCCGCCGACGCTGTCGACGACAGGCGATATCCCGATGGGCGCGGCGATCGAGCAGGGCATCGACCTGCTGCGCGAACGCAAGCAGCGGTACAAGGACAATGGTGTCATTCGGCCTGCAATATTGCCCCCCTAAGCCGGGGATCGGCGTCCAATATTGGCTCTGACGCAATTTTGGTGCAGCTCCGATTATTCTGCGCCAATTAGTCGGGCTTGAAGCAGATCGATTTTCCCGCGACCGTACATTTGACGTCTGACGAGTTTGAGGCGCGTGATCTGACCCTCAGTCTGCCCGTTGGACCAAGGTGAAGTGATCGCCGCCCGCACTGCAGCCTCATCCTTGGCGACGCCATTGGCGAACGAAGCTACGAGACTGGCGCGGGCTCGCTCGATCCATGGGGTAAGTCCCGCATCAACCTTGCGCCGGACCATCAAGTGGAATTCAGCGATGATCTCGCGCGCCTCGACCAGCGTTGGTGCGCCAGATTCGAGCGCCGCGACCGTGACGGTCTCCGCTTTCGTAAGCAAGTCCCGCCCGATCGTCATGAGACGCGCGATCGTCCTGGCCGACGGGATCCGCTGAAGGGTTTGCGCGTCCGTCTTTTCGGCTCTTCGCCTGCGGGTCGCCCACTCACTGATGACGCGGAGCGAGCCTCGAAAGCCACGCGCTGTTAAGCGGCGCCAAAGTTCAGCTCCATTGCGGCAGCCGGACGCCCATTGATCGTCGAGCCATGGCAAGTGCGGATCCAACGGACTTTGCCTGGTTCGGAAGACGTCGTGACGTTCGCCGCGGACCACCTGTCGCACCAGCTTCCTGCTATGGCCAGTCTCACGTGCGATCTGCTTGATAGGTATGCCGTTCTTCGAGAGAGCCATGATAGCCGCGTTGGTCTCCTCGCGACGCAGATAGCCCTCATACTGGAGGCGCTCAGCGGCCGTGAGCAGCTTAGGATCGATCGTGGTCGCACCGATGACGATGCGTATCTGGCGCATCGATTTGCGCACGGCATCGAGGAAGGCCCGACTGGCGTTCTCCATTAGATGCCAACGATCGGCGACCTGTACCCCGTGCGGCAATGCTTTTGCCGTGGCTTCGCCATATCCTCCACCACGATCACGGGCGACAATCGCGATCGTGGGATGAGCAGATAGCCAGGCTTGGGCGGTCGCGGGTTCACGATCCGGCAGCAGAGTGACCACCGGCACCTTTCCAGGTTGCAGATAATGCTCGCGTATCGGTGATTGCGCCGCCAGGCCCAGTCATTAATGCCAATAACCCTGAGCGTGTCAGCTGGGGGACGGCTACGGCGGCGAACCACGCGAAGGAGCGTATCCTTGCTCACCGGCAGCATCAGCCGTTTTGCGAAGCCTGCCGCCGGTCGTCCGCCAAGCGCCAGACCGAGGTGATGGACAATGGAGTCCAGCCTCGCCGTGCGTCGCGCTGATGGAGCCAGCACCCCTTCGAAGCGCTCAGTAAATATTTGGCGCCCGCACAGGACGGCGTCGCAGCGGAAGCGGCGGGCGATCACCAGGAGCTGTACGATCCGCCCCGAAAGCGGAAGATCAGTCACGCGTCGCCGATACCGGCTATGGACACGCCGGGAAACTGTTCCGCACAATGGACACAGACCAACGCTTCCGGACGCCCGGATCTTAATAACGGACTTATCACCTTCGTAGTACGCACTCTCTACAACAAACCCACGCGGCACCAGACTGGAGCGGTGGAGTGCCTGCTGCATGGCGTTGCTTCTCCTCCAATCAAAGCGCCCCGCATCCCCCAAACTGCATCAAAAGTGAGTCAGAGCCAATATTGCAGGCCGAATGACAAGCAGAGGGTACGGGGCAAGCGAGATGCTGAGCGTTGGGGCGTCATGGTGCTGCGGGAAGCCGTGGGCAAAATTGAATATGTCGGCCTCGACTTGTCCAGAGTGAAAACGGGCCACGAGGGGTCGGGCACCGGTAAGCCGTACAAGTGGCGAGCGCGACCGGTAGAGCATTGCGGCTCACGAGAATCCCCCGAAAGCTCACGACGACTGCCCGCGCGATCAGTGTGTCGCGTATCCGCACCTCGGATCCTGCTATGCGCAAGCACGGCACCAACATGCCCGATGGCGGCCCAAGAGCGCTTAGGGCTTCGCGAGAACCGCGTCGGCTGATGCACCAGGAGCGGACGAGACCGGAGCAGTTCAGCAGGTCGCAGTGTGCCCCTAAGCGTACCTACGAACGCTTCTTAACCTTTGTGATTGTCGGAGTTTTCACAGCGTGCTCGACTTGGCTCAAACCAAATTGAGCTGATGGATCGTATGACCGAAGGTTCGTTTAGAGCCTATGAGGTTGATCTGGAAGGTCATATCGTCGGCCAGGGACCTTGTGGGTTGCGCATGTGACAATGAAGCACGCCAACTTGTGAGCCAGATGGCCGATGGACACCCGATGGAACTGTGGCACGGGGCTCGTTTGGTCGAAAGGTTCGCGCCTGCGGCCGGTGATCGGGAGAGTTGGCTTTATTCGCACGAACTTCGAAAGCAAGCGTCAGACAGGCGCAAAGCGCTATGAGAGCACGGATCGACCGTAGCGTCTGACCTCAAAAGCCTGGCGTTCAGGTATCACGGGCGTGTTGCCGAGCCCAAGGCCGGCGGCTTTCCTTTTGATTGCAACCCTTTCATGGCAAGCTTATTGTTCCTGCATCACCGGCTTCGGCTTGTCCATAGGCGTCGGTGGCTGAGAGACGCATTGGGCTCCCGCCTGCATCACACAGGGAGCATACAATGCCGCACCAAAGGCTAATATCGCGCCTACAGGCGGTTGGCGGCCTATCTGAACAAGATCAGACCAGGCTCACGCGCCTGCCATACAAGGTGAAATCGCTGGCAGATGGCGAATACGTGCTGCGCCAGGGCGACGAACCTCGTAGCTGCATTATCGTGATGAGCGGCCTCCTATCTCGGCAAAGAGTGGTGAACGCTCGAACTCAGATATCCTCGTTCTACATAGCTGGAGATATGCCCGATTTGCCTACCCTGCATTTGCCAGTGGCGGATTGTGATCTTTGCACTGTGGGCAGTTCGACGATAGCCGCTGTGCCCCATTCAGCACTCCGAGACATGATGAAGGAATCTCCAGGACTTACGCACGCTTTTTGGCGCGAGACGCTAATACACGCTGCCATCTATCGCGAATGGGTTGAGAATCTTGGATCGCGCCAGGCGCTCGGTAGAGTCGCGCATCTTCTTTGCGAGCTTACCACCCGCATGGAATTCGTTGGGCTGGCGGACGACGGCAGCTTCCGACTTCCGCTCACGCAGCAAGATGTCGCCGATGCATGTGGGCTTTCGGTAGTTCACGTGAACAGGACCATCCAGGAACTCAGGCGTGAGGGCCTCATTGAATGGCAAAACCACACCGTGACTCTGCTCCGCGCAAAGGAACTGCGCGATGTAGCCGAGTTCAGTCCTGAATATCTTCATGAGCTGAACCCGCGCGAAGGATGAAAGATCAGCAAAGGCGGCTTGGATTTTTAGGAACGTCGGCGCGGCGACTGATTTAGGCCCTGCATGCCGCGCTTTCATTTCGATTATCATGAAGCGGAACGCGTCACTCTCGACGAGGTCGGCCAGGAACTGCAGACTGCTGATGTAGCCCGCAGGATGGCCATGGTTGCCTTAGGCGAGGCTGTGCGCGATTTTACCCATGCTGCTCGTCCGGGCAGCATCGCGATTGTGGTTAGGAAGGACGCCGGCATTCTCTTGAGAGTCCGTGCCGTCATTGAGCAGATTGAAAGCTGGTGATCTTCGCAACCGCCTCGCTTGGCTCATCTTCGGTGTCGTCTGTTGGCCCGTAGGGAAAGATGGAGGCGACGTTCAGCACGACCGTAGTCGGGGCCAGACCGGACATCGCGCGCTCGCGGCCAAACCGACCTCGTTGGTCGTTTGCCTCTCACAGCGTTCAAAGTTCGGTGGTGAGACTGTCCTGTTTTCCAGCGCGACGGCGTGGCGGTCCTTGTAGGTTCCCAAGCGCCCGATCAGATAATGGGTGGCCTTTCGGAACCTCTCGCGCAAGCGGCCATCGCCTCTTATATTGTCGTGGGTGGATCGGTGGAGATATGTCAGACCGGCGAGAGCTCTATCGGAGCCCGAATGGCGACACATTGTTCATCGCTCGCGAGCCGGCAACCAGTCATGCTTTCATCATCCACCAGCCCAATGCCCCCTCTGGTGGTCGCCTATCTCATGTCGAGTTGGGTGAGTTCTTGCGTCACGGAAGGGGCCCGAACAGCAAGCATTGTTGCGATTGATCGGAACGCTGGTCGAGGTACCGGCTTTTGCATAGCAGGGCAGGCGCTGGCCGACACGAACGCTCGAACTTTACGAGTCTGAGCGTCATATCGACATTTCGCGCGCCTTTGTCAGAGCTCGTGCCTTTGAGGTGGCTTTTCACGTGGCGCTCTCAGGACCTTTTCGCAATCGATCAACCGATGAAGGTCACTGAAGGTACGACAGCTGATCTTCCGTAACGACTCGCTCGATCCTCTCGGACTTGCATTTGATGCGGTACCTAACTCGTCCATCGGACTCGATGGGCATATGCTGTACAATGGTGTAAATCACTGGCCGTTCAGTTCCGGTCCGTCCTTGTGGGCCTTGGGGTTGGTGGCGAACGTCTTCATTGAGCTCATACGCATAGGACATATGTTTACCTTACGGTTGGTGCTGCTCCAGCAGCGCTGGAATGAATCGCTGTTGCTTCCGGATCCTGACGCGCTCATGTGCGGACCATTTCTGCCTGGTCGGTTCGCTAATCCTCGAGTATGGATTTTGTAGCGTCGAATATCTGTTCCGCTGTGCCCTTGATGGTGCCCTTCGCCCACGCTTGAAACACGGCGACGTAAGCGTTCCTGTAAGCCTCTTCATCTGCAGAAAAGTAGACTTCGTCTGTGGCGGTATCCAAGACGAGCGCTCCTTTATCGATGCAGATTTCCTCGACTAAGACCAGTCGCTCTTCCTGCTCGGCTAGATGCCGCTTTACAATGCTCATTTGATCTCCTGCTTTGCGGCTAACCTTACCACGTTTGTCGAATTGCACGCCGCTTAGAGCGATTGAATAGGCGGCATCAGGCCGAGGAAGCGAGCGTGGCAACAGGAAATAATCCCCGGCAGCGCGGTACCCCTACAGAACATCGCCGGCAGTTTAATCGAACAGAGAAACCGACGAGCTTGCTTATGAATCGCTTTGACGGGTTCAATAAAAACCCCGTTCCCAATAATTTGGGAATCGGGCATGACCACAAGCTCTGCCAGTACATCCGTGGCGAGAGCGACAGGTTTGTCGTGCTCTTACTTAAGCAGCAGCACGAAGATTTTCGGCGGCGGACTTGCCCGTACGACGGTCTGCGACGACGTCATAAGACACCGTCTGACCTTCGCTGAGAGCGCCCATGCCGGCGCGTTTCCTTGCCGGGGATGATGACTGGCCAGATTCTTGCGGGCGTCGAACCGGTTGATGCGGTAAAATATCAACTGCTAATCATGTTCCTGATCGCTGGCGGCACTGGTTTAGGGACGCTGGCCGCCGTCCTGGGCGGCGCTCATCTGCTGACCGATCATCGACATCGGTTACGTCTCGATCGAATTTCCGCCGAAAATTCCACCTGAAAGATTCGACGGCCGGAACTCTGGGCGCGTCGCGCTGCGGCGATCTGGCCCCACGCAGGGCTTGGCCGGGCTTTCAGGGTATATCCCCTCCAGGGGGATAGGACTCATTTCATGGCACAGCATCCACGAAAGCCATCCGGAGATCGTCAAACGGCTGAAGCGCGCCGAGGGCCACCTGCGAAGGGTCATCGGGATGTTCGACGATGGCCGCTCCGTGACCCGGCCGAGATAACTCCGCACCGTCGGCCGCCAATATCCGGTCATATCGAGGGTCACCGCCTCGGCCAAACGGGTGGCCGCCGCTAACGCGCGGGGCCTCAAGTCAAACGGCAGTTTGACCGCATTGACCCTCAATGCCGTGCAATGCGCGAACAGCGCCATGCGGCTATCGTGATCGAGTTCGGCCATGAATTCCCATAGCTTCGCGACGTGTCGCGGCATCTGCCTCGCCCAATTGGCATGGCGATCTGACCACGCTTTCCCAGCCGGAGTGTCCTCGATTCCGGCCGCATGCGTGGCCAAATCCATCTTGACGGGTTGAATGCCGACCACATGGGCATTGGCCGCGATATAGAAGATTTGCGCGGCGAGCGCACGCGTGACCGCCACGATGGCAACGTCCGGCTGCTCACTCAGATTGAGACGCAGCCCCAAGGTGCGATGCGCGGTGAGGTCACGAATGAGCGTATCGGAAAGCTTCTGCTCCTCGTCTTCCTCCCCGTTTTCTGCGTCCTCCCGATCACCATCGCGCGTGGCTCGATCGTCCCCTTCATCCCCCTCATCCGGTGCCGGAGCGTCGCCGTCCTGCGTGCCGACATGATCATTCTTCCTTTGCTTCCATGGGTGCAAGGCGCACCACGCGCCTGCACCCATGCCCGTCAGCGAGACCGGGGGTAGCAAGTGCCAGGGCGACCCGAGTGGAGGGGGATCGCCCGCCCGCGAGGGCCGCTCGCAAGAGCGGGTCTGCACGGGCGTCTGTCAGCGAGAAGGTGATGTCCGTTCAAAAGCACGGAAGACCGGGGAGACCGCTCGGGGCGGCGCCGGCGTCAGCCGGCGCTTTACCCTGGCGCGCGCGAGGGGCGGAGCCCATTAGATCTCGAGCGTCAGAAAATTGAGCAAGTCAGCGCAGGCCAAAACGAGATATCGAAACAAGAGCAAGAGTGAGAAAATCAAAAGAGCACCCGAAAGAGGGTCAGCATAGCGCCGACGCGAAAGCGGCGGGACCCGGGACCGAGTGCAGTCGCGAGACCGGTTAACAAGGCACCCGAATGCGGGACAGTGATAGCGACGCCGGCATGCAATGCCGGCGGGGCCCGCGAGCGAGTGCCTCCGGCGAGCGACACATATATGTGCTTGCGCGAGGGATCGAAGCCGAATGGCCGAGACGCGACGCGGCTCGGTTCACGAGAGCTCGCTGTGGCGACAGCCGCACGCGCGCTTAAATCAAAATCAATAGGACAGCGGAAGGGTAAGCTGATCCAAATTGCCACCTTCGGCCTTCAAAGGATTTCCTCACATCTCAAGACAATGTGAGCCGCATGATCGAGCTTGATTCTTCTTGCGCGATCGCATTCCTGCAAGGCGGCAGCTTGATCTCCATGCCGCGCCCAGCCGACGAAAGTGCGATCTTCCAATTGCCTTGGCGTGGTGCTGTCGCGAGTGGATAGTTCTGATGGATTCTGTTCGGAGCAGTATTGGCCAGCGCCTAGTGTCGCGTGACCAGGCTGCCTCATATTGTGGTCTGTCCGTTAGCACTTTCTCGAAGTGGGTAAAGATCGGAAGATTGCCCTCTGCTCTTTCCGGCACATCGCGATGGGACTTGAAAGCGGTTGATCTCGCGTTAGACTCGCTGAGCGGATTGCCCAGTACTCACACTTCCGACGTTGCGACATCTGCCCTGGACGAGTGGAGAGCGAAGCGTGCGCGTCAATCTCAAAGGCATCCATAAAGTAAAGGTAACGCTCTCAAGCGGCGAACCAAAGACGTACTATTACGCCTATCGTGGCGGCCCCCAGATCAAAGCAGAACCGGGTACGCCTGACTTCGTCCAGCAATACCAAGAGGCGCATTCGAATCTACGGCAGCCCCGCGCCGGCACCTTCATGTCAATCATCGCGCGATACGAGGCGGCACCGGAATTTACCAGGATCGCCGCGTCCACCCGCCGTGACTGCTTGAGGTATATCAAGGGTAGATGAATTCGGTGACCTGCCGATTACAGCCCTCGCCGATCGCAGAATTCGCGGCGACTTCAAGAGCTGGCGACAAATACGCCGACACTCCACGCAAAGCTGATCTTGCCTGGACGGTGCTAGCGCGTATTCTGTCTTTCGCGAAAGAACGCGGCATCATCACCAACAATCCCTGCGAGCGCGGAGGTCGGCTCTACGTCGCAGACCGCCGAGACAAGATCTGGACCGAACAGGACATTGCCGCAGTTCTGTCGGTTGCGTCCGACGAGATCAGGCTAGCCCTGATTTTGGCCTTATAGAGCGGTCAGCGACAAGGCGACCTTTTGCGCTTGCCTCGGTCAGCCTACGAGAGCCCTCACATTCGCCTTCGTCAGTCCAAAGGCGGGCGGCGCGTGGTGATGCCTGCTGGCACTCCCTTGAGAACTTTGCTCGACACCACGCAACGTCGGGGACCTCTTATCCTGACGAACACGCTCGGCCGGCCCTGGACTTCCGATGGCTTTCGAACATCGTGGGCAAAGGCATGCGAGCGGGCAGGCGTCAGCGGCCTTACATTTCACGATCTGAGGGGCACTGCGGTGGTTCGGCTTGCGATTGCTGGCGCCAGTGTGCCGCAGATCGCGGCCGTGACCGGCCACTCGTTGAAGGACGTCGAGGCCATTCTCGATGCGCACTATCTTGGTCGCGACATTCAGCTTGCAGAGGCTGCGGTGCTCAAGCTCGAAGCGAGAACAAGACTGTAAAATGACCTGTAAAATGAGGTCACCCTACCTACCAAGCCATAGCCTAAGTGCTTGATTTGTTTGGTGGGCGCACCAGGGCTCGAACCTGGGACCCGCTGATTAAGAGTTCAAGATCATCCCTTCGCTGCAATTTCCAAACGCACGCCGCGCTACGATGATGAAGCCGAACTCATCGACGGCTTTCGAGCCGCCGCGCGCTTTCTCCCGCAACAGATCGGCGACGACATCGATCTGATCGGCCTGTTCGCCTCGCTCGAGCATGAATTCGTCTGGTCGGCCCCGGGCCGCCGCAGCGCCATCAAGGCCTATCTGCAATTGCTCGCCGTCGCCGTGCGCCGGCTGCTGGAGCAGGAGCGCACCCGTCCCGTCGCCTTCGCGCGCGACGGGGAGACCGTGATGCGGTTTCGCGAGCTGGTCGAGAAGCACTACCGCAAGCATCCGCCCCTCGACTTCTACGCGCGCGAGCTGGGCGTGACGACGGCGCGCCTCAATGCCTGCTGCCGCATCACGACCGGCAAGCCGTCGCTGGCGCTGGTGAATGAGCGCCTGCTCACTGAAGCGAAGCGCAACCTCCTCTATTCCGACATGAGCGTGGACGAGATCGGTGCCACGCTCGGCTACGAGGACCCCGCCTATTTCAACCGCTTCTTCTCGCGCAAGATCGGGCTATCCCCCGGCCGTTTTCGCGAGAGTCTGCTGCCGAGCGAAAAGCGCGCCACGGTTTCGGTCAGGAACCGAGCGTGAAGGCCAGTCCCTGCCCCTTCAGCGCGGCAACGCCCGCATTGAGATCGTCAAGCGGCCGGTCCGACAGGATTTCGAGAACGATCGCGCCGGCATAGGCCCGCTGCCGCAGCAGTCTCGCGATTGCGGCAAAGTCGATCTCACCCGCGCCGATCGGATCGTGCCGCCACTGACCCTTCGGGCTGTCTGACAGATGGACGATGCCGAGCCGCGACCATAGGGTCTTCAGCCCCTCGACCGGATCCTCGCCGATCGCAAAGGCGTTGGCGACATCGTAGATCACTGGCATGTCACCATAGCCTTCGGCGTCGAGGAAACGCGCGATATCGGTGGCGCTGGCAAGAAGCCCCTGTGGATGGCTTTCCAGGATGATCGGAATGCCGGCGCGTTGCGCCTTATCATGGATGCGGGCAAAGGCTGCGCGAAAGCTCGTCATCAGGCGGTCGTTGGCCCTGGCGAGTAGTGCATGCCGGCGCCCGGAGCCGACGCAGATCCAGCGAGCCCCGACTTCGGCGGCCCGATCGATGGCAGCCGCATAGGCGTCCACGGCGAAATCGACCACATGCGGCGCCGGGCTTGCGAGATTGATGTCGCTGCTGGCGAGATCGAGCGCCAGGAGCGACAGGCCATGACGCTCGATGACGGCGCGGATCCGCCGCGTTCGCGCGGCGTCCTGCTGCCAGGGATCGAAATGCGGCGGCGTCCCCATCAACTGAATGGTGCGATAGCCGGCGGCGGCGAGCCGTTCGACGGCTTCTTCGGCCGCGCAGTCCCAGGCGAAGCCGAAGGTGTGAGCGCCAAGCACCGGAAGCGTCATGGAGTCGTCCGATAGAGTTCGATGGTGCGGCGAATGCCGTCGCGCAACGAGGTGGCGGGCAGATCAGGAAATACGTGCCGCAGGCCTCCCTCGCCGATGTCCTCGGCGAACGGGAGCACCGGCCCATCGATAGTGATCTTCGCATCGGGGACAACTGCGCGTACGGCCTCGACGATATCGTTATTCGACGCCACCACACCGGGCAAATTGAAGACATGCGCACCATGGGGCTCGCGGTGCAGGGCTGCCTCATAGGCGGCGACCACGTCATCGACAAACACGAGGCCTGCGGTGCTGACATAGGGAAGCACATAGCTCTCGCCCCGTGCCGCCGCTCGGCAGGCGAGCGAGGGACCCGCGGTCAGTCCGGTTTCGCGGCCAAAGCCGTAGACGATGTAAGGCCGGAAGCCGACGCTGGCGATGCCGTGATCCCCCCAGTAAGCGCGCGCGCTGCCCTCGCACGCCAGCTTGAACGCGCCATAATGCGTGACCGGACGCGGCGCCGTATCGTCGTCAGGGCCGTAGACACCGGCGCTTGAGGTGTACACGATGCGCCGGATGCCGAGCGAATGCGCGGCGTTGAAGACGTTCAGCGTCCCGACCAGGTTGATCATCGCACCGCGCACCGGATCGTCCTTGCACGCCGGCGTCAGGACGCCCGCGAGATGAACAATCGCATCGCAACCTTCCGCGGCGGCCCGCACAGCTTGTGCATCGGCGATATCACCGATGGACCATTGCACCGACGCTGCGGCAGGTCCGACGATCCCGTTGAACTGCGCCGCACGCGCGACCGGCTCGAATACGCGAAGCCGATGCCCGCTCTCGGTGAGACGGCGCGCCAGCCACGCGCCGATAAAGCCACCACCACCGTGATGAGAATCCGCATCGTAGTTAAAGCCCGCGTTGTTCAGGATGCATTCGTGTCGAAGAAGCTGCCGTGAGGCCGCCCGCCCTGAAGGCCGGGCGAGGCGAGCGTCGCCATCGAGAGCTCTTGCGCGGTCTGCAAAAGTGCCGGCGCAAGCTCGAGCATCCGCTCCTCGGTCAGGCGGATATGGGGACCGGCGATCACCACCGCTCCGGTCACCTCCCTGGCCTTGGGATGGCGGATCGGCGCTGCCGCCGCGCTCATCCAGGGCGTATAGGTCTGCATGCAGAGGCTGACCCGGCGCTTGCGGGTCTGGCGCAGATATTTTTGCAACGCCGGCCAGCTCTCCGGCGCGCGCGGGCCGTAGTCCTTGCGCAACCCATAGCCCTGCTTCTCGACGAGCGCCTTCGCCTCCTCTTCCGTGAGGCAGGACAACCAGGCGTGACCGCTCGCCGAGCAGGACAGCCGGCCGACCTGCCCCATGTCCGGGTCGTATCGGAGGCCGGCCGGCGAGCCCTGCGCCTTGGCGACCCAGACCAGTTCGCGTCCGTCGATCATCGCGAGACGCACCAGCTCGCCGCTCTCGCGCGCGAGGCGATCGAGCAGCGGCTGGGCGAAGTCGGTGATGCCGCTGCCGGCGAGGAAGGTGAAGGCGAGCGAGGCAATCTTGGCCGTGAGCTGATAGGCGCCCTGCTCGCGCTCTTGCTTGACGTAGCCGTGCTCGATCAGGCTCGTAAGCACGCGGTGCGTGGCGCTGCGCGGGATGTGCAGGGAATCGGCAATTTCGAACAGCAGCAGGCCATGGGCGTTGGTCGCGAGCAGCTCGAGCACGCCGAGGGTGCGCTCCAGTAGGCCGCTCGGCGCCTCGACGGACTCCGAATTCTTCAGCATCAGGGCACCCTGAATCACAATTCATCTCCTGATCAGGCCGCACTATCTGACCGGTTTTGGCGGCTTTGTGAACAGCCATTGTGGCCCGTAGGGTCAGCGCGCCGTCGCGCGCGGTAATTAGCGGCGATTCCTCGCCGCGAACCACCCGCGCCAGATGGTCGAGCTGCGCGCGGTAGGGATCGCCGCGTTCGAACCTCACGCTGTCGCACGTGATCGGGACAAACCAGCTCTTGCCGGACGTATAATGCCAATGCTCGAGCGTCGGCAGCGTGAGCGAACCTTCGGTGCCGCTCAGGAAATGAGTCTGCACCGCCATCGGCTGCGGCGGATAGTTCGGGCTCTCGCCGCTGGCGAGATCCCAACTCCAGGGCGCCGCCGCAGTGTCGCTGAGGTTCAGCGTCACCAGCGCGCCATTGACCAGGCGGAGCAGGACGGCAGCGCTGTCCTCGACGGCAAAGCCGCGCACCGCGTTGGATGCGATCGCCTGAACCGACACGATCTCGCCGCACACATGGCGGATCAAGTCGATCTCGTGAATGAGGTTGATGAGCACCGGCCCGCCGCCGGCCTCGCGCCGCCATGCCGTCTCGAAATAGTCGGCAGGCTTGTAGAAGGTCGCGAGCACCGTTGCGTTGGTCAGGCGGCCGAGCGCGCCCTCGGCAATCATCGCCCGCGCCCGCCGGATGATCGGATTGTGCCGTCGATGATGCCCGACCAGGACGGGCACCTTCGCGCACTTCGACGCGGCCGCGATCGCCGCGGCGTCGGGGAGCGTACTCGCGATCGGTTTCTCGACCAGCGGCACGATGCCGCGCTCGATGCATGCGATGGCGAGCTCGCGGTGGGTCGCATTCGGGGTGGCGATGATCGCTGCCTCCGGCTTCACCTCACGCAAGAGATCGAGAGGGTCGGCGTACCAGCGCACGCCGAGGCTCTCCGCATAAGCCTTTCCTGCGGTTGCAGGTTCGGCGATCGCCGCGAGCGCGCAAGTGTCCGACCGGCGCATCGTCTCGACGTGAGCCCGCCCGATTTGCGAGCCGATCGACGTCGGGCGTGATCTTTCGCTTGCGCATAGCGAGGACCGCGGCGCGGTCGGCCTTTCGAACTCGTCCGCGGGTTCGCCGCGGCGTAGCCTCCGCCGCGATCCCGCGAAGCCGGAGTTCGCCAGCAAACCGTTCCCGCCAGGCCTGAAGATCCGCCTTACGCGGGTTGAGGCGCTTGCCGTCATGGGCCAGCGACCGAACGCTGAGGTGCACGTGGGGATGCTTATCGTCGAGATGCTGGACGAAGACGTAGTCGTGATTGCCCTCGAACGTCTCGATGGCAAATGCCCGGACTGAATCCTTGACTGCGACGGCGTCGGTGCCAGCCGGCATCGGCAGGATGATGTTGACCGAAAGCGATGCATCACGCCGGCGTTTGTCGTCAAGACCGGCAATCGTCCTCCCAGCGTTGCTGCAGATCTTTCAATCCGGAACGACCCGCCAACGTCGCGCCCTGCTCTGTCTCCGCGTCGAGCTCGCCGTTTCGCGTGATGTAGGCAAGGTGCGACTTAAGATGAGCCACGCTCTTGGTGCGACCGGTGATCTTGACCATCACCTCTGGTGCTCGGCGCAAGATGCGTTCGAGCTTTGCACGCATCGCCGGCGTCAGGCGGCCGGGGCGGCCGGATCGGGGATATCCCACTCGGCCCGCCGAGGGCGCCGATTGGGCGTTTCCCAGACATACGAGATCGGCGAAAGTTCGGGGGCCAAGTCGCCCGGCCGAGGGGAGGAGCGCCGACTCATCGCCGCCCATCCCAATAATCGGCTTGCCAATCAGCGCATTGCGTAGTTGCGCGAGCTCTTTTTCGATGACCAATTTGGCTTCTTGAATTGTGGACAGATCGAGCTCAACCGCCCTGCCCTGCAGCACGCTGGTGTTTGCGGCGCGCGCGATCTGGTTGATGTTGCCGCCGATCCGGTTGAGTTCGCGAACGAAAGCACGAAGCGCGGCATGCTCGTCTGGTGAATGCTGCACTGGCGATCCCAATCGTGAGCGCACCAAGGCGACGATCCAGCCGGTTCGGGTCATGCCACGCTGATGAGAGACTTCCGCGAGCTGCCGCATCTCGCTCTCGCGAAATCGCACCGTCACCTTCTCCGGCCGTCCGACCGGCAACGCCAAGATGCGCGGCGCTGGCGCAGCTAGGGCATCAGCAATGAGACGCCGCAGCAGGGCAGATTTGCCGCCCTGAGTCGCGGCAAGAACTGAGAGTTCCGCCGCGACTTCGTCGGGGACGCGAAGCGAGATCAGAGCCATGCACTCCAATCCCAATCGCGATGTAATACATCGCTGGCGCGAAGCCTATCCTGCACTAGAAAGCGCGAATCCTTCCCCCTCCATGTTGGTTCAAACCAACGGACGTCGGCATTCAAAGCTCGGCAGTTGCTGCAGGCGAGATCCAACCCAGCCGGCGATCGATGCGGAGAATTCCTCTTGGAATGACGCAGCCGTCGCCCCTAATCCTTGTACTCCACGAACGCCGCGTGTGCAGATCGGCAACATCGGCACCGAATATGTGGACCGCGGCTTTCCAGCAGCCTCCGGCCTCTCTACAGCGCTGTGGGGGGCGCGTTCGGCCTCCGGCTGCTGCGCTAACGCGCCATCCTTCGGATGGGAAATCCGCTCCACCGGCGCACCAACTGCAGCAGTGTTTCTGAGGAGGCTGTCTAAGACCAGCTTCATGCGAACATGATCTCTTCGATTGTGATGGTCGATGCTGGAACCTCTTCCGCCTCTTCTGCACCATCAACCAGCAGCACTGCATGTCGAGAGCCTTGAGACGCGAGCCGATCGACCAGAAGACAGCCCGTGCGATTTTGGTGACGCACTCTGATCGTCAGTGACGGGCTCATTCGCGCGTTCCGAGCGACCAAAGATTTGGAGGATTTTTCCGCGATCGCCGTTACACGGTCTGTCTCTATGGGTCGCAATGCCGCTTGCGGTGCGACCGGGCTTCGCGGTGGTTGATCTCCAGGGGCCCTTGGCCGTCAGCAGGAGAATCGGCGGAGCGAACTTTGCGAGCCAGTTGACGGGCGTGGGCGTCGGTGAAGCTCTCCTGTGCTGCGCATAAAGTCTCGATGGCATTGGGTTGCTCACGCCAAGCTTGGTAGAGTTCATACACAGCACGGATTGAGGAGCCGGCAAGCTTCGATCGGAGGAACTCCGGCATGCTCTGGACCGACGCGTAGCGAGACACCCAGTCCCTCGGCTTGCCGAGCTTGCGCGGGATGTCGGCCTGGTTATCACCCTGCTCCAAGCGACCCGCAATGAACGCCGCAATTTCGGGGGCATTGAGGTCATCGCGCTGGATATTCTCGATCATCTGAACATAACGATCCGCAGAACCAACGGCATGAATGAAAGCCGGGATGTCGCGTAGCCCGGCGCGCTTCGCAGCACGATACCGCCTCGCACCCATGACGATCACGTACCGGCCTTGCTCGGTCGCTTGCCGCAGCACGATCGGTTGCAGCACGCCATGCTGACGGACCGATTCCGCAAGTTCCTCGAGCTTCTGTTCGTCGAAGCTGCGACGAGGCTGGTCCGGATCTTCGTCAATACGGTCGATGGCGATGCAATTCGGTTGTCCGATTGTGGCGGCACCATCTTCAGCGGCGTCGATGAGCTGCTTAAAGCTGAGATCAAGCGCCATGTGCCGGCTCGTCCATTTGCGCGACGATCTTGGCGAGAACCTCGCGGATTTCCCGACCAGCCTCCTGCGCAGAGCGGCGCTTCAGCTTCCAGACCGGCAGTCGTTCGGCGACGGCCTCAGCGTAGCCGTCCCTTGCAACGATCTGGCCCGGGAACACATATTTGCCCGCCTCGCGCAAGAGTTGCTCAAGATGGGTCCTTTGACGGGGCGATTTCGTGTTGAAGTTCGAGGGCAGCAACCCGAGGAACTTCGTATCCTGGCGGCCATAGCGCCTCTGCACGCCGATCACGGTCTGCATCAGGCCTTTGACGCCCTTGATCGAATAGTCCTCCAGATAAATAGGGGCCAGCACATGCGACGCCGCAACCAAACAGCCGACACTGCGCAGTCCCAGTGATGGAGGCGTATCGATTACGCAGGCGTCGAACTGATCCGACGCGATAGCGAGGTTCGCTTGCAGAGTGGTTATGGCGGCCGCATTGCTGCGATCGAGATCCGTCAGCGAGCTATCGGCCGACGCGAGCGTCAGGCCTTCGTCTTCCCGAGGCACGACCCGCATCCCCGGCTTGAACAGATCGGCGGCTAACGTTGAACCGGCGTAGTGCCTCAACGTATCCGACGCGTTGCTCTGCGCATCAACGTCGATCACGAGAACGCGGAGATCCGCTTCCGCCATGAACCAGGCCAAGTGCACGGCAAGCGTCGTCTTGCCGACCCCACCCTTTTGATTGTTGATGACAATGGTCTTCATCTTAAGGTCCGAAATGGATTTAACGGCGCGGGCGGCATTTCCTCGTCCAATCATGTCGTGGCGGATGTTGGTTTGAACCAACAGCGATCGCGAATCCGATCCCGGAATTCATTCAGCGAATCCCCTGCCAGAAGTGGCAGGTCAGCCCATAGCCATCGAGGGAAATTCTGGGACGCGAGACTGGGATTGGGCTCGTTGCTGGGCGACACGGTCGCGAGAGGATCGTCACGCGAAGGCGCGGAGACCGCTTGTAGGCTCCGGGAGCGTCGCCGCGGCGGCGCGAGTAGAACCGTCCCCGAAGGCGCTCGCCCAAGCAGGCAAGGCTCTAAGAGCCGCAGGAAGCTTTAATTTCAGAGCTAATCTCTTGCGAGCGTCTGTTTGTGATCAGGACTGGCGCAATTGCAAGCTAGTCACGTGAATCTAAAGTTCGCCACATAAAGTCTGTTGAGCTTTGTGGCAGAAGCGTTTGACGGAAGCCAAAATCTGATCGGCTGACTTGGTCC
>NZ_JADPKR010000021.1 GCF_023074055.1 Bradyrhizobium sp. 141
CTTAGTGTCTGTCCGGGAACATCTTGAATCATCGGAATCATTTATGATTCAAGGGTGGCGGTCCGATTCGAAGGGGCGCCCATGTGGACGAAGGAGAACCGCGGTCGTTACGACCGAAGCCGGCTACGCTATCCAAGCGATTTGACTGATGAGGAATGGGCGTTGGTGGAGCCGCTGATTGCGCCAGCCAAGCGAGGCGGCAACAAGCGCACGGTCGATGTGCGCGAGGTGATCAATGGCCTGATGTATGTGCTGAGCACCGGTTGCCAATGGCGAGCGATCCCGAAGGACCTGCCGCCACGCAGCACGGTGCACGACTATTTTGACTTGTGGGCTTGGAACGGCACGCTCGACCGCATCCATCACGCGCTCTATGTACAATGTCGAGAATTGGCCAACCGAGAACCCAGCCCGAGCGCCGCCATCATCGACAGTCAAAGCGTCAAGAGCGCGGAAAAAGGGGGGCGTGGATCGACCCGCATGGCTACGATGCGGGCAAGAAGATCAAGGGCAAGAAGCGCCACATCCTAGCCGATACTCAAGGCTTGCTGCTCCACGCCCTCGTGCATTCGGCGGACATCCAGGATCGTGACGGTGGGGTGCTGGTGATGGCCACGCTGTTTGGCCTGCATCCATTCCTGCTGAAGCTCTATGCTGACGGCGGCTATCAGGGGCCGATCTTTCAGTCCGCCGTTCGCAAAATCCTCCGGCAAATCGACGTCGAGATCGTCAAGCGCTCCGATACAGCAAAGAGTTTTGCGATCTTGCCCAAGCGATGGATCGTCGAACGCACCATCGCCTGGCTCAACCGCTGCCGCCGTTTGGCCAAGGATTGGGAGTGCCTCAACCGAAAGGCATTGGCGTTCTTGCGCCTCGCCTCAATCCGCCTCATGCTGCGAAAGCTCTGCCAAAAAACAGCATGATCCCGGACAGACTCTTAGG
>NZ_JADPKR010000019.1 GCF_023074055.1 Bradyrhizobium sp. 141
TGCTGTCCAATCCCATCCCAAACCTCCGTCCAGAGCCGGAGGCTTCTTCGCACGTTCATTCGAATTCTGAAGCAAGGGTATCGGCTTCGCGCTTACGATTCACAACGGTGAAAAAGCGGCTGTTGTCACAAAACAGAACCGATTTGGCCGAGCGCGGTACTGCCTGTCCAGGTCATTTTTATCTATCCAATGGTGCGAGAACAGAAGTAAATCGCCTCACCGGAGAGCGTAAGGATGATTGGAAGAAAGCGACGACAGAAGATCTCGCGTGAGCACAAGGCCTAGGAGGCCGCTTGTCAATCGGCGTTGGATCGGGAGCCTTATCGGCATCCATGCCGAAACACACACACACAGCATAAGCGGTTCGCCGCCGTTCTGCGTGGGCATTATGGCTACTATGGCAGGCCGCACGATTATCCAGCGCTCAACGGCTTCTACCGCGAAGTACGTCGGACCTGGCTGCGTTGTCTGAGACGGCGGAGCCAGAAAAGTCGGCGCATGGGCTGGTCCGAGTTCGACACCCTGACGGCAGCTTCCGTCTGCTCGTTCCACGCATCACTCGCACTTGGGCACAGGCGCGGATATGACGCGGGTTACCCCCGGGAAGAGCCGGGTGCGGGAAAGCCGCCCGCCCGGATCTGTGAGGGCAAAGCCGAATGGCCGAGCTACTCGACCACGATCATAAGACTAGGGCACGTTGACTGGCGGCAGGGACGCGGTCAGCCGCGGCACAAAACCATCTTGGTGCCGGCCGCGTGCTGCCAACACTATTATAAGCGCCACAAAAACGATCAGAAGTCCACGCATTCCGACGAATTCCCCGCCAACTCCATCGCAATTATGAAACGGCTGACACCTGATGCGCTTGCTCTAAGCTCGCCGCGAAATTGCCGCCGCGTTCAATGCAGGCTGTTAGGCTTGCAAAGTCGAAAAGATAAGCCCACTCAGTCGTCAAAAATCAATATTCCTTGTATTTCCGAGTAAGTCTGCGAACTGTCGGGTGGTCAGCTTGAAAAATGCACCGCGTGCGTATGATGTCCTTGTGGCGGTAAGACGTGGCCCGCTGCGATGCCGATCTCGCGATGCCAGCCCATGCACCGGTAAATTCCGGCGTAGGGAGCCGTGGCTCCTGGCTCATGATCCTGGTCAAATGGCTCGCTGTTAGACTCGCGCAGATAACGCCCGTTCTTATAGATCGCGATTCGTCATCTCTCAATCGGCTAGCTTAACGTTGCCTAAAGCCATCCATTCGGGCGCAGAGTTGATCTGAAAAGCTAGCTGAGCCCGCCTTCTGGCCTTCTGCGAGCGTGCTTGTTTATCTTTCGACAATGCGCCCCGCAGATTGCCGCCAGTGCGGAGGAGCCCGCGCCATCGCGAGAGCTATGGCCGCGATCGTATCGTGCGTTTTTTCATTGCCTGTGCAGCGTTAATGCGCCGAGTGCCTTTTGGCGCGGTAAAACATCGATTCGTTGAACGAGTAGAGTCGTGTTGGACGCTGAAGCGGCATGATCTTTCCCGATATCTTTCTGCGCATGACCAATTACTTTCGCATGGACGCTCTTGACCGTCATCTACTATCGCGGCAACGAGAGCCATTATAGATCGAGAGAAAGAATGATGGATGTGATTGATCAAGCGAACGGTTCGGAGTTGCCGCCCGTCTTGCAGAAGTCATCAAGACGCCTGCCGTGGGTTTTTGGATTTGTCGCCGTCTTCATCGGGCTATGCGTTGGGGGTGCATTTTACTGGCCCCATATCGACCGAATGATCGAGGCGTCAGCGGCACGTGAAGTCGTCCCAATGCCGGCGTTGTCACCTGAAGACAAGGCGGCCCTTTCGGAGATTCGGTCGGGGCAACAGGAGGTGAGCGAGGAGATTTCAGCGCTTAACCGCAACATCGATGCGCAGCAAGCCGATTTGAAACGGATGTTAGATCAAATCGCAGCCCTGACCTCAAGAATTGAGTCTCTGCAGAACATTGCTGCGCCTCTTCCTGCAGATATTCGTCCGCCAGCAGCCCAGGCCGCTTCAAAGCCGACTACGCCGACTAGAGCCACTCGCCCGCCTAAACCAGAAGGGCCGGTTTCCGTCGGGGGCGCGCCGCTGGTTCCCGAGCCGGAGACGGACCGCCGATGATCCAATCATGAAGCCTCGAGCCTGCCAGACATGGCGTCACTGAGAGGAAGCAAGTCGAACTAGGAGCGAAGATCGCGGTGCTCACGTTCGGTCCTCCCAGGCGCGTTCGGTGAGGAGGACGAGAATGCGGCTCGACCGGTCGAGTCCGAGATCGCTTGTATGGCTCGGGTCTGCTAGGGCAGCCATGGCACCCGCCAGGCCCGCTGCACCGGACGGCGTGGTGGCGAGGCCATCATGGGCGGAGAGTACGCGAACAGCATCCACTAATTCCGCCTCGGGCACGGTGATGGCCCGAGCGCCGTGACGCCTGAGCACCGCAACGGCGGGCGCACTCGCCTGGCCGCAGGAGAGCATCTCCGCGGATGTTCGGAGATCGCCCATCACCCGAATCGGGCGACCGGCCGCGAGCGCGGGCGCAAGACACGCGGCGGTTTCCGGCTCGACCGTCACGATGCATCCCGGAGGTGCCAGCCAGCCCGAGAAGCCCTCGGCGATGGCAGCGGCGAGTCCGCCGACACCAGCTTGTATAAAGACGTGTGTCGGACGCCCATGGCCGGCGAAATCCACCTGATCGCGGATTTCCGCCGCCGTGACGCCGTATCCCGCCATGACGTCGCAAACGATGGGGTCGTTCGGATCGTCGGTCGTGTCGGCGACAAGAATGCCGCCGCCTTGGCAGGCCGCGGCTGCGGCCGCATCAACTGCATTGTCGTAGGTGCCCGGCACCCACACGATCGCGGCACCCTGATTCTCGATGCGGCGCGCGCGCGCGTTCGGCACGCCCTCGTGCAGGAACACGCGGGCGGGCGCCCCGGCAAAGCGCGCGGCGGCAGCTACCGCGAGCCCGTGATTACCGTCACTGGCGCAGACCAGGGTCGGCTGCCCCTTAGGTCGGGCCGCGAGAAGGTCGGCCACCTGCATGCGCGAGGCCCGGGCGAGCGCGCGCAACCCGGCATAGGTGCCACCAAGCGACTTGAAGCTGCCGAGCATGCGGCGGCCCTCGTCTTTCGCTAGCACCTGCGCCACTCCGAGCCGCTCCGCCAGCGCCGGAAGGTTCAGGAGTGGCGTCGGCGCGTATGCGGGATCGAGGCCGCCAAGCTCGGCTGCGATCTCATTGACTGGTGAAGAAGAGGTGCTGTTCATGCGTTGATCTTGCCCGCTACAGGTGACGGCTGCTGCCGGAGCGTTGCACAGCAACTGTTTCCGCCGATCATAACCAGCTGTACCTGCGAGCACCACCCTCGACGACTTCGATCGCGCGCTTCTCGCGGAGGCCCTTTTCGTGCTCGCGTCCGCCTCCGCAAGTTTAAATTGCGCATCTGCGCAATGATCTGGGAGTTTTATCGGCAGGAAGTCTCTGCGAGCCGTAAGAAGTCTGTGAGCAGCACGTGCCATCGTTGCGTAAGTATGGATTCGGGGTGAAACGGCAGGCCGTAAGTTGGTTTATAACGATGTGCGAGAGCCATGACCTCGCCCTCTTCCGAACGCGCTGTCACCATGAGATCCCGCGAGCAGACCTCGTCGAACTCGACGACAAGAGAATGGTAGCGGCCGACGCAAAGTGGGGACGGGAGTCCTGTGAAGCGCCCCCGGCCGTCATGGGTAATATGCGAGGCCCGTCCATGCAGACCTGCGCGCACGACGCGTCCGCCGAAAACGCTCCAAATACACTGATGTCCGAGGCAGATGCCGGCGGTTCAAGGTCTGCCAATTCCTCTAAGTCCTCCAGAGGGAATGGCAGAGCGTTTTTGATGTCGGTAATGGATTGGATATTAGCTTCACGCAACATTTCGAAGCCGCGCCGAATGAGGTGAGGCGATTCATTTTCCACTTTGCCGTCAATGGTTCACCTTTGCGCCATCGGCGCCGTGCGTAATTCATCCATAAGCGCTTGGCCGACAAATCATCCAAGATGTCGAGCGACTTGCAGCGCATTATCATTGCACCGACCGAAACGCCCCATCTCTCCTTAAGACTGAGCATGCCCATCCAATGTTGGGGCGTATAGCTCGTCTAGGAAGTCACGCTCAGGAAGCAGCATAAAGCTTGCAAACTGGTCAGCATGCTTCTCCAAGATCTTATAAGTCGTGCGGTTGTTTAGATGCTCTTGTGTCACCTTCCGATGAAGTAAAACGTGTGCGAGTTCATGCAGTGCATCAAAGCGCTGTCTCGATGCGCTCGCCTTGTCTCGTGATAACATAATGAAGGGAATGCCAAACCGGTCAGACCATTGCGAAAAAGAATCCACCTTTTCCGCGCGAACGTGAATACAAGAAACAAGAATCCGCTTTCTTCAATCTACGTCATCTCCGGCGTAGCCAGCAACGTCTCGCGCTCGTCCTCAAGCTCGCGGACAGCGACCAGGCGTTCGTTCCAGCGCCGCTCCAGCTCGCCGGCAACAAGGCGATTGTTCGGATCGACAGCCTCGTATCG
This sequence comes from Bradyrhizobium sp. 141, assembly GCF_023074055.1. Lineage (GTDB taxonomy): Bacteria > Pseudomonadota > Alphaproteobacteria > Rhizobiales > Xanthobacteraceae > Bradyrhizobium. The sequence goes on from NZ_JADPKR010000019.1 coordinate 4,570, forward strand.
CCGACGAGCGCGAGTTGCCTCGTAGCGGGCCTGCTCCAGAGTCAACTCGAGCTGACGCAGCTTGTCGGCGTGTTCACGCCCGCGCGCTTCCATGGCTGCCAGCGCCGCCTGTACACCCAGCGGCTGCAGCCGCGCGATGACCTCCGCGCTGATCGCGCGATCCGCGCGCAGACCGCCGAATGAGATGCACGGATCTCCACCAGGGTTGGCGGCAATGATAGCGCCCGACAGTACTGTGCGTGCCGCTGTAGGCACGTCGACGATGGCAGGATCCGCTTGACCAACAATTGTGCTGAGGCATCGTCTTGGGAAGGCGCAACTGGACCTTCGCCGGCAGCCAGGTGGCGCTGACCGTGCCGCCATCATGCTGACGATGATTACGACCTGTCGCCTCAACGAAGTCGATCCCAAGGCCTGGCTCGCCGGCGTTCTCGCCCCTATCGCTGATCTTCCCGCATCACGTCTGCACGAACTGCTGCCCTGGGAATGGAAGCTCCCGCGCCAAGCCGCAGCCCGCCAGATCAGCAGGTCGCCTGCCCTTCACCAACGCTATCATAGAGCTCGCCATGCCGCGCGCATCGTCAATGAGGTCTTCGTCGTATGCGTACACCGCAGGTGCAGATCTCACTGCATCACTTCATGGATGTGAATGGTTGCCCGAGGCCTCTCATCGGAAGGGGGCCGCACTTCTTGGCTTGGACCAAATCCGGCCGGAGCATCGCGCTGCCGGTGCAACGACACTTAAGCCTAGGCGCATGGCACGGACGGCGACCGGCCATCCCCATACTGGAACACAAGGTGGTGCAACGGCAATTCTTGTGGGTCTGGAGTCGATTTACGAGACGCACGTCTCGCATGCCTGTACGGCGTCTGATCGGGACGATCGGTCCAGGCTCCCTGCACGACCCGCGCAACGGACTCATTGAGGAGCGCGGCTAACAGGAATTCGAAAACAAGCTCGTCTCAGTATCATCTTGGGGCCGGCCCTCGCGCAGGCAAGGCACCCTCCTGGCGCGGCATGTCTGAAGAGTACGGGCCTTCAGTTCGCCCATCCCGAACGACCGTCGCGGAGGTGCCGCGATATAACATCAGCACAGATTCCCGGGACGGCATCTCGACGGAGCGAGGTCGCGCCTGCGCCTCCGCCACAAGACCATTGAGCGTCTGATCCACGAGTGCGATGAAGCGTGGTGGACCGGACGCAAGGACTAGGCCATCTCCCGGAGCTGATCTCATGATGTAGCGTTCGTCGGAAATGGCGAGCGCATCGAGGGTTGCCTTGAGCGCGTCGCAGCTGATTGAAGTTAGGAGAAGCAGACGAGTTTGCGCTTCCTTTGCGGTAGAGACGTAAAGCACGAGCCCATCGTAATACCATTGAAGATTGTAGAGCTGAGTCAGATGGTCAAGGAACTCGCGCGGTGGCAGGTCCGGCATGTGCCCGCGAATCCGACCCTTCACCTCGGCGCTGATGGCGACTTTAATATTGAGGTTGTTGCCGAATTCCTGCAGGGCGGCAGAAAGCTCCTGATCCAGAACCGTATACCGGTAAGGGGTCGAGGGCAGCGACAGGGGAGCGCCGCGCGCGATCTGTATTCCGCCGGAAACGAAAACGGCGACACACAGAACTCCGTTCAAAACGTGCGGGATTATGGATCGGATGAGCATTCTTGGTTCTCTTTGACTTAAACTAACAGGAGTACGTTTGGTACGTGAACGCGAAACGTGATCTTTAGATGACGATGTGCGGGCGAACTCGTCAGCTTGTCGTCAGCTGGCCTGTCTAGGACATTAAGCCGCTAATCGGCTTGAACGGCTGGTCGTATCACATCTCGATGAGAGCGAGTCTTTCCATGATGATGTTAGGCGCTGCGCCGATTTCTCACAATCTAGAAGGCCTGTCCAAGGCCTGTTCGGCAACAGTGGTCGACGAGCAGGTCCAATTTCAGCAGAGTCTCTTGCAGGCGGCTTCGGTTCAAGACCTTGCGCCTCCAGTAACGGAAGCGGCGGCCGTTCCGCCGACTTCCGAGCTATCGCGTGCAACAACACAGGCGAGCCCGCTGGGCGATCGCATCCTCCAGAATCTTTCTGCGATGTATCCGGTCAATGCAGTTCCAAAAGGTGCGGAGACCGGGCCGGCGTCGGGGCCCCTTTTGCTGCAACCGGGCAAAGCGGAAGCAGGTGTGCCGGGCGCCCCCAGTGGCGCGGGTGACTTCGAGGCGATGTTGGCGAATCTGAAGGGTGTTTCTGACAGCGTCATCCAGGTAACACTCATTTCAAATGGCATCGGTAGCCTCGGTTCATCTCTGAACAAGCTGATATCGGCGGGCTGAGTGGGGCGAATGATTGGTTTAATCTATCGCGAAAGCGGTGAGGCGCGCCCATTCCGCAAGCGGCTTCAACTTCTGGCTCTGCTGCCGCTCCTGCTTGCCCTGGTTGGTTGCAAAGCCGATCTCTACACGAAAGTTCAAGAGCGTGAGGCCAATGAGATGCTTGCGGTCCTCCTCAAGAACGGGGTCGATGCGCTCCGCGTTGCTGCTAAGGACGGGACTATCACGATCCAGGTCGAGCAGACTCAGATTGCTTCCGCAATCGACCTGCTGAATGGCGAAGGGTTGCCGCGCCACGCTTTCAAGAGTCTCGGCGAAGTGTTCAGCGCGGCGGGTCTGATTGCTTCGCCAATCGAGGAGCGCGCCCGTTACGTCTATGCGCTGAGCGAGGAATTATCTCGCACGATCAGTGATATCGATGGTGTCCTCTCGGCGCGCGTCCACGTTGTTCTGCCAAAGAACGACCTGTTGCGACGTGACACCACGCCATCTTCGGCGTCGGTTTTCATCCGGCATGACTCGAGGGCAAATCTCTCAATCTTGCTGCCGCAGATTAAAATGCTCGTCGCCAACAGCATCGAGGGCTTATCCTATGACAAGGTGGCTGTTGTTTTCGTCTCAGTCGAGCGGCCCGCACTAGAGCCGCGACCGGCGGCTGCGGCTGGTTTCGCCCAAGCATCTGGAGTCATTTCAACGCCATTGGTTGCGGTTGGCATGGGTCTCGGCGGGTCTGTATTCGGCGTGCTATCCTGCGTCTTGCTGAGCGCTCGTGGGCGTCAGCGCAGGCAATCATCTCAGAAAGTTAGCGCTGTTGGTGGGCGCTCGGGTGTCTCTGCTATCGAGATGATTCGCAAAGCGACTAAGCCTAATGCGGCGTAGTGTGGTATCCGACATGACGAGACCGAATCCGTCTGCCGAGCGGCATGATCTGCTGAAATTAGCCTCTGTAGGTATTCGTAAGCTTGCTGCCACGATTCATCCGACCCGCCTTGCCGCGCGACTTGACGCGAACCTCTCGGCCGCGACGTTGGTGCGACTGCAGAAGAGTCCTAGGCTGCAGATAAGACTGCCAGCGTTGCTGCTTGAAGATGAAATGGGCTTGAACGGAAGTGACTTCGGGCCAGACCTTCTCCTCGGGCATGATCCGAGCAGGGCTGCCCTGCTCGCCGGCGGCATTTGGCATGCCCGTTCGCTGACAAGGCTGATTTCAAAGCACGATGTCGCCGTTCTGGTCGAGCGCGTCGGCACCGAGGTGCAGGCTTTCGGGATCCGACATGCAGCGCATGCGGTTTCGACCAGATTAATTGCTGATCCTCAACAACTCGCGCTAGAGATTGAAGACGATGGACATGCCTGCCTCGGCGCTTGGCTCGATGAAGCGCCAACGCTTGATTGCCGCCGCGTGCTTCTACGCCTAGCTGTCGGAACGGCCGCCGACAATCCTGCGACTGAACACCGCGATGCCGCGGGTCAATTGTTTTCGCCGGTGTTGGCCCAATTGGCGAGGGAGGCCCCAGCGGGATGACAGCCGACGAAACTGCGCCGCCCGTCGCTCCGCACATCCGCCCGCTTGGGCCACTCATAGCGGCGAGGGATCTCGAGATTTGGCAGAGCGCCCTCGAGGCGCGTGCCGTAGCCGAGCGCAATCTGAAGCGGGTTCGCGGCTGGGCGCGCAGAGCTTATCAGAAGGAGCGTGCGCGCGGCCATGCCGAGGGGGTGAGGGCCGGCGCCGAGGAAATGGCACAGCTGGTCGCGCAGGCTGCCTCGGAAGTGGCACGACGAAGGGTCCGTTTGGAGCAGGAACTGTCAGCGCTCGTGATGGACATCGTAACTGATCTATTGGGCGATTTCGATCCCGGCGAGATGTTGGTGAGGACGGTTCGTCACACGATTTCGCACAGATATGGCGGGGCGAAACTGTCCCTTCATGCGTCCCCCATGGATGCTGATGTGCTTACGCGCGAATTTGCTGCCTGCGACGGACGGGAGGACCGGCCGGCGGTCCGAATTATTCCGGATCCGGCGCTGTCAGCGAACGAATGCGTGCTGTGGAGCGAATTTGGCAATATCCATCTCGGACTTGACGCGCAGCTCCGCGCACTGCGTTTGGGCTTTGGGTTGGATCATGAGGCAGGCGAATAGTGACGGCGCCGAGACCAGACCATAGCTGTCCTGATGGAGATGGGACTCTGCACGCGGCGCTGGCTCGTCTGCGAACTACGGCAAGGCATGTGGACACGCGTGTCGTACGCGGGCGGATCACGCGGGCGATCGGCACGTTGATCCATGCAGTTTTGCCGGATGCTCGTATTGGAGAAGTTTGTGTGCTCAAGGATCCGCGCACGGGATGGTCGCTTGAGGCCGAGGTGATCGGTCTCTTGCAGGACGGCGTGTTGCTGACGCCGATCGGTGACCTGCAAGGCATGTCCGGCCGCGCAGAAGTCGTTGCCACTGGCCGAATGCACGAAGTGCCGGTCGGCCCCAATTTGCTTGGCCGGGTGATCGACAGCTTCGGCCGTCCCCTCGATGGCAAGGGCGCAGTCAAAGCTGTGGAGACGCGTCCGCTGCGCGGCAAAGCGCCAAATCCAATGACGAGGTGCATCATCGATCGCCCTCTGCCGCTCGGTGTTCGCGCCTTGGATGGTCTTCTGACATGCGGCGAAGGCCAGCGCATCGGCATTTATGGAGAGCCTGGTGGCGGCAAGTCGACGTTATTGTCGCAGATCGTAAAAGGCGCGGTCGCTGACGTGACCGTGGTTGCGCTGATAGGCGAGCGTGGACGCGAAGTGCGTGAATTCATCGAACGGCATCTCGGGGAGACAGCCCTCCGCCGCACGGTCGTCGTCGTTGAGACCTCCGATCGCTCAGCGACGGAGCGGGCGCAATGTGCTTATACGGCAACCGCGCTCGCCGAATATTTTCGCGAACAAGGGCTGCGCGTCGTTCTGATGATGGATTCATTGACGCGATTTAGCCGCGCTATGCGCGAGATCGGGCTTGCTGCCGGTGAGCCACCGACCCGCCGGGGCTTTCCTCCCTCTGTCTTTGCAATGTTGCCAGGTTTGCTGGAGCGCGCTGGTATGAGTGAGCGTGGCTCAATCACGGCCTTCTATACCGTGCTTGTGGAAGGTGACGGCACGGGCGATCCAATCGCCGAGGAAACGCGTGGCATTCTCGATGGTCATATCGTTCTTTCACGCTCTCTCGCGGCGCGGGCGCATTTCCCCGCCATCGATGTACTGTCGAGCCGCAGCCGCGTCATGGATGCCGTCGTATCTGCACCGCATCGCAAGGCAGCATCCCTCTTCCGTGATCTTATCTCCCGTCATGCAGAGGCCGAATTTTTGATCAAGGTTGGCGAATACAAGCAAGGCAGCGATCCGCTGACGGACCGAGCTGTCGCTTCGATCGATGATCTGCGCGAGTTTTTACGCCAAGGTGAAAACGATGCGTCCACTTTTGAGGAAACCGTCACATGGATGTGCCGTCTGACCGCATGAGTTGCATACACGTTTCGAGCTTGCGGCAAGTGAAGGATATGCGCGAGCGTAGTGCTCGTAGTGAGTTGTCCAATATGGAAGCCAAGCGTCATATCGCGACCTTGGCCGCGGAGCACGCATGGCAGGAACTTGCAATTGCTGAAAAGCATCATACAGAGGCCCAGGCGGAGGTTTACCAACAATTGATGTCGGTCGGTACCTTGTCCGTCGTTGAGCTCGATCATTGCCAGCTCACCCTTGAGAGGCTCGCGATTGAGATCACCTCGAAACGCCGCACACTTGAGGAGGCGCGTATCGCTCAGAAGCAGGCCGAGACAGCGGCATCCGAGAGGCGTGCGCACTGGGCGAAGCGTTCCGCAGCGACTCATAAATGGCGACAGATCGAGACCGACGTCCGGCGTGCGGCCGATACCCATTCGGAAATAACAGCCGAGCTAGAGGCTGATGATGAAGTCTTGCTTCGCCATGGGAGGGGTTTGCCCGCGCCGGTGGCGGGCGGTTCAATTTGATGACCGCTAGTCCAGTTGGGAAGCAAATGCGCTGCCCTGTACAGCCGCCTCCTGCAACTCGCGCGGACGCATACGTGAGGTACGAGCCGGGCCAGAGTCTAACGCAGAGTCTCGTCTCGTGGCTCAACAGAAACGTGCGGCCCTCCGCCTCTTTGCGGAGTAATCTTTGTGACAAGCCGCTATCGGTGCGACTGGAACGAGTTGTGTGGCAGGGGGAGCCTCCGGCTCTGTCGATGCTCGATTGCGCTTGGGGCCTCGGCGATGATGCGCTCGTGTTGTCGATGCCGCATGCGCTTGCCGAGGCCTTGATCTCGACAGTACAGAGTGGCCTAGTTCTACTTTCCGAGCCAAGTCGTTCGCTGGTTCTCGAACTTGCACTTGAACCGTTGCTCGCGCGCCTGGAGACTGAGACAGAGCAGCAACTGCGACTCCTTCATGTTGGAAAGGCCGAGAAGAACGGGCCTTATATCGAACTCGACATCATCTACGGTCCGGTCAGTGGCAAAGGTCGCCTATTTCTTTTCTCGCCTCTTGATGGACCGATACCGCCGGCGTTCCGCGCCTTAGGCGAGCTGCTCGGCCAATTGCCGCGACAGTTGTGTGAGGTCTCCGCACAGTTACCCGTTACAGTTGCAGGAGAGATCGGTTCCCTCCGGGCGTCAGCCTCGCTTCTTCGCAAAACGCGTAAGGGCGACGCTTTGTTGCCGGATGTAATGCCATTCGCCCGCGGTCAGATCATCCTCACTGCGGGCCGGTTATGGACCGCGGCAGATGTCACTGGCAACCGCCTGATCCTGCACGGACCGTTTCGCTTGCGGCCGCGCCCTCTGGAGTATGCGCATATGACGACACTACCCGGTTCACAGCAGCCGCCTTCGGAAGCCGATCTCGACGATATTGAGATTTCGCTTGTCTTCGAATGCGGCCGCTGGCCCATCACGCTGGGAGCCTTGAGAAGCATCAGCGAAGGATATGTATTCGAACTTGGCCGGCCGGTCGATGGCCCGGTCGATATCCTTGCAAACGGCGTACGTATCGGCAGTGGTGACATAGTACGTATTGGGGACGAGCTCGGCGTTAGACTGCGTGGCGGGTTAGCGGGCAATGACTAACATTGAACCAGCAATACTGCCGCTTCTTGCGGTCACGGCCGCGCTCGGCTTGTTGGTCTTCGCTGTCGTCACGACGACGGCGTTCGTAAAGGTATCTGTCGTTCTCTTCCTCGTTCGCAATGCGCTTGGGACCCAGTCGATTCCACCGAACATCGTTCTATACGGCGCAGCATTGATGCTCACCGCCTTCACGAGCGCCCCCGTCTTTGAGCAGAGCTACAATCGAGTCGCCGATCTTCAGCTCCGCTATCAAACGCTCGAGGATTGGGTAGCCGCTGCGAAAGAGGGGCAGGAGCCGCTGCGAGGCTATCTCAAGAACTTCACCAATGAAGAACAGCGAGGCTTCTTCCTGTCCTCGACCGAACGTGTCTGGCCGGAAGAGATGCGCGGCAGAGCCACAGCCGATGATTTTGTCATTCTCGTCCCATCTTTTCTAATCTCAGAACTCAAGCGTGCCTTCGAAATCGGGTTTTTACTATACCTTCCGTTTATCACTATCGATTTGATCGTAACGACCATTCTGATGGCCATGGGCATGTCAATGGTGTCTCCGACAGTGATCTCAGTTCCTTTCAAACTATTTCTATTCGTGGCGATTGACGGCTGGTCGCGGCTTATGCACGGGCTAGTGCTGAGCTATACAACACCTGGAGGGTGAGCATGGATGAGGCCACTATTCTCCCTTATATGAGCCGATCACTGGTGCTTTTCATGACCTGGGTTCTGCCTCCGCTCATTGCAGCGGCGGTCGCCGAAACCGTCATCGGCATCATCCAGGCGGCAACGCAGATCCAGGATCAGACATTGCCACTGACTGTGAAGCTTTTGGTCATTGTTGGGATTATAGCTTTGTTTTCTCCGGTGCTCAGCGTCCCGCTCATCGAACAAGCCAAGCAGATCTTCACTGATTTTCCCGCGCTCACGACGGGCTACTAGCAGCGCCGGCATGTATGATCTGTCAACCACTGGCACGCAAAGTCTGATCCAGGCGACCATCGATCTCGTCGTTGCTGCCAGCCTTGGTGCGGCCCGCCCCGTGGGCATTATGCTGGTGCTTCCCGTATTTACGCGTCCGCAGATCGGGGGCCTGATCCGCGGTTGCCTGGCCGTTGCGCTCGAACTACCATACTTGGCGCACATCGCCGATCGCCTGAAGGAGCTAGATCCGGACACCCGTCTGCTCAAGATCCCGCTACTCGGTCTTAAGGAGACGTGTGTCGGCCTGCTGATCGGCGCCCTGCTCAGTATTCCCCTCTGGAGTCTTCAGGCCGTCGGCGAGTTCATCGACGCGCAAAGGGGCATCAGCAGCGTGGTCACTCCCGCCGATCCCGCGACACGCAGTCAGGCTTCGGCGACGGGACTGCTTATCGGTACCACCGCGATCACCATCTTCGTCGTATCGGGCGGCCTGCAAACCATGATCAGCGGACTTTACGGCAGCTATCTGGTTTGGCCGGCTTATCAGCTTGGACCCACGCTGAGCATGCAAGGGACACTGGAGTTGTGGGGCGTGCTCGACAGCATCATACGTACCGCCGTCCTGGTCTCTGGACCGGTGGTAGCTTTCCTCTTGCTGGCCGACATATCAGCGCTCCTGCTCGGGCGCTTTGCGCCGCAATTCAACCCGCGGGACCTATCTTTGACGATCAAGAATATAGGCTTTGCGATCGTCATGGTCACTTATACGATCTATCTCATCGAATACATGCAATCCGAAATCATTCAGTCGAGCCGAGAGCTGGAGAGGCTTGAAAGGAAACTGAAGTGAGCGACACGAGCGAAGAGAAAACGCTCGCCCCCACTGAAAAGAAGCTAAGCGATTCGCGCAAGAAAGGCGTGGTTCCGCATAGCACGGATCTAGTCAGGGCCTTCAGCGCTTGCGCCGGTCTCGGCTATCTCTGGATAGAAGCGAGTTCCATCTACGACAAATGTCGTGAAGCGCTCATGCTGGCTGACAAGCTGCTTGATAAGCCGTTCAATATTGCGGTCGATCTTGCGCTCGGCGTCTTGCCCGAACTTGCACTGAGAATTGTTGGCCCGCTTCTTGGGAGTATGGTCACCTGCGCAATTCTGACGACGGTCCTGGCCAATGGTGGATTAGTGTTCTCCTCGGAGCCGATGACGCCGAAATTCGAGAACATTGATCCCATCAACGGACTGAAGCGCATCGCTTCTTTGCGTTCCCTCATCGAGCTTGGCAAGACCTTGTTCAAGGTCTTCTGCCTCGGCGCGATCTTTCTCCTCGTCGTTGTCGGCGCGTGGAAGACACTGGTCTATCTGCCGGTTTGCGGCACGGGCTGCTTCGAGTTCGTGTTCATTCAAGTGAAACTGTTGATCGGGATTGCAAGTGGTGCATTTCTGATCGGCGGATTGGTCGATCTCCTCGTCCAGCGCTGGTTGTTTTTGCGCGGCATGCGCATGACTAAGAGCGATATGAAGCGCGAGGACAAGGAGCAGCAAGGCAGTCCGGAGGTGAAACGCGAACACCGACGCCTTCGGCGGGAGCAGGCGAGCGAGTCTCCACTCGGCGTGCGTCGCGCGACATTGATCTTGACTGGACGCGAGCTGCTGGTCGGGGTACGCTACATCCGTGGCGAAACGGGCGTCCCGGTCCTGGTTTGCCGCGGCGATGGCGAGGCGGCTTCACGGCTCTTTGATGAAGCGAGGCGCCTTCGTCTCAGTATCGTCGATGATCACGTCCTGGTCCGTGAGCTAATCCGCAACACTAGCCTTGGCAATTCCATTCCTGTCCAGTATTTCGAGGCTGTCGCAAAAGCTCTCCTTGCCGCCGGCCAAGTCTAGTTCGTGTTGTGAATGAGGTCGCATCGAATGACTGATGTTCTCGCTATCGAGACGGCTGCACGGTCTGGGTGCCGGCAGACGTGGGATCTGATAGCTGCTTGTTGTTAGCTATACCCAAGCTGCTGTTATTGCCGGTCGCGAAGGCTTTGTATGTGGCAACGGGAATGGCCGCGCGATTGCCATCACTCGGCACAACAGCCTGATTGTCAATCAAGTCGCGCGGATCGTTGACCATGCCCGCCAAGTTGTTGCGGATCGAGCAGCCAAGCGTCGGATCGAAAGAATTGTCGTTCACGGAAGGGCCGACGATCGCAATCGACGGACAAACGGGAGGGTGCGCCTCGTACGTAATCGCCTCGATTCGGGCGGCAGAGCCATCACGCCTATCGATGAATGGACCGTACAGGCGGATGTTGTGAGCGTCGACGCCCACTGCGCGGGCCTCAGCTGCTATCTGCGCCCCGAGCCGACGTGAGCCGACGATATCAAGATGGAGCGCGTCATACCGACCGCGACTGGTACTCGCTATGAAATAACGCAGACGCTGCCGTTCGGGCCCTCCAAGGGTCTGTAACAGTAAGACGTTCTTCTCCTGTTCAACCAGGATCGCTTGCGCGGTCGGTTCGAGGTAAGTCGGCGCGGTGCTTGCGCAGCCACCTAGACTGGCCGTCAGACAGATGAGGGGACGCACGAATCGTAATCTCATTGGTCGAATCCTCATTCGATGATGTGGCCGGTGCCCCTTATCGCGCCTGGTACGCTTATCGGGGGAGCACTGCGAACAGGCGAGCGCGTTGCCAATGTGTTCGTCAGACTGCGCGCGAGGTCTGAGGGCGGAGCGATGCGGTCGGTGGGCGCACTCATCTGCTTCGAGTTCGATCGTGGCCGCACGACGTAAGGCGTGACGATGATCACGAGTTCCGTCTCCTCCTGTTGAAATGACGATGAGCGAAATAGCGCACCAAGAATCGGAACGTCGCCGAGCCAAGGGAAAGTCGTGATCTCAGTGCTGAAGTTGCGCCGGATAAGCCCACCAATTGCAAAGCTCTGGCCGCTGGCGAGCTCGACAACCGTGTTTGCACGCCGGGTGGAGAGAGCCGGCACGGAGATGCCGTTGATGTTGACAGCACCTTGTGACGATAGTTCGCTGACTTCAGGCTTCACGCGGATATTGATCTGATTGTTACTGAGAACGGTCGGCACAAACTCCAGGCTGACGCCGAAGTGACGGAACTCGACAGAGACCTGCCGATTGTCCTGCAACACCGGAATGGGAAATTCGCCGCCGGCGAGGAAGCTGGCGGATTCGCCTGACATTGCGGTGAGGTTCGGTTCAGCAAGTACGGAAGCGAGGCGCTCGTGAGCCAGTGCATCGAGCATAGCGCTGACGTTCACATGGCCAGTGTTGACCCCCATCTTCGCCGTACCGCCGCCCTGCGCCGCGCCGTATCCACCACCACTGCCACTGACCAAGCCGAGAGTGAAAGGGCCAGCTTGACCGGAAGCGGAGAGGTTGACGCCGAGCTCCTTCATGGCGCTCCGGGAGACCTCCGCCACCCGCACGCTCAGATTCACCTGCAATGACCCCGCCACCTGAATCTTGTTGACGACGAGCGCACCAGACCCAAGAAACTGCTCGGTCACTTTCATCGCTATATCGACGATCTCCGCATTGGGCGCCGTACCGCTAAGGATGGCCCCGCGCGGGGTGTAGCTTACCTGGATGGGATAGTCGCCGACCTGGGCTTTCAGCGTGGCGCGCAGATCCTCGATCGGCTGGGTGACGACAACACGCAGCTCAGCGAGAGCCTCCCCGGCCTCGTTCAGTGCGAACAAGGTGGTCCGCCCGGATTTTTTGCCGAAAACAAAGATGGTCCTGTTCGAAGGTGCCTGATAGTCCGCGACCGTAGGATCTGCGACAAAGATGCTCGCGGCTGGCGCTGGCAGGTGAATCGTCTTACCTAGCGAAGAGGAAAGGGTCAGCGTTGCGCTAATGCCGTCGGCAGCCGTACGCTGCGGCCCACCTCCATCATCCCGCTTGATCTGAGCTACGGCCGCAGCCGGGAATAGCAGGATGACCACGCACAAAAGCTGCCAAAGACAAGGAAGAAAGGTGGACGAAAGGCCGTTGGCGGCGATCGATCCTCGAGTGACGCCGGCATGCTTGTCAAGAATGATGCTCAAGATGGTCTTTTCTTTCAAGTTCAATTAACTACGCGGTCGATGCCGCGCCTTTCAATTCAAGGACGTAGCCGATCCCGCGCGCGGTTTTGATCCGTAGGGTCGCACCGGACCGACTCAAATGACCGCGCAAACGATAGATTCCGACCTCAAGCGCATTGGTTGAGACCTCGTCGTCAAATGCATAGAGGCTATCTTCCAATGACGCGCGAGCCACGGTGCGGCCGGCGCGGCTGAGCAGATGTTCGAGAATGCACACCTCGCGGCGGGCAATCTTCAGCGGTCGACCATTGACCGATGCTTGCCGACCGATCGAATCGAATCGTAGATTGCCAAAGGTAACGATGGGGGCCGTCATTTGCGTTGATCGGCGCAGAGTAGCGCGCATCCGTGCGATGAGTTCATCAGTAGATACGGGCTTGGGCAGGAAGTCGTCCGCACCGCCATTAAATAGCGCTATCCGCCTACCGAGCTCGTTGAAGTTACTCATCATCACGGCAGGCATCGAATGTCCGTCACGTCTCAACTGCTTCAGCCAATCCAAGCCGTCTCCATCCGGTAGAACCAACTCGAGCAAGAGAATGTCATAGCTGGCGCAACAAAAAGCGGCGGCCGCCTCGTCCAGGGTGCACGCTACGTCAACGGCAAAACCGCAATCGGAGAGCGCATCTTGTACAACGCGCGCTGGGTCCGTCTCATGATCAACGAGTAGCGTTCGCATTCCACGACCTCCTATCAAGTCACCCAAGACAACCACCACGTCACGTTCGAGCATGACCACTCCCGAGCGGAATTGAACAGTCCGGCCTCCGCGTAAGCGTTGGAATCCGGAATAGACGAAGAGCAGCGGTACTGGCGAATCGCATACTGGATCGGGATTCCATTGTAAGCTCGACTGGCGTTGTTCACTGTCTCACGTGGCGCGCATGCATCTTGGTGACGTCGAATGTGCTCTTGCCACCGGGACATAGGTGGCAATCAATCAAATGCATCGATAGGCGGGCAGCACCCGCTCAGCGCCGGAACAATCCCGGCAGTTGTCGCCGACATCGTGAAGTCGAGATGATTGCCGAGAACACATTGATTGGTGAAATCGATGGTTTGGATCCATGCATTCACATGGCCGATCAGTGACAATGCCGTTCCATGGTCTGGACCTAAATCTCCTCATCACGATCGATGCTTCCGATGGCGAGCGCAGCCGCACGGCCGCAGGTTTGATGGGCGAGCAGCGATGATATGCGATTTGCATCGCGGCCCTCAATTTGCAAAGCCTCACACGCCGGCAGGCGTTCCGTGCTTGAGCAACGAACTTCCTCATTCGGCCAAAAAGGTGAGCCTCCTTCGTGCTCCGATCACCGGAGCGACAGCGATGGCCAAGCGCGGCTACGCTCAGCTGGAGAACGCCATAACGAGGCCGTCCTGCCGCGCCTTCCTATTTTTGACTTTTATAAAATCACCGAGACGCTGTGGAAAGAACTGCTCAACGGCCGGACAATCCAAAGACGGGGGATGACATGAACTTGGCCGCACCGGGCAAAACCGTGCCTACAATCCGATCGCGGTGTCCATGATCACGTACTCATCGCAGCTTTGCCGACAGCAAACCTACGATGTTGCGTGATGCACGGCGCTTTCACTACCCGGCGGCACATGAAGTGTGAAATCAATTCTTTGGATAGATTGCATTCACACCCTGGATAGTGACAACACGTCTGAGGTCTGTGTCTCAGTCTCGTAGTCGCACCTGATGCTCTGATGACCGAACGCAATCTGTCGCTGGCAGCTCTGGTGGGGTGAGCGATGATTTTGGTGATTTGCATGACGGCGTCTTCCTGCAAGGCTCACATTGGGCACCGACTCTTCTGGACTAGCAAACCCAGTCATGGTCACTCGCCCAGCAATGTCGGTTCTGCTCCATCCGGACGTGGGAAAAATGTTGTTGTGATCGACATTCTACGTCTGATCAGAATGTGCAGCATCTCGGAATCGGTGGGCGACTTGCTCAGGAAATCGCATGGTGCATGACCGCGCGTCTGCAAGTTGTCCCGTCTGAGCCGAAGCGCCCCGATCCTAGAGAGCTTGACGGCCAATAAGTCTTCCGCAGAGTGCTTGGCAGGCGCATTGGAGTGCGGACAGCTGCTTTGGTCACGTTGTGGTCAGCTAAGTTATATATCCTCCTGGCAAAGCTTGCCGCGCACGAGCTCAATCGCGTGCACTTTGCCAATGCGGGAGCGATCTGATGTATGGCAGAATCGGTGGATCCGTTTTGCGGAAGCGGTTGCCGGCCTGGAGCGAGGTGGGTCGTCGTCGGCGGGCGCGTCGCCATACTCCTTGCGTTCCAATCCGCCCATTATCAAGATCGTCGACCGAGAATCTTTCATGCGCAAACTGAAGAGATTCTTGTCCAGTGACATCATGCACATCGTCAGTAACCCGCAGGAGTACTCGGATTTTGTTCGGAGAAAGCCGAGCGGGCTGCAACTGTCGGTGGAGGCTATTCCAGTACTTACGGTGATCCGGATAAGCCCGCGCGATTTTTCAGCTATCAGGTTGGGTGACGAAACTGTAGGGCTTTTAGGAGCCGGAGGCTCGGTCCGGATCAAGGGAGACCATTTTCGCCAACAGTTCGGGCGTAACGATATCACGTCCGTGGTAGATCTACGCGTTACTCATCCGCTCGTCGAGAACGCGGGCGATATCCTGCTGGAGCATGAACTGCGAATGGACGGCGATCATCCGTTGGTCTTATCACGTCCTGGCGTAGGAGGTATGAAACCCCGTCTAGCGGAAAGGGGTTTTGTTCACGTGGGTCGCAATAACTGGGTGCTTGATCCTCAACAGCATCCCAAAGTGTGGACGAAGAACGAGAACGACCAGTGGCACCGAGTAGACAGGCCTACAAAGTATCTTTCCAAAGTCGAGGATAGCGATAGTCAAGAGAGCTGCGAGACGGATTCGTCTGACGATGATCCCTCGTATTACCTGGAGCGCACTGTTCGAAGATTGGCTGTGGGACAAGACGATTCGGAATGATGAAAGCGGGCTGGAACTGACTGGTATTTCGCTATTGCAGGGCCATCTCAGTAGTGAACTTGAAGGAAGCGCTCGCGCGGATCGTGCTCCTCGCGCGTGACAGATGCCCGGTTTCGAACGTCAAGTTTGACTTCCTCGGCTACTGCTTCCGGCCGCGACGGGCAAAGAACTCACAAAACGCCTCGGCATTTTGCAGTTTTCTGCCTCGGCTCAGCGCTTCGGCGCTGAAGGTTATGCGGGCGGCAATCCGGGATTTGAACCTCCGAAAACGGACCCATGTGTCAATGGCTGACATCGCTCGGCAGCTCAATCCCCTCCTGCGGGCGGGGATTGTGTATTACGGTCGATTCAGGCGAGCGCCTCTGGGTCAATCCTTCGATACGTCAATCAGACAATCGAGGCTTGGATGATGCGGAAGTTCAAACGCTTTATGGGTCGCAAGGCCAAGACCGGCCGCGTTCTCGAACGACTATCTCGCGAACGTCCCGGGTTGTTCGCACAATGGAAGATCGGCATACGCGGCTCGTTCGCCTGATGGGAGCCCAGTGACGCGAGAGTCTCACGCTAGGATCCATGAGCGGCCGGCGGTGAGATTCCGCCGGCCTACTAGCCAAAGCCGTCTGCCCGGATCTGTGAGGGGCAAAGCCAAATGGCCGAGCTACTCGATCACGATCCACGGCGATGTGGGTTTCCTGTGCAACCGGAAAAACGCCCTTCGTCAGCTACTCGTCAGCCAGCCTGTCTATCCAGACAGGCTGCGCATTCTCGACTTGATTGGAGATGGAATATGACGGGCATTGGCCGATCTGGAAGATCGCGCACTGGAGATGCTGGAGCCGGATCGAGCAGTTCACGCTCGCACTCAAGTCTAGCCCCTGGGGGAGGCAGTCAATCGTTCGATTCCGTCGTGGAGCGGATGCGCTCTGGGCCCCAAGATAGAGGGACGTCCTCCGCTAGCATGGCGCGCGGTGCCGGCGATGCCTTTGGCGACAGGTCTTCCGGTCCGTCCGTTGGCCCAGATCGAATCTTAGGCGCTGCGCCACGTGCAGCCGCTGCGCCACGTGGAGCCACTGCGCGGCGGCGCGGCTTTCCCTCAGTGTCGGAGGGTGGAGAAACGGCGCCGGTCGCCAGCCAGCCGCCAACTTCCGGTGTGGCAGTCCCCATTTCCTCGTCAGAGGAAGAAATCAACACAGCAAAGCGACACATGCGCCGCCTGCGTGAGGAACTTGACGCATGCGCTCATGCGGGCACCCGTGCCCGGAACTTGGAGGAGGTGCAAGAGCTGACCGAGCGGTTCGCCGAAGCAGGCTCGGCAGTTCTGGACTACTACGCGAGCCTGCGCCCGGCCGTGGCGCCGAGCATTTTGTCCGACGATAAGGCCCGTCATTACCGCGATCTCGTGCTCGAAGCGAGCGGCGAATGCGACGCAAAGGCTGCAGAGGGTTCCGACGCCTTGCTAGACGGCAAGCAACGTATGGTAGACCTGTTCGAGGGGATGCTCAAATCCAACGCTACCCCCGACCAGCTGAGCCGAGTGGCTTCCAGTTTGGCGAAGCACCTCGCGCCTTGCATCGAGTGGTGGGGAAAGAAGATGTTGTGCAAGGAACGAATGCGGTCCGCCTGGGAGGCCACTGCCAACTTGCCAAGCACGACGCCCGAGATGCGGAAACTCGAAGAGGCCACACTACGCGTGCAAACCGGCTGGGCACTTTATACGGCGTGCATGTGTCTGGAATCGCGGATTGCGCTCGCGAAACTTCGGATTGAGTCTAAGGCGAGCAGGTTTGAACCAGCCGTCAGGGACGCCCTCATGGATGAGAACGGGCAGGTGCGTCTGCTCGGGACCTATGTCGATGATGCTCTTCCGGCATTCTTCTCGACGTACGACGCCGTTCTGAACAAGCACGGAGAGCCACTCGACGCGGAGCACTGCACCGTTCTGGAAGGAGTCATGGAACGGCATTCGGAATTTGCCTCAGGGGTGGAACGCATCGTTGCCAGCCTAAGGGATGCTGGAACGGATGCCGACCTTCCATTGGAACAGTTGGACCAGATCGTGGAAGGTGCATGGGTCGCCGCGAACCAAGTCACGCGACTTTTGGCAGCGCAGCCAAAGAGCCCGGTCCTGATTGAACCGCCTGCCCAGCCTGCGATATCGGGAAAGACCGACTTAGCGGCTGAGAGCCACGCGGCGCGCAGGAAGGGGAAAGGCAAGCGCGCACCGGCCGGAGGCGAGAGGAGTTCAACGGCCGGGCTGCGCGAGCCGCAGCTCGCTAGGCCCAATGCTGCCTCAGCCCCGACTGCCAAGGTTATCGTACTCTCGGATCTGGGTACAAAGAAGCTCGCGAGTGCAGAGGAGGCACGCGCGAGGGCGTCATCATCGGCGACCGGGCACCTGGCGATGTGGCAGGCTCCGCCCTCCATGAACGCACTGACGGGATTACTCAAGCGATTGGACGAGCTGCTGCAGTTCGATCTGCCGGCTCAGCAAAGCGCCGTCTCGCAAGCGCGCCAGATGAAGCCTGAGGACGCCGACCACGTCGTGGATCTCGTCCTTAAGCGCCTGCAGACGCAGGCCGCCGAGATTAAGACCTGTGTAGCCGCGCTGGAGGAGCGCCGTCGCCTACTCACGCCTGCGCAAGTGACTGAAGTGCACGAAAAATTAGTCCGGCTTAAGGCGATGTTGTCCGAGGTTCAGGGACAGGCAAACTCATTGAACGCGCGAAAGGCGGCGATCACGATCGATTGCATGAAGACCTACGCGTTTCCGTCGCAGACGTACCTTGAACAGTTGCGGGCGGCCGAAGAACTTGCGTCTGTGGATCCACCCCACGCCTTGAACATCGAGCCAACGACGCTGTTCGAGATCAAGCTGCAGCCCAAGGCGTTGCGCAGTGGTAGGATGCCAAGTCCGATGTGGGTGCACATCCATACCAAGCTGCCGGTACATGCCTGGCAGTTGGCCACGCTGGGCGGCGCCGACTTCGCCGCTTGCCACGTGAAGTCCAATGAACAGCGCGGCTACAATCGGCAATGGCAGAGCGCTCGAGCCGCCACGGGGCACAAGAACGTCGTGATCCACCGCGGCAAGCTCACGCCTGCGTTCTGTAAGTCGTTGCTGAGCATCGCCCCATGCTACTCCCTTCCCGAGGCGGAGCACGCGTCGATGCAGTTCGCGCGCCTCAGGATGTAGTTACCTGAGTGTCTCGCGCCAGAGCGTCGCTGTGGTGACACCATCAAGCAGACCGTTATCACCGAGAGGAAATCCTCGATGAACTCGAAGCCGGCGCGGGCTCCTCGAACAGATCGACAACGGGGTCCGACTGAAATTCGATCGGGAGCGTGGAGACCCCGACTTCCTTTCGCTTGAAAAACAGCATCGCGGCGCTTGTCGCCGCGCTTGCGATGGCCGGGTCCGAATAGCCTAGGACCCGGCTATGCTTCAGATCGTGAATGAAGCAGTTTTGCGCATTTGTGTTCGAGATCCCGTCGCCGATCGCTTCGGTAAGTGTCTGCGGCGCCGTGCTTAGCGCCCCACAATGATTGGGCTTCCCGGCCTGGAGCACCAGAATGCGGTGTAAAGGGCCAAACGCGTGCGGGCCAGCCGCACCGGGCTCTCGTGCTGGGGTGTGACGGCCCTTTCCGCTACTCCGGGGGCAAGATGAGGAGTCGTCGCTGACCTCAAAGAAAGGAGACGCCCGCGAAAACAATTGTTCGCATCGGTTTGAATACGTGAAGAGTGTAGTGTTTCAGCTGCATGGCGTTGAAAGGACGGAGCAGCCGAGGGTTGAGGGCGCGGAAGGCACGGTCAAGTTAACGAATTGGAGCGGCCGAGCGGGCAGACGAGCGGCATGCCAACCGCCCGGGGTTCTTTCTCGCCGTCATGGTTTCCCACCGGAAGTGATCTGCTATGCCGTTTGGATGTATTTCCCGTTTCCATAAGCTCGCGCATGGTCGAGGAAATGCTGGCGGCGCGCGGCATTGTCGTGACCTATTAAACCGTGCGCCAGCGGGGAACCAAATTCGGCAAGGCGTTCTCCTTTTGGATCCGCCAGCGCGCTCCGCGCGCGGCGACAAATGGCATCTGAACGAAATCGCTATCTCGACGCGGCCGAACAACATTGGCTCTGGCGCGCTGTTGACCAGAAAGGGCTCGTTCTCGAGGTCTTAATCCAGCGCCGAAGAGACTCGCGCGCTGCGCAGCGGCTTGTCAAGAAGCCCTCGGCGACCAGCAGGCCGCGATTACGCTCGCCGCGATCCATCAGAAAGCGGACCAGATCAATAGCGCCGGCGGCTATCTGCGAAGCCTGACCGACCGTGCCAAGGACGGGAAATTCTCCGTGTGGCCGATGATCATGGCCTTGCTGCGCGCCAAGCTCGACGGATCGAACCCGCCAACCACACCGCCCACCCAGGGCCCTGGCCGGTCCGAGCCAGGAAAACCGACCGAGAGCGGCGGGCTCCAGCCGAGCGCCGAATTGCGGGCTCTTCTCGCCAAGCGGCCGAAATGATCCAAAACGGGCGGGAAATGACTCCGTCGTTGCGGACGACTCGGCTACCAAATTTTAAGGTTAACAAAAGATGGGAGAGGACGACTTGACCAGAGATGCAACGTCTGTCGGCGGCGCGATCGCGGCCGCCCTCAAACGGGCCGAGGAGTTGCGCGGCCTCAGCGACCGCCCGGCTCGCGTGCGGATCATGACGATCTTTGGCGATGATCGCTCAGGTCTCACGATTAACGCCCGCATCGCGGCACGAATGCCGGCGGAGCATCGTGCCCAGGAAGGCCTCGGGACACGCTGCATCCCATGGGACGCCCTCGACGCGCGTGCCGGCGAGATCGTTGGCCTGGTCGACGAGGTCGTTGGCGAGGTGACGCTGGCCGTCCGAAACGCCCCGCCAGTGCCGCGGCCGAGCCGCTTGGAAGATGATCTTGAGCTTGCCGCGTTCGACGAACTGATCGATGAACTCGGCCGAACGATTATCCAGTCGGCCTTTTCCGTGCTGGAGACGCATCCGGCCAAGCACGTCTCGCGGGAGCTGGGCAGCGAAGCTGCGATGTTAGCCGCGCTGAAATTCGCGGCACTCGCGGCCTATACCGGCCATGTCGGACTGAATGACGCCCAGGACGAGCTCCGAATGGCGATGGGCGAGGTGATGAGCAACATGCGCGCTTCGCCTGAATTGATGTGTCGGCAGAGCTTGAATTCGTAAGCGGCGAGGGCGCGGCGTCAGAGAACGGCTGCGCAAACGTCTCACCCCGAGACACAAAACCTTGGCATAGGTTGTGCAGACTAACGAGAGCCGGGATTTTGCATCACCCTCCCGGGGCTGGATAAGCGCCGCCTGCAAGGTATTTCGAGCAGGCGGCGTTTTATTGAATGTCCCAATTCGATTTCGCGGGTGTCCCAATGAGGACCAATGAGGATAGCAGCGAACGGTGCGGCCGCCCGGCATCTAAGGTTCGATCTCAAAGCCGCCGACAGCATGTCCTGCGATCGCGACAATTTCGATCGACGCGGCCTTGAAAAGCCCCGCTGGTGGTAATACTCTTGGAAGATATGGTATTACAATCGTTGTGTCCATGACCACGACAGTCACAGCCAAGGGACAGGTGACCATCCCGAAGTCTGTCCGCGACCTTCTCGGCATCGTGCCGGGCAGCAAGGTCGATTTCCGGCGTGCGGCCGACGGCAGTGTGGTGCTGGCGCGCGCTGACAAGAAACAGCCGGCGAGCCGCTTTGCCAAACTGCGTGGCCATGCCGGCAAAGGGCTTGATACCGACGCGATCATGGCGCTGACGCGTGGCGAAGGGTGACGCTCGTCGACACCAACGTTCTGCTCGACCTGGTCACCGATGATCCAAATTGGGCGGGTTGGTCGGTGGCCCAGCTTGAGGCGGCGAGCCTCAAGGGACCGCTCTTGATCAACGATATCGTCTATGCCGAGCTTGCGGTCCGGTACAACCGCATCGAGGGTCTGGATGCCTTCATTGACGAAGCCGGTCTCGACATCGCACCGATTCCCCGCGAGGGGCTGTTTCTGGCCGGCAAGGTGTTTGCGCAGTATCGCAAAGCGGGCGGATCGCGGACTGGCGTGCTCCCCGACTTCTTCATTGGCGCCCATGCCGCCGTTGCCGGTCTGCCGCTGCTGACCCGCGACGTCGGCCGCTACCGCACCTATCTTCCGTCATTAAACCTGATCGCACCGGACGGCTGAGGGGTCTCGGCGCCACATCCCTCAACGTTCCTGGCTCGCGCGGGGGAGGGGCGCTTTTGGCTTCAGAGCCCCGCGGCTTTGGTGAGATTGACCCGAAAACGGTCGCGCCGGCGTTGGTACTTGCGGGTCATCTCGGCGCTGGCATGGCCGAGCTGCTTCTGGACGTAGCGCTCGTCGACCTCGGCCGAGGAGGCGAGGCCGGCGCGCAGCGAATGCCCGGCGAACTTCGTCTCCCGCTCGCCCTCCGGCAGATCGGCCCGGACGCCGGCGGCCAGGGCCGCGCGTTTGACCAGCCGCGCGACCTGCTGATCGCTGAGCCGATCGGGTCCGACCTCCTTGCCCTGGCCTCTCACGCGCCGGAACAGCGGGCCGTGGCCGATCCGCGCCGGCTTCAGCCAGATCTGCAGGGCGACGACCGGGCAGGTCGCATCCGACGAGCCGCGGCCGATCTCGAGCTCGCGCCAGCCGGTCTTGCCGCGCAGGGTGACAACCAGGCCCTGGTCGAGGATCTCGACCCAGCCGGAAGAATCCTCGGTCTGGTCACGGCCACAATCCAGCCCGACGATCTCCGAGCGCCGCAGGCCGCCGGCAAAGCCGATCAGCAGCATGGCGCGATCGCGTAAGCCCCGCAGCGTGCCACGGTCGAGCGTCTCAAGCATGGCGATGACGTCCTCCGGCAGCACCGCTTCCTTCTGGCGGGGCGGGGCGGCGTGGGTGTTGCGGATGCCGGCCAGCACGGTCGCGATATGCCGATCCGCTCGGTCGAGCGGCGTCCCGCGCTGGGCATAATTCCAGGCGAGCGCCGAAAGCCGCCGCTCGATCGTCGCGACCGCATTCGCCTGGCGATCGGCGGTCGCCGCGCCGGAGGCGCAGGCGGTGATGTAGAGGCCGACGGTTTGCGCCGACGGCGGCAGGACCTCGAGGCCCCGGCGCCGGCACCAGGCGGAAAAGTGCTTCCAGTCCGACGCATAGGCCCGGCGGGTGTTGGCCGAGCTCGCGGCGTCGACATAGCCGCGGGGGGGGGGCGCGCTCGGCCAGGCGCGCGAGATGCGCCGGCAGGCTGGCGGCCGGAAGCGGGGCGGGGAGGCCGCCGCGGGTCGCGACTGAGGCCTCCGCCGCGGAAAGATCGACGCCAGGAGGCGGGCTGTCCGGCGGTGCGGAGGCGTCCGGAGCGCGATTGTCCGGGGTCTGGGCGGCGATATCGAGCATTCCTTACGACCCCCCGCCAACCTTCGCGCCGGTGCCGGCCTGGCTGCGTCGCGCACCGCCCGACATCGTCACGGAAGCGGTGTTTTATGCCGGCGCGGCGCTCGCGGCGCTGCATCCGATTGCCCGCGACGAGCACCCGCTCGGCAGCTTGTGGCGCCAGCGTCTCGCGCTCACCTGCGCGGCCACGCTCGCGCGCCGGGGTGGGCGCACGGAGGACGAGGCGATGCTGCGCGACCACTGGTATTTGCGCCGCGACAAGGATGACCCCGGCCCCGGCGGCCGTATTCTCGCCGCCTGGCGCAAGCTCGGCGAACGGGCCTCCTCCAGCGACGTGGAGGGATGGATTTTTGGCCTTGCGACCACGCTCGGCCATCCGCTGGGCTCGCTGCCGAGCGAGATCGTCGAACTCGCAAGCCGGCATACGATGCGGGAGCACGCCGTGCCGGTGCTCGCCGCCGCGGAGATCATCGCCGCGAGCAGGCGCGTGCTCCCGAACGAGGAGGCGCTGCCGCTGTGGCTGGCGGACGCGGTCCTCGCCCATCAGCTCCGCTGGCCGGCACCGATGCCGCTGATTGCGGCCCATCTGACGCGCGGCGCGCTGCGCAAGGCGCCACAGCATCTCGAGGGCGAGACTGCCTTCATGAGCGCACTCTGTGCGGCCTACACGAACGCCGCCGTCGCCGCGATCGACCTCTACAGTGATCTTGCACGGCGGGCGACACGCCTGCTGACGGTTGTGCCCAAATTGCGCGGCAAGGACGCCGGCGTCATGGTGGGGATCCTGATGGTGGAAGATGCCCAGCCCGCCGGCGCCGGCAAGACGGCGAGCGATCGCAGCACGCGGCGGCTGTTCGAGCGGCTGGTCTCGCTCGGCGCTGTGCGCGAGCTGACCGGCCGGCCGACATTCCGATTGTACGGGCTCTGAGATGGGGCGGCGCGCGCGGCCGAAAGAGGGTCTCGATACCGAGCTGGCGGACCTGCCAGCGGATCTGCGCTGGCGCGAATGGATGGGTCGGGTCGAGGCCGTGATCTTCGCCTCGCCCGAGCCGGTGACGCGCGAGGCGCTCGCTCGCGTGGTCGGCCGCGATTGCAGCATCGACCTTCTGATAGACGACCTCCGTGAGGAGCTGCGCGGCCGGCCTTACGAGCTCGTCTCCATCGCCGGTGGCTGGCAGCATCGCACCCGGAAAAACTTCGCCGAGGCGATCCGCTCGGCGATCGGCGCCGGCAGTGACGGCAGGGCGTTGTCGCAGGCCGAAGCGCTGATCCTCGCCTGCATCGCCTATTACCAGCCGATCACCCGCGGCGAATTGTCAGGCTTCTTCGGCAAGGAGGTCAGCCGCGATACCATCGGCCGTCTGCGCGGATTAGGGTTCATCGCGAGCGGCCCGCGCAGCCCGCAACCCGGCGCGCCCTACACCTATGTGACGACCAAGGCGTTCCTGTCGCACTTCGGCTTGGAAATGCTGCGCGATCTTCGGGACATGGAAGCGCTCGAGGATGCCGGCCTGCTCAGTAAGGATAAGATGTTGGCGGGAGAGTTTCCGGACCCCTTGGCCGAAGGCCCGAACGATCGAGAGAAGCAAGTAGGACTGGTATCTCGTGAATAGAAAGCGGCAGAACAACCAGCAAGCGCTGGCCTTGGAACCGAAGGAGTGGGGTGAAGCACCGGCGCGCGGTGACGAGGAGATCCGCGCCTGATCAGCTTGATCCGGCGCTGGTTGAAAGCGGGTGTCTTGGAAGACGGAGCGGTGTATCCGAGCGAACAAGGAACGCCACAAGGCGGATCGATCAGTGTGCTTTTGAGCAACCTCTACCTTCATTACGTTCTCGACCTCTGGTTCGAACGCGTGGTGAAGGGCCGGTTGCGGGGCGAAGCCCGGCTGGTGCGCTATATCGACGACTTTGTGATCTGCTTCCAATATCGATCGGACGCCATCCGCGTACAGGAGGCCCTGCAACTCCGGTTGGGGAAGTTCGGTCTCACTCTAGAGCCGACCAAGACCAAGTTGGTCGAGTTTGGTCGGTTCGCGCAAAGACACGCGGGCAAACGCGGCAGAAACCGCCCGGAAACAATCTACTTTCTGGGTCTGACGCTCTATTGCACGCGAAACCAAAGAGGCAACTTCAAGGTTGGGATGCGTACCGAGAAATCTCGGCTAAAGCGCAGCCTTATGTCTCTGCAGGAGCTGATGCGGCGAATACGGCATTACAAGATCAGTGACCAGGCCGATGAAATCAACGTCGTCCTGCGCGGCCACTATGGCTATTACGGCGTCGCCGGAAATCTCCGGAGCCTCGTAAAAGTTTATCGGGCAGTGGAGCGTTACTGGCGCGGAATGCTGCGCAGCCGCAGCTGGGCAGGCCGACGCCTCACTTGGGACGCCTTCAACCAAGTCAAAGAACGGACACCGTTGCTGAAGCCTAAGCTGCGCCTCCCTTATCGGGAGCTGCAGGCGCTTGCAGTGCTGTGAACCAACTGTCGAAGAGCGTCGGTGCGGGAAATCCGCACGCCACGTTCTGTAGGAACCGGGGGCGGGCGACCGCCTCCGGTGACCCGGTGGGTGGCGTCGCGAGACGTCCCCCTATCCCGATCAAACAGCCCTATGCCGCGCTCGGCATAGGCAGGTGGCGATGAGGCTGTAGATGACGGCCGCACGCCGGCCGCCCTCGTCGGACCCGGCGAAGGTCCAATTTTTTCGCCCTACGGCGACCGCCCGTAGCGTATCGCTCCGGCGAAGAAGTATCTTTTGGAAGACGTCGATCGTTCACCTCAACGCATACCATTTGATCTCCACGATGGCCTGCTAGCGCGGTTGGACGCGGAGATTGATTAGGCGCCTCCACTCGATCGTCTTTCGCGCTTCAACCCTCACCGACGCGATGAAGATGGCTTTTGTTTCAGATGAAATCAAAGAGAGCAACTCTAAAATCATAGGTTAACAGTCTCGGCCGATAAGCGCAGGTGTCAGATGACAGCGCCTCATTCCGACCGAGCGGGAAATGATTGCGCATTGGGGAGATAGGGAATGTCGAAGGCAACAGGACAGCTGTCGATCGTCTTACTAACCTTCATGTGCCTGTCGACAGAGGCGGCGCCACTCTCTGTCCGTGAAGTCGATCAGCTCGCCCGCGAATGCGCTCCGTCAGTCGCCCCATCAACGCTTGCGGCGATCGCCAACGTCGAAAGTGACTTCGATCCGCTTGCGGCATATGACAACACCACCGGCGAGAGCCTTCACTGGAACGATCAAGCGCAAGCGAGTCAAAGCGTTAAGAAGCGCCTTGAAGCACGACATTCAGTCGACGTTGGGCTTGTGCAGATCAATTCGAAAAACTTTTCCATGCTGGGTCTGACGCCCGACAAGGCCTTTCAGCCGTGCACCTCATTGTCAGCGGCCGCGCACTTGCTCGAGGAGCGCTACGCCGGCGGTAAGACCACCGCGGCAGAGCAACTGGCGCTTCGGCGGGCGATCTCGGCCTACAATACCGGTCATCCGACCCGCGGCTTTACGAATGGATATGTGCGAAAGGTCGAGTTAGCCGCCCGACAGATGGTGCCGTCGCTCGTCGAGGTGAAGGAAGCGGCTGAAACTCCGATCCCGGAAGAAACATGGAACGTGTGGGGCTCGTATGAGCGTCATGATCGTTCGGCGAGCAAGACATCTGACGCGCCAACGACACGCAAAAAAGGTCAACATCGAAAGTCGTTACGAGCGCCGTGATCATCACCGGTCCGACTGGAGTGGAGCACTGGAATGCTGTCGATAGGACTTGCTTTGCACGAGGCGCCAAATGGCAACTCGGGACGACGATCAATTCATAACCGGCTGAATGATGGAGGACTGCATGAATTCCTGTTGTGACAATGGCCGTGCGTACTTACGAATGGCGGCCCGGTACGCGCCCGCCGCTATTGGGGCGGTCGGCTGGATGGTGTTATCCATCGAGCCGGCCTCGGCTGAAGGTGCCGATCCGGCTGCAATGCTCAACAACATATGCCAGTTTATCCTTGGCCCGTTCGGCAAGTCGCTCGCAATGCTTGGCATTGTGGCTATCGGTGTGTCGTGGATGTTCGGCCGAGCATCGCTCGGTCTCGTTGCCGGTGTCGTCGGAGGGGTTGTGATTATGTTTGGAGCGAGTTTTCTTGCGCGAGCCCTCATAGGGAACGGCTGATGAGTGCCCATCTGGAAGAAACGACGCTGTATGTGGCGGCAACGCGGCCCGCTTTGTTTCTCGGAGTACCACTAACTCTGGCGGGATTGTTCATGATGCTAGCCGGCCTACTTGTCGTTATCGTCCAGAACCCGCTCTACGAAGTGGTTCTCGTACCACTGTGGTACGGGGCGCGGCTGACGGTGGAGCGTGACTATAACGCCGCAAGTGTTGTTCTCCTCTTTCTTCAGACCGCCGGCAGAAGCGTTGACGGAGCTCGTTGGGGTGGCGCGAGCGTCACCCCAAACCCGATTGCCGTGCCGAAGCGGGGAAGAGGAATGGTGTGATGCTCGGCACAAGTGGCATGTCCGAGAGATCTGGAGAGATCTATTTACCCTACGTGGGACACCTAAGTGAGCACGTTGTCTTGCTAGAAGACGGATCGATCATGAGTATGGCACATATCCGTGGCGTGGCGTTTGAGCTGGAAGACGCTGAGATGCGGAATGCGCGCTGCCGCGCATTCAACACGCTCTTCCGCAACATCGCGGACGATAATGTCTCAATATATGCCCATCTCGTGCGCCACAACGATGTCCCGGCGCCGCCGGCGCGGCAGTTTCGTAGCGCTTTCGCGGCCAGCCTGAGCGAAGCCTATGAGCAGCGTGTGCTGTCCGGTAAGCTCTTCAGCAACGACCACTTCCTTACCCTGATCGTCTTTCCCCGCACCGCGCTCGGCAACGTCCGAGGCAGATTCGCCAATTTGTTCAAACGACAAGAGCCGGATTTCGCGGAGCAGATCCGGAATCTGGAAGACATCTGGCGAGTTGTGGCGGATGCGCTCGAGGCATATGGTCTTCGTCGCCTCGGCTTTCGCGAGAAGAATGATGTGCTTTTCACGGAGATCGGGGAAGCACTCCGACTGGTGGTGACGTGCCGTTTCACGCCAGTACCGCTTGTTAGCGGCTCGTTGGGAGCGTCGATCTATACTGACCGAGTCATTTGCGGCAAGCGGGCGCTAGAGATTCAAACGCCACAAGTGAGTTACGTCGGCGCGATGTTTTCATTTCGCGAATACCCGGCCAAGACGAGGCCTGGCATGCTCAACACCCTATTGTCTGCCGATTTTCCGCTCGTCTTGAGCCAAAGCTTCTCCTTTCTTACTCGTGCGCAGGCTCATGCGAAGCTCAGCCTTAAATCCAGCCAGATGACAAGTGCCGGTGACAAGGCCATCACCCAGATAGGGGAACTAGCCGAGGCAGAGGATGCACTGGCAAGCAACGAATTTGTCATGGGCTCGCATCATTTGAGCCTCTGTGTCTACGCCAACAATCTTAACAGCCTCGCGGATCGCGGTGCGCGCGCCCGCACGCGATTGATGGACGCAGGGGCCGTCGTAGTCCAAGAAGGCATTGGCATGGAAGCTGCTTATTGGTCGCAACTTCCAGGCAACAACAAGTGGCGCACGCGTCCGGGGGCGATCACCTCAAGGAATTTCGCCGGGTTGGTCTCGTTCGAGAACTTTCCCAGTGGCAAGATGAGCGGTCACTGGGGTAACGCAGTTGCGCGCTTTCGCAGCAACGGTGGGACCGCATTCGATTATGTTCCGCATGAGAATGACGTCGGCATGACGGCGATATTTGGGCCCATCGGCAGGGGCAAAACGACGCTTATGGCGTTCATACTTGCAATGTTCGAGCAGAGCATGGCTGACCGCAGCGGCGCGATCGTCTTCTTCGATAAGGACCGTGGTGGGGAGTTGATGGTACGGGCCACTGGAGGGACATACCTGACGCTACGAAGAGGCGTGGCCAGTGGCTTGGCGCCGCTCCGCGGGCTGGACAATACAGCAGCCTCGCGGGATTTTCTCCGCGAATGGGTCGTGGCGCTGATTGAAAGCGATGGACGTGGAGGCATTTCACCGGAAGAGGACCGGCGGCTAGAGCGCGGTATTCGTCGGCAGCTTTCGTTCGAGCCACATATGCGGTCCCTCGCGGGCTTGCGCGAATTCCTGTTGCATGGCCCGTCCGAAGGTGCTGGAGCGCGGCTGCAGCGTTGGTGCCAAGGTAATGCACTCGGCTGGGCATTCGATGGAGAGCGTGACGAAGTAAAGCTCGATTCGTTCATAACGGGCATCGATATGACGCATATCCTTGAGTACGAGGAGGTCTGCGCACCCGCCGCAACATATCTACTGCATCGAGTCGGAGCTGTAGTCGACGGACGTCGCTTCGTCATGAGTTGCGATGAATTTCGCGCCTATCTGCTGAACCCACGGTTCTCGGCGATCGTCGACAAATTCTTGCTCACCATTCGCAAGAACAATGGGATGTTGATACTAGCAACGCAGCAGCCCGAGCATGTTCTGGAATCGAGCCTAGGTGCCAGCCTCGTGGCACAATGTAAGACGAAAATCCTTTATCCATCCCCGACGGCTGAGCGGTCGGCTTATATCGAAGGCCTGAAATGTACCGAGCAGGAATTTCGCGCGATCCGCGAGGATATGACGATTGGCAGGCGGAAATTTCTGCTCAAGCGCGAGAGCGGGAGCGTGATCTGCGAATTCGATCTTCGTGAGATGCACGAGTATGTTGCGGTGCTGTCTGGCCGCGCCAATACGGTGCGCTTTGCCGATCAGCTGCGCGAAACATACGGAGAAGAGCCGTCTGCGTGGCTCGACAAGTTCATGGTCCGTTACCACGAAGCGCAAGATTGACAAGGAAATCAAATGAAACGTACTCAACTCAAGGCAGTAGTAGTGGCGATTTGTGTCATTGGATCGGGGCCGGCCCGAGCGCAGTTCGTGGTTAGCGATGTCTTGGTGGAAGCCCAAACGGCTGCAACTGCAGTCAATACTGCGGCGAACTTGGAAAAGACAATCGCAGTGGCAGCCAGCACTGCAGCGAACCTGGAACAGACAATTGCAATGGTATCGATGCTGACTACGTCATTTGGCGTGTCCGGCCTATTAGGCTCACTTAATCAGCCAAACCAGTACCCAGCCAGCAATCAGCTCGAAAGGCAGATGTTTGCTGGGCAGCGACCAACCGCGGGCACTGCGAATGAGATCGTATCAGATGCGAGTCGCACGGTGAAGGGCAGCGATGCGGAAGCGACACTGCTACATGATCAGATTGTAGGGTCTGCTAATGCTGCGGGTCTTGCTGCCAACAATCTGAATGCGTTGGATCATCGCCTGGCAGAGAATGCCAATACGCCAAATCAGCTGTCGCGTTCAGGGAACATTATGCATGCGACGGTTACAAACGGGCTCGTTCTCAAGCAGATCCACGATGCGGTCATCCAGAACGCCCAAGCGACCAGTTTGCTAACGATGACCGTTGCACAGGCAGGCCTCCATCAGGCAGAAGAGGCTGTGGCCCAGCGAAGAGAGCACCAGGCGACCGCCGATCTATTCCGCCCCTAAGTGCTGCAGCGCTACAAGTGGCCGCCACGCCCGGCGAAGAAGAGGCGTGCTCAAGAGGGAGAACAAATGACTCTCAGGATACCCGCGCCATTTTCGGCGATACATGAAATCTTCGATGTCGCCTTTTCTGTCGGATTGCGCACTATCCTTGAGAAGATCCAGAGCGCAGTTAGTGCGCCTCTGGTGACCTGTGTCACGCTTTGGATCATGGTCCAGGGCATTCTGGTGATGCGTGGTGCAATTGATGCTCGGGCTGGGATAACGAAAGTGATGACGGTATCAATCGTCGTTGCACTCGTCGTTGGGCAGGCGAACTATCATGATTACGTGGTTTCGGTATTCGAGGACACAATCCCACAGTTTGTCCATGGGGTCAGCGGCAGTGGTCCAGGGGTGATTAATGTTCCCATGAAACTTGACTTCATATTTGCCGCAGCTCAAGCGACGTTTCAGCGGGTCGCGTCCGAGATAGGGCCGATGAACGGCCAAGACATCCTTGCCCTTGAAGGTGCTCAGTGGGTCTTGTACGGCACGCTTTGGACGGCGTTCGCGATTTACGATGGGACCGCGATCCTGACGAAAGTGCTGTTGGCGATCGGCCCGGTGATCCTTGTCGGATATCTCTTTGATCGCACGCGAGAGAGCGCTGCGAAATGGGTCGGACAACTCCTTACCTACGGGATACTTCTGCTCTTGCTGAATATCGTGGCGACGATCGTCGTCGCGACAGAAGCGGCCTGTGTTTTGGCGATACTCGGCGTAATCAAATTCGCTGGCACGACTGCGGCCAAGATCATCGGCTTGTACGAGCTCGACATGTTGTTTCTGACCGGTGATGCGTTAATTGTCGCGCTACCAGCGATCGCCGGCAATATTGGAGGCGCATATTGGAGCGGCATGACCCAGGCGCCTAGAAGCCTCAATCGCCAAGTCGTCCAAATTGTGCGTCGCTAGGATCACTCTAAAAGATACGGGATGGAGAGAGCCGGTGAAATATTGTCTCTTATTGCTGACCCTCGCCTTAGGCGCCTGCCAGTCAACCGAGAGGCTAGCGAGCTGCGAGGGGCCGGTGTTCCCGTTGAACGTGGATCGATGGCAACCCACTCAATCCGATCTTCAGCTTAGAAATGCGGAAGCACTTAATGAAAGGCCATGAATACGCGTTGTTGGTGAACAGAGAAGCGTTGGCGGATCACTATAAGGAAGTGGAAGCCTTTCAAATCGCGCGCGCGAGATCGGCGGGGCGTCTTTCCAAGATCGCGGGCGCCATTGCCGCAGTTGCTGTATTGGGGAATGTTGCGCAGGCCTTCACGATCGCCACCATGATGCCGTTGAGCAAGCTTGTTCCAGTGTATCTTTGGATACGGCCGGATGGGACCGTCGACAGCGAGGTGTCAGTCTCTCGACTGCCAGCAACCCAGGAGAAGGCCGTTGTTAATGCTGCACTCTGGGAATATGTCCGTCTGCGCGAAAGCTATACGGCCGACACGGCTCAATACGCCTATGATCTCGTATCGAATTTCAGCGCGCCGATCGTGCGGCAAGAGTATCAGCAGTTCTTCAATTACCCGAATCCACAGTCACCGCAAGTTATAATTGGCAAGCGCGGTCGGGTAGAGGCTGAGCACATCGCCTCAAATGACATCGCGCCGGGTGTGCAACAGATTCGCTACAAACGCTCTTTCATCCTGGAAGGGCAGAGACCTGTCGTGACGACTTGGACGGCGACAGTTCGCTATGAAAGGGTGAATAGCCTGCCAGGTCGATTGAGATTGACCAACCCCGGGGGCTTAGTTGTTAGCTCCTACGGTACGTCGGAAGACACCGTTTCGAATGCGGGGCGCAGCGAACAATGACGAAGAAATGCTTTATGACGCTGGCCTGGTTACTTTTCTTTGCAGTTGGCGTACGTGCGGAGGACACGCCGACGGCTGGTAAATTAGATCCGCGCATGCGCTCGCTCGCCTATGACCCCAATCAGGTGGTGCGCCTTTCGACCGCTGTCGGAGCGACATTGGTTATTAGGTTCGGATCCAGTGAGACTGTGACTGCGGTCGCCGTGTCCAATAGTAAGGACCTCGCGGCGCTTCCGCGCGGCAATTATCTCTTCTTCAAGGCTAGCCAGATCCTCCCGTCCCAACCAGTCATCGTGTTGACTGCGAGCGATGCGGGTATGCGACGCTACGTTTTTAGTATCTCGACCAAGGCCATGTCGCGTCTCGATCAGGAGCAGCCGGATCTCTACTACAGCGTACAGTTCAGTTATCCGGACGATGAGGCTGCTGCTCGCCGCAAGGAAGCAGAACAAAAGGCCGCCACCCGTCGACGCCGAGCAGAAGTAGAGTATCAACAGAGAACTCTGGAAGTATTGAAGCGGCCGGCCGCCGATCCTGCCAGCGACAATTGGCACTATGTGGCTCAGGGGGACCGTTCACTGTTACCGATAGAGGTATTTGATAATGGATTTACCACGGTGTTCCGCTTCCCGGGCAACGTGCGCATACCCTCGATCTACACGATCAATCCAGATGGCAAGGAAGCAACCGCGAACTATTCGGTCAAAGGGGACTATCTCGAGGTGTCTGTGGTCTCTCGTGAATGGCGTCTGAGGGACGGCAGCACAGTTTTGTGCATCTGGAATACCGCATACAATCCCGTTGGACGAAAGCCAGATACCGGGACAGTAAGACCCGACGTCAGGCGCGTTCTAAGGGGAGCAAGCTGATGGAGGACGTCAAACCACAATCGGTGCACGATGTAGATGCAACTGGATCCTTGGTCTCTGGCGCGCATCGCCGACGTCTTCCAAGATCGCAAAAGCTAATCGTTGCAGGCCTCATTCTTGCGCTATCCTTAAGCCTCATCTGGCTCGGCGGACCTTCCAAGAAGGATCACGAGGTCTCTCCACCACAAACCGTAATCGCCACCAACACCAACCCTTTTAACCCTGCGCCGATTGATGTCGTTCCTGGTCCACCAGCAGCACCGCCGGCTCAGCAGTCGGCAGTGCCCGCACCAGCACCGAGCCAGCCGGAACCCCACGGCCCGCCGCCTGAAGAAACGCCGATTTTTGCCTATAGCGGCGGTGATCAGGGCGCCGGCAAGCCGGTTCAGCAGGCGGGCATTCGCGGCGAGCACGAAAGAGATAAGGAAAACCCCAAGAGCCAGGCGTCAACCGAGAATGATCTTTCAATGCGCATGAAGCCAACTCTGCTGCAGCCTAATCAGGCGACACTCCTGCCGCACCCGGACTTCATGATTACCCAAGGAACGATAATTTCCTGCGTGTTACAAACAGCGATCGATACGAATTTAGCAGGCTATGTGAAATGCATACTGCCCCAGGATGTGCGCGGGACAACAGACCACATTGTGCTCTTGGATCGTGGCACGACAGTGGTCGGAGAGATTCAGCGTGGCCTGCAACAGGGAGATGCGCGCGTCTTTGTGCTCTGGATTCGCGCCGAGACACCAGACCATGCTTTAATTTCGCTCGCGTCCCCGGGAGCTGACGAACTCGGCCGCTCGGGACTGCCAGGCACGGTCGATAATCATCTATGGGAACGTTTTGGTGGAGCTGTGCTCTTGAGCGTCATGCAGGGTGCATTCCAGGCGGCCAGTAGTTATGCTGGCAACACAGGTGGAGGGACCAGCTTCAACAGCTTCCAGAGCAATGGTGAACAAGCCGCAGACACGGCACTAAGGACAACGATCAACATTCCACCAACTCTGAAGAAAAACCAGGGCGAGACGGTATCCATATTTGTCGCACAGGATCTCGATTTCTCAAATATATACCAGCTCCGGATGATGGGTCAGGCCCCGACAGGGCGGAGTCGACACTCCATGCCGAGGTAAGCTGAACGGAAATGAAGATCGGAGACCTGAATGCAAACCGAAGCAGATCCGCAATTGCGGCTCCTCCTGAAGCCAATTCTGGAATGGCTTGACGATCCAAGGACCGAAGAGGTTGCGATTAACAGACCTGGAGAGGCGTTCGTCCGCCAGGTCGGCGCTTTTACAAAATGCCCCTTGTCTCTCTCCTACGATGATCTCGAAGACATCGCCATTTTAGCGGGAGCCTTACGAAAGCAAGATGTTGGACCACGAAGTCCTCTCTGCGCCACCGAGCTGCCAAATGGAGAACGGCTACAAATCTGTTTACCGCCGACGGTGCCGCTAGGCACCGTCAGCTTGACAATTCGACGTCCAGGTAACCGTGTTTCGCAGCTCAAAGAGGTGTCGTCTCGCTATGACGCGTCGCGATGGAACCAGTGGGGCTCGCGCAAGACACGTCAATCGCAGCAGGACGACAAGATCCTTCAGCACTACGACCGGGGCGATCTGGAAGGCTTTCTGCACGCATGCGTCGCTGGCCGGCTGACGATGCTACTTTGTGGCCACACGGGTAGCGGTAAGACAACGATGAGCAAGACCTTGATCGGCGCCATCCCGTCGCAGGAAAGGCTGATCACCATCGAAGATACGCTCGAACTCGTTATTCCGCACGAGAACCATGTGAGGCTGCTCTATTCTAAGAATGCTGCCGGACTAGGTGCGGTGAGTGCAGAGCAACTTCTCCAAGCCAGCCTCCGCATGCGGCCCGATCGAATACTGCTCGGCGAGATGCGCGATGATGCCGCATGGGCCTATCTCAGCGAAGTGGTGTCCGGCCATCCAGGATCAATTTCGACGATCCATGGGGCCAACCCAGTCCAAGGATTCAAGAAGCTATTTTCGCTCGTCAAGAGCAGCACGCAAGGAGCTGGGCTAGAAGATCGTACGCTGATTGATATGCTGTCAGCCGCTATCGATGTCATTGTGCCGTTCCGTGCCTACGGCACAGTCTACGAGGTGGGCGAGATTTGGCTTGCAGCCGACGCACGCCGACGAGGAGAGACCGTGGCCGATCTTCTTGACCAGCACTAGATCCTATGTTCGCCCTCTGAGGTGTCGGGCGGCCCGCCGCCCGCGGCAAGCTCCTATCGAGGGTTGCGCCGGATGGTCCGGCGCCGAGCCTCAAGCATGGGGAGCGGGCCTGATGAACGATAGCATTTTCGTAGGGCTGGATGTGCACAAGGCGACGATTTCGGTTGCGGTGACCGATGGGATGCGCGGCGGGGAAGTTCGTAACTTGGGGATCATCCCCAATCGCGCTGATCAGATCGACAAGCTGGCGAAGAAGCTTGGCAAGGGTGACCGGCAGGTAAGTTTTTGCTACGAAGCCGGCCCCTGCGGATATGGCCTGCATCGACAACTGAAGGGACTGGGGATCGGGTTAAGACCGACCGGCGCGACGCGGCGATGCTGGCCAAGCTGCACCGGAGCGGCGAGCTGACGGCGGTGTGGGTTCCGGATGCGGCGCATGAGGCCATGCGCGACTTGGTGAGAGCCCGCGCCACTGCTATGCGTGTGCTCGGCAAAGCCGCCGCGCCTTACGAGTTTGGCGTGAAGGCCTCGATCGTCACTAACAATTGCCGGGCTCCCGGCGGTCTGTTCGTGCTGCACGCCAGCTCGCTGCCCGACAACCCTTACGACGGTCACACATTACGCGACGTCATTGAACGCACCGAGACACTCACCGGCTGCGCGATCGAGCGGCTTTATGTCGATAAGGGATGCCGCGGCCACGAAGCGCAAAATCCCCGCCGCGTCTTCATCGCCGGCCAGAAGCGCGGCGTCTTCGGCGCCATCAAGCGCGAGCTGCGCCGCCGTTCCGCCATCGAGCCCATCATCGGACACCTGAAGGCCGAAGGACACCTCGGCCGCTGCTACCTCAAAGGCCGCGCCGGCGATGCTGCCAACGTCGTCCTCTCAGTCGTCGGCCACAACTTTCGCCGCATCCTCGCCTGGCTCAGAGAACTTTTGTGCCTGTTGCTGGTCTCACTCTGGCGGACGCTGGACTGTCCAACTCAGCTCAATCCGGCTTCTTAACGGCCGACTAGACGAGCTCCCGAAAGGGCTTGAATCGCACGTAGCGTCACATTGTATGTACCAAGTACTCTCACCACTGTTCTATGTAAATTACGGAGTCGGTGTGACCGGAAATGGTGGACCTGCACCACACTAGGCGGCGCGGCTATATCACCACGGTGGCGAACACTAGAGCACCACGGCGTGCAGCCGTTCCCGCAAACAATCGCGATCTCCCACAAGACTCGAGCAATTCAGGTACGCGCGGCCATCTCAAACGGAGGATCGACGATGCGGTGCTCCTCGGCGGCATCTCCCGAATACCATGGTCTCGCTGCTTATCACGCCGTCATCGGTGGGATCATCAGCCGTTATAACGCCCGCTATGCCAGGCGGCGGGGAGGGCCGCCCTATTGCAGCGACGCCCACAACGTCGCAGATTTACGCGCCCCGAGGATGCTCGTCGACAAAGCGATGCGCAAGCCGCGCAATCTTGAGAGGTGAGTCTTTGAAACACGTCCTTGTCATCGATGACGATGCCGCCATGCGGCACCTAATCGCCGACTATCTTACGATACATGCCTTTAAGGTAACTACAGTAGCAGATAATAGACACTTCAATCGCGTGCTCTCGTGTGATGTGGTCGATCTCGTGGTCGTCGATCTTAATTTAGGCCGTGAGGATGGACTCGAAATTGTGCGTGATCTGGCATCAAAATCCGATATTCCGATCGTTATTATCAGTGGCTATCGTCTTGAGGAGGCCGACAAAAGTCGTCGCACTAGAGCTTGGAGCGACCGATTTTCTTGCCAAGCCGTTCGGCATGCGTGAATTCTTGGCGCGCGTTCGTGTAGCTCTACGCGAGCCACACATCGGTCTACGAACAAAAGACCGACGTTGCTTTTATTTCGCCGGGTGGACGCTTAACATTAGGCAACGCCGACTAACGTCAGAACAGCACGGCGAGGTACGGCTGACGGCAGGTGAGTTCAATCTTTTGGTCGCTTTCCTGGAAAAGCCACGTGACGTACTCTCCAGAGAGCAGCTTTTGATTGCAAGCCGAGTGCGTGAAGAAGAGGTGTATGATAGGAGTGTGGACGTGCTCATTTTGCGCTTGCGCCGAAAGCTGGAGGCTGATCCCGCGAACCCTCGTCTGGTTAAGACTGCCCGCCGTGCTGGCTATTTCTTCGACGCTAACGTAGATGTCTGTCTCGGCAGCACATTGGCGACCTACATAACAATTGCATCCAACATGCTGCTTTCGGCAATGTGGCTCTAGTACGAGGAGTTAGATGCTCGATCGAACGCAAGCGCTCGTCGAGAGAAGGCTCGGCTCCAATGCCCACGGAGCGGCAATCGTTAGTCGTTCGTTCTTTAATCGCGGGCACGGTCAACCCCGATAGACAAAAGTGATCCGCATGATGGCGTTCAAGAGGTGTGCATCTCGATGTGAAGAGCGCGGTGCGTAACGCCCGCAGGAACGACTTCGAGATTGCCAACACCTTCGTCCCGGCAGGGACGCTTTTTCCGCCAAAGGCTGATCTGGGTCAGTTTAAGGCTGGTTCATGCGGCGCCCATCTCTGCGTGGAACTCAGTACCATCGGTCCAGATGGCATGGAGGATGACGGCCATTTTGCGACCCACGGCAACCTTCGCCTTTTTGGCGCCGATTCGTTTAGTCAGCTTGCTGCCCCAGCGCTTGAGCGCAGAACCTCGCCTGACAACGGTCAGTAGGACGTTCGCAGCTTCGAACAGAT
This sequence comes from Bradyrhizobium sp. 141, assembly GCF_023074055.1. GTDB lineage: Bacteria > Pseudomonadota > Alphaproteobacteria > Rhizobiales > Xanthobacteraceae > Bradyrhizobium. Next base: position 42,718 of record NZ_JADPKR010000019.1, read on the forward strand.
AAGTCCGAACCTGATGGTACGCAACCGGTGAAGCTTTCAAGCGGATCCGCCGATCGGCGAAATCTTGAATCGAAGTCTCCCTCCGGTGACGGCCGCCTTGTCAGGTTGAGACGAGTGCTGTGTAACAGCCCTTATGGACAGCAATAAGTGCAGTGCTCAGGTCGAGCGGTTCGAGGTTGTCGAGACTGGCCGACGGCGTCGGTGGACCGATGATGAGAAGCTCAAGATCGTTCTGGAGAGTTTGCAGAGCCCGCGGGCCGTCTCGTCGACGGCGCGGCGATACTCGTTCGCGCCAAGGGCCGACAGCGTGCACGGATGCCGATACCGCCAGACGTTGGCGCGGCCATCGTTGCATATCTGCGCAGTGGCCGCCCAAAGTCTGCGTTCCGACGGTTGTTCGTCCGCACACTCGCGCCGCACATCGGGTTTGCTTCCGGATGTGCGATCACCATGATCGCCAAGACCGCCCTCGATCGCGTTGGAATCGAGGGTTGCGCACACCGCGGCGCCCATATCTTTCGACACAGTCTCGCCACCGAGCTTCTCCGATCTGGCGCGACCTTGTCGGAGATCGGACAGTTGCTGCGGCACGAGAACCACGACACTACCCGGATTTACGCGAAGGTCGATATCGATGCGTTGAGAACATCGAGCCTGCCCTGGCCGGGAGGCGTGCAATGACCAATCTGCGCGCCGCACTCGATAAGTACCTGAGCATGCGCAAGGGGTTTGGCTACAAGTACGAGCATCAGACCTGTCGGCTCGCCGACTTCGTCGCCTTCATGGAGAAGCGCAAAGCAAGGATCATCACGACGAAGCTGGCAATGGAATGGGCAACGCTGCCGCCCGATAGTCATGCATCTTGGGCGCTGCGATTGAGCGACGTGCGCGGGTTCGCGCGCCATGTCGCCAACTTCGATCCGAGAACGGAGGTACCGCCCGTCGGCATGCTGCCCGGATGGAAGCGCGCCAAGCCCTATGTCTACAGCGACGCGGAGATCGATGCGTTGCTGACGGCAGCGCTGGCTCTGCCGCCAGCGGACGGGCTGCGCCGATGGACCTATCATACCTTGTTCGGGCTGATCGCGGTGACAGGCATGCGTATATCCGACATCGCGCGCTGCGAGGTGGTGAGGCGACCAACCGGTACATGTTGGCGCAGCACGGCTGTGGGGACCACTAAGTTCTCGCCCATCAGAAGCTCAATAACATACCGATAGGTGGAAAGCGCTTCGTCGATATCCAGCGGGGTCAACATGGTCGGAATCAACAGAAAGTTCGAGCTCGCGATGATAGTGTTATTCAGTTCGCTAGAGCCGCCCTGGGTGTCGGCTAATGCATAGTCGAAGCCTGACGTTCTGCTCCCTCGTATGCGGCCTCGAGAAGCGACATTTCGTCTGCGACGAAAATCTCGCACCTCGGATCCCAGGCATTGCTTCGTAGTGCGTTGTCTTTCCATCGCGTTAGGGGCCGGTTGTTGTCGGCTTCGAACAAGGCGACGCGTCTACCGATACTCGCGTAGGCAGCACACAGTCCCATGAGCGCTGTCGTCTTGCCTGCGCCTCCCTTGAAAGAGCAACACGTTATAAGCTTCATGTGTCGTCCGACCCTTGTCGTGAAAAGAAGATGGAGGGGTGGTGTCGTACATCCGTTTGTTTGAAGTATTGTGCAGCGAAAGGCGAGTGGGAATTGACTGTGTTTAGCGACGTATAGAGTTTGCATTGATTGCAAATGTAACGAAGAAACGGTGATGTCGACCTTGATCAGAACACGACGGTATATAGCCTTTGAGTCATGCTGGGCGCACGATATGGAACAGAGAGATGGTAAGGGGCGCACGTCGGAAACTGTGGGGCTGCCAGCGAGGAATGACGAGGAGGTGGCGGGTGTGTCGGAAAACGAATCTCGTGGGAGTGCCAGCGTCCATGAAGGGAGTCTATCGAGCGGACTACGTGAAAGGGCGAACACCGGTGCGGCGTCACCACGCGCGCACAGCCGTATTGATGGCGTGCGAGCGTTCGATGAGACGATGCTTGATGACTACTTCAGTAATTTCACCGACGCTGATTGGGCGAAGTGGGACGAGCTGAACACAGCTTCACTCGATAAGGGTAAAGCAAAAAATCGACGTTCAAATGGAAAGACGGTCTGCCATCACGATTGACTCGCCTGGGCAAGCAACGCCTCGATCAAGCGGACGAGGTGAAGGGGCAAACACCGTTGCGGCATCGTCATCTGGCGCCAGCCATATCGGTGGCGCGCCTGCGTCAGAGGCGCATCATGACTATCTCAGCGATTTCACCGACGCCGATTGGGCAAAGTGCGACGAACTATTGAGGGAGGTGGAAGCACAGCAGTCCCTCGATAAAGGTAAAGCAAAAATCGACGTTCAAATGGAAAGACGGGCCGCCATCACCATTGACTCGCCTGGACAAGCAACGCCTCGATCAAGCGGACGAGGTGAAGGGGCCAACACCGTTGCGGCATCGTCATCTGGCGCCAGCCATATCGGTCGCACGCCTACGTCAGAGGCGCATCATGACTATCTCAGCGATTTCACCGACGCCGATTCGGCGGAGTGCGACGAACTATTGAGGAAGGTGGAAGCGCAGCGGTCCTTCGATAAAGGTAAAGCAAAAATCGACGACAAATGGAAAGGCCCGATGCCATCACGTCTGGTCTACCAAGCCAAGCAACGCTTCGATCTAGTACAGGACAGGCCATCGAATGCATAGAGATCGGCGGCGACAATCTACTGATTGGGCACGAGTCGGAGCCGAAAGGGAATCACGCGATGCTCTTCGAAACCCCTCAGCAGCATTATCGCAGGACAGGAAGATGGTTGACCAAGAATGAGTACGACATCAAGTCAGTGCTGATTAAGATAGGCGGTCCTGGGAGTAGCGACGTGCGCAGAAGCGAGTTGTATTTGCGACTTGGACCGCGGGGATACGGCGAGAAAATGGACATGTGCGAACTCTCTCACCAAACATTTAGTGAACGAAGAGCGGACGGGCCACTCTCTTATGAGATGCCAGGCGGGAGGAGAACCTGTCTCCACAACTACAGATTCCCACGACAAGCAGGTACCTTCAATCCAGACATTCTTATCCAAAATGACAGCGGTGGCTTTGTGGGCATTTGGCCAAAACTGAATAACGTAACAACGCTAACGAGTCTGACGCGAACATTCGGCGCAGAAAAAGTGTGGCTTAAGGGTGCCGACAACACCTATATGACGGAGCGCGCTTATAATCGCAGGGTGCCGGAAGGCGCAGAGGGAGCCTTTGCCAAGTTCATCGCGCGCGATGACACGAACGCGTTCTGGCGTACGCGAGATGACCGCCAGCGCGGTCGAGGTGCGGACATGGACCGATAACCTTGTCGTGAAATTGGTGTCGCCCCGGATCGTTGGCTCTTGTCTTTAGAGAGGGGCGGGTCTCGGATGATGGAGGAATTCAGCAGAGCGAGAGTACGAGCTGTGTGGGCGGACCAAAACTAGTGCGCGACCCTCAAGACAGGGTGGAACGCGGAGGCAATCATCCGAAAGCGAGCAGTGTAAAGGACATTATGGACGGGACGAACACGATTAGCGCACGGCGCGACAACCCGAGCCAGTCACAGTAGAACGATGAATGCAAGCAAAACGACGCGCTTAACCGCAATTCTGAGCATCATTTGTTCGCTGGCCGCAGGCGCTTGTGCAGCAAGTCTGTACACAACGTTCCGGCACGGACTCAGCGGTGAAGCCGTGGCGAAGTTCAGTGTCCTCGCGTTTTGGTACGAGACACCATTCTATTTGGGCTACTCAACGCCCGTCTTCTATCGCGGAGCCGTGGTCGTCGTTTCAAGCGCGGGACTCGTCCTCCTAATTCAGCTGATCTTACGCTCGCACAATCGCGAACATCATGGCACAGCACGGTGGGCGCGGTTCGACGAATTGAGCCGCGCAGGTTATCTTCAGCGCTACAGTCGCATCAGCGGTCCAGTATTTGGGAAGACGCGTGGCCCTTTCTGGTGTGGCCGTTATCTGACCAGTGGCGAGCAGCCGCACAGCCTCGTTGTCGCGCCGACCCGCGCAGGCAAGGGCGTGGGTATCGTCATTCCAACGCTACTGACGTTTAAGGGCTCAGTCATAGCCCTCGACGTCAAAGGGGAGCTTTTTGAACTCACATCGAGAGCACGCAAGGTCTGTGGCAACGCCGTGTTCAAGTTCGCTCCGCTAGACCCAGAGCGGCGAACGCATTGCTATAACCCGGTGTTGGATATCGTGGCGCGCCCCTCAGAGCGACAATTCACCGAGGCGCGTCGTCTGGCTGCGAACCTGATTACAACCAAAGGGAAGAACGCGGAGGGGTTCGTCGATGGCGCACGAGACCTTTTTGTTGCCGGCATCCTTGCGTGCATCGAGCGCGGCACGCCAACGATTGGAGCCGTATACGACCTCTTTGCTCAGCCGGGGGAGAAGTACAATCTTTTCGCGCGACTCGCGGAGGAGACCCGGAACAACGAGGCTCAGCGCATCTTTGACAACATGGCGGGCAACGATACAAAGATTCTAACGTCGTACACCTCAGTGTTAGGCGATGGCGGGCTCAACTTGTGGGCCGATCCACTGGTCAAAGCGGCGACAAGTCGATCAGACTTCTCAACGTACGATCTGCGCCGTAAAATGACCAGCGTTTATCTGTGCGTCAGCCCAAACGATCTTGAGGTGCTTGCGCCTCTCATGCGCTTATTGTTTCAGCAGGTCATTTCCATTCTGCAGCGTTCACTGCCTTGCAAAGATGAGACGCACGAGGTGCTGTTCTTGCTCGACGAATTCAAGCATCTGGGAAAGTTGGATGCCGTTGAGACGGCGATTACGACCATCGCAGGCTATAAAGGCCGCTTTATGTTCATTATCCAAGGGCTCTCGGCGCTGACAGGAACATACGAGGAGGCAGGCAAGCAAAACTTCCTTAGCAATACCGGTCTGCAAGTCTTCATGGCTACGGCAGATGACGAAACGCCTGCCTATATTTCGAAAGCGATCGGTGAACATACGTTTCAGGCGCGCTCGACGTCGTATAGCGAATGGCGAAGGTTCGATTACAATATCCAGATATCTAATCAAGGAGCACCTCTATTGCGCGCCGAACAAGTGCGCCTGCTCGATGACAAGCGCCAGATCGTTCTCATTAAGGGTCAGCCACCTCTGCAACTGCATAAGGTCCGTTATTATTCCGATCGCATACTGAAGCGTATCTTCGAAAGCCAGACAGGTGATCTTCCGGAGCCGGAGCCCTTGATATTTGAAATGGACCCGCGGAGCGGGACCGCTTGAACCGATTTGTTAGGTGGAAACTGACTGCTCCTGATCCCTTTCTATCACGCTGCCACAGACTCTGTCTGCTGCAGCTGCTGTGATGGGGTTGTCTAATCGCTGCTGGGACGTCAAGCATTTAGTTTCGTCAAGAGACGCTGCCGGGTGCATGGTTGTCTTCGCGGTCGACATTGGCCGCCGCATGATGGAGCTTCGCGGGACGAGCCTTCAATGTGGACGACGCACTTTGCTGAATCAGCAGTGCAACCCCATTAGCGAAATGGCTCGGCTCACGTCCCGGCAGGGACACCTTAGGCTTTCAGGTTCTGAACGTTATCCGGACCTATGCGGCGGCTCCGGCATTCGGATTGAACAGCTCGCCGGTCTTAAGCATCGTATGCATTATCACCGCCAGTTTGCGTGCCACAGCCACGGCAGCTCTTTTGAAGCCGATCCTCTCCCGGAGCTGCCGTCCCCACGTGCGCAGAGTGCTGTCGGTTGAGCTGCGCGTCAGAATGACCGGCGCTTCGTAGAGAAGCCCTCGCAAATGGCGGTCGCCACGTCGGGATATATGGCCGTCATAATCGACTTCTCCGGATTGTAGCGGCGCGTTGTCAGGCCGATCCACGCGCCAACAGATCGGGATTTCCTGAAGTTGTCCGGCTCCTCAATAGCTGTGGCAAAAGAGGTTGCGGTGATCGCACCGATGCCCGGAATCGACATGAGGATGCGGCAAGCCTGACTGTGGCGCGCGTCCCGAACCAACTGGCGACCGAGTTCAGCGGCGCGGATGCGAATGCCACGCCAGGCTTCCAGCATCGGGAGCACGATGGATGCAAGTCCGTCCTGATCAGCAAGAAGGTTCCGGACGTTCTTCTCGAACGTGCTTCCCTTTCCGGCGGGAACAAGCAGACCGAAGGTTTTCATGACGCCGCGGATCTGGTTGGAAAGCTCGGTGGTGATCCGGACCAGCCGCGTGCGCGCCGCGACAGGTGTGCGGGTCAGCATGCTGTCGAATCCCTTCACGCGCACCTCACGAAAGAACCCGACTTCTGCGAGCTGCGCCAGACCATCGGCGTCGTTCGCGTCCGTCTTGTTCGCCGCCATATCGAGCGCCGCTTTAGCATGGCGCGCATCGATGCAGATCGCCGGCACCGCTTCGGTGCGCAAAGAATGATAGAACCATACCGACAGCGGTCCGGTCTCGAACACCACGCGTTTCACGGCCGGCGCCCGCTTGCGGATGAGCTCGGCGATAATACTGGGATCAGATGCGCACCTGCCGCGCCAGATCCGTTCACCTGCTCGACGGATCGAGACTGCCGTCTCTTTCATCGACACGTCGAGACCGATATACTCTTCCATGGCTGTTCTCCATTCCATGCTTGGGCCCGGCGTCCAGTTGTGAGCCCGTATTCCATCCTATCGGGGAACAGCCACCCTCCAAGACTTTTGATTCTCTTTAGGGCAACTCGCTCCTGCGATTACCCCATGTGGACGCCCCTCGACGGCTTCGATGTGCCAAAGTGAAGGGTGTTGAACCGTCACAAATGAGGAAGCGTCCATGAACGAAGTTAGCACGATTGGACTAGACTTGGCGAAACATGTTTTTCAGGCACATGGCGCAGACGCTGGCGGCGATGTTGTTTTCCGCAAACAGCTGCGTCGTGACAAAGTGCTGGGGTTTCTTTGCCCAGCAGCCTGCGTGCCTGGTAGCGATGGAAGCCTGCGCCAGCGCTCATTACTGGGCTCGTGAGCTTGGCAAGCTGGGTCACACAGTGCGTCTGATTCCACCTCCTATGTAAAACCCTTTGTTAAGCGCCAGAAAAACGATCTGGCCGATGCAGAAGCGATTTGCGAAGCGGCCCAACGCCCCACCATGCGCGTTGCCGCCGTGAAGAGTAAGGACCAGCAAGCGAGCGCGGTCGTGGTTCGCGCTCGCGATCGTTTGGTCCGGCAACGTACTCAGATCATAAACGCGTTGCGAGGTCACCTCGCCGAATACGGCCTAGTCGTTGCAAAGGGGACGTCCAATGTCCCCGCGCTGGTTGAGCACGCGCAAGCTTCCGGGAGCAGCGTGCCAACAGCGGCGCACGCGACGCTCGATATCCTTGTCAAGATGCTGAGGGTGCTTGAAGAGCAAATCAAGCAGCTCGATATTGAGATCACGCGACGAGCCCGAGAGGAGGAAGTTGCTCGGCGGCTTATGACGGTTCCTGGCATCGGCCCAATCACGGCGACGGCTCTGATGGCGCTAGCGCCTGACCCTGAAAACTTCAAACGTGGCCGGAATTTCGCCGCGTGGTTGGGATTGACGCCGCTGCAACGTTCCACTGGTGGAAAACAGAAGCTCGGCCAAATACCAAAATGGGTGAGCGAACACTACGGCGTCTCCTCATCATCGGAGCGAGCGCGGTGGTGAAGCTGGCTCGCAGACGCGGTGCATCGCAAGGGAGATGGCTGGAGCGCATGCTCGCTCGTAAGCCGCCCATGCTTGTCGCGGTGGCTCTTGCCAACAAGATGGCCCGTACCGTTTGGGCGTTGATCGTCAACGGCGGGGGTCTACAAAGCTCCGGTCGCAGCGGCTTAATCGCTTAGTCCGCCCGACCAGAGGTCGTCGAGGAGGTAGGAAGGTCAAACGGAAGGTACGGCGCAACAGTCGATGAGACGGGGTCAGGAAAACCAGTACATGCCCAGGTGCTTCCAAGTACGCCGCTGTGATATGGACCTGATCCGCGAACTCCCAACAGGCCCGCGACATATGACGGTCGCAATAAAGGCCGGACAGATGTCAGCACCCGACTACGCGCAACACCTGATTGAAAGATTCTTCTCGCATCCACCGGGGCGTCCACAGATGGGCATGTGGTCAACGCATCAGGGTTGATCATTATGTCCACAGCCGTCGCAGCCCGCATCCGTTCGCGCCAGACCGCCATCGGCGTGCGATAGCCGTGCGCCTGATGAAGGCGACGATCATTTGTAGAAGGCGGATCCAGCTCGCGATCTCTGCCTTGGCCTCGCGGCCGTCGGTATAGCCCTTGAGATAGATGTCCTCATGCTTGAGCGACCGCCACAGCCGCTCGATGAAGACGTTGTCCATCCAACGACCGCGGCCATCCATGGAGATCTTGATCCGTGCACCCGCCAACGCGCCGGTGAAGGCCGCACTGGTGAACTGGCTGCCCTGGTCGGTTTTGAAAATCTCCGGCGTGCCGTACTTCGTTAGCGCCTCGTCCAGAGCCGCCACGCAGAACGAGACGTCCATGGTGTTCGACAATCGCCACGCCAGAACCGCACGGCTCGCCCAGTCGATGATGGCGACGAGATAAAGAAAGCCGCGGCGGATGGGCAGATACGTGATGTCGGCCGCCCAAACCTGGTTTGTCCGGTCGATCGTCAAGTTGCGTATAGCGCGACAATCTGGGTGGGGAGCTTCCACCCAAATTGCCGCGCGGCAAGTTGCGCAATAGATAGGGATAGATCTTGTGGCCCGGCGCCGGCCTCGTCGTGTTCGGCCTTGGCGAGGGTGACGTGCCGGCACCGCCCGGATCGGGGGTTTCGAAGTCGGCGGCCTCGCGGAGGTTCGTAGCGCTGTCGGCGGCGCGGCTGGCCGACTTCATGGCTGCCGACCTGTCCGCGCTCGACCTTCTGGTGGTCCAAATCGATGGGCTGCATCTCGGCGACGATCTCGTGCTGGTCGCCGCGATCGGGGTTGACGGCGAAGGCAACAAGCGTCCGCTGGCGCTGGTGGAAGGGGCGACCGAGAATGCCGCAACGGTTCAGGCCCTGCTGGACAACCTGGTCTCGCGCGGGCTCGCCCCGACGGTGCCAAG
>NZ_JADPKR010000031.1 GCF_023074055.1 Bradyrhizobium sp. 141
GGCAGATGTACGGGCGCGCTAAGCTCGATCTCCTTCAGGCAAGGCTGATTGGCGCGCCATAAAAACAATCACGATCATCGAATATGCGTCAGAGCCAATTTTGGACGCCGATCCCCCGGCTCAGGGGGTCAATATTGCAGGCCGAATGACACTCAAGAGCCAATTGGCCGTCGGCGGGCGGCTCGTCAGCCCCGTCGGAGCTCGCGAAGACGAACAGTCGCTGCTGCGGGTCACGCGCCAGAGCGAAGCGGAATACGACGAAGAAACCTTCGGTGCCGTCCGTTTCGTGCCGCTGATCGGAGAGCACGGATGGGCCGAGGACGGCACGCGCTCCGCCAGCAATCACATCCCCGGGCGCACACGCTTCCGCTCGCTGCCGGAGATGATCGGCGCCGCCCTCGAGCCCTTGCCGGCCCTCGAAGATCCCGCCTTCGGCGCCCTCCCTGGATCGCTTCGCGCAGTGCCGCGTCATCCTGCTGGGCGAAGCCAGTCATGGCACGTGGGAATTCTACCAGGCGCGCGCCGCGATCACGCGCCACCTGATCGAAAAGCACGGCTTTACGGTCGTCGCGGTCGAAGCGGATTGGCCGGACGCCGCCGCCATCGACCGCTACGTTCGCCATCGGGCGTCGCGCGGCTCCGACGAAAGGCCGTTCGAGCGCTTCCCGACCTGGATGTGGCGCAACACCGATGTCGCCGCTTTCGTCGAGTGGATGCGCAAACACAATGCAGGGAAGCCCGCCGGCGAACGGGCCGGATTCTTCGGCCTCGACCTCTACAACATGCGAAGCTCGATCGCGGCCGTTCTCGCCTACCTCGATGGCGTGGATCCCGAAGCCGCGGCGGCAGCCCGCGAACGCTACGGCTGCCTGACCCCTTGGCAGCGCGAACCTTCGACCTACGGCCGTGCCGTCCTGACCGAAGGCTATCGGAAATGCGAGGCGGAGATCCTTCGGCAGTGCCAGGATATCCTGAAGAAGAAACTGGACTACGCCGCGGACGATCCGGACGGATTCCTGGACGCAGCGCAGAACGCGCGGCTGATCGCCTCGGCGGAGCGCTACTACCGCATCATGTACTATGGCGGCGCCGAATCCTGGAATCTGCGCGACACGCACATGTTCGAGACCCTGGGCCATATCCTGGACACACAAGGTCCCCGATCCAAGGCCGTGGTCTGGGCGCACAATTCCCATATCGGAGACGCCCGCTTGACCGAGATGGGCGCGGTCCGCGACGAGCTCAACATCGGTCAGCTCTGCCGAGAGAAGTTCGGCGACGCAGCGTCCCTGATCGGATTCGGCACCCATACCGGCACCGTCGCCGCCGCGTCGGATTGAGACGGCGAGATGGAGGTGATGCAGGTGAGGCCCTCTCGGCCGGACACCTATGAGCGGCTGTTCCACGATGCAGGTGCGGCGAGCGGCATGGTCGAATTCCGGCGGGACGAGAGCCTTCGCCGTCGTCTGATCGAGCCGCGCCCGGAACGCTTCATCGGCGTCATCTACCGCCCGAACACCGAGTTGCAAAGCCACTATGCGGAAGCTTCGCTGCCTCAGCAGTTCGACGCGTTCTTGTGGTTCGACGAGACGCACTCGGTCCGTCCTTTGGAACCAGAGCATCGCCCGACCGGCGTTCCGGATACCTATCCGTTCGGGCTTTGATGGCGAGGCGGCGTACTGCGCTTCCCTGTCGCGGGAGGTCGTGAAGGCGACGGATTGGCGGGGTGCAATTACAACGATTCCAAAGGAACAAGGGCAGTCGCGGTCGAGTAGACGCTCCAGTGAGGACGGCCTTGAACGAACCGCTCAAGATTCTGATCGCGGAGGACGACTTCCAGATTCGGGAGATGCTGGAGGACGCATTGAGCGAGGGCGGCTTCCTCCCGGAAGTCCTTTCCTCGGCGGAGGACGCGGTCACCCTTTTCAAGGGCGAGGTCGCCAGTTTCCGGGCGCTGGTGACCGACGTGAACCTCAAGGGCACCATGACCGGCTGGGACCTCGCGCGCATCGCCCGAGAGCGCGACCCTGCCTTCCCCGTCGTGTACATGACCGGGACGGCCGCGGATGACTGGGCCGGGTTCGGCGTACCGAACAGCATCCTGCTCACGAAGCCGTTCGCACCGGCGCAGCTCGTCACCGCAGTCTCCCAGCTCCTCAACGCCGGCGGGCCGCCGGTCTAGCCGCCCGGTCGGACGAACGGGAACGTTCCGCCACGACGGCTGTTGCCCCACCGGTAGGCCCGGAGGCACCAGCCGAGCCAACTCATGACGACCGCAGCCAAGAGACACGTTGCAGCCGCCGAGCGGGAACGGTCGGCCCAGCCGGCCAAGTGGACCGTCATCTCGGGGATCGTTCTGCTGATGGCGGCAGCCCTGACCGCGGTACTCGCGCCGGAAGAGCGCCGCCCAGGCCAATCCCCCGGAAGAAATCCCTTGCGCGCGAGTGGCCGCAGCGAGATTGCGCCCCGCAAAGCAGCCGCGGAGATCGAGGACCGGGATGGCCCCCGGGCATGACCTACTACAGCCTTCTGGCGATCTTTCCCGCGCTCGCGGCCCTGTCGCGATCTACGGCCTGTTCTCCGATCCGACCGCCATCGCCAGGCATCTGGACCAGGTCTCCGGCTTCCTGCCCGGCGGCGCGGTGGACGTCGCGCGGGACCAGCTCACGCGGGTCGCCTCGAAGGACGGCGGGACGCTCGGGGCGACCTTCGTCATCGGTCTCGGGATTGCGCACGTAGCACCGGGGCTGGCGCATTTCAGTGCGGCAACGCATATTTCGAGCCGGTGGGCCGCCGAGAAATCGGCGGCCATTTCGCTTTCGGGAGGGCCGTTCCACGGCCGGGAGGCTCGTCGGCTCCGGTTCGGGCAAGGCTGCCGCTGCGCAGGCTTCCGGCTAGACCAGGCCGCCTCACTTCAAGCGACGGGAGCGGCTTCGGCAGCTTGCTCGCGTCGAACTTCGGGACGGCGCGTTCCATCCTGACCTCGGGCGACGGCTCCAAGCGAGGCGGATGAGCGTCGCCTCGAACGTCACAGCGGGCGCTGCGTCGGTCGTGCCGGTGCATTTCGCGATCTCGCCCTTCGACACGCCTCTTGAACCAGGGCGAATAGGTGCCGTCCTTGAACATGAGGACGCTCTCCGGAGTTCGAGGCTGCGGTGCCCGGATTCGACGCCCGTTCGGTTAAGGGTCGGTAAAGCGCGGATCGCATCCCTGCGAGAGGCGTCGGCCCGTTCAGGTCGGCGCCACACCCAAGCGAGCGCACGGCCTTACTCCCTTTCGTGCCCCAGCAGCTTGTGGGTGCTTCGATTCACGAAGTGCAGCTTGCCGCAAGCAGGACAGTCCACGATGGCGAACGACTTGCCGTCCCTTGGGGCTCGTCGGCGATCCAACGCTCGACGTTCTCTCCGGAGACGGGACATCGGAACAGGAAGTGAGACATGCCGGTACCCTGCTCCAGCACCGCACCGCCGCCATGAGGCAGATCAAGTTTTCGGCGCAATCCGCCTTCCCCTCCACATCGGACGGCCGCCAACGCCGCAAGCCGCGTTTCCGCCGACGACAGACGCCTCCGCCGGGCCTTTGACCAGACACGGCAAGGCTTGGGACCGGCTCCGGACGAGGTCGGGATGCTTCTCGGAACCGAAACCTTTCCGCGTCCCGGTGAATTGACTGCGAGGCTCGGGGCTTCGCAGATGTGCGAGGCGCGCCATGAATTCGTTTTCGCCGGGCGAGACGTTCTGCACCGTTGCCGTCATGACGGCCACGTTCCTGGTCGAGATCGCCTTTTTCGCCCTGATCGGGGTGTTCTGACTTCCGCTAGTTCCGTCACCATCAGGCACCCGACGAGAACGTGCGCGAAGCGGCCTTAGATTCCACCCGTCGGGTTCGCTGCCGGCCGCCGCGATCAGACCGGCCTCGTCCGGATCCAGCTTCATCTCCATCCCGAAGCCGTGCTCGCGATTGGCGCCGCGCTACGATCGGCCAGCACCCGATAGACTCGCGCCTCGCCCTCGACGCCGCGCAGCGGCGCGTCGAACTCTTCGACATTGTGGCCGGCCAGCAGTTGGCGAACGGCGGGGACCGTATAGAGCGCTTCCGTGAGACAGATTTCGCCGGCGTCGGCGAATGATTGCACCCGTGCGGCAATGTTCACGGTCTGGCCGAAATAGTCGAGATTCTCGTTGAGGGTCACGGCGATGGAGGGCCCGCAGTGAGCGCCCATCTTGAGAATGATGGCGGGCTGGCCGTGCTCGCGGTTGAACCGACCGATTTCCTGCAAGATGTGGAGCGCGGCTGCCATGGCATCGACCGGCCGGAAGAATGCTGCCATGACGGCATCGCCGATGGTCTTCACGATGGCACCGGCATGCCGATGGGCGATCGCGTCGAGGACTGCGAAATGTTCCCGGACCAGGGCATAGGCATTGAGATCCCCGAGACGCTCATAGAGCGCGGTAGAACCCTTCAAGTCCGTGAACAGGAACGTCACCTGCCGGACGCCGAGGCCCTCCTCCTCATCCACGCGCTCGGAGCGGAAGAGCTTGCGGAAGGTCTGACGCGTCAGCAGCATGCCGCCTGAGACGTAGGGGTCGAATTCGAGCGTCGGCTTCTCTGGCATGGCCACGATTTCGGGCGGCCAATTGATCAGGAGCAGCGAACCGCGCTTGGGTCCGGTGTTGCTGATCTCGAAGATCGCAGGTCCCGGCGGCACGGCCGAAACGGCGGGCGTGAAACGCTGCCCGTCATAGGCGATGCGAATGATCGTCGGAGTGTTCGGCATCTGCACGGTGGGAGGGAGCACGACCGCAAGCGTGAAGCCGGCCTGCGTCTGGACGTTGACGCCCGAGAGCGCGCCCGGCCCAATCTCGGCCTGCAGCGTCGTCGTCAGGCCGGATGGCAAATAGGTCATTCCGCGAACAAGACTGCGCAGGATATCGACAAATCGGGTTTTTCCGCCGGGCAGCCGTCCGCTGTTGGCGAATTTGAGCTTCCAGTGCAGATCTTCGATCGAGAGATTGTCGACGTCGTGCAAAGCGAGCCGCCGGACTTGCCGCGAGACGGAGAAGGAAACCTCGATGAAGTCGTCGAGCTCGGTCTGACCCTCGATATCGCACAGCCCGCAGACGAAATGACTCCGGAGCGCACGGAGCCTCCCGAAGCTTTCCAACACCAGGCCCGAGTGGGGGCAGAGGATGTCCCAATGCATGTCGACCAGTCCGGCGCGAGCCGCGTGGAGGAACAGATCGACCGACTCCGGCTCGGCCACGCCGCGATCGCGGGCGAACGCCAGCGGATTGGCGCGGTACAGGCTGACCTCGTCGCCGCCGCGGATCAGCGTTTCGAACTTTGAGATGACGCGCGGGCTCCAAGTGCGGGCCTGCTCGATCTGCGTCATCCTGTCTTCGAGAAGCCGTTCGTCAATGGATGTCATCGGTCAGCTCCTGACGACGACAATCTATCAGCTTCGCCGGGTTGTCGCGAGCCATCCGCTGCGGCCGGCCCGCTGCACTGCAGGATTTTCAATCCGCTCATGGGTCAGCGGTGGTAATCGAGCTGATTGTAAGATTTCCGCTCGCGGCTTCGCTGTGCCTGCATCCGGACGGCTACTTCTGTCCCGACGGGACCTGGGCGTTGCCCGATGACGCATCCCCGCCGAGCACCGAGCTTGCCGTGACCGCCATGTGGCCGGCGACGCCGCCGACGAAGGCGCCCTTGAGGCATCCCTTGGCTTGCACCGGCGAGACCAGGACGAGTGCGAACCGGCAGGCAATGGCCGAGATCGCTCTCATGATCCTTCTCGGAACAATGATGTGTCGGTGGGTCAAGTCGCCTGAATGATGACCGTTCCGTTCGCCCGCGGGTTGACAACAAACGCACCACTTCAATGCCGCGATTGTCCACTCGATAAAGCCGAGGTGTGCCGTCAGCTCCGACGACCACAAGTCCGGCCATCCTCAGTACCTGGAGATGCTGCGAGACTGCGGGCCGAGACACGTGCTCACGCGGCCTGCAGAGAACCCAGAAAACGCGCGACCTCGAACTTTAGCTGTTCGGATTGGGACGACAGCCCATTCGCCGCCTCGAGCAGCCGTGTTGTTGCGCCGTTGTTCTCCTCGGAAGCGCGATTGACGCTGACGATGCTGGCGTTGACGTCCTTAGTGCGGTCATTGGCCTGCTGCAGGTTGCCGGCAATATCCCGCGTCGCTGCACCTTGCTGATCGACTGCAACTGCGATCTCGCCGGAGATCTTGTCGATCTCGGCGATGGTACCACCGATCGCGCCGATCGCATTGACGGCATCGCCTGTGGCAGTTTGGATGTTCTGAATCTGCGATGCTATTTCCTCGGTCGCCTTGGCGGTCTGTTGCGCTAGTGCTTTGACCTCACTTGCGACGACCGCAAATCCCCGGCCATGCTCGCCGGCGCGTGCGGCCTCAATAGTCGCGTTCAAGGCCAACAGATTGGTCTGGCCGGCAATGTTCTGGATCAGGGTGACCACTTCGCCGATCTTCTGCGCACCCGTTGAAAGGCCTTCCACGACGGCATTAGTCCGCCGTGCTTCCGCGGCCGCCTTGCCGGTGATTCGGGCGGCGTGCGCCACCCGTTCGGCGATGTTGTTGATCGAAGCTGTAAGCTGTTCGGTGGCGGAGGCAACGGTTTCCACGTTCATGGACGCCTGCGTCGATGCGGCGGCGGCGGCTGCGGCCTGCCGCGCGGTTTCGGCGTTGCCGTCGTTCATCGATGCGGACAGACCCTGCATCTGGTTTGCCGCCACGGCAACTGCCTCGACGACATCGCTGATCTTGCGCTCAAATCCAACGGAGAGTTCTCGTCGTTTTGCATCCCGCTCGAGCTTGGCCCGTTCGATTTCGATACGACCGGCATTGGCCTGCGCTTCGGCAGCGCTCGCGATTTCGGCCTCCGCAGTTTTCTGCGCCGCCGTTTCGAACAATTGCGACAGCGTATGTGCGAGCCAGATCAATATGCCGGCTTCGATAAGCAGGATCGTGGCGTGGAGAACGACGCGGCCGAGGTCCGCACCGCCGGGATACACGGCCGCCGGCAAAATGTAGTTTAGCGTCAGATGATGCAGCGCCACTGCGACTGTGCCGGCCACTATTGGCCGGAAATCACAATAGGCCACCAAGGTTGCAAGCGCTGCAAAGAAGTACATGTGCATGTCGACTTGCCAATGATGCCCTGCGAACTGAAAGACCAGCATTGACACGCCGGCCATCAAGGCCACAGCAAAGACCAAGCGGGTTGAAGTGCCATTCCCTCCGATACGCCACGACAGCGTCGCCGTCAGGGCCATCGCGACCATGAAGGAGCAGGGCATAAGCCAATTGGTACCGAGCGTCATACCAATCATAGCAGCAAGCGGCACATGCACCCAGAGTACGGCGAGCAAGATCGTGCTGGCCGACTGGCGCAAGCGTCCCAATTCATTGCCTTCAAAAGTCATTCTCTGTCCTCAACCCATTGTCAAATCGTCTGCTTCAAATCATTCGCTCTTAGGCAGGCAGCCAGCGCCTGCGGGTCGAGCATCAGCCAGGCGCCGGCTTGGCGCAGCCGTGTCAATCCGTCATGGTCGTCGGGCCGCACCACCAAGAGAACGGGTATGGCGGTCGTCCGGACAATGGCGGCATTGGCGGATGCCGCGGCCAGGAAAACTTGCTGGGTGCCCCACCATGGCGGGAAAGCCACTGCCACCAGCGCGGCACCCGGTCGCACCTGCAGCGAAAGTGACGCGATGACGATCCAACTCGCGATCAGCAGCGCCGCCGCATTCAGCCACGTCGGCCACTGCGTTCTGCGATTGATTTGACCGGATACCATTTCAGAAGAATAACGCGACGAGCCTAATTGAGGGTAAACCCGTAGGTTGACGGATTACGCCGATGCTCGCCAGTAAAGGTCGTCAACTCCACTTACCGACCTGCCGTGGGAGGTTGTCAGCAGTGCCGCTACATTTTGTTGCCTACCTTTGAGCAGGTCTACTTTGCCGTCGAGGGACTGCTTCCGGCCTCGCAAACTTTCGCTTCACGCGCGGGTTTCAAGAAAGCGGCGCGTCCGGCGACCAACAGGCATAGCTGAACCTGGGGTCCCTGCTCCAGGTCGCGGCATTCATAGAGTCATCGCAATGCCTGGGACTGGCCATTCCGACTTTGTTTGCTGTGCCGATATGAGCTCTAACTTGCGATCACATTGCGCCAGCGATCTTCCTTAAGGCCTTTCCTCAACGCCAGGATCGTAGACGCGACCTGAGTATCAGGCACCGGACGACTGATCAGGTACCCTTGTGCCTCGTCGCAGCCTTCCGCCCTCATCTGGTTCAACTGCTCTATCGTCTCGACTCCCTCCGCTGTCGTGGTCATGCCCAGGCTCTTTCCAAGGCCAATGATGGATCTGACAATCAGCCTCGATCCAGTCATCGCGGCCGCATCCCGGACGAACGATTGGTCAATCTTGAGTTTGTCAAACGGAAAGCCGCGGAGATAGCTGAGGGAGGAATAACCTGTTCCAAAATCATCCAAGGCAATTCGGAGGCCGTGAGCCTTCAGCTTATGGAGCGTTGCAATCGTCTCCGCGCTGTTCATGAGGAGAACGGATTCTGTGATTTCGAGTTCAAGTCGGTGCGGAGATAGCTTCGAATTTGCCAGTGCGTTGACAATGATCTCGATGAGGTGCGGATTTCGGAATTGGACGGCCGAGACATTGACCGCGAGCTTGATCTCATCCGGCCACATGGCAGCCTGCTCGCAGGCGCGATTGAGCACCCACTGCCCTATCGGATTAATCAGACCAGTTTCTTCTGCGATCGGAATGAACTGGTCGGGAGGTACCTGCCCCCTTTCGGGATGAGCCCAGCGTAACAGGGCCTCAAAGCCACTGAGGCAGTCGCCTTGCAGGTCATACAGCGGCTGGTAGAACAGGGCAAAGTCCTCATTGTCCATTGCCTCGCGCAGATCGAGCTCCAACGCCCGGCGCTGCTGCAAGCTCGCATCCATGGCTGGTTCGAAAAACCGCCAGGTTGCCCGGCCATCGGCCTTAGCCCGGTACAGCGCCACGTCGGCATTCTTCAGAAGCTTGTCGCCAGTGGCGCCGTCGGCGGGCGCCACCGAAATTCCAACGCTGCATCCGACGATGACAGGATGTCCATTCAAGTCATAGGGTTCGGCGACCTGCTCGACGATGCGACGGGCGAGACGCTCGGTGTCGCCCGCATGCTGGATGCTCGCCTGGACGATCGCAAACTCGTCCCCGCCCAAGCGCGCCACAGTGTCGATCTCCCGGACGCATGCGCTCAAGCGGTCCGCCACTGCGCAAAGCAGCGCGTCACCGACGGGGTGGCCCAAAGTGTCATTGACCTGCTTGAAATTATCGAGATCCAGACAGAGCACGGCAAAACCAGAACCGCGGCCCGCCTTGGCGATAGCCTGCTCGATGCGCTCGGCGAACAATGATCGGTTGGGCAACTTCGTCAGCACATCATGGCGCGCCATGAAGGCGATTTGAGATTGAGCCCGCTGTTTTTCGGTCACGTCTTCGCAGGTGATGAGCCAGCCGCCGTCAGATGTTGATCTGTGGCCGATCGAGACAATACGTCCGTCGCTGAGGTGCTGGAAATAATTACCGCTCTGGCACGGCAGGAAACTCTCGCGCTCCGCCAGCAGATCGGCCAAGCTCTGGTCGCCATGGTTTCCGGCTGCGACGCTTAGCCGGAGCACGTCTTCGAAGCGCATGCCCGGCCGGAGCAGCTCGGGCATGATATTGAAGATTTCGCAGAACCGGCGGTTGACGACCTGGAGCCGTGCCAAACTGTCGTACAGGCATAGCCCCTGTGACATATGCGTGAGCGCCGCATCCAGCTTCAAATTGGTGGCATGCAGCTCCGCCTTCTTCTGCTTTAGAGCGGTGATATCGCTGAAGACAACGATGATGCCGCCTTCCTGGGTCGGGCTGCGACTGACCCGCAACCACCGTCCATCCGGAAGCTGGGCTTCGCTCGCCAATTCCTGGACCGCACCTTCCGCGATCTGCGTTGCCTTTGCTTCTGGATCGTGGACCATTGCAGACCACAAGGGGTCCGGTGATAGGAGCTGGGGCGCGCTTCCAATGAATTCGCTGGCCCGTGAGTTCGCTAGGGCGATCTGGCCGTCTCGATCCAGAAGTACAACACCTTCACGCGAGTTCTCAAGCGCATCAGAAAGCCTTGTTTGCGCGGAACGGCGCTGCGAGACCTCTCGATCAACCATCGCCCTGATATTATTCCGCATTGTCGCCATCGCGGTGAGAAGTGTCCCTAGCTCATCGATGCCGCCCTCGGGAATCTTTACGGTCAAATCGCCGTCGGCAATCTTCCTCGCCGCTCTGGATGCAGTAGCCACAGGCCCGATGATGCGACGGAGCAATAGCCATGAGAAGGCTGTGGATAGAGCGAGGGCAATGCTCAGCCCGATCACATTGAACTGCAGATCTCGCTTGATGGCGGAGAGCGCCCGCTGCCGGAACAGGAAACCATCACCGGCCGTATAGTTGACAAGCAACTCGACCTGCTGATTCACGGTCCTCGAGAGCTGATCAAGATGGTCGGTCAAGGGATCCCGGACATTTGCGTCAGGGTTCGTGCCATTCTCGACGGACGGCTCCATGCCATGACGATGGAGCGCCACCCAAGCGTCGGCCGCCTCCCGGACCTTGGCGGCGGCACCCGCGGCGCGCGCGGATTGTGACCGCTCCGCGGCGATGGTCAGGTCTTCCGAAAGCGACTTGGCCAGCCGCTCGATTTCGTCGTCAAGGCGGGCGCGGGTTGCAGGCTCCTTGGTCATGCGTCTTTGTACAGACGCCACGCGCATTGCGGCGAAGTCCGCGCCGGCGGCACGCGCGTAATTGATCGACATCAGCGATTCATCGAACGTCCTGGCGACCAAATCCCCCGCGTGGCGGATGCCAAGGGTGGCGTAGCCCCCAAGCGCGACAACGATCGCGCTCATCGCAAGACAAAAGATCAGGATCTGAGTTCGGATCGACCCGTTCGCGCGGGCAAGCCGCGAAAGCCATGTGGTCATGGACCGAAGCATCATGAGGCTGCCAGTCCTCCGATTTGCAAAGCGATTGATCACAACGCCCATTTCGGAATATCCGCGCCAATAAAGGGGCTGGCGAGGCGCCCTGCGCGCAGTCAAGTCTCTGCGCGAGGCATTTCGCCCATCTCAAATTGCTCTAACAATGCCTACAACCAATGCTGAAATCGTTAAGATCGGCTTGCGATAAAGGGCCGGGACAATTGGGTACCTAGAATCATCAGTGCGACGGTCCGCTTCAGTTTTAGGGCGCTCAGATTTTGAGGAGTATTGGATGTTTTCATTGTTGTTGCGCCGTCTCCCCCTCGGCAAGTTTGCGTTTCAGATCATGGGGGTAGTTGCTGCGGGATTGCTCGCTGGCGCCGCCTTGGGTGCAAATCCCTATCTGATCACGCAAAAGGATCAGGAATTCCGCCCGCGCGAGATCATGATAAAGCGCGGTGATGCTTTACGGTTCGTTAATGATGACGGCGAGCTCTTGCATCACGCCTACTTGAGCTCCGACAAGTTTGAGTTCGATTCCGGCGATCAACAGCCAGGCAGCCAGTTCGACGTCGTCTTTGCGGTCGGCGGTGACTATACTGTCTTGTGTGGCATCCATCCAAAAATGAAGCTCGCCGTCCAAGTCACCAAATAGCGCGCCTAGAGAATCGATGTATTGAAGATCGTCGCATGCGCGACATAGTAGGCAGAGACGGTGACGGTCAGCGCCGCGCCCAGCCCGACCGGCGCCAGCCAGGGCACGCGACGATCGCTCACCGCGGGCTGCCAATCGTCAGCGATGATCGCCAACAGAACGGCAATGATGGCCGAATGCCCGATCGCATCGAGCTTGCCGAATTCAAGGCACGCGCTGATGAACATTCCGGCAAGCACTGCAGCCGCCACACGCCGGGCCAGCGGGGTCCAAACGAGCGCAAACGCGAGCGTGAATTCCACGACACCGGAAGCGCGCATATAGAACTCGCTGTCGAACCCGAACGTGAGACCGGGGTGCTCGATCAGAAGCGGAAAACTCCATTCCGGATAGGCCCATTTTTCGACCGAGGCCCACATCAAGGTCACGGCGGTCGCATACCGAACGACATCGAGCGGCCGCATGCCGAAGACGTCCTTCTGCAATCCAACCAGCGCCAAGTAGGCCGCAACGCCCAGAAAGATCGGGTAGTCGGCGAGGTGAAACGTGCCGTAATCGCGCAGGGCGATCCCGAACAGAGCCACGATGCCGGCGGCAGACAGCGGCAGCGTGTGCCGCGACAGCACGCCGGCGGCGATGGCGAGCTGCAGGAATCCCACCAGCGGCGACGTCGTTTTCAGTTCGGGCGTCAGCATGATACCGCCTACGGCCCAGACCGAGATGAAGAAAAAGCCGCAGACGACGCGGATCATCTCTTCGGTGTGCAGCCGCAGTCCCTGCGTGACGCGATCGAGAGACCGGGTCATGGCCTCGCCCAACGAGGTGCGCTCAACCAGGCAGCCGGCAAACAGCCAAAACAAGGCAAGCCCAACAAGCAGTTCCAAATCCTGGCACAGGACATTCTCGAGGCCGCGGGGCTGCCCGGCAACGTCATAGGCGCAGAACCACTTGACGTGGGCGCTGGCGCCCTGCGTCCCTGCGACACAGATCGAAAGCCCCATGATGCATTTAAGGAGGTTTCCACGAAACGCCGAGCCGAGAGCTCGGCTCCGATCCCCAATCATTGCAATAACCGCCCGCCTTTAATTATCCGTTCAGTATACCTGAAGTTTTGATCGTTTCGCCACACCTACATCCGCGTGTTGCTTCGTGGTTAACGGCGGCTCTCCCCTGCCGTTTTGCCGAAGCTTCTCGCAAGTCCTTTCAAATTTTACCGATTCCAAGGAGGGCTCCTCAATCTCGCTGGCGTAGTCAACGACAGACCAGATCAGAGATTGGGAGCCGGGGCATGTTCGGGGCGATCAGTGCTGCAACTGTGGTGGTGGGCTCAGCACTTGCATTCGGGGCAAGATGGCGTCCAGCGCGCGCCGAAATGCTCCAGACTTGCGCCGGCGCGGTTATGATCCTCGGCTTCGGACTGCTGGGCGCGGCCCTGCCGCATCTGCCCTGAAGACGTCGGCACGCCTGCCCGGCAGTTATCGCGGTAGCCTAGGAAACGCTGTAAGTGGCGAGGAGGAATTGAGGCTTTGAAGCAAGGCGATGAGGTCCTTCTTCTCGCCCGGTGTCAAAGACAGAGGTTTGATCGAGGGGGAGCGGCTTGGACGGTCAATCCCACCCTTGTCGTAGAGTTCGATGACATCTTCCAAGGTCGCAACCGATCCATCATGCATATAGGGCGCGCGGCGGGCGACGTCGCGTAACGTCGGCGTCTTGAATGCATACCGGAGCTTTTCGGACCTCGGGAAGAGCCGTCCGCGCCCTACGTCTTCGTTCTTGGCGGTGCCGATGTCGTGAAACGATCCGTCCGTGAGGGAAGGTCCCTTGTGGCAGGTCGAACAGCCCGCCTTGCCGTTGAAAACCTCAAACCCGCGTTTTGCTGGCGTGCTGATGGCGGTCTCGTCGCCGATGATCCAACGGTCGAACGGCGACTCGCCGGCTACGATGGTACGTTGAAACGTTGCCAACGCCGCTTCGATCCTGGGCCGGTTGATAGCATCATCCCCGAACGCGCGAGCGAATGCCTCGCCATAGGTGGGGATAGCCGAGAGGCGCGCAATCAAGTCCGCTTCGGTGAGATTCATGTTCACTGGATTTGTGATCGGACCGAAGGCAACCGATTCGATATCCCTGAATTTCCCGTCCCAACCCAACGGCTCAATGAAGGCCACATCGATCAGGCTCGGCGCACGAAGCGGCAAGCCTTTCGGATCCTCGCCGATGGCGCGCGCGAGGCCGTCTGCCCAGGAAAGTGACGGGTTGTGGCACGTCGCACAGGAGCGCGTTTTCGATCCCGAGAGCAGCGGGTCGAAAAACAGCATCTCTCCGAGAGCAACTTTCGCTTCGGAATAGGGGTTGCTACCCGGAAATGGAATGGTTGCCGGCCGACGATAGCTGGCGCGGACGGCTGCGAGCTCTTCCGGCTCTGCCGTGGCCAAAGCAAAAGACAGGCCCACCGGCAAAAACGCCGCCAGACACGCCAAGCCGATCCAAAGCCTCAACGGACCCATCGGATGAGATGCTCGCTTATGACTCAAAAAATGCTAATGCGCCCGCGCATGCCGATTGGCGCTCCGACCGGACCGGCGGCGGAATGGCACAGAGGCCAGGAGCCGTTACGCGAGACAAGCGACGGCTCCGGCATTCTCTTGTAAACGTACTTACTTAATGATGCGCTAATTCGGGGGCGCGCAATTGCCTTGATGTCTCTGCACTAAACAGACGCCTGACGCGCCGCCGCCCGCGGGCATTCAGCCGAGATCGACGTAAGGAAGTGGAAAACTAAGCCCGGTCGAGACAAGCCCTGATCGTATTCAGAACAAACCCTGAAATTCGAGCATAATCGCAGCCGCCGTATTACTACGGTCCTACCTGCAATACGGGCGTAAATTGACGCAGATCAAGAAGCCGCCAAAGTTCTGCGTCCTAATCGCCAGCGCACGCGAACAGCTATGGCAGCGCGGACCATGAATAATGAGGCGCAAGTCCGTCTTGTCCCAAGGTTGCAAGTTGCAGGTAAATAGCCCTCACGCGACACTGTCGATTATGGACTCTGGTGATCATGGCCCATTGGATCGCAGGGGCCGTTCCGTTTCGCCCCGCGTCAGCGCTGGTGACCAACGCCGATGCCGAGCTGGTGCGCTTTCGCCCTCAGCGCGGGGACCGACCGCTTCAACTGCTTGGAGATCTTGGCGATCGGCGTCTTTGACTTCGAATGCGCCTTGAGAGCTTTCACGTCCTCGCGGGTATATTCGCGCCGCATCGCCTTCTTGGGCTTCGCCATGCTGTCCTCTCAGTGATGGTCGGGGTGCCCCCAGCTCGGCTGGTCTGAGCTGCGGGGCTGGCCGGATGCGCGCCGATCAAGGTTCGAAACCCGGCGACGCAAACGGCAAATGCCAGGCGGAGCGCAAACGTTCCGCGAATCCAATGCAGGGCCGGCGAGCGCGCCGCGCTTATCAGAAAACAAACCATCGCCGCTTTTCCCCGCCCGGCATGCCGAAAGGTATTGCCGGCCGAGCCGATGCACAATCCAAAGTCGAGGAGATGGAGCATGGCTTCGCTCAGAATGTCATGGCGGGCTTCTCGATCGAGGAGGTGCGCCAGCTGGTCGAACTGTGGGAGGAGAGTCAGGAGATCGCCAACGGCCCAGACCCGGAGTGGAGCGCCGTGGCTTCCTGGAGCGCCGCTATTGCGTCGATCGCCTCCGGCGCCTTAGCCCTGATCTCGAAGCGGCTGAACGCAGGGTGCGCACGGTTCTTAACCTTGACCCAGTCGCATGCCGCGGCCGGTAGCGCCGCTCGCGGTGCTTTGAGACAATTCCCTCAAGCTTCACCGGCACGCCGCCTCGAACAGGTGGCCCGAACCCGCCGGGCTCGAACGGCGCCACGAAGATATCCTCGGGCCTGCGGCGCCACAGCATACTGAGCTTGCCCTTGCGCCGAACGGCGGAAGCTCGCGCAAGTTATCACCGTCGACCACAACCAGATCGAACGCATAGAGCTGACCTCCTCATTGTGCCGGCCGGAGTGCGAACCAGCGGACAATTCAGGCGCAAGGCATTCCGTTCCCTGCCAAAGTACAAATCCCAGGTGCGCGACCGCGTCGGGAAGGATGTCTTCACAACCAACGCGGGCACATCGCAATTGTACTTCGGGTTCAACGTCAAGCTGTGTTCCGTCACCATCACGATTCGCCTCCATAAATCGGCCGCTAAGTTGCCGCTACCTAAGGCCTGGAATGCGGTTGGAAGTCCCCAATGAGGCTTGCTCGTGTCGTTATCGGCTTAGCGCTCCTGGCCGGCGGTCTGTACATTCTTATCGGCGAGCATTTTGCGGGAACATCGGCGGACGCCACTATCAACGCGCGGCTTTATGTCGTTCGCGCCCCAATCGAGGGCAGGGTAACGCTCGCCGTCAGAAGCATCGGAGCGCGAGTCAACCCCGGGGAACTGGTCGCCGACATCACAGATGAAAGATTCGACACGGCTCGACTCCTGAATCTCGAGCGCGATCGCGACAACCAGCAGATCGAGCTCAAGCGTATCGCCGAGCAGAGAGCAGCCCTGTCGCAGGCAAGAACCGGATTCGACGCGCAGTCGATTGACTACCAGCGCGGCCGAATCCGCCAGATTGAAGCGCGTATCGCCGAGACGAGAGCAGCCCAAGATGCCGCTGCCGCACGACTGCGCCAAGCAGATGCCGACTTCAAGCGCGCCAATGAACTGAACGTTCGCGGCGTGCAGACGGTGGCCAACCTCGATCGAGCTCGCGCGACATACGACGTCGCGCAACAGGACGTGGTGAGTGCACAGCAACGCATCAACTACTTCGAGACGGAACTCGTTTCGGCCCGTGACGGAGTGTTTATTGGCGAGTCCTACAACGACGCACCCTTTTCGACCCAGCGTATCCGTGAACTCGATCTGCGATTAGCCGAACTGTCGGTCGAAGAGCAGCAAGTAAAGGCTCGCACCGCCCAGTTCGATCGTCAAATTGATGCCGAGCGGCTCCGCGTCAATCGATTGACCTCTGCGGCACTCAATGCCCGGGTGCCAGGCGTGGCATGGGATTTTCTGGTAGACGACGGCGAGTTCGCGCGGCGAGGTCAAGACCTCGTCAAGGTGGTCGACTGCAATAGCCTGATCGTCACGGCCGGCGTTTCCGAAGCTCTTTACGACAGTCTTTCCATTGGAGCGCCAGCCCAGTTCCGGTTGTTCGGTGACGAGCGGATTTTCGACGGAACCATCACTCGACTTGGCGGATCGGGGGCGTCGTCGCTTTACGCGAATCTCGCCGTGGGGCCCAGCCCACAGCATCTGCAGCGTTTCGACGTTACGGTGACTATACCTGAACTTGCAGAACACCCTGACCTTGGCTGCGCGATCGGGCGGACCGGCCGCGTTATCTTCTCGAGCGGCCCCATCGCCCGGCTCCGTCGGTTGCTCACACGGTACGGCGTCTGATGCTGTTGCTCTCACCACTCCTGGCCGCCTTTGCGGGAGCCGCCGCCATAGTCGGGCTGCGCCTCGCCGTCCTGCCGCTGCTCAGCCCGACTCGATGGTACTGGCGCGCCCTGCTCCTCGGAGCGGCGGTCGTTTTGTCGTGGCGCTACGTGGAGTGGCGATTCACCGAAACTCTGGCACCACTCGGCTGGACAGCCGACGCGCTGTTCAGCTGGGGATTTGCCATGCTCGAGGCGTTGACCGTGCTATCCTCGTCGATCGCGTTCTTCATCCTTACACGGGTGAAGGAACGGACGGCGGAAGCAGACCGGCACATCGGATGGTGGTCGCGCGGACAGCCGCCGCTAGTGGATATTTTCATCACCACCTATAACGAGCGGCTGGAGGTATTGGAACGAACAATTGTCGGCGCGAAGGCCGTCCATTTTCCCAGGCTTCGGGTTTTTGTGCTCGACGATGGCCGCAGGGATTGGCTCCGCCAGGCTTGCGAGCAGCACGGCGTCGGCTACATGGTGCGCTCCGACAACGCGCACGCGAAGGCTGGAAACATCAACCATGCACTTGCCGAACGAACGCGGGATGCGGACCGCCCGGATTTCGTGGCCGTGCTCGATACGGATTTCGTTCCACACGTCGATTTTATAGATCGGGCACTCGCGCTATTTCACGACCCGAGTGTTGGGCTCGTGCAGACGCCCCAGCACTTCTTCAATCCGGATCCGATCCAGCATAACCTCGGCATCAGCTCAGCCTATCCGGACGAGCAACGCCACTTCTTCGACAATGTCGAGCCCGCACGTGATGCCTGGGGCATAGCGATTTGCTGCGGCACCTCATCGATGATGCGGGTTCAGGCGGTTGAGCAGATCGGCGGGCTTCCGACGGAAAGCGTGACGGAAGATTTCCTGCTCACGCTGAAGCTTGCGGGCAATGGTTGGAGAACCGTCTACCTCAATGAGCCGCTGACGGAAGGATTGGCTCCGGAAGGCTTGCGGGAATATATCGTCCAGCGTGGCCGTTGGTGCCTTGGTCTGATGCAGATTGTCCGCGATCTGTACAATCCGCTCGGCACGCATCGGCTCGGATTGATACATCGGCTCAGTGTATTGGATTCCTTCCTCTATTGGATCAGCACCTTCCCGTTCCGGATTGCCAGCCTGATCTGTCCCCTGTTGTTCTGGTGGGGCGGCGTTACGATCGTGAACGCATCGCTCGTCGATGTCATCAGATACTACGTGCCATACTATTTGGCGATGCTGGTGGTCCTGAACTGGCTTTCAAAGGGACTGTTCATTCCGGTCCTGAACGACGTCGCGCAGCTGATCGCCGCCGGGTCTGTCTGTCGGGCTGCCGCACTGGGCCTATTGACGAAGGGACCGCACAGGTTCTCGGTAACAACCAAGGGCGGGGACAGAACCAGGATCGTTGTCCAATGGTCATTGATGCGACCGTTCCTGATTCTGCTCGGGTTGACCGTCGGCGGCCTGGCCGCGCCGCTGAACTCCGATTTCATCTTCAATACTTCGTCGACAGCCGGCGACGGCGTAGCGATCGTCATGTTCTGGACGATCTATAATATCCTGGTCCTGCTGGTGGCAATCGCGGTGTGCATCGAACGGCCCCGGTACAACCGGCCGCAGCGACAAACTCCCGAACCCACCACGTTGATGATCGGGGACGAAAAACACCGCGGCTGGCTCGTCAATCTTGGTCCGGAAGGCGCACGAATAACCGGACCGGTCGGTCTTTCGCCGGGAACGACGGGGAAGCTGACCATCCCGGAGATCGGCGACATCGAAGCGCACATTCTCGCCCATACGCGCGATGGCTACCGACTGAAGTTCGCGCCTACTGCGGAGCAGCGCGCACAACTCATCGAGAAGCTCCATACCGCGCGAGCCGTGCCGGGGTCTGATCGGGCAGACATTGTTCGCATGATCCGCGAATTGGCACGAGCTCTAACCCATTAAGGAGGTGGCATGGCAGGTCGACGGTTGAGCTTGCGTACCATCGTCTTCTTCGGAGGCGCCACGCTTATGCTGGTACCCGCCATCGTAACCGCAACACTCTATGCCGCAGCCCTGCAGCAGAGAGGCGAGCAACTGGAAGCGGAGAAGCTGACGATTCGCGGTGACTTGAGCGCCGGCCTGCTGGCGCGCCGGCTCTACGGCGTCTGGATGGACGTGGCGCGGCTCGCCACCCTGATCGACCCGAGCAACCCGGCAAGCGCGCGCGACGAAATCCAGTTCATGAGCCGCCTGGACAACCGCTATTCCTGGCTCGGCATCACGGACCTGAAGGGCAAAGTGCTGGCTGCCAAGGATGGAATGCTTGAGGGCGAAAGCGTTGCCCAAAGGCAATGGTTCAGGCGCGGCCTCGATGTAACGTCCGCCATCGACGTTCATGAAGCGCAGCAGCTCGGAAATCTGTTGCCTGCGTCGCCAGATGCCTACCGCTTCATCGAAATGGCGGCACCCTTGCAGCGCGGCAGTTCCGTCGCTGGCGTGATTGGGGCGCAGCTGAACTGGAAATGGGTGGCACAGGGCCTGGAATCCTTGCAAGCATCAGGCATCGAGGTCCTTCTTCTTTCGCGAGATCGAGTCGTTCTGTTCGGACCGCCCGATCTCATCAACAAGCCACTCAACATCGGCTCCGCACATGCGGCCAATCGGGTCACGACGAGTTTTCTGAGCGAGCGGTGGCCGGACGGCAAAGAATACTTCACGGTGGTCGTCCCCACCATTCGCTATGTAGACCTCCCGAGTTTCGGCTGGTCTCTTCTGATCCGCCAGAATGCGAATGACGCCATGGCAGGAACCCGGGCATTGGTCCGGTCATTCTGGGTCATTCTCGGTGCTGGCGCCCTCACGGCATTGGCGCTGCTCTTCCTGGCGGCGCAATGGCTCGGGACTCCGCTGCGTCGTCTCTCTGAAGCGGCCGAGGCGCTTCTCCACGATCCAAAATCCGGGGTGCCTTACTCGGAGACGCGGTTTGAAGAAGCCGCGAGATTGAGCAATGCGCTGATTCGAATACAATCACGCCTGATGGCCGCATTTCACAATGAGAAATGATGCCGTTGCGCACGGCATGACGATAGCTTCGATCGGCGATGAAATCCCCAAACTGGGCAACGATCCGCCTCGCTGGCGAGCGGCCTCGACATCGTGCGCAAGACCCTGAGCCAGCAGGAGATAGCCACCATCCAGACCACCCGGGTCGAGGCCAGCACCGGCCATATCCACCTCACCACCCTGCTCGCCCATTCCTCCGGCGAGTGGATTTCCTCGGACTGGCCGGTCTGCGCCGCAAGGGACGTCGAGGCGCCGCACCGCATGGGCGCGGCGCTGACCTACGCCCGACGCTATGCCCTGTTCGCGCTGGTCGGGATTGCCGGCGAGGATGATCTGGACGCCCCGGACGCGGTGGCCGGCCCCCTGCCCGCAGGGCCGCAAGCAGCCCCTGGCACGCCGCCCAAGCCAGCCAAAGGCGTTCTCAACCGTGCACCGCTGCTGGGGCCGCCACAGTCCGCCGAACTCCGCGACCACCTCTTACACCAGCTCGCATTGCTGACCGCGAGCCCGGACCTGCTCGCCTGGGCCAAGGCCAGCCTGCCGCGCAAGAATACCCTGCTGGAAGCCGACGCCCGGGTCGTCGAGGCCGCCTATCGGGCCAAGCTCGAAACTGCCTCAGATCGGGCAGCCAGCACGGCCGAACCGCTGGCCACCTCAGATGGAAATTCGCTCCCATCGGTCCAAGCCGCCGACCTGAACGCCGAAGCCGGGCTGCAGCCGACGCTGCCTGAAGCCGGGCTCGCCCATCCCAAGGAGCCGCCGCGCAAGCGCAGCAAGGCGCACCTGTTATTTGTCCGCGAGCAGCCCTGCCTGGTGTGCCGGCAAACCCCATGCGATGCCCATCATCTGAAATTCGCCCAAGCCAGGGCGCTCGGCCGAAAGGTCAGCGATGAGTTCACCGTGCCGTTGTGCCGCACCCATCACCACGAGCTGCACCTGCACGGCAACGAGCGCGCGTGGTGGGCGAACCTGCAGATCGCGCCATTGCCGGTCGCCCAGGACCTGTGGGCCGCAAGCCCGGTCCACGCTGCGGCCGAGGCCGCGCCGCTTGCCGCCAACCTGGGTTCGGAGGCAGCCGGATGAACGGTCTATTCCGATCCACGCGCGAGCTCACCGTCTCACCAGTGCCGGTCGAGTTGGAAGCCTTGGCGCCGCCGCCCCTGCTGCTGCCGGGCGAACAGCTCGAACACTACCACGCACTCCGGCAGGCGATCTTTGCCGACCTTGCGCCGCAATCCGCCATCGAGTGGTTGCTCGCAATCGATGTCGCCGAGCTGTCCTGGGACATCCAGCGCTACCGCATGTTGCGGCATAAATTGCTCGAGACCTATCGCCACAAGGCGGTTGAGGCGACGTTGCGGCGCATCGATTTGGTCGGGATCGATCCCGAGTTCGAAGCGGAGGCCGAGTACCATACGCTGCAAAATGCGTTGAGCTGGCGGTGTGATCCCATCGCTGCGGCCGAGATCGACGCGCGGCTTGCGACCTATGGCTTTGACCACCATGCCATCAGCACCGAAGTCTATGTGCAGGCGCGCGAGGTCCTGGTCCTGTTCGAGGGGCTGCTCAATGCCGCACAGACCAAGCGCATGCTGCTCCTGCGCGAGATCAGGAATCAACGCTTCCTCAGTGGACCGCTGCGCCGACCGCGCGTCTGAGGGAGACCGAGCTAGATCGCCAGCGCGACTGAGACCCGTGCAAAAGCCCGCAGCCGAGCAAGCTTCCCATTGCGCATCTCTATCAAGCGAGCCGGCACGACGCGGCTGCGTTGCTTGGCCGGCTGATCGCGGTGGAGAGATAGAGCCACAAAGCAATTCGCAAGCGCAGCAATCCAACCGACCCGTTCACCTGATTCATGCTTGAACAGCGACAGACCAAGTAGTTCTATGTCTTCGCAACTCGAGCTCTGATGAGGTGAAGCATGAGCAACGAGCTCATCGTTCACAAGGCTCATCTGCCAAGATCGCTCCTCCTTCGCGCAGCCCCATATGTCCGCATGTCAACCGACCGGCAACAATACTCGATTCAAAATCAGGCCGCCGTCATCGCGGCGTACGCCCACGCCCATAACTTTACGCTGGTTCGCTTCTACAAAGACGAGGGCTAGAGCGGACTCCTCATCAAGAACAGGACCGGCCTGCTTCAATTGCTTGACGATGTCGAGAGCAACCAGACCGATTTGGCCATCTCCTGGTCTACGACGTCAGCCGATCGGGCCGATTCCAGGACCTTGACGCCCACAAATCGCATGCGCAACGGCGGCGATTTTACCTAGGAAGTATTGGCGCAAGAAGAAGCAGGACTTCACATGATTGAGACGAAATTCGACAGAGCCATGAAGGATTTTGTCTGGAATATTATCGAGATCCACTCCCAATTGGGGGACATCCACTCAGTGTGGGCACGGCTGCTGGGTATAACTGAGCCTCAGTGGCTCATGTTGATGGCCATAATGGACTTGGACAAAGGACTTGGCGTTGCGGGAATTGACGTTGCCAAGAAGCTTAGGGTCCATCCGGGGTTTGTAGCAAGTCAGACCAAGAGCCTCGCAAAGGCCGGCCTTCTTGAGCGCCGAACTCGTTCGGATGATGCCCGCTTCGTGCAGATGTCATTAACCGAGCAAGCGACGACTGCAATCGCAAAGCTATCTAAAAAGAAGGCAAGCCTGAGCTCAACGATGTTCGCCGACCTTGGTGAAGGAAGGCTGGCTGAGTTGAACACTGCGCTTTTCGCAATCGCCAAGAATGTTCGACTGGCCGCCCGACTGTTGGCAATCGAAATCTCGTGACCATTCGGTCTCTACCGAAGACGCCAAAGCCCTCGGCAGTCTCCCGCCGAGGGCTCTGAGGAGCTCTCGGCGGCTTCCCGCCAAGAGCTCCAATGCGCAGTCGTTAGACCGAACTTACCAGTTGCGCTGAGCGCGGAGGAGCAGGGTGATGGTGTCCTGATCCTTCAGCTCGTACGCAGCGGCCGGCTTGGCCGTTGTGCCCGCACCGGCGTAAGCGAAGACGCCCGCGTACTTCTGGTCCAGATGGGTCCAGTTGAGGTCAGCCGAGAACGTGAGGTTCTTGACCGGGGTCCAGCGGGTGATGATACCGACCTGGCCAATGGCGAAGTCGGGGTTGCACGAGGTCACGCCAGCGATCGCGAACGTACCACCGACACCGCAAAGGCTGGTCTTAGCCAGCGAGCCGAACTGCGCCTGAGCGTAGGCACCGTACAGCGCGGTGTTCCAGTAGGGATCCCAGTTGTGGGTGTAGGCACCACGGAAGCCCCAGGTCTTCACGGTCTCCTGCGAGGAGCCACCGCCCGCCGAGGTGAACACGGTGTCCGGAGCATAGGCAAAGCCGACGCTCTGGTAGGCAACGCCCGAGCTGCCGAACATCGAGTAGCTGCCGCCCGCCAGGTTCTGGAAGTTGTAGCGGGTCGCACCGTCGGTGTAGACGCCCGAAATGTTGATCACGTCACCCGCACCAGTCGGGATGTTCTTGATCGACAGAGCGAGCTGAACAGCCCAACCCCACTTGTCGTCGGGGTGGCCAGTGACTTCGGTCGGGCCATAGTAGGCAACGTGGTTGTCATGCGCAGCGACCGACGCCTGGAACAGACCCCAGGCCTGGTCGACACGAACCATACCGACGAGGTTCGGCGAACGCGAGCCGCCGATGTTGTTCGTGCCATATGCGCCACCGACGATACCGGCAGCAGACGCGCCTGCCAAATTGACGTTGCCGGCCTGGTAGTAAGCCGTCGCGTCTTCAGCCGAGAACGACGCCGTCACGCCCTGACCGAAGTCAGCGGTGTAGGTGAACTGGTTGACACCAGTGACCGTGCCGCTGCCGCCGACGAGGCTGTCGAAGTTGTTGCCGGGATAGTTGGTCCAGGGCGCGTCGAACTGCGACACGGCCTTACCCATGGTGAAGCCAGCGAACTGGATGAAGGCGTAGTACACGCCGAGCGAACCGCCGGAGGTCGCGCCGTCGGTGCCGTTGATCGACGAACCAACGAGCGCCGGGCTGACGCCGGAGGTGTTGAGCGCCAGCGTGCTGCTGTAGGCAGTGCCACCGAACGCGCTGCCGGTGCCGGAGTAGTTGCCGGTGGTCCAGGAGAACACGCCGTCAAAGAAGGTACGGACAACGCCGTACTCGGTCGCGGTGCGCGTGTCGATGTTGAGATCTTCACGAGCGCGCATGGTGTAGTAGTTCGTCAGACGGTTACGCGCACCGTTATTGCCGGTGAGCTGACCGCTGAAAACCGAGTTGCTGTTCAGCGCGACTTCAGCGCGCAGATAACCACCCAGCTTGATGCAGGTGTCGGTGCCCGGGATGTAGTAGAACCCGGCTCCGTACAGCGAGCAGATCTTCACGTATTCGACCGCCTTGGCCTTCACGGGCAGATCGGCTGCTTGAGCTCCGCCCACGGCGATCAGACCCGCCGCTGAGCCGAGCAAAAGGCTCTTAACCAACTTCATGTTAAACCTCCAAGTTGCTCTTCAGGGAAGGTCACTGACCGGACGGCCAATTCCCCAACCCCCTCTAAATCACCGCTTTGGGCTCCTTCGCGTCTTCGGACACACCCGCATGAACGCGAGGGACTTAAGCGAATGACCTAAACGGGACGACCTTGGGATGCCCCCCTCCGTCGCGCAGTCACCATGCTTGATGCCCCGTGCACACACAACAAGAGAACGCTTCGAAACGGGACCATGAAACTTGTTTTCGGACAGGTGTTGCACAAAAATCACGCAACTTCTTGAGGGGCATGTTTGTTTAAGCTATTGTTAGGGATGACAATTTTGGCGCTCACAGCTGCGTGAGTGCTTCGCCAACGAACGGGTCCCAGCGCGGGAACATGCACCTCCGGCGCCCTGAAAGGCGGGAATCGATTTGCTCTTAAGGACGAATCGAGTGTCCGCTTCGACGGCGCAGCCACCCATTCGGGACCCAGGATCACTATGTCTAAAGAGAGCAGCAAAAAGATCTCAGCGGCGCCAAGTTGGCTTGGCCTTACTCAAGACCGGTTGTCCTTCGTGTTCCTGCCGGACCGGGCCGAAACCGTGCGAAAGATTTTCCAACTCGCAATCGGCGGGATGGGCAGCTACGCCATCGCGAATTATCTCGACGAACAAAAGGTGCCGGCCTTCACCCAATCGCTTAACTGGGACAACACCACCATAGACTCCATGCTCAGGAACCGCGCGACCTACGGTGAGTACCAGCCGAAGTCCTTCGCCGGGGGCCATAAGAGGGGTATCCCGAGCGGCCATCCCATTTCCGGCTATTACCCTGCAGTCATAGACAAGGCCACTTTTGATGCTGCGCAGGCGGCACGCCAACAGAATCTGGCGCATCGTGGGCGCAAAGGAAATGATCTCGCTAACATCTTCGGTGACCTATGCTTGTGTGCCCATTGCGGCAGCAAAGTCATCTTCCATCGGATTTCGAATGTGCAGGTCCTCGTATGCGAGCAGGTCTTGAGTGATGGCGCCTGTAGCCGCTCCGCCTGGACATACAAAGACTTTGAGATCACCGTTCTTGCTTTTCTGGCTCACCCAGCATTGTTCGACCAAGCAGGCGACGAGCTAAAGGCAGGGCTGCTCGATCTTGTCCAAGAAATCAAAGGCCTCTCTTCCGATCAGGAGCGACGCTACGCTAGAAGAGTGAACATCACCGTTCTTCTCAAGCGGATTGTCGCTGGCCTCGTGATTCACAGTGCAGGAAATCTG
Source organism: Bradyrhizobium sp. 141 (assembly GCF_023074055.1). Taxonomy (GTDB): domain Bacteria; phylum Pseudomonadota; class Alphaproteobacteria; order Rhizobiales; family Xanthobacteraceae; genus Bradyrhizobium. The sequence goes on from NZ_JADPKR010000031.1 coordinate 25,979, forward strand.
ACCCTGCCTAGACATTCTTCGGCACAGATCCGGAAGGACGTCGCCGGGAGGTTTCTCGAGATTCAGCTGCAAGGGGGTCTGGTCTACCCCTGCATTTCCATAGGCTGATAAAACCGCCGGCAGCCTTCGAAGAGAGTTAACAAGGACCAGGACCGTCCAAGGGCGGCGCTGATCGAACGCATTTACAAGAAAGCTCCCATAAGCTTCCCGCGGTTCCCAAGCTGCTCGCCTTGGCCATGTGGCACTCCGCCGGCTCGATGATCAATCGCCGGCAGCCTGCAAGGTGCCGCTCGCGTTGCCACCCGGATGCTTTGCGATACACTCTGCAATGGAGGCGGACCCCCCGCTCGGATACTCCTGCCCTGCGCTTGTGAGGATTGAGCTGCTGCCGGTTTGCTGGACACCCGGTTAAGCTAATCCCACCTTGCGCTCGAACTCAACTGGACTGACGTACCCGATCGTCGAATGACGGCGGATGCTGTTGTAGATAGGTCATGCAGAGACGGAAGTTCAGTCGAGAGTTCCAGGTCGCGGCGGTCAAGCTAGTCAGGGAACGCGGGGTGTCGTGGCGCAAGCGGGCCGCGACCTTGGCGTTCATGAGAACGTGCTGCGCAAATGCTCGCTTCAGGTTTCGCGGAACGCCCGGGAGAAGCTGTCGAGGACAGGCTTCATGATGTACTCGAAAAACGTACGCTCTCCGGTCTTGATGTAAACGTCCGCGGGCATCCCGGGCGTCGGGATGAATTCAGGCATTTGCCTGAGAATATCGTCCTGATCCAGGCGCACCCGGACAACATAGAATTCCCGACGCGTGTCGCCGTCGGGACGGGTTTCTGTCTTCCCTTGCACCTGCTCCGCCAAGGCGTCCGCTGACACGTAGATGACGCTCGCCCCGACCATGGGCGTGATGCGCTGGTTGAGCGCCGACAGCCGCACCAGCGCCTCCTGGCCGACACTCACGTGCGAAATGTCCTTGGGGTTCACATGTGCCTCGATGATGCGCTCGTCGCCAATCGGCAGGAGCTCAAGGATCACGGCACCAGGAGAGACGACGCCGCCCGGTGTATGGAAGTTGTTCTTCACCACAATACCTCGAACCGGCGACCGGACATCGACCCGATCGACCACATCCTGAGCGGCGCGAATCTGCTCCTCTCCGTCGTCCAGCTCCGCCTCGGTCTCGCGCAACTCCTTGATCGCCTCCCGAAGCGCCGTCGTGTGGAGCTGCGCTATTCTTTCGTTCGCCTGAGCGATCCGCTCCCTCGAATCGGCGATGCGGCCGAGATATTCGCCTAGCTCACCCCCGAGACCCGCCTCTGAGCGTCGCAACGCAAGCACATCCGACTTGCGGACCAACTGCTGGCCAAGAAGCGAATTCTTGTCCTTCAGCTCTTCGGCGAACAAGGAAATTCGCTCTTTGGTGGACTGAACTTGCGCCTGATATCCGCGGATGCTTTCCTCCAGCCCAGCGATTTGCTTTAGGAGTACGCTTTCGTCGGTCACCAGACTTGCCCGGCGGGCCTGAAGCTCGGCACGTTGCCGCTCAAGAATCGCTTTGATTTCTGGATCACGTGCGTTCTCGCTGAATGCGGCCGGGGTTTCGATTGCGTCAGAAGAGCTCATTTCAGCTTCCAGACGCGCCTTCATCGCGAGCAGTCGATACTTCTTCAAAACCAGCCGTTTCAGCTTGGCGTTGGCAGCGGTATCGTCCATGCGAACCAGGACCTGGTTGGCCTCGACGGCATCCCCGTCCTTGACCGCAATCTCGCGGATGATGCCGCCCTCGAAGTGCTGGACAAGCTTGTTCTGCCCGGTAGCCACGAACGTGCCCGAGGCGACGACCGCACTGTTGAGGGGAGCGACTGCGGCCCAAACGCCGAAACACCCGAGCCAAACAACCAAGATGGCGAGGCCGGTGAAGATGGGCCATTTGGCGCTCAGCGGAACACCGCGATACCACTCGCCGATGTCGTCCGTTACCGCTCTCATGCTGTCCTCCCGCGCTGGTCACCCGCCCGAGGATTCGATGGGTTGCGGCTGCTCCGGCGCCTCTCCGCCGACCCTGGCGGGCGACCGAACCAGCCGATGCAACACCTCACTCGGAGAGCCGAATGCTTCCGCGCGTCCGGCCCGCAGTATGAGCACTTTGTCAACGCTGTTCAGTAGCGCCGGGCGCAGGGTTACGACCACTGCGGTGACCCCCCGCCTCTTGGCGCGCTGCAGGGTTTCGGTCAGAGCCTGCTCGCCCGCTGCGTCGAGATTCGAGTTGGGCTCGTCGAGCACGACGAGGGACGGATTGCCGAAGAAAGCTCGGGCGAGCGCGATGCGCTGCTTCTGTCCTCCCGAGAGCGGCCCGCCACTGCGGTCAAGCACGGTCTCGTATCCTTGCTTCAACTGGCAGACCATGTCGTGAATGCCAGACAAAATCGCAGCCTCATAGATGCTCTCGTCCGGCAAGTCATCGCGCATGCGGCAGATGTTCTGCTTGATGGTGCCGGGAAATAGCTCGACCTCCTGAGGCAGGTAACCGCTATATTCCCCGAACTGGCGGCGATCCCAGTTGCGCAGCTCCGTTCCGTCCAGCCTGACCTTACCGGCGGTCGGCACCAGGCACCCCACCAGAATACGCGCGAGCGTCGACTTGCCCGAGCCTGACGGTCCGACAATGGCCAAAGACTCGCCGGGCGCGAGCTCGAGCGACACACCATTGAGCACCGGCTCCTTTGAGCCGGGCGGCAGATACAAGACCCGATCAACGCTCAGGCGCCCTTGTGGTCTCGGCAAGCGCAGCTTGGGCGCCTCACGCTGGAATGACTCAACCGCCTGCTTGACACGGGCATAGGCCGATCGCGCCTGCACGCAGCTGCGCCATCCCTCGATCAAACCCTCGAGCGGCTGCAGGGCGCGGCCGGCGATGATCGAAGCCGCGATCATCATGCCCCCGGTGATCTCGGCGTGCAGGGCCAGATAGGCACCGGTACCGAGGATCGTAATCTGGGCCACGAGGCGGACGAATTTCGACGCACCGCTGATCCAGAAATTCCGGTCAAGGGCCTGGCTCTGCACCGTCAGCGCCGGCGCCTGCCGGCGCCCCCAGTGGAGAATGCTTTCGCTGAGCATTCCCATCGCATTGATCACCTGCGAATTTCGCGCCAGCGACTCCGCCGCCGCATCGGCTTCGGCGGCATGCAGGCCAGCCTCGCTCAGACGCTCCGAGGTCGCTTTCTGGTTGATCAGCGCAATAAGTGCCAGGACCAAACCCGATAAGACTGCGATCCAGCCCAGATCTCGGTGAACGAGGAATATGACTGCGAAGTAGAGGGGCGAGAGGGGCGCGTCCATCAGTAAAAGCATGATAGGGCTCGAGATGAAGCTCCGCACCTGATGAAGGCTGCGGATCGCCTGGATGGTTCCGCCCTCGCCAGCCCTGGCGTTGTTGATGCTGCTCGCCAGCACGGCGCCGCCGAGCACCGCCTCCATCTTGGTGGCGAGACGCCCCAGCACCTGCCGACGCAGAATGTCGACGATCGCGAGGATACCGATGAATGTCAGCGCGAGAGCCGAGAGCATCAGCAGTGTCTCGAAACTACGGCTCGTCAGCACGCGATCGGATATTTGAAAGAGGTAGATCGGCAAGGTGAGCATCAGCAGATTCACAACAACCGAAAATGCCGCGACCGCTATCAGGTTGGTGCGCGCGACCGAACGCCAGGTGGCTAGCGCGTCGACAGGTCCGACATAGTCGCGGGCCACGCCGCGGGGTATGACGCGAATTTGAGTTCCTGAGTGGTTGCGCGGCGGATCGTCCAGTGTCTCGACAGCTGCCATGGTTGCCCCCACTAGAGGATGGCATCATGAGTTCCAACGTGATCGATCGGAGTATTATCCACAATGTCGGGCGGCGGCGGCGCCACTTTTTGGACATCGGCAGCCACCGGCGCGGAAATGTCTTGAGCCGATGCGGCGTCCGCCTGAGACACGGCAGTCTGAGGGGGCGCGATGTCGCTGCTGAGCGTGACGCCATAGTCTGTATACTGGGTTCCGTTGAACAGCGAATCTGCCGCGGGCGGTGGCGCATCGTTCAACGCGATCACATCGCTCGCCGCGGTGGTCGTCGCCGTGGCATTCGATGTGTCCGTCACGACGTTCTCCGAGGCAGTGGTGGCGGATCCCGAACTCTCGATCGGTGTGTCAGCGGTGGTGGCGAGCGCAAGGAGCGTGTCGGCCGATTCAGAAGTTTGAGCGCTGCTTGTGTCCGGCACGGCCGGCTCTACCGGTTCGGTCACGGGGTTGCTGAGCGAGTCTCCAGCGCTGCTGAGCACCGGCTCGGTGGTGTCAGCGACCGGCGCCGCACTCGCCAGAGCGTCGCTAGTTACACTGCCGGGGTCGGCCGGATGCGACACGTCGCTGCTCGGATTGGTCAGAGCGGCAGCCGTTGTCGCGAGCACCGGCTCGCTCGTGTCAGGGACTGGCACCGTACTCGCCAGAGCATCGGCAGCCACACTACCCGTGTCGGCAGGTTGCGACACGTCGCTCGGCGCATCTGCCAGAGCGGCAGCCGTTGTGGCGAGCGCAGGCTCGCTGGTGTTAGCAGCGGGCGCCGCACTCGCCAAAGCATCGCCAGCCACGTTGTCCGTGTCGACGGGATGCGACACGTCGCCGGCCGGATCGGTCAGAGCGGCAACTGTGGTGGTTAGCACAGGTGCGCTCGTGTCAAGGACCGGCGCGCCACTCGCAACGGCATTGCCAGCCACATCGGTGGCCTGTGATACATCACCAGGGGCATCGTTACCCGTGGTCAGTTCCGCCTCCGCGATCTCAAGGGGTGATGCTGAACTATCAAGGGTGTAAGTTCCCGTGCTGTCCGATGCAACCGTTTGCGACAACGCGGTCGACTGAGTGTCTGGACCCGTCGTCTGGCCAACCACCTCGTTGCTTACCGTGCTCACGGTGTCGGTCGCCGTCGCAAGCGCCGGCGGAACCGTAGCCTCGAGCGGCGCAATTGTTCCAACCACGTCATCGGGCAGCGTGCTCGCGGTGTCGGCCAGAGTCGATAACGTCGGCTGCGCCGCCGACTCGACCGGCGCAATCGCGCCGACCACGTCGTCGGGCAGCGTGCCCGAGGTTTCGGCCAAGGTCGTGAGCGTCGGCTGCGCCGCCTCCACCGGCGCAATTGCGCCAACCACGTCGTTGGATAGCGTGCTGACGCTGTCGGTCGCCATCGCCAGTGCCGGCGGGACCGCCGCCTCGACCGGCGCGATCGCGCCAACCACATCGTTGGGCAGCGAGCCCGCAATGTCGGCCAAGGTCGTGAGCGTCGGCACCGTCGCCTCGACCGGCGCAATTGCGTCAACCACGTCGTTGGATAGCGTGCTGACGCTGTCGGTCGCCGTCGCCGGTGTCGGCGGCACCGCCGCCTCGACCGGCGCGATCGCGCCAATCATGGTGTTGGACGACGTGCTGACGCTGTCGCTCGCCGTCGCGATTGCCGGCGCTACCGCCGCCTCGACCGTCTCAATCGCGCCAACCATGTCGATCGGCGCAATTGCGCCAACCACGTCGTTGGATAGCGTGCTCACGGTGTCGGTCGCCGCGGCGAGTGCCGGCGGTACCGTCGCCTCCACCGGCGCGATCGCCCCAACCACGTCGCTGGGCAGCGCGCTGACGGTGTCGGTCGCCGTCGCCAGTGCCGGCGGCACCGCCGCCTCCACCGGCGCAATCGCGCCAACTACGTCGTCAGGCAGCGTGCTGACGCTGTCGCTCGCCGTCGCCAGCGCCGGCGGCACTGCCGCCTCGACCGGTGCAATTGCGCCGACCACGTCGTTGGGCAGCGCGCTGACGGAGTCGGTCGCCGTCGCAACCGCCGCCTCGACCGGCGCAATCGTTCCAACTACGTCGCTAGGCAGCGTGCTGACGCTGTCGCTCGCCGTCGCCAGCGTCGGCGGCACCGCCGCCTGCACCAGCGCGACTGCGCCAACCACGTCGTTGGATAGCGCGCTGACGGTGTCGGTCGCCGTCGCAAGCGCCGGCGGCACCGCCGCCTCGACCGGCGCGATCGCGCCAACGACGTCGTCAGGCAGCGTGCTGACGCTGTCGGTTGCCGTCGCCAGTGTCGGCTGCGCCGCCGCCTCGATCGGCGCAATTGCGCCAATCATGTCGTTGGATAACGTGCTCACGGTGTCGGTCGCCGTGGCGAGTGCCGGCGCTACCGCCGCCTCGACCGCCTCAATCGCGCCAACCATGTCGTTGGGTATCGTGCTGACGCTGTCGGTTGCCGTCGCCAGTGCCGGCGGCGCCGCCACCTCGACCGGCGCAATTGCGCCAACCGCGTCGTTGGATAGCGTGCTGACGCTGTCGGTCGCCGTCGTCACCGCCGCCTCGACCGACGCAATCGTTCCAACTACGTCGTCAGGCAGCGCGCTGACGCTGTCGGTTGCCGTCGCCAGTGTCGGCTGCGCCGCCGCCTCGATCGGCGCAATTGCGCCAATCATGTCGTTGGATAACGCGCTCACGGTGTCGGTCGCCGTGGCGAGTGCCGGCGCTACCGCCGCCTCGACCGCCTCAATCGCGCCAACCATGTCGTTGGGTAGCGTGCTGACGCTGTCGGTTGCCGTCGCCAGTGCCGGCGGCGCCGCCGCCTCCACCGGCGCGATCGTTCCAACTACGTCGTTAGGCAGCGCGCCGACGGTGTCGGTCGTCGGTGCCAGTGCCGGCGGCACCGCCGCCTCGATCGGCGCAATCGCGCCAATCACGTCGTTGGGCCTCGTGCTCACAGTATCGACCGCCGTGGCGACCGCCGGCACCGCCACCTCGACCGGCGCAATCCCTACTGCCACGTCATTGCTTAGATCTCCAAGCAGAGGAAAGGAGCTGACGACCGACGGATTAAACGAGTCGTAAAACACATAAGAGCGAATGGATTCGAGCGTTGCCCCACCAGACAATTCAGTGCTTCCGAGGTCGGAATCTGCTGACAGCGAGTTGATGCAACTGACGCGACTAACGTCGGCCGAGGTGTGGGCATGGTGCTTGCAAGAATCTGCATCTTCGCCACCTCCGCCCTCACCCCCATAGTTCGCAGCGGCGACTGCTTCGCCACGAGCGGTGCCCGGTCTGGGCGTGTGTTCATGCGGCTCCGCCAGGAGACCGACGCGATCGAGCTGAGTCACATGCGTTTCCGACGAAGCGGCCAGCGCTCTGGGCCTCTCATCCTCCGCGCCCGGCTTCGCGGGATCGCTCGCAAACAGCTCGTCATTCGTCCGTTGCGGCGTCGCACTTGCCTGAGGCGCTGTCGCGTGTTCTTGCTCGGCCAGCGCGGATCTGAACGGGGCGGCAAGAAACTCCTCGCAGGCAATCAGCGGGGCAACGAAGAACGACCAGGTCAAGAAACTGAAGGAGCCGGATCGCTTATCAGCACGCTGCACTCCGGCTTCGAAAATCCTCCGCTCTTGTTCGAACAGTTCGCGCTTTTCTACCTGGTGCATCACCGCCGCCTTTCAGGTTCAAAAACCATTCTCGCCCGGAAGCACTCACCGCCAGGCGAGTCTCTTCGGCATGTCAGGCGTCCGTGTCGTGCGACGTATCCGTCGCCGTGTCGAAATGCCCTACGTCGAAGTGATCCGTTGGCCCCATCAAATCGATGGCGTATTCGAGCGCATCGTCGCAAGACATCGAAGCGAGCGCGCCGTGTATGTCACCCGAATGATCGGGACCCTGCGAGCTGAAATCACCCGCGAACTCACCTTGGGAGAAGTCGAACTTGGCCAGCGCATCACCCGGAGTACGATCGGTGTAGCCCCTGCTGCCATCGTCAGCCGGCTCGAGGTGGTCCTTGGGCTGGCCGTCGTTGGCATCCTTGCTGTCATCGTGCTCCGGGTAGTTGCCCTTGCCGCTAAGCTTGGAATAATTGTCCTTGCCGCCGCCGTTCGAATACGCGTCGTCATCGCTGTCATCGTCATTCCTCTTTGACTGCTTACCGTCGCCACAGTCGTCAGGCTTGGTTGACGTGCATTGCTCGGGTGGGACGCCGGTTCCCGCAAGCTTTATGAGCCCGAGAATGCTCGTAACACCGCTCAGGATAGACATGGCTTCGCTCCTCGCTTCAGCGATGGTAACGGGGCGTGCGTCCGTGCGCGTGCCCTGTCACCACGCCGTCACCCCTATTGTCGCCGAAGCACGCCTATGGATGCAGCGGCGAAAAATAGTTCACGCCTTACTCAAGCTGCCGGCGCATGGCCACGAGCTCTCTCCGGATCCACGCCTTGACGGTTCCGACAGGAACCCGGAGGTATTGGGAAATCTCCTCGTGCGTGCGCCCGTCGACAATCGCCAGAAGCAGGCTCGCGCGGCGCTGTGGCTCGAGTTGATCGAGCATTGTTCGCAGCGTCATGCTGTCTGGGATACAGGCCGCAGGGTTCGGAACGATCTGCTCCCGCGCGCAGATGGCATTCAATGCATCGTCCTCGAGCGCGAGTTCGCGCCTGGCGTTCTGCCGCATCTTGAGCGCCGTGTTGCGGACGATCGCGTAGATCCAGCCCCGGGCGGATCCGCGTGCAGGATCGAAGTTCTTCGCATATCGGAGAATCTGCGCGAATGCATCGTGGATGACGTCCTCGGAACGCGATCTGTCGCGCACGATACGGTGTGCCATCGCGCGCAACTGCTCCTTCTCCCGAGCGTAGATCTTGCCAACGGCCGACTGCGATCCGGAAGCGCACTCAAGCAGAGCCGTTTCATAATTAAGTGCCGTCTCGCGATTGAAATAGCTGTCATGCCGCGCTGCACCGGTGCGAGGCTTCGCGTTCGTTAAAGCGACGCATTGATGGGGCATGGTCGAAGTCACCCCTAAATGGCAGAAAACCTGCCGCTTACACCCGCAGGGCCACCGCTGCTGCATTTAATGCCCTGCATTAACATTCATTTAAATGATCTACTTTTAAAAAAATACGAAATCGGCTGTCGGCGAACTCAAGTTAACAGCATCGACTTCGTTCCCGAAGTTTTCGAACTTTTTTCGCGACCGCCAAACCGGCGACGCGATCGCCAGGTGCAGGCGGGACCATAACGAACCCTAAGTCCCGTCTATAACTTCAGAGCACGCATCGGACCCAACTACGTGTAACGCCATCGAGGGTCATTCGAAGTACCTTCAAGAAAACCACGCCCCAATCCCCCACATTCCCCCCTCTATCCAACCTGCCTGCAATCAGCTGCGACGGCTCTGAGCCTTGTCGTGCCCAACGGGCGCTGCGAGTTGCGCAGCTATCGTGATGAGGTCAGCCATCGAAACAAGCTAAGGCGCTTCTTGGAACGAGCTCGCGTCCCTGGAGTACCACACGCTTTCCTTCGGAAGCCGCGATGTCACATCGCAGCCGTGATGAACATTCAGCAGATCAGAACGTCCATTCACTGCGACGAAGCTGCCACTGATTCCCACTTTAGAGCGCGCCTTGCATACGACGTTGTAAACATCACAATGCAACAAGCGTCAAACGTGCCACTCACAAAATTTTTGCGCGACCGTGCATCCAGATTGTCATCTGGCCACCTAGTGATGACGTGGCAACAGTTACTCAATGTTCCGCCACTTACATCGAAGGGAGACCAACATGCTAGAGATGACCAATTTTGCTCAGCCTATCGAACTGTCCGATGAGGAGCTCGACCTCGTGGCTGCCGGCACCAGCCAGTGTGGCGGTTGCCATGATGGCGGATCACTGATCCGAACTGGCGACATCAATGTTCTCAGCGGAAACCAGGTTCAGGTTGGCTTGTTCTCCAAGCAGTCCCAAATCTTTGTTGGGTAGAGACAAGATGCGTCGGCGAACCGCTTCTCCATGTGGGGAAGCGGTTCTCCGGTATCCATCCGCAGCCTCGCTGTGGCGGAAAGATACTCCCCGCTACGCTAATGAATAAGAGCACATCAAGGTGCGCCCATGGCGACTCGGCCAGCTCTATTTCGCGAGGAAGCTGTCGACTTTTTGCATCAGCGCCACAGCTGGGGTGAGGTCGTGTTGCTGCAGCCGCTGTCGAGCACGCTCCTTAGCTGGAGCCTGGTGGCGCTCGTTGTACTCATTTTGTGCTTTCTCTCTATCGCGCAATACGCCCGCAAGGAGACCGTCTTCGGGTATCTGACGCCGACCTCCGGCACGGCTAAGATCTTCGTACCACAACAGGGTTTCATCAAAGCGATACAAGTGAAGGAGGGGCAAGAGGTTGCGGAAGGTGACCAGCTCCTGACCGTAGTCACGTCACAAATCAACGCCAATGGCGATGACGTCAATGCCACCGTGCTTGCAGTGCTGACGCAGCAACGCAATGTGGTCGAGCGCCAGATCGACGCGGAAGATCGCCGAACCGCCTCGGAACAGGATCGCCTCGCTTCCACGATCAGCGGGATAGAAGGAGAGATTTCTCAACTCGAGGACCAGCGAAACATCCAAAACGAGCGCTTGAAGCTTTCAGAGAGTTTCGTAGCAACCGGCGCTAAGCTAACCGCAAGCGGTACATTGCCTCCGATTGAGCTGAAGCGCCGCGAGCAGGCTGCACTTGAGCAGAAGCAGAGCGTGGTGTCGCTCGATCAGCAGATCACCGCGCGACGCACCCAATTGACAGACGCTCGGCATACACTCGAGCAACTCCCAACAGTTGCCGCAGAGAGGATCCGGGGACTGCGCAATGAGCTCTCCTCGATCGAACAGCGCGTGGCCGAGGTAAATGGGCGGCAGGCTTACGTTATCAGGGCGCCAACGAGTGGGCGCGTGTCCACGCTGCAGGCGACCGTGGGCAAGATCGCGGACCCACGGCATATGCAGCTCGAAATCATCCCGCTGGATGCGCACTTGCAGGCCGAGCTGTTCTTTCCGACGCGCGCGTTTGGGTTTGTGCGCCCCGGCCAGCCAGTTCGGATTCTTTACGATGCATTTCCTTATCAGAAGTTCGGCACCTACCGCGGCAGCGTGACAAAAGTCTCCCACACGATTCTGACTGGCAACGAAACGACCGGGCCGATCTCCCTCAAGGAGCCGGCTTACCGTGTGACTGCGGCTCTCGAACGGCCCGACATCGACGCCTATGGCCGTAAGATGCCGCTTCAACCGGACATGCTGCTGAGGGCCGACGTAATCCTTGAGCAGCGTTCCCTGATGAAATGGCTGCTTGATCCGGTGTTAAGCGCAAGGATGTAGCGCATGCAGGGACTGTTGAATTTCAGCGGACGCAAATCTCTCCCGGTCATCAGGCAGACGGAGGCAACGGAATGCGGGCTCGCATGCCTCGCCATGGTAGCGTCATATCATGGTCATCGAGCTGACTTGAACAGCCTGCGGCGGCGGCATCCAGTGTCCCTAAAGGGCGTCACTCTTCGCGATCTCATGCAGATAGCAGCTCACCTGGGGCTGGCATGTCGGCCATTGCGTATCGAGATCGGCCATCTCTGCCAACTGCGCGTGCCCGCTATTCTGCACTGGGACATGGCCCATTTCGTTGTACTGAAAGCATACAGGAGGAAAGGGATCGTGGTGCACGATCCGGCAGCCGGCGAGAAATGGTTTCCCCTCACTGAAGCATCGAGACATCTGACCGGTGTCGCGCTCGAACTCTCGCCCACCGAAAAGTTCTGCCGCACAGATGAGAGAGTGCGTCTGCCGTTCTCGGTGTTCTGGAGCGGAATGAACGGAAACAACTATGCTCTCGCCCAAATACTAGTTCTGTCGGTGGTCATCGAAGTTCTTCTGCTCGCCGCCCCTTTCTATATGCAGCTCACCGTGGACGAGGTCATCGCCAGAGGGGATGTCGATCTCCTGATCGTACTCGGGCTCGGATTCGCGCTCCTTCTCCTGATACGGGTCGCGTCGACCGCAACCCGCTCGTTCATTATTCTTGTTCTGCAGAACACGTTGAGCTTTCAAATTGGCGCGCGGCTGTTTCATCATCTGGTGCGCTTGCCACTCTCATTCTTCGAAAAGCGACACATCGGCGACATCCTGTCACGCTTCAATTCGATCGAGCCCATCCGCAACGTGCTCGCGGAGGGATTGATCACGGGGTTGATCGACGGTCTCATGTCGGTGTTGATGCTGGTGTTGATGTTCACCTACAGCATCCAGCTCGGACTTGTCGTCCTGCTGGCGTTCGCGTTGTATGCCGGCTTGCGGCTCGCTCTCTTCGGGATGTTCCGACAACGGAGCGAAGCGGCCATTCACAGCAAGGCAGACGAGAACTCCACCTTCATCGAAACGGTGCGAGCGGTGCAAAGCCTAAAGTTGCTCAACCGAGAGAACGAACGGGAGGGCCAGTGGCTGAATCGCTATGCTGCGTATATTAATGCCAACGTGCGGCTAGGTCGGGCGAGGATCAGCTTCAAAGCGATGAACGACACGATATTTGGCTTGGAGAACGTAATCACGATCTACCTCGCCGCTCGCCTCGCACTGGACAACCTCATCACGGTTGGCATGATATTCGCGTTCGTCAGCTACAAGCTACAGTTCGCTGAGCGGACAGCGCTGCTGATCGAGAAGCTGGTAGATGTCCGCATTCTCGGACTGCACCTGGAGCGTCTCGCCGACATAGCGCTCACCCCGATCGAGCGCGGGCACCACCTGGACCTGTCGTATATCCGGCCGATTCGCGGCGCGATCGAATTGCGCAACGTGTGCTTCCGGTATGCAGAAGGAGAGTCCCTGATTCTTAACAACGTCAATCTGTGCGTTGCTCCCGGACAATTCGTGACGATCATGGGACCCTCGGGCTGCGGCAAGTCAACTCTTGTCAAGGTTATGCTTGGGCTGCTCGAGCCGACGAGCGGAGAGGTGCTGATCGACGGCCTTCCGCTCGGCCAGATCGGACTGCGCGCCTATCGCGAGCAAATTGGCGCGGTGATGCAGGAGGATCAATTGCTGTCCGGATCGATTGCCGACAATATCTGCTTTTTTGACACAACATTCGATCTGCAGGGGATGATCGATTGCGCGCGAACTGCTGGAATCCACGACGACATCATGGCAATGCCGATGAGCTACAACAGCCTCATCGGCGACATGGGAAGCTCGTTATCCAGCGGGCAGAAACAGCGAGTCCTGCTTGCGCGTGCGCTCTATCGCCGACCTAAGATCCTGTTTTTAGACGAGGGCACGGCACATCTCGACACCGAGAAGGAAAGAGAAATCAATGCCAATCTGCGGCACCTAAATATGACGCGCGTGAGCGTAGCGCACCGGCCCGAAATTACCCAGGGAGCGGATATGATCATCCATCTTGGCGCGGCGGCGGAGCCATTTCGGGTCGGAATGTCGAGCGACAGACCAGCCGCGGCGCCTGAGCGAGATGTCGGACTCAGCGGTTTTGCCGCCCAAGGTGCGAAATCGACCGAGACGGCGCACGCCCACGATGCCTGCCCCGGGGATGCCGCGGGCGACTGCGCGAAGCGCGATCCTGGCTCGAAGGACGCCAAGGACGACGACGACTGCCATCCACACAAGGACTACGGCCAGCCGCCGAAAGACTGCACCTTCAAGCCGTCAGATGACCGCGGCAAAGCCGATAACCCGGGTGAAGCGCTGGCCACGATCGACTTCTCACGATGCTGATTTCGTCTCGCGCACTCCGGATCTTCGGGTGAAATGCACGGCGCACTCGCTGTCATTCAAAGACGCGCTCGGATGCATCTCGGCCGGCCAAACGCGAGACGATTAATCCGGCAATGGTCACATTCCGGGAGGGCAGTCGCGATAACGCCGCGGCCAGAGAAGATGAGGCTCGTGCCAAGCAAGAGCTCGGTCCCGCCATGGAAGATCACCAGCACGGTCCCTTAATAGAGTTGGGCTGCGAAAGGCACGACCGCCGCAGCTTCAGCATGCGGTTGCGGAATTGGCGCGGCGGTGCATCCAGATTGTCGGCTTCCGACTAGGAATAACATGGCAACCGCCACAGCGAGTTCGTTCGCCGGGTGGCCGAAAGCAAGAGAGGATGCCCACCGCGTAGGTCGGCCGGGGAGCGAGCTAGGCCTGAGCTTCTCCGAGCAGTGGGTCAAGGCTCTAACCGGTAGAGAACCACAGACTAGTAGTGGCTGTCCATAACAGGTCGTTCCGGCGAGTTCTACCGTCCTAAGACCCAGGCTAAGCATTCCCCTCGAGACACGCGTTCCAGAGCAATGATTGACCGAGAGCAGCTTCAGGATATGTCCATTGACGAGTTGTGGGAGCTGCACCAAGACGTCGATTCAGTGCTGGGCGCAATGATAGCGTAGATCCGCTCGCCGTTCCTGCGCGATGACGACCGCACCTTTCGCTACGCGCACCGACAGACAGGACAAACCCGCCGTGCACTTCGAAAGTGGTGGACGTTTCGAAGCCCACCGCGCCGATCGTGGAACTTACGTGAGCGCGCACGTCAAACGGTCCGAGACCGATGCCGTCAAGCAGGAGCTCCTCGACCGGGCCGCCATGCTGGTCAGCTCCGGATCGAGAAGGGTTTGGCTGCGCATGCTTCCGGTTAGAAAACTCAGCCGCCTCATGCGGCGCCGTCATCGCGACGGGGGCGGCTTCGGCAGCTTGCTGGCGTCGAACTTTGGTACCCTGCGTTCCGTCCTGACCTCGGTCGACGGCTCCGAACGACAATGGATGAGCGTCGCCTCGAACGTCAGGCCGGGCGCCGCGTCAGCGGTGCCGGTGCATTTCGCGAACTCGCCCTTCGCCACGCCTTCGAGCTTCAGCTCAAGCTCATCGATGCCGACGTCGCATGCCCTTCGGCGTGCCGCTCCGTGACGACCGTTGCCGTAAACGGGTCTCCAGCTACGTCGTAGGAGCCGCTGTAGCTCATGATGCTGTCGCCGCCCGAGACCCTACCATCCTGGAAGTGGACGATGCCGGTCCCCTCGCCGCGCGGCGTCTTGAACCAGGCCGAGTAGATGCCGTCTTTGAACAAGGCGGCGCTCTCTTTCGGAGTTGGATGTGTTCGGTACCTGGATTCGACGCCGGTCAGGTTAAGGGACGGCGTACGGGATGCGTCGGCATCGGGCAGGTGCGGCCCCAGGCGAGCGCACGGGCCTACTCGTTTTCGTGCCCGAGCAGCTTATGGGTGCTTCGGTTCACGAAGTGCAGCTTGCCGCAAGCGAGACAGTCCACGATGACGTAGGAATTGCGCGCACCGTCCGGATCGTCGTCGATCCAGCGCTGGACGTTTTCTCCGGAGACGGGACATCGGAACATGTAGTGAGACATGCCTGCACTCTGCTTCCGGACGGTGTGGTCGCCATGAGGCAGATCAAGGTTTCGACTGCATCCGGCGGCGTTGGCGCGGAGCCGGCTGCCCAGACCGGGCGAGAGCTCGATCGAGGCTTCGCCTGGTTTCTCGCGGCAGGCGCATCATCCGTCCTTCAGCGCGGACTTGACCTCGCGCACCGGCCAGCTTTCCCCGGCGGTCTTGCGCGCACCATGCCGTCGTCGCCGACCCGCGCGTGCGAACTGACGTCGTCTTCGATCGGAACGACGGCAAGTTCGGTCTCCGGCGTCCAGCCGAGCGTGAGATCGAGATCGCCCGGAAAGATCTGCCAGCGCGACCCGTCGTCGAGTTCGACGATGTGGTTCTCGGAATGCGATCGGATCTTCATGGCGCGGCTTCGCTGAGCCTCCGGTGGCTACTTCCGACCCGACGGCGCATGGGCGTTCGCGTTGTTGGGGTTCTGCTTGTTGGCCTGGTGATGCCCGATGACGCACCCTGCCGCGGCGCCGAGCTTGCCGTGACCGACCATGTGGCCGGCAACGCCGCCGACGATGGCACCCTTGATGCATCCCTTGGCTTCCGCCGATGAGACAAGGGCGAGCGCGAACAGGCAGATGGCGGCCAAGGTCGCTTTCATGATCCTTCTCCGAGACAATGGTGTCGGTGGGCCAAGTCGCCTGATGGCCGTTCCGTTCGGCCCCCTGTAGACGGGATCGGCGCGCCGCCGCAGTCAATCGAATCGCTGGATGGGCGCAGCCCCGCCTTTGGGGGTTTTGGGGCTTGGGGGGCGGAGCCGCGCAGGCCGCGCATTTGCGCGCAGACCCAAGGAATTAACCCGGGTGAAGCACGCTCGTTCCTCACCTCGAGGACGGGAAGAATTCCGATCATGAATATTGAAGACTCTGGCTGCGGACATCGTATGATCCGCTTCCAGGGGGTTCAGGGGATGACTGCCTCGATCAACGAACGACCGATGCGTCCGGTCTGCAAATACCGGATGACGTTGGCGCGCATCTCTCCCGGCCAGCGCGGATTCGAGGAGCGCACTTTCGAGTGCTCGACCTGCGAGCGCACGGAAGTAACCCGCTTCACGGTGGACCCGATGCAGACGGATGCGGTCGGCTGGCTCGCCGGCGAACTGAGGGCGCCGCGGTGAAATTCGAGGAAGACTTGCTTGAGTGGAAGGAGCGTGATGGACGAGGACTTCTGCAGAGAACAGGTGCAACGCATCCGCGCTCTGGCCGAGCGGGCCGATCCTTTCACTCGGCGTCGCCTGCTCGCGCTGGTCGGCCGATACGACGCCAAGCCGAGCGGTCCGTCGCGCCCGTCGAGGGTCGCGGAGCGGCCGCTGCCGGCGCGCACCACGCCGCCTGCATCGATCCTCTCAGGGTCGGGCGAGGCATGATGAAGGGGCGGCGCGGCCGAGACGATGCCACGGCGGCAATCGGGGGTCGCCATGAAACTCGAAGACATCTACGCCGGTGCGGTTTTGGAGCTGCCGCGGCGCAATCCGTGATCGAGGTGTACGACTGTGCTTAAGGAGGGGACTTCGTCCTTGCGCGAAGCGGACGATGGATACGCGCCTCAGGCCGTCAGCGTCAATTCTAGCCGGCTCGGGCCGCGGCGACGGTCCGATCCGGGGAGCCGCCTGCTGGCGTAGCCTCGGGCTCGCCATGCTCAGCGACCGGGGCTCCTCGGACACAATGAAAGAGATGGTTTTGTCGGGCGAGTTCCGCCGAACTGCCATTTTTTCCCGTTTACAGCAGGTGAAATCGAACCCTGGACGAATCGACGAAACGCAACACTCCCCTTTCCAAAGGGCGAATGGGGATCGATGCCGGACAAGGTGACAGAGCAACTTCTAGGTCTTCCCGGCGTTGACGAAGCCGTCGGGCCTTGGCCCACTGCATCGGCTGGATCTTAGCGGGATCAAACGCGGCAGCCACCAGCAACGTGAGCGCGTCACCGCCCGTCAGGATCTTAGTAATGCTCGATCTTTGGTACAAGAATGCCGTGATTTACAGCCTCAACGTCGCCACCTACCGGGATAGCAACGGAGACGGCATCGGTGATTTCAAGGGCCTGGCTGGGCAGCTCGATCATATTGCTCAGCTTGGCGTAAATTGTCTGTGGTTACTCCCTTTCTATCCGAGTCCCGGGCTGGACCACGGCTACGATGTGACCGACTACTACAACGTCGCTCCAGCCCTCGGCACCCTGGGCGACTTCGTCGAATTCAGTCACCAGGCGAGGCTTCGGGGATTGCGGCTGATCATCGATCTCCCCATCAACCATACATCAGAACGACACCCCTGGTTTCAGCAGGCGCGCGCCGATCCGTCATCGCCGTTTCGCGAATACTACGTTTGGTCTGACACCGAGCCAGAAAACAGCACGGATGGCGTTGTTTTTCCTGGCTTTCAGTTGAGCGTGTGGAACTACGATCTCTGTGCGCAGGCATGGTATTATCACCGGTTTTACCAGCATCAGCCTGATCTAAATATTGGCTGCGCTGCGGTTCGCGAAGAGATCTTCAAGATTTGTGGTTTTTGGCTCGAACTGGGCGTGTCAGGATTCCGCATCGATGCTGCCCCGTTCGTGGTTGAGGAAGTCCGGCCGGATCGTCCGGCGACTCGCCGGTACGAATTTTTTGGAGAGCTTCGCGATTTCCTGTCCTGGCGCAAAGGTGACGCCGTCTTGCTGGCCGAAGCCAACGTTCTTCCGGCAGAGCTTGAGCACTATTTCGGCGACGGATCGCGCATCCATCTTCTGTTCGCGTTCTTGTTGAACCAACACCTGTTTCTTGCACTTGCGCGCGAAAGCGCCGAACCGTTGCAGCGCTGTCTGACCGCGCTGCCTCGGTTGCCGCAATTCGCGCAATGGGCCCAGTTCCTTCGCAACCACGATGAGTTGGACCTTGGACGTCTGTCGTCCGAAGAGCGCGAAGAAGTCTACGCTGCGTTCGCTCCCACTCGCAAAATGCAGCTCTACGGACGCGGAATTCGCCGCCGGCTTGCAGCCATGCTCGAAAATGACCGCCGCCGCATTGAGCTCGCATTCAGCCTGCTCTTTAGCCTTCCTGGCACACCGGTTATCTACTACGGGGACGAGCTGGGGATGGGTGACGATCTCGCGCTTCCCGAGCGATGGCCCGTGCGTACTTGCATGCAATGGAGCGACGAGGAGAACGGCGGATTCTCCTCGCAACCCACGCGGTTGCTGCATCACATGATCCGCGACGGCGAATATGGTCCACCTAAGGTAAATGCCATCGCTCAGCAACGTGATCCGGATTCGCTATTCAACTGGATGCGTCGGCTGGTTGAGATGCGCCAGTCTTGTGCAGAGATCGGTTGGGGCGAGTGGACCCTTCCTCAAAGCGATTGCCCCTCGGTTCTGATCCAGCATTTTGTCTGGGAGGGCCGGGCGGTGCTTATCCTGCACAATTTATCGCAGGACGAATGCAGCACACATGTCAACGACCTTTCAAAGGGAAGGAAACTGACCGATGTATTTGGCAACCGGATTTATTCATCGAAGCCCAACGCGGACGGCACGATCGAGCTTGATGGTTACGGGTACCGATGGTTTCGGGTCGATTAGATCGGTTCGGAGGCATGGTCGAGGAACACGATGGTCTATCGCCTAAGCAGCGGCTGTGCGTCGCCGCGGTTGGCTCAACCGGAATGAAGAAGAGGCCCGCGGTCTTAGCTTCACTTGGAAGGTCTACATGAGAATAGCCCAGATTGCGCCCTTGGCTGAGAGCGTTCCGCCGAAACTTTATGGCGGCACGGAAAGGGTCGTCGCCTGGCTCGTGGATGCACTCGTCGACCTTGGGCATGAGGTCACGCTCTTTGCGAGCGGCGACTCGAAGACAAGCGCTACGCTTCATCCGGTTTGGCCACGTGCGCTTCGCCTTGGGCGACCGCGGACAGACCCGAATGCGGCCATGGCTGTTCTGTTGGAGGCAGTATCGCGTAGGGCTCATGAATTCGAGGTCATTCACGCCCACATCGACTGGCTGCACCTGCCATTGCTCAGCCGGTTGGGCATTCCCTTCGTGACGACGATGCATGGTCGATTGGATCTTCCAGGTTTGCCGGCTCTGATTGACGAATTTCCGGGGGCCTGTCTTGTCTCAATCTCCGATGATCAACGCATTCCGCTCGCGAACGCGAACTGGTGCGGAACGGTATATCACGGCTTGCCCGTCGAGCAGTTTCGCGCCTCGTTTACCTCCGGTTCGTACTTGGCCTTTCTGGGCCGGCTGAGCCCCGACAAAGGCCCCGAAGACGCCATTCGCATTGCGCGCGCAGCAGGAATCCCGCTGCGCATCGCGGCAAAAATCCCGCGGGCCGAGACAGGCTATTTCAAGGAGCGCATTGAACCTCACGTCGACGGCGAGCAAGTCCAGGTCGTCGGGGAAGTGAATGATGAGACGAAACAGCCGTTCCTCGCGGATGCAGCGGCGTTGCTATTCCCGATCCGGTGGCCCGAACCTTTCGGACTGGTGATGATCGAGGCCATGGCCTGCGGCACGCCGGTCATTGCCTATCGGTCCGGATCGGTGCCGGAGGTGATTGATGAAGGCGTGACCGGCTTCATCGTCGAAAATGAAGGCGAAGCCGCTGCAGCCGTGGCACAACTCGCAAGCCTGGATCGGCGGCGCGTCCGCGCAAAATTCGAGGAGCGCTTCACCGCGCGGCGGATGGCAGAGGATTACGTCCGACATTACCAACAGATGTTGGGCGCACACTAGCGTCCTCTCTGTGAGGTCCGCCGATCGCTGCATCCGGCGCTTGAATCGCGTCCTCCTGTTGGCCTAGCCATAGACCTGGATTACGCCGACCTCGGTTGCTGTCTGCCGGCCGACTTCTTCGCCCCGACTCTCTCCTCGGTCTCCTGCCCGCGATCGGCACGAAAGGAGTTGGGGGTCCAAATTGGACCGCGCTCGCCCCCTTGAAACTGAAGAGGGATTTCTCCGTTGCTATACGCCGCGAGGACGCGGCGCCGGTGCTCAATGGGCCCGGCGAGCCCCGGGGCGTCGGACAGGTGTCCAATGCTGCAAGTCATCCGCGTCAGTGGACCGCTTGCCTATATTATTCTTTATGTCGCCTTGTATGCCGCGTTTGGCGTGGCGTCGCCTTATTGGCCACAATTTTTCGAAACGAAAGCTCTGTCCCCGCAGCAAATCGCCCTGATACTGGCTGCTGCTATGGCAATGCGCCTTGCCGCCGGCCCATTAATTGGAGCGTTCGCCGATCTTTTGGGATCATTGCGCCTTGTGCTCGCAACCTGTGCGGCCGTGGCGGCTGGCGCGGCCGCTGCATTGTTGTGGTCCACTAGCTTCTCGCAACTGCTTTTGCTGGCCTTGGTTCAAGCTGCAGCGCTTGCTCCCACGACGTCGATTGCCGACGCGTTGGCAGTCAATACAGCAAAGCCCCAGATAGGGGCTAGACCCTTTGAATACGGCTGGATACGAGGTTCAGCCTCGATGGCTTTCGTGGTGGGTACGTTGTCCGTCGGACAACTGATCAGCCGCACTGATCTCACGCCAATTATCTGGCTGAATGCATCCCTACTTGTGGTGGCGGCTGCCGTAACCGCGTTAGTGCCCAAGATCACTACTCGATCTGCGCCATGCGCCAGCGCATCGCCTATCTTCGTTCCAGTGCTCAGACTTCTTGCCATGCCGCAGTTTCGGATTCTGATCTTGGTCTCAGCCTTAGTCTATGGGAGTCACGCGATGCAGGACGCATTTGCAGTGATTCGATGGAGCGAGGCCGGACTAGCGCCATGGGCCATAAGTCTGTTGTGGTCAGAAGCGGTAGCAGCGGAAGTCGTCGTCTTTTTCCTAATCGGTCCCGGATTAGTTAGCCGGATTGGCGCGCGTGGTGCGGCAACCCTGGCAGCCGCGGCTGGAATAATCCGCTGGTCTATTTCCGGCGTGACCACCTCCGTTCTGATCCTCTCGGTTCTGCAGCCACTACACGGATTAACTTTCGCGCTGCTCCACCTTGCCTGCATGAGCACGATGAGGTCTCTTATTCCAGTCGGACTGGCCGCAACCGCCCAAGCTGTCTATGCCTTTGGTTCAGGTCTGGTAACTGCCGCACTGACTCTGTTATCAGGGATGCTCTATGCCACGTATGGAGGGGCAGCATTCTTTCCGATGGCAATTCTGTGCGGCCTCGCAGTCCCGTTTGCCTGGTTCGGTTTTACTGATTTACGGACGCGGTTCGTTTCCTCATAAGCAGGCACCTCGGTGTATCGGCCTTTCGCAACGACTTGAGCGCAATATCGGATCGTGATGACGATGCTCAGCGCGCCCAACCTCGGGCGCATCGGTCCCGCTGATGCACACTGCTGGCCGAAAATCGAGTACCCTGCGAAATGCGCGGAGGAAAGGTCCGCCACCCGTTCTTCAAGGGACTTCGGGAAGACCGGTAACGGATGCCTTCCGCTTGTGGCAGGGGGCAGACAAGCCGCTGGATATCCTGCTGACTATCCCCGCTGGCCTTCATCGATGTCATTCGGCCTGCAATATTGACCCCCTGAGCCGGGGGATCGGCGTCCAAAATTGACCCCCTACAGATTGGTCTGTTGCGCTGCCTGCTTCGTAACAA
>NZ_JADPKR010000071.1 GCF_023074055.1 Bradyrhizobium sp. 141
CGGCCGTACAAAGGATGGTGGGGGTCTCGAACTTCGACCACCTCCGGAAATGATTCGTCAGACTCACTATTGGGGACATTCCTCAATCCCCTCGCTGGAGGGCATCGACTGGCGGATGCCGCAACATACCTGGCGACCGCAGGCGGCCGGCTGATCGCTGGGATTTGAATCGGTGGCGCGATCAGCGGTTCGGACAGAGATCGCGTCTTGTGATTCTCTGGTCGGCGATGGGCACTGATGATTCTCTTCCCGACGATGTGACCACGCTGCAGGCGATGCTGCGCGCCGAGCGAGTGGCCCGCTTGGCCGCGGAAGCCGAGGCCCAGGCGGGGACTTTGCTGATCGAGAAGCTCAAACTCACGATCAAGAAGCTGCGGCACGAGCAGTTCGGACCGTCCTCCGAGCGAGGCGCATTGCTGGACCAGCTCGAGCTACAGCTCGCCAACCTGGAGGAGAACGCGGCGTAAGCTGAGACCGCGACGCAGATGGCAGCCGAGAAGATTGCGGTGCCATCGTTCGAGCGCCGCAAGCCAGCCCGCCGGCCGCTGCCGGAGCATTTGCCGCGGGAGCGCATTATCTATCCGGTGCCTGCCACCTGCCCATGCTGCGGCGACAGCCGATTGCGCAAAATTGGCGAGGACGTGACCGAGACGCTGGAGCTCGTTCCGCGCCAGTGGAAGGTGATCCAGCACGTGCGCGAGAAGCTCGTCTGCCGGGCCTGCGAAGCGATCACCCAGCCGCCGGCTCCTTCGCACCCGGTTGCGCGCGGGCGTGCAGGGCCCAAGCTGCTGGCTCATGTCCTGTTCGCCAAGTACGGCCTGCACCTGCCGCTTCATCGTCAGAGCGACGTCTACCAGCGTGAAGGCATCGACCTCGACGTATCGAGGCTCGCGGACTGGGTAGGTGCCTCCGCGGCAAGCCTGATGCCTTTGGTCGATGCGATCCGGAGCCACGTCTTCGCAGCCGAGCGCATCCACGCGGATGACACCACGGTGCCGGTCCTGGCCAAGGGCAAGACCCGGACCGGCCGGCTCTGGACCTACGTGCGCGACGACCGTCCGTTTGCCGGCCCAGATCCGCCGGCGGCCATGTTCTTCTACTCGCCCGATCGTGGCGGTGCGCATCCGGAGCAGCATCTGGCGGGCTATGCCGGACTGATGCAGGCTGGCGCCTACGCCGGCTTTGGCAGGCTCTACGAGGCCAATCGCAAGGGCGGCCCGATCATCGAGGCCGCATGCTAGGCTCACGGCAGACGCAAGTTCTTTGATCTCGCGCGGCTCAGCAAGGCGCCGATCGCGGCCGAGGCGGTCAAGCGCGTCGATGTCCTGTTCGCCATTGAGCGCGAGATCAACGGTCTTCCTGCGCAGGAGCGTTTGCGCGTGCGCCAGGAACGTAGCCGCCCTTTGATGGTCGAGCTGGAGGCGTGGTTGCGCGAGCAGCGCGCCAAGCTCTCCAGGAACAACGACACGACCAAGGCGATCAATTACTGCCTCAGCCGCTGGGATGCATTTAGCCGCTTCCTTCATGACGGACGGCTTTGCATGTCGAACAATGCTGCTGAACGTGAGCTACGGGCGGTCGCCATCGGGCGAAAAAATTGGACCTTCGCCGGGTCCGATGAGGGCGGTCGGCGTGCTGCTGCCATCTACAGCCTCATGGCCACCGCAAAGCTCAACGATGTCGACCCGCGGGCTTGGCTTGCCGACGTGCTGGCGCGCCTACCTGATCACTCTGCCAAGCGCATTGACGAACTGCTCCCTTGGAATTGGCAGCCCCAAAGCGTCGCTCACGCAGCTTGAGCGCGATCAGCCTTCCCGAAAGCCGCCTAGCCGGGGGCCTTCGCCGGATGCGTGTGCGATACTCGCCGCGATGAAGAAGGTTTGCGGCCGCGAGCTCGTTTCTCAAACGGTGTAGCGCGGCTAAGCACCGCACTTTGATCTAGTGCCCCCGGGTCGCCGGCCCTGGGCTTCTCGGCCCGAGATCGTGCCTCGCTCACCTAGGTTGACGCAATCAGATCATAGTACTGCGTTCACAGGTCAGTGGGTAGTGGGGATCGGGTACGCCTCCGACGAGCGGCAGTACGTTGCCGTTTCCAGCACTTTCCTCCGGAACACTATTATTCGGTCGAGTGCGGGGTTGATATCAATTCCCTAAAAGGCGCAGAATTCCTGCAATTGAGCTCCGAAAATTGGGCAAATCGGTAGAGGGACTCGGTAAGTGTTGTGATAGGCACGGATGTCGCTGGTCAGAACGCCATCCACAAGTTTGACGGAGCTGGGACTATGACAATGAACAAAGCGCGGCAAGTGTTCCCGCGGAGAGAGTATCTGCGAAGGCTTGCTGCAGTGAAATCAGAAATGGCTCGCCGGGGAGCCGACGCGCTTGTCGTCTCTTTCGACCGAAATATGAATTATCTAACCGGTTATACCGCGCGGTCAGGCTATATCCCGCAGGGGCTCGTGGTTTCGATGCAAGAAGAGGAGCCGACAATCATCCTGCGTAAGATGGATGCTCCGGCGGCCCATCACCAGACGTTCCTTGCGCGCGATAGGGTCATCGGATATCCGGAGTCGCTGATTGGAAATCCGGAGAAGAATGGCTACGACGCCGTCATCGATTTCGTCGAGGAACTGGGCGCCGCCAATCTCAGCGTTGGGCTTGAACTCGGTAATTTGCCGCCGCCCGCTCTGGACAAGTTTCGATTTCGGCTGCCGCGAGCAAAAATTGTGGATTTCACGAGCGTCATCACTTGGATCCGAATGATCAAGTCTGATCTCGAGATTGCTCTTATGCGGGAAGCGGCTGCCATCACTGATGCCGGAATTCTGCGCGCATCAGACGTGATACGCTCTGGCGTACGAGAAGCTGATGCTGCTGCCGAGATTTTGGCGACGCTCGCTCGGGGGGCCAATGGCAAAGCCGGAACATCGCTTGCAAGTTTTTGGATGAATTCCTCGCCGCGGACCGGGACAAGTCACCTTACGTGGAGTGATGAGGCTTTTCGAGACGATTCGCAAATCAATCTCGAAATCGCGGGTGTTCGTTATACCTACACGGCGCCCGTGAGCCGGACTTTCTCAATCGGGCGCCCCTCTGATCGTTTACGTCGTGTGCACGAAGCTCAGATCGTCGGTCTGGACACAGCGCTTGAGACTATCCGAGCTGGACGCACCTGCAGCGATGTCGCCCAGGCTGCTCATCGCGCGCTAGCTAAGCACAATGTCCAGAAGGAGTCCCGTTATGGCTACCCGGTTGGGATCGATTGGACGGAGCAAACGGCGAGCCTCATGGAAGGAGATATGACGGTTCTCGAGCCGAACATGACTTTTCATGTGCACCTGGGCAATTGGATCGATGAGGACTTCGGGGTAATGGTCAGTCAATGTATTCGCGTAACCGAATCGGGAGTCGAAGTCTTGACAAAAGCGCCACTGAAGCTTTTCGAGCTGCCGTCTGCAGCCTGATTGAGCTTTTGATTGCTATCTGACGCATTAGCGGGCCAGCCAGGCGAAGGCGCTCGCTGTCTTGGATGGCGCCAGAGTTGCCGTTAGGTTGCAACGTTCCCCGCCGCGCAGGTTTCGGATTTAAAAGTCGCCAATTTAGGGAAATTCGGCTTTGACGTGCCCTATTTTCTGAAGTTATCGCAATCTGGAGTCCTTGTTGGCTTGGCTTTCGAACGAAAGCGTCCAGCCTCACGAGCCGGGACCGGTGCGCTTGTTCGGAAATCGGCTCGGTCTTCACAAGCGCTCCGTTAAGCGAGATACCATCGTGATGATCTTTGTCTATCGGCATCGGCCGACATGCGTCGGCAGGGCTGGCATCGTAAGAGAGGAACTTCTATGGCCAAGGTAGCAATTGTGACCGGTTCGGCGACGGGGCTCGGTGCCGCTTGTGCCGTGGATCTTGCAGACCGCGGCTGGAATGTCACGATCAACTATACGAAGAGCAAGAAGGAGGCCGATGAGACCTACGCAAGCGTGAAGGAGCGAGGTGGTGATGCGATCGTGGTACAGGCCGATGTCGGACGGGATGCCGATTGCCGCAAGCTCGTCTCCGAAACTTTCAAGAAATGGGGGCGCATCGACGGTCTGATTAACAACGCCGGCACAACAAAATTCCAGGCGCAGGGCGACTTCGAGGGTGTAACGCCGGAGGACTTCGATCGCATCTTCCGCGTCAATGTCACCGGAACCTATATGATGAGCCGCGCAGTGTGGCCAACAATGAAGAAGCAGTGGGAGGAAAATAAGCAGCGCGGCTCAATTGTGAACGTTTCCACGAACGCGACAGTGACGGGCAACGGTAGCTCGATTCCTTACGTTGCTTCCAAAGGTGCAGTCAACACGCTGACATTGATGCTAGCGCGCATGTTCGCTCCAGCCGCCAGGGTGAACACCATATGTCCTGGTTTTATTCAGTCGCGCTGGCTTCTGAACGGCTTGGGCGAGGCCGACTACAATAAGATGAAAGATGACATGGAGCAGAGAACGCTTTTGTGCCAGGCCGGTACACCTGAACAAATGGCTGAAGCCGCGCTCTTCTTTCTCACAAGCGCCTCCAACATTACCGGCGAGATATTGATCGTTGATGCCGGAAGCCATCTTGGGTTAATTCCAGCCAAGGAACGCTAGCCGCCCTAAAGCGGCATCGGTTAGGTTCAATCCATTCGGATTCCCGCTTGTTCCTGATTGATCGTGCTGGGTAGGAGGCCAGCATGGATCGGCGAACTTTACGCCTAGATCTTCGCTTGTCGTGGCGGCGATTGAGGGCGGAGCCTAAAGCCAGAGTTCTTCTCGGACGACTAGCGAACGCGATCGTCCCGATGTGGCACGGCGACGAGCCCAGTGGACAAAGTACCAGGTTCGCGCCGAAGCTGAGCGGCTGGCCTTCATTGACGAGACTTGGACCCGGACACCGCGAGAGACATGATGCGCTTACGGGATTGGCCCATCGCGGGCACAGAGTCAGCGCCAAAACTCCTGACGCCGCTCGAGAAGCATGACTCCTCCTCCGTGACCGGATCGATCCACCATGATGCGTCGAGCGACCAATCGATGCCGTGAGCCTCCCGATCTATGTCGAAAAGATTCTCCTCCCGCCTCTTCGCGCCGGCCAGATATCGTCGTCCTGGACGATCCCGGCAGTCATACAAGCAACGCCGTGCGCCACTTATCCGCTCCGCCGTAGCCAAGCTGCATACTCGCCCGACCTAAAACAGATCGAACAGGTCTTTGCCTCAAACATCTACTCCGCAAGGCAGCCGCACGAACCATCGTGCAGTCTGCGCCGCCCTCGGCAAACCGACGCTTTCACTCCCGAAGAATGCGCGAACTCACGCTATCGAAGCTAACTATCACGCTTTAGTGCCTAAAGAACTTAAAGAACCAGCTTCTGCCTCCGAGCTGATCGTCTCGGCAGGAAAACAATGCACGCCATCAACCGCTCGCACGCCAGGCGAGCTTCGGGCGACGCTCAATGAATCGGCGCGTCTCCGCTCAACATGCGCTGCTCCATGCGTGCGCAGTGATCTAATCGTTTGAGGAACACTAGCGATCGGTATCATTTTTTGTCAGCTTGCGCGCGGCCCAGATTCCCACGAGGACGATCGAGCCGCCGATGCTTTGCCATGGGCTGGGCACCTCGCCCATAACTAACCAAGCCAGTACGGCAGCAACGACGGGCTGCAACAGCAGCGTGAGTTACGAGATCGTCACCGGCAGCCAAGCCAGCGCATAGGTAATCAAGCTCTGTCCTCCCGCCTGACTGAGCCACGACAGGGCAAACAACACAGTCCAGCCCGCCATTGTGGAGGAAGCTGCGCTGGCTCGCCGAGCCGGGCGAACGGAACAATGCTCAAAGCGCCTGCGCCACTGCTCCAAATCATGATAGCGGACGTGGAGAACCTTTTACGCATTTTGGCAAGCGCAAGTATGTACGCAGCGTAAAGCATTGCGGAAAAGATCGCGGCGACATCGCCTCTCAGGTCGCCGCCGCCGAAATCTTGCGATCCGCCTTGAGAATAACCAGCCCGGCAATCGTGATCGACAGCGCGGCGACGAACAATCGGCTCGGCATCTGCCGAAGGAACAACCAGCAATATAGTGAGACAAAGATCGGAGCGATATTGAGCGTCGCGTTCGCAACAGACGTCATATGTAGCCAGATATGCCAACATGTCAGTTCCGCCGCGAGCAGGAGTCCCGGCAGGCTTACGAGCAGGGCGTCCCGAAGAGTTCGCGGCTTCTCTGCTCCTGTTGCAGCTCCGCGTTCTGAGAAGAGAAGCACTGGGATCAGGGCCAATGCAAGTCGCCAGAATGCCGTCGACGCGGGGCCAACTTCGGAAAGCCGAACAAAAATTGGTGAGCAACCAATGAGCGTACCGCCGCTCAACAGTGCATGCAGGGCCAGCCTCGTCTGGAGAAGTTTAGTGCCCTGCATGTATTCGATTCAACCGAAGCATTTCACTGCATGCAGGCACTGCGACTTCCGAAATTCACGGCCATCCAAACTAGTGCCTCGTTACGCGGCTTGATGTGCATTTAGAGCGCATCCGTTCAGTTCGGCTGATCACCGTTGTCATTGACGGACCTGCATCTTCTCTTGTGGCTTTGATCAAGCGATTAAAAGCTTCAAATCTAGCGTTGACTTGCAGAATTGCGGCGATATGAGCCGATCCATCGAGGGATTTCGGCTTTAGGAACTTGGTAATGTTTTCAGAAGCCGCGATATTGAGGGGGTGGTCGGCCCCCGGAAAGATCTGGCGAATGTAGAGAGGATTCGCACCAAAGGGGCGAGAAAGATGATGTGTGCGACTTGGCCTCACGCAACGGGCGACCTGGCATCCACACGTTTGAGCGCTTCGGCATTCTTGGATGAGCTCGCCAGGATCTATGCGGCGACAAATCAGCAGAATTGGGTTAGGCGGTGGACGAACATCGGCAATGCGCACTGCCTCATCGGTGACTTGGAAACCGAAAAAGGCGCATCCGATAAAGCCGTCGAGGGTTGGCTTTGCGCGCTAACTGCCTTTGAGGTCGCCAGGCGGCTGCTTGATGGTGACGATGCGCAACGCGCACGCGTCTCAATCAAAGTCGAGCGAGCCATCGAGAAGATCCGATGTTCAGAACACGGCATGGAACGGGTGCATGTTGCGTGCGGGGACGCAGCCGAAATATTCCCATACTACTTGCCTTCTGGTGATCCAGACTTGCTCGCACCCGCAGTCATTTGCATTAGCAGCGAAGAGGAAAGCGCAGAGATGCTGCTGGGCAGACTCTTGCCTGTGTTGGTTCGTAGGGGGATTTCCGTTCTCGTGATTTGTCACGATGAAGTGTCATCTCAGCGGCGTGGCCAAACCAACTTCATGCTGTCTTGCTGCTTGGACTATTTAGCAGCTCAGCCGAATGTCGACTCTTCTCGTATCGGCGTCTACGGAGATGGTCTGTCGGCTGTCCTTGCGACCGATTTTGCTCTTTGTGATCGCCGGGTTAGCGCGGCAGTTTGCGACGGTGGTCTTTGGCATTGGGCTCGAACGCTGGCAGCTGTCGGCTGGATTTCTAAGACTGCAGATCTGGTGGACGAGGAGACGTTATCGGCGCGTCGCTTGCGATCAGTACGCAAATTGAGCTGTCCGGCTCTAGTCCTCGCCGGTGGGCGCAGTGCGGTCAACGAGGCGGAGGCGGTCAAACTACAAGTCGACTGCGAGATGGCGCACATAGATCTTGAGTTAGCTATCCCGCGGACAGCCCTGACTCCCGCGGGAGAGGTGGAGAACTTCGTCACTTCCGATGAGTGCATCTTCAGATGGCTTGAGTACAAACTCAGAAACAGCACAGCTCCATCGCTATTTGCCTCCGAAGAACCCGTACGGTTTTGATCGGGATCGGATGACCGCTGGCCCTACAAACGCATCAGAAACGGCGCGCCGAGGCCCGGGATCAGTCATTTGGGCCTACAGTATGCCTATGCTCAGCTTTTGCGATGCCAATTCGCAATTCTTGGCAATCGAAGTCAGCCGTTTGTTGAGATAGTGCAGCGATTCCTCATCGAGTCCGCCCACCATCGTTGCGTTGAGCGCTTGCCGCTTGACTGAAAGGTTTGTGATTTCGGTCCGAGCTTTTTGCGTAAGCGACATTTGCAGATATCTGGCGTCCTCACGAGACGTGACGCGCGCCAGCAACTCAATCTTCTCCAGCCTTTTCGTTTGGTTCGTGACGAATGCGGGGTGGATACGGAGTTTATTCGCAACCGCTATTCCCGAGACCCCCCGACCTTGATCGAGCTCGTCGATGGCCATCAGGATCAACCACTGCGGTTCCGTTATGCCAAGCATCTGAGCCCAGCTCTTGTGGATTTCCTCGAGCTGAGAGTGAACCTCGACAATGTTCCAGATGAAATCGCTAACCGCTCTATCTAGTTGTTTTGTTTCGGCCATGTGGTTTCTCGCCAACCTCGGTGTTGCCAGTACGGCCCCGCCTGATTCTAGGTCCGTCAATTACCTATCGCTGTTGCGTTGCGCGAAAAAGTGCTAGCGCGACACAGTTAGCATGTTAAAAAAACAATTGACATCTTCAATTGCTATCAGCTATGGATCTGGACCGACCGTTGATGCAGATAAGGGGGACGGCAAAGCTTTAGACCTCTAAATGAAGTTTTAGACCTCCAAGTAAAGCCTCCAGGATGCCCCCTGGAGGCTTTCTGCTTGAAAGGTGCCGGTTTATTGAGGAACTTTGAGCTGCAGGGGCGCGTGTTGCCGGTTTGCAACGCTCTCAGACCAACTATTGCTTGCGATCATTATTTGATTGTAGCAATTGATGACCGAAAGTATAGATAGATCGACAGCGGGGGGCGCCTCGAAGTCGTTCCGTCAAACGCCCGAGGCGGCGACTCTACTGGAGGCGGATCTTTGAAGGATGCAACTGGATTTCAAACTTGGAGGGTTCATCAATGAAGCTGACGAAAAGCCTTATGCTCAGTTCCGCAGCAGTGCTCGCGTGCGCTGGGGCGCAGGCGGCCGATCTTCCCGTTAAAGCGAAGGCAATCGAGTACGTTAAGGTCTGCTCGCTCTACGGGGCCGGATTCTATTACATCCCAGGTAGCGATACCTGCATCAAGCTGAGTGGTTATCTACGTGTCCAGGCTGAGCTGGGCTCGAATGTTGTCGCTGATACAGCCACGTTTGGAGCCGGTGGCGCGCAGAACCGCCTCAGCAACGACTATACCGCCCGTGCCCGTCAAACCCTGTATGTCGATACGCGTACCGCGTCCGAGTACGGCGTGGTCCGCACCTTCGCCCAGCTAGTATTTACCTGGACAACGGGTGGTTATGCGGGGACTGGTAGCACTGCAACCAATGGTGCAACGAGTTACAGCACATCGGCCGGTGCTCAGGTGGGGGGCGGCGCGCTCACTCTGTACGATGCCTTCATCCAGTTCGCTGGTTTCACGTTCGGTAGGGCTGCGTCGCAGTTTTCCTCGCCTTGGGCGGAGTACCCGGCCAACTGGCATGAACTGCCGGGTAGCGGCGGCTGGGACCGCGTAAACCAGATCACGTATACCGCTGATTTCGGCCAAGGTGTCACGGCGGCCTTCTCCGCCCAGGACCAAGTCGCCGAGTACACGAGCAACATCTGGAACGTGAGCGGTGCGACCGCAGCTGGCTTGGCAACGGGCGCCTACGGCTCCAACAACATCGGCGGTTCGCGAGCCCCCGACCTCGTCGCGATGGTCCGTATTGACCAGGCTTGGGGTCTGTTCCAGGGTTCGTTTGCCGCACACGACAATCACGCCGCCTACTATGGCGCATCCGAAGTCACTGGACACCCGACCGACAAGTGGGGCTGGGCCGGTCAGCTGGCATTGTCGATCAAGAACCTCCCGACGGGTGTCGGTGACACCGTCAACATCCAAGGTGTCTATGCCAAGGGCGCAAGCCGTTATACCCTCAATGATTTCATGTCGAGCACCTATGCCAGGTACGGTGGGTCGGGGCTTGCGGGAGTTTACCAAAGTGTCGGACTTGCCGGTCTTTCTGATTCCGTGTTAGTTCCTGGCTCTGGCCAGGAACTAACGACGACTTACGGCTTCAACGGTGGTTATACTCATAACTGGGATCCATATTGGGCCACTGCGATCTTCGGCGGCTGGGCTGCTGTACGATATAACAACACAGCGACGAACTATATCTGTGGCGCGGTCGTTACAGGCCTTGCCCTCTCGACCGGGACTGCCGGCTGCAACCCCAACTTCAACTATGCGACTGTCGGTATGTACACTGGCTGGACCCCCGTCAAAGGCCTGACTTTCTCGGCGGAACTGGCTTACACCATGCTCGACCAGAAGTACGCGAGTGGAAGCACTGTGGCGCTGCCACTGCAGGCGGGCATTGCAAAGCCGGGGGCAGCATATGAGCTGAAGGATCAAAACGCTCTCGTGCTGCTGCTTAACGTTCAACGCAACTTCTGAGCCTTGTCGCGCAACCCGAAAAGACGAATGCCGCTCTTTCGATTGAGCTAGAACCAGAGAAAGGCCTCTCGCGTAACGCAGGAGGCCTTTTTTACAAGGCGCAATCCTTAGGCACGCGGCTGGCGATTGTCATGTCGGATGTGGTCCCACAGATGGTATCCGTCCGGTGAAGCTTTCAATTACCCATAACTTTGTCCACTCGAACTGATCCGCTGATCGGCGAAATCTTGAATCGAAAGAATCACTTGTGATTCCTTGCTGAGCACCTGATTCGCGAGGGGGTGCTCTATGGGGCTCACATTGAGGGATCGATCGGAAAAAGGCGGTTTGCGATTTGTAGGCGGTGAATGTTGGATTGATCGAGATTGAGTGGATGCCAGTTTAGGGACGCGCGGCTCGGCGACAGATTCCGCAAACTGCTCACGCAGATTGGAAGCGCCATGGGACAAAGTATTCCGCTCGTCTGCCGGGATTGGGCGAATACCAAGGCAGCCTATCGCTTCTTCTCCAACGACCGGGTCAGTGAGTCGGACATTCTGGCTGGCCACTTTCAATCGACGCGTGAGCGCAGGATCGCCACCGGCGGTCCGGTTCTGGTGCTCCATGATACGACCGAGTTCAGCTATCAAAGAGAGAACTCAGACGCGATCGGGATCACGAAGAGCATAAACAGCGGCCGGGACAAGGCGGGCCGCCTGAGATCGCACACGGTTTGCGGCATCCTGATGCACTCGAGCCTGGCGGTGACGACTGAAGAGCTGCCGCTTGGACTGACGGCCGTCAAATTCTGGACCCGGAAGAAATTCAAAGGGACTGCCGCGCTCAAGAA
The DNA here is from genome assembly GCF_023074055.1 of Bradyrhizobium sp. 141. GTDB lineage: Bacteria > Pseudomonadota > Alphaproteobacteria > Rhizobiales > Xanthobacteraceae > Bradyrhizobium. Next base: position 11,294 of record NZ_JADPKR010000071.1, read on the forward strand.
GAAGATTAATCCGACGCGCGTTCCCATTGAGAAGAAGGAGAGCATTCGGTGGCTGGACAATGTCCGGCAATCCACGAAGCTGTTGGGCGATCCGGGACGATGCGTCCATGTCGGTGATCGCCAGAGCGACATCTATGAGCTGTTCTGCGCGGCTCAACAAGCTGGAACGCACTTCGTGATCAGGACTTGCGTTGATCGTTTGGCTGGGGAAGGAGATCACACGATCGCTGACGAAATGGACGAGGTCGCCGTCAAAGGACTGCATTGCATAGACGTCAGAGACAACAACGGTGATCCCGATGAAGCCGTCCTCGAGATCAGATATCGCAAGATTCGCGTCTTGCCACCGATCGGAAAGCAGAAGCGCTACCCGGCGCTGATCTTGACGGTGATCCCTGCCGAAGAGCGCGTGACGCCGAAGAACAGAAAGAAAATCGAGTGGAAGCTGATCACAGATCTGCCTGTTAGCTCCCGCACCGACGCGATTGAGAAGCTCGAATGGTATGCTTTGCGATGGAAGATCGAGGTGTTCCATAAGATCCTCAAATCGGGCTGCAAAGCTGAGGAGTCGAAGCTCAGGACCGCCCAGCGTCTGACCAATCTGATCTCGCCTTTCTGCATCCTGAGTTGGCGGGTCTTCTGGATGACGATGCTCAACCGTTCCGCTCCAGATGCACCGCCAACCAGCCAACCCTCGCGTTGACCGCGACTGAAATCGGCGTGCTCGATCGCCTCGTCAACGACAAACCAAAAGCGAGACAAAAAACGCTCTCGCACTATCTGATCAAGATTGCCCGGCTCGGCGGCTATCTCGCCCGCGCCAGCGATCCGCCGCCCGGCAATACCGTCATGTGGCGCGGGTTGTCACGCCTCACTGACATCGCGCTGGGCGCCACGGGGGAATTTGTGGGTAATTGAAAGCCGGTGAAGCGTAAGACCGTATGTCCGCCTCTGCCGATGAGGTGGCTCGCCCTACACTGCGCGTCCGAGGGTTGCTCGGGCGAACCGAGCCGATCCTCATCACAGGAGGACGAGCCGTGGCAGATTATAGGGAAGCATTCGTCGGAATGGATGTGGCCAAGCTGAGAAATGCCGTCGCGATTGCGGACGCAGGCCGGGAGGGGAGGTTCGGTTCTTCGGCGAGGTTGATGCTTCGGCCACCAACATGCGCCGCGTCTTAGCGCGGATCGCCAACCGGTTTGACCGCGTCCACTTCTGTTACGAAGCCGGCCCGACTGGCTATGGTCTTTATCGCCTGATCCGGTCGCTCGGCTATCCATCTAATCGCGAGCGGCCTTGCGAACGAAGCGATTCGCGCCCAGATCGCGGTGGCCAAATGTGCCGAAGGGCTGCCGCTGTGCGAGAGGCGATATACGCACGTGACGCGTCGATCTCGACCAATGTTTAATGGCAAAATGGACTGGGAAGGTCGGCCTCGAATTGCAGCTACTGGCCGACTATGTGCTGGAGGAGGTCAAGCAGAGTGAGGGGATCTTTCCCTATGGCGCGACAATCAGGATGAGAGCGGCGCGTCAATCAAGATGAGACAAAGCGGCCGAATCAGGAGATAATTGACGCTGGCCGCCGGCTTGGCAAGCGTTGATTGACGCTGCGCGACAATCAAGAGGCGCTGCCAGCGTCAATCACCGCTTTGTCGAGCTCGTTTGGAGTGGCGTGCACGGGTGGCCGTCCTGGACCGCGCCTTCGATCGAGAGCAACTCTTCGACGGTAGCTCTCGACATTCATCTCGAGGATCGTTGCGTGGTGGACGAGGCGATCGACGGCCGCCAGCGTCATTGCCTGATCACCGAACACGTCAGAGTACCCCTATTCTCGAGCGGGTCGTGTCTCACGTCACGATCACTGACCCGCATCATTTTCTGTTCGGGCACCGGCTTGAGGTGCTGAAGGAGCGGTCGGGGCGCGGTCCCGCCTACGTCGTTGTCGCGCTGCCGGACGGCCGGCCGCGGGCGGTTCGGATCGCGTCGACGGATCTTGCCGAGACAATAACTTCTGGCCCGAACGCCGCCGATCTGCCGCGCATCAGCGCACGTACGCTGATCCCATTGATGCAACATTTGAGCGCGAGTCTGAGCCTTCTTGACGAGAAGGTGATTCGCGATGACCCACCGACCGCTTCGAGGTCGCGTTGCGTATCGACCCATGCCGACGTTGGCAAATCCACCCGGCCGTCCGACGGACGACATTCCGCGCCTGTGGCCGAATCTGTCGACCGCGACGCAAACCCAGATCGCTCAAATCCTCGCCACGCTGCTGCGGCGGATGCAAGCGGTTCCCGGCACGCCCGGAAGGGGACTGGGTCGTGCTGATCAGCTTGAACGTCGCTGACGAGCGGCTCACGACTGCGCACCGAGCCAAGTTGGCCTATGTTTACGTGCGGCAGTCATCCGTGAACCAGGTGCGCCAGCATCAGGAGAGCACGGAGCTGCAGTACCGCCTCGTCGATCGCGCCATCGGTCTGGGCTGGCCGCCGGAGCGCGTCCAGGTCATTGACGAGGATCTGGGCAAATCCGGTGCTGGCGGTGTGGATCATCATGGCTTCCAGAAGCTCATTGCCGAGATCGGTCTTGGCAACGCCGGTCTTGTGGTGAGCCTCGACGCTTCTCGCTTGGCCCGCAACAACCGGGACTGGCATCAGTTGCTCGAACTGTGCTCGGTGTTCGGTGTGCTCATTGCGGATGGCGAGCGGCTTTACGATCCGCGCGCCTACCACGATCGCCTGCTGTTGGGCTTGTCCGGCATCATGAGCGAGGCGGAGTTGCATCAGCTTCGAATGCGCCTTCACCAAGGGGAACGCCAGAAGGCGGCGCGGGGCGAACTGCGGCTGCCCCTGCCAGCCGGGCTCGCCTATGGTCGCGCCGGCACGATTATTCTCAATCCTGATGAGGAGGTGCAGGCCCGTCTTCATCTCGTTTTTGCCAAATTCCAGGAACTGCAAAGCGCCCGCCGTGTGATGCGGTACTTGGACCGGAACGGATTGTCCTTGCCGGTTCGGCCGCTGCTTGGACCAGCTCCACACGAGACCGTCTGGCGTGTGCCATAGTGCACGCGTCCTTAGTATCCTTCAAAATCCGGCTTATGCTGGGGCGTATGTTTATGGCCGCCGGCAAAAGGATCCGAGCCGATGCCAATCGGGATCGCTGACGGGAACGGTCAAGGTGGCGATCGCCGACTGGGCGGTTTGCCTCCGCGCTGCTCACCCGGGTTATATCAGCTGGGAGGAGTTCATGGCCAACCAGCGGCGACTGGCAGATAACGTCGCCCACTTTGAGGCAGGACACGCTGGCGTGCCGCGCAAGGGGGCAGCCCTGTTACAAGGAATTGCGATCTGCGGCCGTTGCGGACGGCGCATGAGCATGCGCTACACTGGCCCGAATGCCGATTATCCGGTCTATTGCTGCCGGTCGGATCGGGATCAGGAAGGCAGTGCACTGTGCCAGGAAGTCCGGGCCTTAGCGGTTGACGCCTTGGTCCAGCGGGTGGTCCTCGACGCCCTGTTGCCGGATCAGATTGAGATCGCACTCGCGGCGGCGAGCCAACTGGAGCAGGACAGCCGTCAGCTCGAGCGCCAATGGGCGCTTCGCGTAGAGCGCGCCCGCTACGAGGCCGAACGCGCTCGACGTCAGTATGACGCCGCCCGAGAACCGTCTCGTGGCGCGCTCACTTGAGCGGGCTTGGGAAGAGAAGCTGCGTGCCGTCGAGGCGGTCGAGCAGGAGCATGCGCGTTGGCGCGGGCAAGAGCCGCTTCTGATTGGCCCGGTGGAACGCGCAGGGCTACAAGCACTCGGCGAGAACCTGCCGCAGATTTGGAACGCGGCCACCACGTCGGCAGCCGATCGCAAGCGCATTCTGCGATTTGTCATACGCGAAGTCGTTCTTGATCAGAAGCGGATCCGAGGTCAGGTGTGGCTCAAAATCGTCTGGCAGACGGGCGCAACCAGCGAGCATCACGTGCAACGGCGCGTTCACACCTACCGCAATTACATCGACATTGATCGGTTGCGGCAGCGGATCGTCGAGTTGAATGCTGAACACAAAATGGATGCCGAGATCGCGGCAATACTCAATCAAGAAGGCTTCGTCGCGGCCCGAGGCTGCGCCTTCAAAGGCGAGAACGTCTGGCTGTTGCGCACCCGCTGGGGCATTCCCACCGTCAAGATCAACGGCGTGGACCAGAATCCCATGCGCTGGCCCGACGGCAGCTTCTCGATTCAGGGGGCAGCGGCTGAGCTTGGATTAACCCCGCAAACAGTGTTCGATTATCTTGCGCGCGGATTGCTGGCAGGTCGTCAGTTAGCCAAAGGTCAGCCATGGCAGATCGAGCTCTCAGACGAACAAATCAGTCAGCTGCGCAATCGGGTACGACGCACCAAGCATTCGAAGAAGGAGGCATCATGAAGTCATCGGCTCGGGGAAGATACGCCCCCACTCGCCGAACGGCTGATTGGCCGTGATCAGCAGCGAGCGTCGCTCATAGCGGGCGGCGATCAGCTCGAACAAAACGCTGGTCTCCGCCTGGTCCTTGCTCACATACGTGATGTCGTCGAGGATCAGGAGGTCGTATCGATCGAGTTTGGCGATCGCGGACTCCAGCGCCAGTTCGCGCCGAGCCACCTGCAGCCGCTGCACCAAATCAGTAGTGCGCGCGAAGAGAACGCGCCAGCCGTTCTCGACGAGAGCCAGGCCGATCGCGGTGCCGAGATGGGTCTTGCCTCCGCCGGGTGGACCGAACAGCAGCAGATTGGCGCCCGTCTTCAACCAGACGTCGCCGGGGGCGAGCGCCATCGCCTGCGCCTTTGATAGCATCGGCACGCTCTCGAAGTCGAACGTGGCGAGCGTCTTGCCGGCAGGCAAACGCGCTTCCGCCATGTGTCGCTCGATGCGACGGCGGGTGCGATCCGCAGCCTCGTGCTCGGCAAGGACCGCGAGGAAGCGGGCGGCAGGCCATCCTTCCTTGTCCGACTGTGCGGCGAGCTTTGGCCAGATCGCCTTGACGCCGGGCAGGCGCAGCTCATTCAGCAGCAGCTCGACGCGGGCGGCATCGATTGAGGTCGAATGCTGGTCATGCCGCTTCTCCCTGGTTCGAGTGGGCCGACACGATGCTGACGGAGGCCAGCTCATCGTAGACGTCGAGCGGTGCCAGCTTGACGGCGACACTCGGGATCGAGGCCGCCTCGGGTCGGAAGCGGTCGCGCAGCGCGGCAAGATCGGGTAATCGTCCGGCATCGAGGTCGATCGCGATCACCTGGGCGAGTTCGGCTTCGCAGGCTCGCTCGTGGGCCAGCGCCAGAAGCTCGACCGTCACCTTACAGGCGCGCCGGTCATCACCGTGTTCCCGCATGGTCTCGAACAGGCGTTTGTAAGCCGTGCGCGGGAAGAGCTGGTCGCGATAGACGAGGCTGACGAGCGCCATCGGCTTGCGGCGCAGGGCATGGATGACGTGCCGGTAATCGACGACATGCCCGCCCTGGCTCTCCGACACAGGCCGCCCGCGCCGCAGCGTCACGACCGGCGTGACGCCGAGGAAGCATTCGAGCCGGTCGTCGAAGATGCGCACACGCAGGCGATGGCCAATCAATCTTGAAGGGACGGTGTAGAACACACGCCGCAGGATAAAGCCGCCTGACGACGTCACCGGGATCACCTTCTCCTCGAAGTCGGTCGTGCGGCCTTTCGGCAGTGGCGCCAATGCTTCCTTCTCGAGCGCGATCCGCTTGGCGAGGTTGGCGTTGCGCCGGCCGACAATCTCGTCGACAAAAGCCCGGTAGGCATCGAGATTGGCGAAGTCGCGCGTGCCCCGTAGCAATAGCGCATCCTCCAGGTCTCGTTTGAGATGGCCGTGCGCACTCTCGATCGAGCCGTTCTCATGTGCGATGCCCGCATTGTTGCGCGTGGGTGCCATGCCGTAGTGGCCCATCAATGCGGCGTAGCGCTGTGTCAGATCCTCCCGCGCGTCGGTCGCCAGATTGCGGAATGCTGCCGACAAGCTGTCGCTGCGATGCTCCCGCGGCACGCCGCCGAGCGCCCACAGGGCGTTCTGCAAGCCCCGCCGAGCACGACATGGGCATGCTCGAAGCCGGAGAACGCCAGCCGGAAGTGATAGAGCCGGTGATCGAGCGCCTCACCCGCGATGGCAATGCCGAGCGCGCTTGTGTCGGTAAAGTCGGACAGACCCAAACGGCCGGGCTCGTGCTCTTGGCGGAAGATCACGTCCTGTTCGGGGACGTTGAGCGCGCGCCAGGCATTGATGCGTCGCTCCAGCGTGCGTCGGATGTTGGGGTTAAGGTCGGGATGCCGTCGGCGCAGCTCGTCCAACACCGCCGATCACGCGGATGCTGCGCAGCCTTCAGGATCGGGATGATCTCGGCGTCCCAATAGGGCACGAGCGGATCTAACCGTCGCCGGCCCCTCGGCACCTTCTTCTGCGATGGCAGGCGCAAATCGTCCTCAATCCGATACGCGCTCGCTTTCGAGAATCCCGCTTTGGCCGCAGCGGCCTCGGGGGACAATGTCAGTCGGTAGTTCATGTACAGCCTCATCTGTGGTCGGTGATGTGAAGGCCAGGCAAGGCGTCGATTCCCTCTTGTCGAGACGAATCAACAGCTTGCACCAGCCGCACCCGGCCGCCAGACGGGTTCGAAAAACGTGACGCCGATGGGGACGGTCCTTCGGTCGGGCTACGCCCTCCCTTCGGTCCGCCCCCATCGGCGCAGTCTCATCCTGATTGTCGCTAAGGTCTCACCTTGATCGCCGCCGCCCACTTTCCCCATGAGATGATCCTGCCGACGCTGGCTCCCGGACCTGCAAGACGCAAAAGGTCTCGCTGTGGGTGTATGCGCGTGACGACAGACAATTTGGCGGCAAGGGTCCGCCGACGCTGGCCTTATCTCTTCGAGAACAGCCGCGGACGGCAAATGCGTCGAGCCTCATCTGGCGGGCTTTGCCGGCATTCTGCAGGTCGACGGCTAGCATATAATCGGCTAGCCAGATCGGCGGGCGCAATGAGGCCTGACGCTTGCAGCGCGTGGCCCACGTCAGAAGGCGATTCTACGAGCTCCACGTCAACGCAGGGGCGGTGACACGCCGGAACTTCCGACCGTCACGTCTGCATTTTCTACCTGCCAGGTCGCGCTATCGGCAAATCGCACATCGTCCAGCGTAATCTCGAGGGCATGCTTCTGGTCAAGACCGCGCATAAGCAGCGCCCCCTTGTCACCACGAACATGGCGCAGAACTATCTGGCGATAGACCGGAATGCTGTCACCTTGGGCATGGGGATCGTCTTTTGTATCAAACATAATCGGCCATTGGTTGCCGCGCAGGCGCACATTCTCGTAGGTTACCTTCTCCACCAGACCGCCTCGGCTGACATCGCTCTTGATGCGCAGGCCAGACGTGGGACCATCGAGGGTCAGGCCGCGCACCAGTATGTCGCTAACGCCCGAGCTCACCTCGGTACCGATCGACATGCCGTGCCCCCAACCGAAGCAGTTATCGATCACGGAGACATAACGGGTGGGACCATTGTTGCCGGCCTTGATCGCCACATTATCGTCACCAGTTCGGATGAAGCTCTGGGTGATGGTCACATCTTGGCTGGCGCTTACATTAATGCCGTCGGTATTGCGTGTGTTGGCCGGTGCATCGATGGTAACGCCCCAAAAGATGGCACCTTCGACCCGGTTCATCGCCACATGGAAGTTGGGCGCGTTGCGCAACGTGATACCATAGAAGGTAATGTCCTTCGCATCTTCGATCTGGATCAAATGCGGGACGTTCTGCTTCCCCCCCCCGGGTGATGCGCGGAAGGCCAGCCGCCACCAAGCGGTGCTGCCGACCGCCACAGCGCCGCCCAGGCCATCGATGATGCCGTCGCCATAGATACCGCCGCCATATGTTTTGGAGAAGCTGATGAAAGGCCGACAGCCGTCGCCTTTCTGATCGATGGTAGCACAACTTCTCAAGCCCTTATCATAGGCCGTCGGGTCGGCGATGGCAAAGAGCGTGGCGTTGCGTTCGATCCAGAGCGTAACGCCTGACTTCATCTTGAGTGGACCCGACCGGAACTCGCCACTCGCCAAATAGACCGCTTCGCCAGCGGGGCAATGGTCGATGGCGTCTTGTAGCCTGGCGGTATCGTTTTTGCTGAAAGGGACTAAGTCTGTGCACACCTGTCTCGGCGCGGCCGGTTCGGCGACAGTGCGGCGGTCTTGGGCCTGTGCGGCGGAGCAAAGAGCGATGGCGGCAACCGTGGACAGCACGCCCAGGCAGCGGAAAAGATCTGTCATGAACACCCTCATGTGTTTGCGCCATATAGGCGACGTGATCTGTCCCGGAGCTGAGCGCCAGCAAATTCTGGCTCACAGCCAGGGAAGCTTGCGAAGGAGGCGTCAACGGTCCGGCTAGCGTTCATTCACTTCTCAATAGCAAAAGCCCAGGCGCTCAAGCCTGCTCCCGAGGCAAAGTCCGCGATTTCCTGCGGATTGGTCCTGACGTTGTAGCGGGCGGCTCCCAGTTTCAATTTTTCCTAGGCGGGGGTGTAAACCGATAGGGTGTAGCCGGTGGTAGTGTAAGGCTCGCAATTCTTTTGTTCGGCTGGCCGGGCCGACATCGGTAGTGCGTTCCATGTCGGAATCGTGCAACACGATGACGCCGCAGGAAGTGTTGGCGGCGCAAATCGAGGTCCGAACATTCGATGTTGCTGTTTCCGATGGCGTTGATGGGGCGCCGGAGTTTTCAGCAATCCCGTCGGATGATGAGATTGCTGTTCTTGTTCCAAGCAGCGCGTCACATAGCCCTGAGGGGTGCACGTCAGGGTTAAGTCGCGGTGAGCTTGCCGCCGAACGTCGCCGATCTTATCCGTGTTGTATTCGCCCGCCCGCGCGGCGTCGGTGATCAAGACCAGGGTCGCCATGGCCAGTGCGCTAGTCGTCCTGGAGGTCCAATTCTTCATGATTGTCTTTCGTCGCATATCCTGTCCTGCCGTGGACAAGTCCGATAAAACAGGGGAGTTGGACGTTGTTGGCAGCAGCCAAGCAAGAGCTGGGCCAATCGCCCGATGCTCCGCCCGTGAGAGCCGCTTCGTGGACAGGTGGTCAGAGCGAAGCGCAGTTCCTCCTTCCATCGAAAGCAAATCGTCGCTTGTGATGATATCGCGCCAACCTGTTGCGAACACGACCTCGCACAACGAAAAAGTACAATTTCGCTGTTCGCGCTGGCCCAAATCCTTCAGCGTCACAGACCGCATGGAAAGCAGGCGGCAATACGATCAGGAGCACGTTTGCGTCTCGACCTGCCACGTTGTGATGCGATCGCCGGGTCTCCGCGAGCCCGCGACGATCGCACCTTGTGCGCCAAACGTTAGCGGCGCATTCTGATCTGCATCACAGATGATGCGGTCCGCCGCAAAAAAAAAGGCAAAATGTTAGCCTCCGGGTACGCATCCAATGACGGCCGCGCAACGATTACGCGCGCGCATAGACGGTCTGGGTTATGATGGTCGTTAGCCGGAAGAGACGTTCAAGTGCGACGGACCGCTGATCAGACGTTTTTACGAGCGCGCGTAGCCTTTTCCATTCTCAAGAAAGCAGCTCGTGCAGGCGCGAGGCAAGCAGATCGGCGATGCGGGCCAGAACATCGGCGAGCCAGGCTTGCGGGTCGACATCGTTGAGGCCTGCGGTGGTGAGAGCGTCAGCATGACTAGCGGCGCGGTTCCCCCGCCCTGAGAACCGGCAAAGGTCCAATTGCGTCTTCCTAGAGCGATACCGCGCAGCGCTCTTTCCGCAGCGTTGTTGGTCAGGCAGATTCTGCCATCATCAAGGAGGCGGGCGAAGTCGGCCCAGCGCTTGACCAGTAATTGATCGGCTCGCGAGCCTCGGAGGAGCGCTAGAATGTGGCGCGTCTTAGGGCGAGCAACCGCTTCGCAGATTGCGGCCACATCAGTGGCATCTTTTTTAGCTCCTCGCCGGACGTAGGGCTTTACATATGCCGGCGGAATCAATCTCGCGACGAAGCCGCTGGATCTCGCGTGCCCAGTCGTGCGCGGAACCACAGGCCTCGATGCCGACCAGGCAGAGATGACAGTGATGAGAAGAAGGAGATGATCTCACCACGCCCAGGCGTTGGCGACAGACCACGCTACCTTCGTCATCCACCTCATGGAGGTGAAAAGCGAGCTTCGAAATGTCCAACCCAATAGTCGCGATGTTCATCTTGATTGACTCCTTCTGCCGCCAGCACATCTGGCACGATATCACCGGCGCCGTGAGAGCGGGGCCGTCTTCTGCATCAACGGCCAGATGCGAGACGAGTTCTTGAACGATAGCTGTTCTTCGGCCTGGACGATGCCCAGAACAAGCTAGCCGAATGGGTCGCCGACTACAACGGCGAGCGCCCACACTCTTCGCTGAAATACCAAACACCCGCGGCCTATGCTGCCGCATTCACCGCAACGGGCGATCGGCTGCGCAACCCGACCAGCTCCGCCGATCGCCCGTTGCTCCACCCGCGCCAAGCGACGTAAAAACCCACGAGACTCTAGTTAGCGCTGGATGAAAGTTCGGGGGCAGGTCACTCCTTGCCCACGCCCGCGAAGAACTCGCAGTCTGGAAAGACGATTACACGGTGAGACCACATAGCGGTGTCGGCAATGTCGCACCCTCGACCTACGCAGAAATCAGCGCTCCCAAGATGCAACAGGATGGGACGCTGCCCTATGCCGAGGCTCCGCGCACCATCCCGTTGCATCACCAGGCCGAAGGCTCAAATCAACCCGGGACTCTACCCATCGCAGGATGAAACAAGGGCTCAGGTCGACGACAAACACAGCATGCGGCGCGGCTAACTACCAGGGTTAGTCGTTGATCTAAATGAAAAACGTATGGCACTTATTGGTAACGAACGCGATTTGGCCAAGCATAACCAGCAGGGAATTCGGCATGCAACCTCAACCACTATCAGTTCTCACAAACAAACCTGATCGATTGCTGATTAGTCAAGAACAAGCGCCTCCGCCGCGATCTCGGACGCCTCAGGGCATCTGGCTCGTCGAAGGAATTTCATAGACGAGGATGTCATCGCGTGTACGACGTCCCGCTGCACAACCCAGTGGCGTCACCAGCACGTTGCCGGGATTAGAGCCGAATAACTCTAATCCTCCAATCGAGGACTCAGCGGACGTACACGTGTTCCCAGTAGTCTTCTAAAGATTTGTGTAGTCAGAGATGGTGAATACAGCTCTAGTAACCGGCGGCTCGGGATATTTTGGGCAAGTGCTCAGCAAACAATTGCTTGAGCAAGGAACCCACGTTCGCGTGTTCGACCTGAACCTCCCCGGCTTCAATCATCCTAATCTGGACTTTTTCAAAGGCACGATTCTGGATCGCAAGGCAGTCAAACAGGCACTCTCCGGCGTGAACAAGGTATTCCACACCGCTGCCCAGAACCCGTTAGCTAAGGACCTATGCTTGTTTTGGTCCGTCAACAAGGACGGCACACAGATCATTGCTGACGAATCGGCTGCGGCAGGAGTCGAGAAGCTCATATATACCTCCTCCACCGCTGTTTATGGCGCCCGGAAAACGAATCCCGTCACAGAGATTACAGAACCCAATCCTGCCGAAGACTACGGACGCGCAAAGCTCGCAGGAGAAACCATTTGTAAAAGAGCAGTGCATCGTCATGATCTAGATGTGGCGATTGTGCGTCCGCGGACTATTCTCGGAAATGGCCGCCTCGGCATCTTCCAAATCCTGTTTGACTGGATAGAACGGGGCCTCGACATTCCAGTTTTGGCTGGCGGAAATAACAAATATCAATTCGTTCACTCGGACGATTTGGCCTGGGTTTGCATTGCAGCTTCGGATGTGAAAGGCTTTGCAGAATACAATATCGGAGCCGCCGAATTTGGCACAATGCGTGACCTTCTGCAGGCGCTAATCGACCACGCCGGAACCAAAAGCCGAATCAAATCTGTTCCGATCTGGCCGACTATCATCGCAGCGAACTTCGCAAGTGCGCTCGGCCTCTCTCCCTTGGGCCCTTTCCATGCACTGGCGTACGGGCGATCAATGTATTTCGATATTTCGAAGGCGCAAAGAGAACTTGGATATACGCCGAAGTACTCTAATTCTCAGATGATCATCGATGCCTATGATTGGTATCGGGCCAATAAGGCTTCTATAACCAAGCGCGGAGCGTCACACCATAAGTCGCCTGTCAAACAGCAGGTTTTAGCACTGGTCCCTCACGTGTTGCGGATAATCCCGGGATGAATATGCAACCCCTGATCGCGGTTCTTGCCGCCAGCTTGAATTCCTGTATCCGCAATCTATTGCTTAAATGGAGCCGGGCCTCACTCCCTTCGACTGGACTAGCCAATAAGTTTCTCTCAATTGGCTTTATAGGCGGTGCTATTTGCAAAGGCTCTCGACTCCATGGAGGTGTCCGTCCCTTATCCGGTTTTGGCAGGTCCGGGTTTGCGATGCTGGCGGTTACATCATCTTATATATTTGGAGAACCGTTCCATCTGCGCAAATGGATCAGGCTCGATCTTGTCTTTGCTGGCATTATTTTTCTGGCTCGAGGAGACAAAAATGGTATTCGATAGAGTGCTTGTGGCAACTCTGGTGCCTACGTGGCCATTGCTTGATGGGGAAGAAAAACCTGCCGTAGTCACTGAAGTCGTAGGAAGCGTCACCCGAGCCATTGCAGACGCCCCGTTTCATATTCGTTTGGCGGTTCGAAGCGTTTCGATATTGCTGAGCCCTTGCATCTTCTTGATTTCATGCCGCGCGGGCGGTCCATTGGCAAGCGCATTACGCGCAGACAGGCTTTATACTCTTCTGCAGAGATGGCCCGGTCCCATCACGTCCGTCATGCGCCTTTATCGATCGATGACGCTGCTCGCATTCTGTGAGCAGACGCCCGTGGCGGCAAAGCTGTTGTCCGCACGGACTACACAGAACCAAAAGGCTTGAACATGAAAAGCAGTTTTCGTTCGAGCCACGAACTGCAACTGGAGGCGGATGCGGTGATTATCGGCTCCGGCGCAGGCGGCGCCAGCGTGGCAGACGTGCTGACAGCTGCCGGCTTATCTATAGTTATGCTTGAAGAAGGCAAGCATATTCCCTCATCATCGGCTTCGCCTAGAGCAAGCGAGGCATTTTCGGCGGCCTGGCGCGGCGGGGGAATAACCGCCGCGATTGGCCGGCCCCCCGTTACCTATGCTGAAGGCCGATGCGTCGGGGGCGGGACAGAAATCAACACCGCTATTACCCAGCGAGTCGATAGCGATCTCATTGATCAATGGCGCAAGCTCAATAAGATCGAGAATTTTAGCCCGGATGAACTGGCGCCATATTACGACCGCGCGGAGACGGCGGTAAGTGCAAGCCTGACCCCCGGTCCGCTCGGACGTCCGACTGACATTCTGCGGCAAGGAGGCGAAGCGCTGGGCTGGAAAGTGACGGAGCTGAAACGGGCACAACGTGGCTGCAAGGGGGCCAACCGATGTTCCTATGTATGCCCGAACGGCGCCAAGCAGTCCATGGCGGTGACCCTTCTGCCAAAGGCGGTTGACGGCGGCATGCGGCTGCTGGCGCAAACGCGGGTGGACAACATACGAATTGAAAAACGCCGTGTCACGGAGGTGCGTGCCCAGTCACGCGATGCGGGCGGACAAGCCGTGACAGTGCTTGTAAAAGCCGGCATGGTGTTTGTTTGCGCAGGTGCAATACACACCCCCGCGCTTTTGCGCTGCTCCGGCCCGCGTAAACGCATTGGCGATACACTGCGCCTTCACCCGACGGTAAAGGCAACGGCGCTGTTTAACGACCCTGTCGATGCACATCAGTCGCGGCCTCCTCTGACGGCAATTACCGAATTTATGCCGGAACAACGCATTGGTGGATCGATATTCACGCCCGGGGTATTTGGCCTCTCGCTTGCGGAAGATTGGACAAATCGCAGTGATCTGATGCGGGACTGGCGTTTTTGCGGCTCGTATTACGGCATGATACGGCCCCGCGGGGTAGGCTCAGTGAGATCGCTTCCCGGCTTCAGCGAGCCGCTCGTTAGTTTCAAGCTCGCCCCTGAGGACTGGATTGCTCTAAGCCAGGTTCTCACCCGTCTTGGCCAAGCCATGTTTGCGGCCGGCGCCCGCAAGGTGTTCCCTAGCATATCCGGCCATGAAGGGTGGACGAGCCCTGATCAGGTACATGAGTTCTGGAACAAGCCTCTGCCCAAAAGGGCAACGAATCTGATGACCGTACACCTGTTTTCGAGTTGCCCGCCAGGTGAGCATCAGGATGCCTGCGCCGTCGACAGTTACGGACGAGTGCGTGGCCTCGAAAACCTCTTTGTAGCCGATGGCAGCCTGATTCCGGAAGCGCCAGGCGTCAATCCCCAAATGACCATCATGGCCTTAGCCTTCCGCGTCGCGGAAGCAGCACTCCATCATTCCGCACAAGAGCGCGCCCGGTCGGCCGCAAGAGACAGTGATTAAGGCGGTTATTATTGTGCAACAGGTAATCCCGGTAACCCTGAACGTCCCCCTCGTGCTTCTGACGGGCGCCACCGGCTGGCTGGGCCGGCGCATCGCGGCGGCGCTGACGAAAGGTTTGCCGGAAGTACGACTGCTCGCAACCGGAGGCTTCCGGGTAAGGGCGCTAGTACTTCCGGGGGAAGACGTGTCGCAGCTGCGTGAACAGCACGTGGAAATCGTGACAGGTGATATCAGGGACATGGAAAGTGTCCGTGCACTCGTGGCCGCCGCCGAGGACGCCATATTGATCCACATGGCGGGGGTCATACATCCCAGATCCGTTGCTCAGTTTGAAGCGATCAATACGCAGGGCACGATCAATCTGCTCACGGCAGCGCAGAAGGTAGGTGTGCGGCGTGCGATTATCCTGTCGTCGAACTCGGCGATCGGCTGCAACCCACATCCGGATCACAGATCCACAGAGGAAAGCCCCTATAACCCGTATATGGGATACGGCCGCTCCAAGATGCTGATGGAAAAAGCGCTGCGTGCGGAGATTGCCGCTGGCAGCCCTACAGAAATTGTCATCATCCGTGCGCCCTGGTTTTACGGACCGAACCAGCCGTCAAGGCAAACGCTTTTTTTCAAGATGGTCAAAGACGGCAAGTTTCCGATCGTTGGATCTGGACGGAACCGCCGATCCATGGGCTACACCGATAATCTGGCGCAGGGCATCCTGCTCGCCGCAGCTCACAAAAATGCGGCGGGCGAGATTTTCTGGCTTGCGGACGAAACGTCCTACACCATGAACGAAATTGTCGAGACGGTCGGCAAGGTTCTGCGTGAAGATTTCGGCATGACGGTCAAACCCAACAAACTCCGTCTGCCGAGCATTGCAGCCGAGGTAGCAACTGTGCTCGATGCAACTCTTCAGCATGCCGGCATCTATCACCAGAAAATCCATCTCCTGTCTGAAATGAACAAGACAATTGCCTGCGATATCACGAAGGCCCGAAAAGTGCTCGGGTATGCGCCCAAGATCGCCTTGCGAGAAGGCATGCGCCTTTCGGTCGACTCCTGCCTGAAGAACAGGCAGACGATTTAACGTTTCTTGCTAGGTGTCTGGTCCCGGGGTGTGGGGGAATCAGCCAAACTACCCGTTCATTCTGGGCTATGGGATGCCCGAAACTGATTCCCCGGAATTTATGCAGTGTGATTCAAGGCCTTTCGACCTGTCTGGGAGGGAGGGCATGCGATGTCTTTGGGCGATGTTCGGGTTGCTGAGCGGGCTGATTGGCTGTGAGCGTCATGCAGGGACCGCGCGCTAAGGGCTGATCTGATCGGCTAGAAGATCTCGCGGAATGGTTTGTCGCGAGGTCACAATGTCGAAGGATAGTCGTAAGGATAGCGATAAGGATAGGCATACGCCTATCCTCGAACACGGCGCCGACACGCTGCGGCGTGTCGAAATCATCACCGGGACGGGCCGGCGTCGGCGCTGGTCGACCGATGCGAAGGCGGCGATTGTCGCGGAGAGTTTCGCGCCGGGTGCAAGCGTGTCCGCGGTGGCACGAGGACACGACATCAGCCCAAGCCTGTTGTTTCTGTGGCGTCGTCAGACCACGCGGGTGAAGCTCGCGGAGCGCCGGGACGGAGATGTGCCACCTGGCTTTGTGCCGGTCGCGATCACTGGCTGCGGCGGCGAATTGTCGTCGCGCGAAGAGCAGGCAGCAATTGAGATCCAAGTCGGCGCGGTTCGCATCCGTGTCAGGGGGACGGTCGACCGGCGGGCGCTGTGCGAGGTGCTTGCGGCAGTCGGGACGGTTGGCCGATGATCGGGCTCCGACCTGGGTTGTCGATCTGGATCGCGACGCAGCCGATCGATTTCCGTCGGGGGATGGACTCACTGGCGATGCTGGTGAGCGAGGCGTTTGGGGCCAATCCGTACGACGGCGGACTTTATGTCTTCCGGTCCAAGCGCCGAGATCGCGTGAAGATCCTGACCTGGGACGGAAGCGGCCTTGTCCTTTACTACAAAAGAATCGAGGGGCAGTTCACCTGGGCGCCGATCAAGGAAGGCGTTATGCCGCTATCTCATGCTCAACTCTCGGTGCTGCTCGATGGCTCAGACTGGAAGCGTGTGCCGATGCGGGTTGTGGATCAGCCAGCGCGAGCTGGTTGATCCGTATCAAGAGTAGCTCGTCACTCATGCGGAGTTGTTGTAAAATCACTCTGCATGAGTGATTTGCCTTCCGATCCAGCATTGCTCCGACACACCGTGATGGCGCTGTCGTCACGGCTTGCGGCGTTGTCGGCGGAATGCAGCACGCTTTCGGCCGAGCGTGATGCGGCGATCGCCCAACGCGACGCTGCGGTTCAGGAGAACGACAAGCTCCTGATGATCCTGTCCCAGTTCAAGCGCACGATCTTCGGTCCCCGCTCCGAGACACTGGATCCCGGACAGCTGCCTCTCTTCACCATCACGGCACAGGCGGCTCGTGCCGCGGCCAACGACGACGTAACCGGAGGCAGGCTGCCTGATGGAGCGGAGGGCCGTGGAAAGCGACCGGCGCGACGCAACCGGGGGAAGCTTCCGGAGCATTTGCCGCGCATCGATGTCGTAATCGATGTCGAGAGCCACATCTGCCCTTGCTGCGGCGAGCGGCTGCACAAGATCGGGGAGACCGTCAAGGAAGCCTTCGACGTCGTTCCGATGCAGTACCGGGTCAAGCGCATTGTGCGTCCGCGGTATGGCTGCTGGGGATGCCGCCAGGGTGTGATGCAGGCACCTGCGCCGGCCCAGGCGATCGATGGCGGGATGGTGACGGAAGCCTTGCTGGCCCACATCGCGGTGATGAAATACGGCTACCAGTTGCCGCTGTATCGGCAGGAACAGATGTTCGCCGCGCAAGGCATCACGCTCGATCGGCAGACGCTGGCCTCGTGGATGGGCCGCGCCGCCTGGTGGCTGAAGCCGCTTCACACGCTGTTGCGCGACACAATGATGTCCTACCCGCGGCTGTTTGCCGACGAGACGCCGCTGCCAGTTCTCGATCCCGGCCGTGGCAGGACCAAAGTCTGCCAGTTCTGGGCGATCGCCACCGATGACCGTCCGTGGGGCGGCCCGGCACCGCCGGCGG
This sequence comes from Bradyrhizobium sp. 141, assembly GCF_023074055.1. GTDB lineage: Bacteria > Pseudomonadota > Alphaproteobacteria > Rhizobiales > Xanthobacteraceae > Bradyrhizobium. Next base: position 28,937 of record NZ_JADPKR010000071.1, read on the forward strand.
TAGTCTACATGTTTGCTGAGGATCGCAAGGCGATCCGCGCCAAGCAGCTGTTCGGGGACTACCACGGCATCCTGCAGGTCGACGGCTATGCCGCCTACAAGGGCCTGATCAAGAACGGCGGCCATCTGGTGCAGTTGGCGTTCTGCTTCGCGCATGCGGGGCGGAAGTTCTGGGACGTTCACGTGGCGACGAAGTCGCCGATTGCTGCGGAAGCGCTGCAACGGATCGCGATGTTCTACGCCATCGAGGATCGCATCCGCGGTCTGCCGGCGGCGCATCGGGCTGCAGTGCGGCAGACCGACACCAGGCCGTTGATCGAGGACTTCAAACCCTGGCTCGAGGCGCGGCTACTGGAAGTCTCGAAGAAATCCGGCCTTGGCAAGGCGATCCGCTACACCCTCAACCATTGGGAAGGCCTGACGCGCTTCATCGATGATGGGCGCATCGAGATCGACAGCAATACGGTCGAACGCAGCATCAAGCCGATAGGCCTGGGAAAGAAGAATTACTTGTTCGCCGGCAGTGAGGGCGGCGCCGAAACCTGGGCCACCCTCGCATCGCTCATCAACACGGCAAAGCTGCACGACATCGACCCGCGGCACTATCTGACCGATGTTCTCGAGCGCATCGTCTCCGGACGTACAAAGATCAATCAGCTGCACATGCTGTTGCCGTGGAATTGGAAGGCCGAGCGCGATAGTTCGCAGGCAAAGCTCGCCGCCTGATCAGTTCGACGGCAGCGCATCTGGAACTTCCTGCGCATCGCTGGCGTCGTCGTAGATCTCTTCGCGGATCACGCGCAGCGTCACCTCGTACAGATACACTTGCAGCGCACCCTCCAGCTCGGTGAACTCCGGCAGCAGGACTCGATCGACGAAGCCCCGTGACGCACGGACCATCACCGTGTTGCGTCGCTGCCGGCGATAACGAAACGGCCGCAGCCCATATCGGCGGCAAAGCGCCAGAAAAAGGTGCCGAGACCACTGGTCGGGAAGTGAGAATTGCTGTTCGATCGGTGGATCGTGGCGAGCGAGTTCCTCGACCCGGGCCCGCACCCGCTGCAGCGCGGCTTCCGCCGCAAGGCGCTCACCAGCAGTTCCGGCCCCCACGAACAACGCCTCGATCTTCCGAAGCTTCTCGCGCAGCTGCGACTCGCTGTTCATTCTGATCCCGTTGCCCGCTCCGAACCGGGATCACCCCATCACCGCGCCCCGGCGGCGTCAATCATCCCGACCGCGCTATCCAGAGCATTCCGCGCAAGTCAAGCCCGGGCACCGGTGATCCTATCGTGACGCTCACGATTGGCTGATCGAGCGAGTGGCGACGGCGGGCACGTTGGTGCTCCGCAAATTGGGAGAGACCCGAGCTGGTGAGAAGGCCGTGCACGGTCTTTGTCGTCGCCCTACGTCACGGTTGATCGGATTGTGGAGACACTGGATGGGCGGACGGCCCGGCAATGCGCTGGCCGCCGGATTCTGGCAGTCCAGGATACGAGCGAGATCAATTTTGCCGGTCGTGACAAGAAGCGGCGAGGCTTCGGGCCTGGCGGGACAGCAAGACACCAGGCTTCTTCATTCATCCGGTGATTGCCGTCGACATCGAGAGCGAGGCGGTGGTGGGCCTCGTTGATGCGGAGATCTGGACACGCTACAAGCAGCGCGTCACATCGCGCCACAGCGCACCATTGCAGACGAGGAATCTGCGCGCTGGCTATCTGGTTGCGAGGCCGCTGCCAGCGTTCTGTCGGATGCGGCCGGAGTGACGATGGTGGCCGATCGTGAATGCGATATTTACTTGCTGTTCGCCCGCAAGCCAAAGCTGCTCGATCTATCGTGCGCTCAGGTCAGGATCGATCTTTGGCGGATAGGGGATCGTTGTTCATGGCGCTTGCCGGCGCGCAGCCGTTGGGTATCTGCCAGGCACAGGTAGCGTCGCGCGGACCTGGCGATAAGGACGTGTGGCAACGGTTGAGTTGTACGCCGCAGGCGTGCACATTGCCCGTCCCGTCCGGCAAACATGAAGCGATCCGAGGCCCCCGATCTGGTCGACCTCACCTTAGTGGAAGTACGGGAGGTCGATGCTCCAGCCGGCAAGACACCCCTTTTGTGGCGCTTGCTCACGACCCATACCGTCGCTTGCGCCGAGGAAGCCGAAAATATCGTCAGACCTTCCGCGCGCTCAAGAGCGACGGGTTAGCCCTGGATGATAGCCAGGTTATTGACGAGGAGCGCATGTTCAATCTCGCGGCCATCGCTTTCGCCGGCGCCATCCGTACGATCCAGCTTGTTGACCAGAGACGGCGGCCCTCGTCCAGCCAGCGACGTGATCGATGCATCCTGTCATTCGGCCCTTTAATTGCGGGTTGTTGTCAAGCTGCCATTCTTTCTCTCCAGTGGCACGCCGATAGCGATTGCTCCGTTGAGCTGGTCAGGTTGCGGAGACGGAGCGATCGCGGATGGCGGGACGATCGCCTAGTGACATTGCATATTCGATGTCGTTGGCGCCTTTGCGTAGTTGGATTGATGTCGTAGCTGGGGTCATGGTCCTTTCCGAGGTCGCGAGCGCCTCATGATGATGTCCGGATCGAGCGCCTCAACGTTTGCAGCGGAGTGCGGACGAACCGCCACCAGCCGATTGACCGAGGTCGCCACGACCACCGTCCCCGCGGGACATCGCCAGTCCAGCGGAGCCGGACCAGGAGCTTGAAAAATAGGACTATGCGCCATCGCCTGCCCCCACTGGAACGAGGTGCCGTCGACCCAGATGCAGTGCAGGATTACGGCGATCTTCCGGGCAATGGCTACCTTTGCCTTCTTCATGCCAATCCGCTTTGCGAGCTTGATGCCCCAGGCCTTGAGGCAAGACCATTTCTTTGTTCGGTACAGCAGAACGGTTGCGGCCTCGAACAGGGAAGTTCGTAGAAGTCGATCGCCCCAACGGGATATCTTGCCATTGGTGTCAGTTTCGCCAGATTGGTTACGTCGCGGCGTAAGCCCCAGATAGGCGCCAACTGTCGAGGCCGATCGGAAGCGCGAGGGATCATCGATTGTATGGCGGAAAGTTAGGGCAGTCACAACACCAACACCCGGGACCGTCATCAGACGGCGCGTCGTCTCGTCCTGTTTTGCCAACCGGCGGACTTGGTCATCGAACTTATTCTGTTGCTGACAGACGTTCTCATGGATCGACAAGAGCGGCGCTATCAGCTCAGGAGCTGATGATCATCGCCCAAGAGCTCGTGCACCTGGTGGCGGAACTGCAAGCCAATTGCGCAAGGGAACAACAATCCATATTCCTTGATCAGGCTGCGAACCTGATTCTCGATATCCCGGCGAATGGTCACGAGACGAAATCGCGCAACGAGTATCGCACGAATCTTCTGGCTTTCTTCGCTCTTGACCTTCACCTCCCGGTACCAACCGACCGCAGTTCGGCGAGGCCTCGCGCGTCGTTTTGGTCACTCTTGTTCATGCGAACCGACAAGGCTGCGTGCGCGTGCCGAGCGTCGATATAGGCGTAAGCGCCAGCATAGACGGGATTTGTGAGCACGTGGTGGATAGCAGTGTAGCTGGCCTCGACCCAGCGGATCTCTGCGCCCTGGTGCATCTGCAGAGGGAATGTGAGCCCCTCCGAGCGGAACCAGAGCCAGACGCGGCGTACCGAGCCTGTCTCGGCGAAACGGGCGAAGACGTTGCGGATGGCAGTGACAACGGCCTCGTCGGGGTGGAAGCGGGTCTCGCCATCGGCTTCGCCCCAGACAAAGCCGACCGGCAATCCTCGGCGGAGCTCACCACGTGCTGCCTTGTTGCGAATGCCGCCGTTGAGGCGGGCCCGCAGCACATGCAGCTCGGCTTCGCTCATGGTGCCCTTGAGCCCGAGCAGGAGACGATCATTGAAGAGGGCTGGATGATAGATGCCGTCGGCGTCGCCAATCAGCGTGTCGGTGAGGCCGCCGAGGTCGATGAGGCGGTGCCAGTCGGCATTGTTGCGCGCCAGGCGCGAGACCTCGAGTCCGAGCACGAGGCCGACGTGGGCGAGCGCGACTGCGGCGGTGAGGCGGGCGAAGCCCGATCTCGCGACAAAACCGGAGCCGGAAACCCCGAGGTCCTCGTCGATGACGATGATGCGGTCGTCGGGCCAGCCGAGCTCGCGGGCTTTGGCGGCAAGCGCATACTGCCGATCGGTCGACTCGCGATTGTTCTCGACCTGGGCGGCGCTCGACTGGCGCAGGTAGACGATGGCCTGACGGGACAGATGGCTGGCCGTGATCTTGGCGCGCTCATTCATCGCTGGCCTCCCTCGTCGACCCGGTCGAGAGCGTGCGGGCGATGAGACGTGCGAAGATATCGAGCGCCGCGAGGCGCGAGGCTTCGTCGAGTTGCTCCCACGCCGTCGCTGACGGGACCGCTGGAAAGGGATTCGGTGGAAGCTTGGATTGGTCGAGAAAGGTTAGGTTCAGTTGCATGGCGGCTCTCCTGCGCCGACTCGACGTGTCGGCCGTAGAGAGCGTCGATCACCTTGCGCATATGGAGCAAATCGCCAAGGCTGCCGAGGTCGTGGACACCACCAGCATCGTCCGCCGGCGTTCGGCTTGCCTGCTCGGCGTTCCAATCGGTCCAGTCGGCCGGAATCAGCGAGCGGCTACCGTCCGGCAAGACCACGAGAACGAAGAGGACGCCGCGCCGCCGGATGCTGCTGATCACGGCCAGCGACTGGCCTTCGAAGGCGTGGCGCTCGCGGGTGATGGTCAGCGAATCTGGAATATCACGGTGATGGGTAGTCTGTGGCCGCTTCCTTCGACTCGGTCGACCACGAGTGGCTGTTGCGAATAGTGGCGCACAGGATCGCCGATCCCATCTTGCGGCTCATAGAGCTGTGGCTGCGGGCTGACATTCTGGAGAGCGGCGAGAAGCAAGAAACGGACAAGGGTACCCCGCAAGGGGCGGGCATGGCTCCCTGAACGCAAAAGATAACTTTGCGGTGGAGGAGCGGTCACGGAACTATCGGCGACGCCGGGCGCCTTTCCACCCGGAGGGGTGAATGGGAGGGGGATTGAGTGCCGGATGACGATCTTGTCGTCGCCAACGAGGACTTCCTTCACGAGAAGGCGCAGCACGCGTTGGCGTTCGATTATATCGAGCGCGCCGACGGACGAGCGCAGGCGGTCGAGGAAGCTCGTCACGAATTCGGCGAGACGCAGACGAACTTCCCGTTCCTTCGATTGGTCTTCGATCGCTTGCAGCTCCAACAGGCAAGCCTGTTCGCGGCTGCGCAAATCGGGCATGCGACCGCGCAGCTCTTCAAGTGAGAGAAGGTTCTCCTGATAGGCCGTGAGGAGACGCTCGATGCTTTTCCGGGCGCGCGCAAGATCGCGGCGAAGCGTTTCCTCCCGGCGCTGTGTGGGATCGGCGTTGCGCGCCGCCTTGAGTCGGCGCTCAAGTTCGTCTTCGATGAGGTGTCGGTCTTCAAGTAACCGCGCGATCTCTTTCCATACCACCTCGTCCAGCAAATCCTGGCGCATCGGGCGATTGTCGCAGACCGGCCCGCCGAGCCGGCGCCAGCCATCCGAGCCCAAGCAGCGGTAGTAATGGATGGTTCGAGCGCTCGACCTGGTGGAGGTGCGATAGAGCCCATAGCCGCATTTGGCACAGCTCAACAATCCTTGCAGGGCGCTCGGCGTGATCGTGCGTCGCGGGGCATGCTTCTTGTTGGCTTCCAAAAGCTCGTTCGCCAATGCGAAGGTCTCTTCGCTGATGATGGTCGGCACAGGGATTTCGATCCACTCTGTGCGAGGAAGTTCATGATTGGCGCTGTTGCGAGGCGCGACGCCGCCGCGCAATCGCAACGGCCGCGTCACACGCATGCGCGGCGCGATCCGCGTCTTGCCAAAGCAGGCCATTCCTTTATACGCGGGATTGCGCAGCATCGCCCAAACCGTCGAGCGCTCCCAGCGGCCGGTTTCTTTGGCTGTCGGAATCTGGCGCTCATTGAGCAGGCGCGTGATAGCGCCGATGCTGTGGTTTTTTGCGGTGTAAAGCTCGTAGACCCAGCGCACGACACCGGCCTGTCGCTCGTCGATCTCATAATAGGCGGCAGAGTGATCGGTCTTGCGCTTGTAGCGATAGCCAAACGGAGCGCCAGAAAGCACACTCACTTGGCCTTGAAGGGCGCGATGTCGCTTCCCTCGCCGCGACCGCTCCAGGATTTGCGCGCGTTCATATTCGGCGATCATACCCTGAAACTGCAGCAGCAGTTCGTCTTCCGGCGTCGCCGCCCGTCTCGAGCGAATGAACAAGACCTCGACGCCGGCGCGCGCGAACTCTTCGATAAGAAGGATTTGATGCGCATAGCGCCGGCTCAGCCGATCGGGAGCGTAGACGAGCACGGCTTGGATCCGCCCTTCTGCGGCGAGATCGCGCAGTCGTTCAAGCCCAGGGCGCAACAAGCTCGCGCCGCTATAGCCGTCGTCTTCGATCACCCATTCCGCCGGCACGTCGCAGTTCTGCTCGCGCGCGAAAGCGATCAGCGCGCTCGTCTGACTGGCGATCGTGTTCTCCTCCTTCTGCTTGTCCGACGACACTCTGGCGTAAATCGCGGCGGTTTTCATCTTCGCCTCCCGTCACATCGGCGCCAGCACGCGTGAAGCGCACCTGATCTGGAACGAGAATTTCGTAAACCTGTTCAAGTTTGGCGGCGACGAGACGATCGAACGCAAATTCGAGTCGAACGTCGCGCTTTTTTCGCCGCTCAGCCATCTTCGCGGACAGACGCGAGATAAGCGGCCACCGCTCGGCGCATCACCTCGCTTGCCGAAAGCCTGGAAGCCGCCGCATGCGCCTGGAGTTTTTGGGCGAGATCGCCAGGCATTTTCAGGGAGAGCGTCACAGACGGCGGCGGCGCGGAAAGGAGCGGCTCCTTCCTTTTGGCCACTTCGAGATAGCGATAGGCTTGCCGCAGCGACAAGCCGCTTTCGCGCGACAGCGCCAAGGCCGCCTCCGCCATGCCGATTTTCTTCGCGAGCAAGCGTCGCGCCGCCCTCAGCCGTTCGGCTTTCTGCGCTTGCGTCGATCGAATCATATGACATAATGGTATTACCTTTTGCGTCTCAAATCAACAACGGCTCCATCGCGCCAGCCGGTGATGACGCGTTCAAAGCGGAAGTTATCTTTTGCGTTCAGGGAGCCAACAGCCCGCTCCTCGCCAACATCTTCCTGCACTACGTCCTCGATCTCTGGACCCACCAATGGCGCCGTCGCCACGCAGGCCGTCGCATAGTGACGTGCGCTATGCGGATGACCTCCTCATGGGTTTTGAGAGCAAGGCGGATGCGCAGGAAATGCTTTTGGCCCTCAGGGCGCGGCTGGCCAGCTTCGGTCTGACGCTCCATAAGGACAAGACGCGGCTGATCGAGTTTGGCCGGTTCGCGGCCCTCTCGCGTCAGCGGCGCGGCAAGGGGCGGCCCGAGACCTTCGCCTTCCTCGGCTTCACCCACTACTGCGGGCGGACCCGAGATGGCCGGTTCATCGTGAAGCACAAGACCGAAGGGAAACGCCTGACGCAAGCTGACGGCGTTGCGGCAGGGGCTTGGCGGCTCATGCACGCGCCACTTGCCAAGCAGCACGAGTGGTTCGCCGCTGTGCTGCGTGGACACTACGGCTACTACGGCAGTCGGCACAATTATCCAGCGCCCGGAGGCAGGGGTTCAAGCCCACCGCGAGGGATCTCCGTCTTCACCATTGGGTTCATTTCTGGCTAAGCGGCCGTCGTCGCCTTGCTTCACGACAAGTTTGCTCCGCCAAGGCGGCTGGGCGTACGGGCTTCAAGAGAAACTGCCTGGCAGCATTCGGATTTTCATCGTCAAAGACAGGGGGATCGAATGTAGCGGCGGCGACGTAGTCTGCCTGCCCAGCTCCAAAGGAGGCCATGACGCTGGCTTGATCAAGACGATAAGGGCCCTCCGGCTCGATCAGTAGCCACGCTTTGGCCAGGTCGGCGCAGTTCTCAAGCCCCAGCGTTTCCACCGCGACTGCGTTACTGCCGGGTTGTGACCCGAGCAGCCATGGTAGACCGAGCGCTCGCGTCTCAAGCACGTACAGCAGGGTCGGCGAGAGGCCCGTGAGATCGACCACCGGAGTGCCGGCTTCAAGGCCGGCCGCACGAGCCTGGGCCCTGGCCGTGGCCAGATAGCCGTGGAAGAGTTGCGAGAGCACCAATTTTCCGCGACCCGGCATGGGCATGATCGCGGTATAAGCGTGCAGATCTTTCACCTGACGGAACGGCTTGAGGATGCTGCCATTGACGAGTGATGCAGTGAGCAACTGTGCCAAGAGCGATAGGGGCAGCAAGGTGGCGGCGACGCTGCATCCCTGTTGCGAGAGAGGGCTCAGGAGAGCAATGACCGCGAGCATCCAGAAAAACCCGGCCATCGCACCGAGGTTCCAGTAGTTGAGATTGGACCCCAGTGCGAACAGGTGGGGCAGGACCAAAAAGGTTAGCGCTAGAGCGATGCTGGTTGGCGTCTGGGCGGTCAAAACCAATCCCTCACGATAGAATATCGCGCCAAGGCACGTGAAGGCCGGCACAAGGAACAGAGTCGACGGCTTGATACTGATCGGATCGGCCCCCAGCAGCGCAATCGCTATTGTTAGGATCAATACCGCAGCGAGAACCAGCGATGAAAGCAACTTGTGCGTAGCGCCCATGAGGATGCTGAGCAGATAGGCTATCGCCACTAACACAGCGATACCGAGTTGCGAGCGACTGGTGGCGAACCAGTCGATCCGAAACATGAGAGAGACCTCATGCCCTGCACCCAGCAAGATTTCCATTTCAGCACTGTTGATCATACGGGTCAGCAGCCCGGTGATGCCGGCGTCGACAAAGTAGGCGGTAGCGATCAGTAGAGCGAGAGCGACCACCGCGGCGCCAAGCATGAGCAGCAGCGACTTTCGACGCAAGACGACGACATAGAGCACAACGACGAGGGCAATGGCCGCAGCGCTGGTCGGCTTGGCCATGAAGCAGCACCAGCCGCCAACGCCGACCAGGATCCAGCCGAAGACCTGGTAGATGCGGGCTGGGCTTTCGGCTAACAGCAAGCCGGTCATCACCATCAAGAGCGATTGAAAGGTCAGTGAGTAGTAGCTGGGGGTGAGCCACCAGCCGAAAAAGTTGCATAAAGCCAAGCTGGCGATCCCCGCCGATAATACCGCCGCCTCCGGCCAGCGCGTAGTCCACAGGCGCCGGATCACAAGGAAGCTGACAATCCAGCCCAGCGACATGGTAAACGTGACGTTCGCCATGCGGAGCACTGCGATGTCGCCACCTGCCCACTGATATGGCCAGTGATAGACGAAGCCGAAAAGGGAAGCCGAGTAATTGATTGCGTAAGGGAATGGGTTCGCGATGAAGTTGAGATAGAAACCTTCGTCAGCGAGATTGAGACCGTAACCGCTGTAGTATAGCAGCGAAGCGAAAAGGTTCCCTGTGGTTACGGCGGACAGAACCAGCAAAGTCCGATCCAGCAAGACTGGCAACGTCCCTCCGTTGGCAAAGTGGCTATCTCTTGGCATAGGCCCCTTCCTACCAGCCTTGTAGATGAGACCCGTTCCAATGGAGACCAGGCTCAAGGAGCATCTAACTGACCTGAGCCCCGCAATCTCCCCCCAAAATTGGTAGAGTCTCTAACCTGAGCGAGATGGACATGATAGACATGAAGCCGAGCCGATTCAGAGCTATGGTCCAAAGTTGGTGACGGCGGGAATCGGAAAGGCGTCATATCGTGGGGGTGCTTGACGCCTCCACTTCTCCACCGAAGGAGCGATACGCCGTGTCCAACGGTAACGTCGTCCATCTGATTCAGCCAGGAATCTTCGACGATCAACTCACAGAAGTCTTGCGCAATGGGGCACGTGCCCTGCTTGCCCAGGCGGTCAAGGCCGAGTTTGGGACTTTCTCGGTCAGCATGGACAGCCAGCAGCGCGTCGCCCGCCAAGGTCACCTGCCGGAGCGCGAGGTGATGACCGGCATCGGTCCGGTCGCCGTCCGCCAGCCGCGTGTACGCGATGGCGAAGCGGACGCCGCCGATCCTGGCCGCATCCGGTTCTCGCCTTCGATCCTGCCGCCCTACATGCGCCGGTCGAAGTCGATCGAGAGGCTGCTGCCGATCCTTTCACCTGAAGGCTATCTCGACCGGCGACTTCTCCGAGCCGCTGCCTGTGCTGCTCGGAAAGGATGCTGCCGGGCTGTCGGCATCCACCGTCGATCGCCTGAAGGATGGCTGGCTCGAACCACACACAGAGGTGTCGCCCGCCGGGCTCTTACCGCCTCTGAAGCGCGCCAAGCTCTATGTCTGCAGCGATGCGGAGATCAATGCGGGATCAAAGGCGGCCTGATCCTGTTGCCTTGCGTTCAATCGACCTCGTATGCGAAATCTAGAATGGCGCAGTCGCCCCGATTTGCCCATTTGCTGAGACCGCGATCCCTCGCACTGGGGTGCAGGTCGCGCCCATTGACCGAGCAATCGTATCCGCCCGTAATCAGCGCCATGACAGGAACACCCGAATGCTTCTTGCGCAACTTACAGAATAGGAAACTCTCCAATCATCGTGCCGCTCAAACATTTCGCCTAGCTTGAGGGCTTTCATGCGCTCGGGAAACTCGTCGTACATGATGCCCAAGGCATTTATTCCGGTTCTCGAATAGCCGTCTCCACGCAGGACGAGCTTGCCAATCTGTTCGAGACTGAACTGTCCACCGTAAGACCGCGCCAACATGTAGAGAAGTTCCGCGAGCGCGTTTCCTTCGAGGGTCGCCCATATTCGATTTCCCAAGGACAGAACTTCGTCCAGGACGAGGTCGATAGGAAAGTACGAGATTTCCTTTTGATAGCGGGACAGGAGTCGGTTGGCGGCTCCGACGAGGTCGTGCGTCTCCAACGCGAATCGGACAAGATCCCGAACGTGCATCGCCCTGGCTACGGATGAATACCACGAGCGATCGACTTCAGTTCCGCATTCCCCGCCTCGTCAAGCGGGGGCGAGCCAGTCCGCGGCAATCGTAGTGAATCCACGCGAACCGTAGATTGAAGGCCGAAGGCGATTGGCCTCGATGCACCCCTGGAGCCAGCAGAACCAACTCTCGCCCGTAACCGCCTGGACCAGCACAAGAACCACGGGAACCCTGCATTCACACGCGTATTTCAGGAATTCATTCTTCAACCGAACTGGCCTTTTGGCAGCGGCACCTTCGAAGCTCTTGATCTCGCACTTCAGAAAGTCCGCGGTCGGGTCGGGATCGGACAACTCGGCCTCCATGTCGATGCCGACATCCTCCTCCTGATTTCTGACGATCCAACTGCCGAGCCGCTCGAACCGCGCTGCCGCGACCCGATGTCCTAAGGATCCAATGCGTTGTGAGGGCGTTCGCCGTGGCATGTCCGAAACTCGATTGGGGATTTTGAAGTGCAGCACGTTGCCTCGGTTAGCGAGCGCTTTGAACGCAAGCAACGAAGCCCTCGACGCAAGCCTTAGGGCGAGGAGAAAATCCTAAGGTTCACGCCTACCGACTGGCAGCCGAATACGTTGAGATGACCAGGTGATAGAACTGCAATACGTGAGCCTTGGGGGGCGACGATTGGAATTCGCGCTCGAGAGCAGACTTGGAGAGCATGCCCCCCGCGCAAACGAGCCAGATCTCACGCTCTGCACCGGGTCCCCAGTCATCAAGGATGAGCAGGTTGACGCGCTCAAGGGCTGCGATCAGGCGCGCCAGACGGCCTTCGCCACGCGCCTGCGCGAGATCTGCGAACAGGCGGGGTGCCCGCTTGTAGAGGACGGAAAAGCCGTCGCGGCAGGCCTTGTTGCCGAGCGCACAGGCAAGCCAGGACTTGCCTGTGCCGGTCGAGACAGCGTCACAATGCCGGGTGTCCGAAGTTCGAGGTTTTGATCCTCTATCCGTTCCATCCTCGGGCCGGGCAGATGGTGCAGGTCGAGCACCGCAAGCGCTTCGCCGGCGAGGACCATCTGGTCGTGGTGCAGCCCGACGGGACACTCGCCCTGATCCCAGCCTGGATGAGCGAGGATATTGCCCGCTCTGCAACGCTCACAGCAAGCCCTCGGTTGGCTGTCGAAAGGCTCGTCGAGCTGCGGTCGCGAATCGATGTGCTTATCGCCTCTCGAGGCGGGGCATGGCCCCTGCGTGAAGGAGGGGATCATGCAACCAAGACGCCACTTGCAAGGGAGCCTGTTCGAGGAGGATCGCCAGACGCCGGCGATTCCGGCGTCGCAGAGAAGCACTCTCGTCCGCCTGATCGAGGGGCTGCTGGTCGAGGCCCTCGCCGACAGCGCCAATATCGAGAGGGGCACGCCAACGGCAGAGACGAGGGAGGCCGCTCATGAGCAAGGTCACGCCTGAGCACCTCGCCCGCAGGCCGTCGTCTACATCCGTCAGTCGACGCCTGATCAGATAGCCCACAACCTGGAAAGTAAGGCCGTCAGTACAATTTGCCGGAGCGCGCGCGACAGCTGGGCTGGAGCGATGTTGCCGTCATCGATGACGATCTCGGCCGCTCCGGCGGTGGCGTCGCGCGGCCCGGCTTCGAGAAGCTGCTGGCCGCCATCTGTGAGGTGCGCGTCGGGGTCGTGGTCTCGATCGAGGCGTCGCGGCTCGCACGCAACGGTCGCGACTGGCACACGCTGCTCGAGTTCTGCGGTCTCGTCGGCACACTGATCGCCGACGAGGACGGCGTCTACGATCCACGACAGCCCAACGATCGCCTACTGCTCGGCATGAAGGGTACCATGAGCGAGATGGAGTTGTCGGTACTGCGCCAGCGCTCGCTCGAAGCGCTGAAGCAGAAGGCGCGCCGGGGCGAGCTGTTCATGACGGTTGCCGTCGGCTACGTGCGGGTCGGCCACAATCGTATCGAGAAGGACCCGGATCGGCGCGTCGGCGAGGCGATTGCGCTCGTCTTCGCCAAGTTCACCGAGATGCATGAAGTGGACCCCGGAAATAGGACCAAACGTTAAGGTGTGAAGCGTCCTGCTCTGTTTGAACCGACGGAGCACGGATATGACGAAATCACGCAAGAAGT
>NZ_JADPKR010000024.1 GCF_023074055.1 Bradyrhizobium sp. 141
CCTGTGCCGGCTTAACTCGATCGAACCGCCGTGGTACGGACCCGTATGCCCGGTGGTGTGGGAGGGGTGGCGTCGCGAGACGTCCCCCTATCCCGATCAAGACAAACTATGCCGAGCCAATTACACGCCGCTCACAGTGAATCTCAGGGAAAACAAGCTCGTTCGGCATAGTTCGGCAGTCGGCATAAACCGCGAAGATGAAGGACGTAGACCCTCAAGCCTGGCTCGCCGACGTCCTGGCGCGCATCGCCGCACATCCAGCCCAAAAGCTCGACGAACTGCTTCCGTGGAATTGGCGTGACCGAAACAAGCGAGCCGAAAAAGCTGCCTGAGTGACCGCTACGCGGTCTTCACCGGCTTCACCGGACGCTTGAGAGTGGCGAGCCACATGGATTAACTCCTGTCCAGTTTTTCGAGCGAAGATCAAGTCCCCGGAACGTACCCGGGGCAGGTCAGTACCACCCAAGTCACTCTTGTCGATCCCCAGCACTTTTGCCTCGTTATTTGTAGATGGTCGTAATTGTGAACCTCGATGCGAGATCGTAGTGCTTGCTCATCTCAATCAGAGTTCGATGTTGATTTAGATGTGGGCCTTCGACCTCTTTATGCAGGTCACAGATAGATACGCATCGATGTCGCGAACCTGACAAAATGTTGCGATCATTCCAGCGGACCTGTTGGCGCGCATGCGTGTTTCACTCTCGCTATGCGGGCGAGCACGGTATTCGACGTGGCACGCGGATTGCTGGGATGATGAGCAAAGAACCAAGCGGCAAAAGCGGCTGTAGCGACTGCATCCTCATTTCGTGGATGACACCGCGATCGATGGAACGAAGAAAGAAAAGCAAAATGTCAAATCCGCATCAGATAGCATTCTATGGGAAGGGGCCTCGGCGAAACCGCCCCCTACCAAACAGGCTCGCCGCCCCTGTCGACCTTTGCGCAGAAAATCTTGATGGTCGGCTGCGACTCAAAGGCCCACCACACCCATCTTATCCTGAACTCGAAGGCGCAGGATAAAGTTCTGCATCTCGCCGCGCGGTATGCCTAGACAGTTACACGTTGGCCGAACTTGATAATCGAGTCGGGCTACGCCGCGGAGGACGTCGTCTACATGCCGTCTTACATCATTCGCTGCCCGCAGCGCCTGCCGGTCACCTTCGCCCTTCCATCGCTTAGAGAGTGAAGTGCCACCATGTCCGAACAACCCTTGCCGATGCTGCCGATGTGGCGCGTGGATCACATCGAGCCCTCGCCCGAGATGTTGGCGCTACGCGCCAACGGTCCGATCCACCGCGTGCGCTTCCCGTCCGGGCACGAAGGCTGGTGGGTGACAGGCTACGACGAGGCCAAGGCGGCGCTGTCCGACGCGGCGTTCCGGCCCGCGGGAATGCCGCCGGCGGCATTCACCCCGGATTCGGTGATTCTCGGTTCGCCGGGGTGGCTGGTCTCGCACGAGGGGGGCGAGCATGCCCGGTTACGCACGATCGTGGCGCCGGCCTTCAGCAACCGCAGGATGAAGCTGCTCGCGCAGCAGGTCGAGGCGATCGCCGCGCAGTTGTTCGAGACGCTGGCGGCCCAGCCCCAGCCCGCCGACCTGCGGCGCCACCTCTCCTTTCCGCTTCCGGCCATGGTCATCAGCGCGCTAATGGGCGTGCTCTATGAGGATCACGCCTTTTTCGCCGGGCTGTCCGACGAGGTGATGACGCACCAGCATGAAAGCGGCCCGCGCAGCGCATCGCGCCTGGCCTGGGAAGAACTGCGCGCCTACATTCGCGGCAAGATGCGGGACAAGCGCCAGGATCCGGGCGACAACCTGCTGACGGATCTGCTCGCGGCGGTCGATCAGGGCAAGGCGACCGAGGAAGAGGCGATCGGCCTGGCGGCGGGCATGCTGGTGGCGGGGCACGAGAGCACCGTCGCGCAGATCGAATTCGGCCTGCTGGCCATGTTCCGCCATCCGCAACAGCGCGAACGCCTGGTTGGCGATCCATCCCTGGCGGACAAGGCGGTGGAGGAAATCCTGCGCATGTACCCGCCGGGCGCGGGCTGGGACGGCATCATGCGCTATCCGAGGACCGACGTGACCATCGCGGGGGTGCATATTCCCGCGGAGAGCAAGGTGCTGGTCGGCCTGCCGGCGACGTCGTTCGATCCGCGCCATTTCGACGACCCGGAAATCTTCGACGTCGGACGCGACGAAAATCCGCACCTGGCGTTCTCCTACGGGCCGCACTCCTGCATCGGCGTGGCGCTGGCCAGGCTGGAACTCAAGGTGGTGTTCGGTTCGATCTTCCAGCGCTTTCCCGCGCTGCGCCTGGCCGTGGCTTCCGAAGACCTGAAGTTGCGCAAGGAGATCATCACTGGCGGGTTCGAGGAGTTCCCAGTGCTCTGGTGATGCGCGGACGCCGCCGGGAATTGCGATCTTCTCCGCAATTTGGCGGCGCGCCTGGCGCGCGCCGGTCAGATCAGCCAGCCAACAGGTAACCAACAAGATGGACGTGCAAGAAACCACAGCAGCATGCCGTGACGCCTTCGCCGAACTGGCGTCGCCAGCGTGCATCAACGACCCGTATCCGTTCATGCGGTGGTTGCGCGAGCACGATCCGGTGCATCGCGCGGCGTCGGGCCTCTTTCTGTTGAGCCGCCACGCCGACATCTACTGGGCGCTCAAGGCCACGGGCGATGCGTTTCGGGCACCGGCGCCGGGCGAACTGGCGCGCTATTTTCCGCGTGCGGCGACCAGCCTGTCACTCAATCTGCTGGCGTCTACACTAGCGATGAAGGACCCACCGACGCATACGCGTCTGCGCCGGCTGATCTCGCGCGATTTCACCATGCGCCAGATCGACAACCTGCGGCCGAGCATCGCGCGCATCGTCGCAGCGCGCCTGGACGGCATGGCGCCCGCGCTGGAGCGCGGGGACCCGGTGGACCTGCATCGGGAATTCGCGCTGGCCTTGCCCATGCTGGTATTCGCCGAACTGTTCGGCATGCCCCAGGACGACATGTTCGGGCTCGCCGCCGGCATCGGCGCCATTCTGGAAGGCCTGAGCCCGCACGCCAGCGATCCCCAGCTCGCCGCGGCGGACGCGGCCAGCGCCAGGGTGCAGGCCTACTTCGGCGGCCTCATACAGCGCAAGCGCACCGATCCCCGCCACGACATCGTGTCGATGCTGGTCGGCGCACACGACGACGATGCCGACACGCTGTCGGATGCGGAGTTGATCAGCATGCTGTGGGGCATGCTGCTGGGCGGCTTCGCAACCACTGCTGCGACCATCGACCATGCGGTCGTGGCGATGCTGGCGTATCCCGAACAGCGGCATTGGCTGCAGGGAGACGCCGTGGACGTGGAGGCATTCGTCGAAGAAGTCCTGCGCTGCGACGCGCCCGCCATGTTCAGCTCCATTCCGCGTATCGCCCAGCGCGACATCGAACTGGGCGGCGTGGTGATCCCGAAGAACGCGGACGTGCGCGTGCTGATCGCGGCCGGCAATCGCGACCCGGACGCCTTCGCCGATCCCGACCGCTTCGATCCCGCGCGGTTCTACGGCACCAGTCCTGGCATGTCGACCGACGGGAAGATCATGCTGAGCTTCGGCCACGGCATTCACTTCTGCCTCGGTGCGCAACTGGCCCGGGTGCAGTTGGCCGAGAGCCTGCCGCGGATCCAGGCGCGCTTCCCCACGCTGGCATTGGCCGAGCAGCCGACCCGGGAGCCCTCCGTGTTCCTTAGGACGTTCCGCGCGCTGCCGGTACGGCTGCATGCGCAGGAGGGTTGAGATGCGCGTCGTGGTCGACCAGGATCTGTGCGGAACCACCGGGCAGTGCGTGCTGACGCTGCCGGGCACCTTTCGCCAGAGCGAACCGGACGGCGTGGCCGAAGTGTGCGTGGCGACGGTCCCGCAGGCGCTGCACGCCGCTGTGCGGCTCGCGGCAAGCCAGTGTCCAGTCGCCGCCATTCGGGTCATCGAAAGCGACGCTGGCGATGACGAGCGCGCCAGCGCCGACCCTGCGCCTTCTCCGGCGGAGGCCGAGCAACGCAATCCAGGAGGACACGATGGCACGGTTTGAAGGCAAGGTGGCCGTGGTGACCGGCGCCGGCGCCGGCATCGGCAAGGCATGCGCCCTCGCCATCGCACGCGAGGGCGGCAGAGTGGTGGTGGCCGACATTGATGGCTCGGCGGCCATCGCCTGCACCGCGCAGATCGCGGCCGAAGCGGGCCACGCGCTGGCTCTGGCCATGGATATCGCCGATGCGCAGGCGGTGGCAGCGCTGTTCGAGACGGCGGAGCGGCACTTCGGTGGGGTCGACCTGCTGGTGAACAACGCGAGCGCCATGCATCTGACCCCGCGCGACCGCGCGATCCTCGACCTGGACCTGGCGGTCTGGGATCAGACCATGGCGACCAATCTGCGCGGCACGCTGCTCTGCTGCCGGCAGGCCATCCCACGGATGATCGCCCGCGGCGGTGGCGCGATCGTCAACATGTCGTCGTGCCAGGGGCTCAGCGGTGACACCGCGCAGACGTCCTACGCCGCGTCGAAGGCGGCGATGAACATGCTGTCGGCCTCGCTCGCCACCCAGTACGGTCATGCGCAGATCCGCTGCAACGCGGTTGCGCCGGGTCTCGTCATGACCGAGCGTCTCCTCGCCAAGCTGGACGAGTGCATGCAACGGCATCTGCGCCGGCACCAGCTCCTGCCGCGCGTCGGCCGCCCCGAGGACGTGGCCGCGCTGGTGGGGTTCCTGCTCTCCGACGATGCTGCGTTCATCACCGGCCAGGTCGTGTGCATCGACGGCGGCATGCTGGCGCATGTGCCGACGTACGCCGATGGTGGCAACAGCCGCGCCGCGCGGCCTGCCGGCGAGACCGCCGAAGCGGCCGCGGCGCCGCGCTGCTGATGGACATGCTGCTCAACCCGCTGGACCGTCGGCATCGGCTGCGGCACGACATCCCGGTCGTGCCCGGCGCTTTTCCCCTGGTCGGGCATCTTCCCGCCATCGTCTGCGACCTGCCGCGCCTGCTGCGGCGCGCGGAACGGACTCTGGGCAGCCACTTCTGGCTGGATTTCGGCCCTGCCGGACACCTGATGACCTGCGTGGATCCGGATGCGCTCGCACTGCTCCGGCACAAGGACGTGTCCTCGGCGCTGATCGAAGAGATCGCGCCCGAATTGCTTGGCGGAACGTTGGTTGCCCAGGACGGCGGCGCGCACCGGCAGGCGCGCGATGCGATCAAGGCGGCCTTCCTGCCCAAGGGGCTGACCCAGGCCGGCATCGGCGGCCTGTTCGCGCCCGTCATCCGGGCGCGGGTGCAGGCGTGGCGCGACCGCGGCGACGTAACCATCCTGCGCGAAACCGGCGACCTGATGCTCAAGCTCATCTTCAGCCTCCTGGGAATGCCCGCGCAGGACCTGCCGGGATGGCATCGCAAGTACCGGCAACTGCTGCAGTTGATCGTCGCGCCCCCTGTCGACCTGCCCGGACTGCCCTTGCGGCGCGGCCGCGCCGCCCGCGACTGGATCGACGCGCAGTTGCGCCAGTTCGTCCGCGACGCGCGCGCGCATGCCGCGCGCACCGGCTTGATCAACGACATGGTGAGCGCCTTCGATCGCAGCGACGATGCGCTCTCCGATGACGTCCTGGTCGCCAATATCCGCTTGCTGCTGCTTGCCGGTCACGACACCACTGCCTCGACGATGGCCTGGATGGTGATCGAGCTGGCGCGGCAGCCTGTGCTGTGGGACGCCCTGGTCGAGGAGGCGCAACGCGTGGGCGCGGTGCCGACCCGGCACGCGGACCTTGCGCAGTGTCCGGTCGCCGAGGCGCTGTTCCGCGAGACGCTGCGCGTGCATCCGGCGACCACGCTCCTGCCGCGTCGCGCGCTGCAGGAATTGCAACTCGGCCAACGGCGCATTCCCGCGGGCACCCATTTGTGCATCCCGCTGCTGCATTTCTCGACCTCGGCGCTGCTGCACGAGGCGCCTGATCAGTTCCGCCTGGCGCGGTGGCTGCAACGCACGGAGCCGATCCGGCCGGTGGACATGCTGCAGTTCGGTACCGGCCCACACGTCTGCATCGGCTACCACTTGGTGTGGCTGGAACTGGTGCAGTTCTGCATCGCCTTGGCGCTGACCATGCACAAGGCCGGGGTGCGGCCGCGGTTGCTGAGCGGCGTCGAAAAAGGCCGGCGCTATTACCCGACCGCACATCCGTCCATGACAATCCGCATCGGATTCTCATGAGCTGGCTCGCATCCCCGTGTGGCGAGGCAGCGGCGCTGGCGACGCGCGGCATTGCGCGTGCGCTCGGTGCGACGCCAGCAACACCGCGGCGGCTCGGCGCTCGCCGTGGCCGTGTCAGGTACAAGGACATGAACAACATGCAGACCGGTTCTACGCTACACGACGACCGAACTGGCGTTTCCGCGCTCGGCGGATTGGACGCCCAGGCGCGCGGCGCATCCGGCAGGCTGCTGCCGGAGATCTGGATGCAGGATGGCGCAAAGCGGGTCGAACAGGCGCTGGCGCGTCTTCTCTGCGCCGAAGACGACGGTGAGACCGAGCTGATGGCGGCGATGCGCTACGCCACCTTGAATGGCGGGAAGCGCACCCGCGCCTTGCTCTGTCTGGCTGCCGGCGCACTGGCCGACACGCCGGCGCACATGCTCGACGACGTCGGCGCCGCCATCGAGATGATGCATGCCTGTACCCTGGTCCACGACGACCTGCCCGCGATGGATGACGACGTGCTTCGCCGCGGCCTTCCGACCGTGCACGTCAAGTTCGGCGAAGCCACTGCGATCCTGGTCGGCGATGCGCTGCAGGCGCACGCCTTCCTGACCCTGGCGAGCCTGGATGCGCCGGGCGACAACCGTATCGCGCTCGTGCGCGAACTGGCGCAGGCGGTGTCCGCCGAGGGTGCCGCAGGCGGGCAGGCCATGGATCTGTCGCTGGTCGGAAAGCACGTCGAGCTGGACAGGATCGTGGCGATGCACCGGATGAAGAGCGGAGCGCTAGTGCGCGCGTCCGTTCGCATGGGCGCGCTATGCGCCATCGCGGAGGATGCCGCGCACGCTGCGCTGTACTGTGCGCTCGATCGCTACACCGCCTGTTTCGGCCTGGCGTTGCAGGTGGTCGACGACATTCTCGACGCGACAGCGGATACCGCGACGCTGGGCAAGACCCCCGGCAAGGACGCGGCGGCGCAGAAGCCGACCTGCGCGTCGATCATGGGGCTGCAGGCAGCGCGCCAGTTCGCGCTGGATTTGTTGCGCGACGCCGGGGAGGCCATCGCCCCGCTGGGGCCGCGTGCGGAACGGTTGGCGCAGATGCTGCAGCGGGCCAACGCGTATCTGTTCAAGCACGCGCCATGCGCGTGAGCGCGCCCGTCCGCATGGAGTCGCCCCCTGTGCCGCAGCGACCGGCCGGCGGCAGCGTGCATGCTGCACTGGGTCCGAGTCCGCGGCGCCAATCGCAGCGGTTGCCCAGCACGGCCGCGGCGCACGCGGCGCGCTGCGCGCAAGCCTATGTGGCGGACCGGCGCCAGCATCGGCGCGTCGCCGCGCCGGAGCAGGGCGATCGTCCGGCGCTGCCCATGCGCCGGGCCGCGACGGGCCTGCGGCGACGTGCGCGGCGTCTGTCTGATCCTGGTTCTCGTCGACCGTCTGCAGAAGGAACATCCCGCGTGAACGCGCTGTCCGAACAGATCCTTTCCGAATTGCGCCACCTGCTGAGCGAGATGAGCGACGGCGGCAGCGTCGGCCCGTCCGTCTACGACACGGCACGAGCTCTGCAGTTCCACGGCAACGTCACCGGTCGGCAGGACGCATACGCGTGGCTCATCGCGCAGCAACAGGCCGATGGCGGATGGGGAAGCGCGGACTTCCCGCTGTTCCGCCATGCGCCCACGTGGGCGGCGTTGCTGGCATTGCAGCGTGCCGATCCTCTTCCCGGCGCTGCCGACGCAGTCCAGGCTGCAACCCGGTTCCTCGAGCGCGAGCCCGATCCCTACGCGCATGCGGTGCCGGAAGACGCGCCGATCGGCGCGGAGCTGATCCTGCCGCAGTTGTGCGGCGAGGCCGCATCCTTGCTGGGCGGCGTGGCGTTTCCGCGCCACCCGGCGCTGTTGCCGTTGCGGCAAGCGTGCTTGGTCAAGCTGGGGGCGGTGGCGACGTTGCCGAGCGGCCATCCGTTGCTGCACTCCTGGGAAGCCTGGGGGACGTCGCTGACCACCGCATGCCCGGATGACGACGGCAGCATCGGCATCAGTCCGGCGGCCACCGCCGCGTGTCGTGCGCACGCCGTGACACAGGGGAGCACGCCGCAGGTCGGGCGCGCCGACGCGTATCTGCAGGCGGCATCGCGGGCGACGCGCAGCGGCATCGAAGGTGTCGTTCCCAACGTCTGGCCGATCAATGTGTTCGAGCCATGCTGGTCGCTGTACACCCTGCATCTGGCCGGGCTGTTCGCGCATCCCGCGCTCGCCGAGGCGGTGCGCGTGATCGTCGCGCAGCTTGACGCCCGCCTGGGCGTGCGCGGTCTGGGCCCGGCCTTGCACTTCGCGGCCGATGCGGACGACACCGCCGTTGCGTTGTGCGTCCTGCGCCTTGCAGGCCGCGACCCGGCGGTCGATGCGTTGCGCCATTTCGAAATCGGCGAGCTGTTCGTCACCTTCCCCGGCGAGCGCAATGCCTCGGTGTCGACCAACATCCATGCCCTGCATGCGTTGCGACTGTTGGGAAAGCCCGCCGCCGGCACCAGCGCCTACGTCGAGGCCAATCGCAACCCGCACGGTCTATGGGACAACGAAAAATGGCACGTTTCGTGGCTGTATCCCACCGCGCATGCGGTCGCTGCGCTGGCGCAAGGCAAGCCCCAGTGGCGCGACGAGCGCGTGCTGGCGGCGCTGCTGCAGGCGCAGCGCGACGACGGCGGCTGGGGCGCCGGTCGCGCGTCCACATTCGAGGAAACCGCCTATGCGCTGTTCGCGTTGTACGTGATGGACGGGAGCGAAGAGCCGACAGGGCGCCGGCGCATCGCGCAGGCGGTGGCGCGTGCGCTGGAGTGGATGCTCGCCCGCCATGCGGCGCATGCATTGCCGCAGACGCCGCTGTGGATCGGCAAGGAACTGTATTGCCCCACCCGGGTCGTGCGCGTGGCCGAACTCGCCGGGTTGTGGCTGGCGCTTCGTTGGGGGCGGCGCGTCCTGGCCGAGGGAGCAGGAGCGGCGCCATGATCCAGATCCAGACCGAACGCGCGCTGCAGCAGGTGCTGGAGTGGGGGCGTTCCCTGACCGGGTTCGCCGACGAGCATGCCGTGGAAGCGGTCAGGGGCGGCCAGTACATCCTGCAGCGCATCCAGCCGAGCCTGCGCGACACCAGCGCCCGCACCGGCCGCGATCCGCAGGACGAAACGCTGATCGTGGCGTTCTATCGCGAACTGGCGCTGCTGTTCTGGCTCGACGATTGCAACGACCTTGGCCTGATCGCGCCGGAGCAGCTCGCCGCGGTGGAGCAGGCGCTGGGGCAGGGCGTGCCGTGCGCGCTCCCCGGATTCGAGGGCTGCGCTGTGCTGCGCGCTTCGCTGGCCGAGCTCGCCTACGATCGTCGCGACTATGCTCAGCTTCTCGACGATACCCGGTGTTACTGCGCGGCGCTGCGCGCCGGACACGCGCAGGCGGCAGGGGCGGAACGCTGGTCCTACGCCGAGTACCTGCACAACGGCATCGATTCGATCGCCTACACGAACGTGTTCTGTTGCCTGTCGTTGCTGTGGGGGCTGGACATGGCGACCTTGCGCGCGCGTCCGGCGTTTCGCCAGGTCCTGCGGCTCATCTCCGCGATAGGGCGCCTGCAGAACGATCTGCATGGACGCGACAAGGACAGGTCGGCCGGCGAGGCCGACAACGCGGCGATCCTGCTGCTGCAGCGCTATCCGGCTATGCCTGTGGTGGAGTTCCTCAACGACGAGCTGGCCGGCCATACGCGCATGCTGCACCGGGTGATGGCGCAAGAACGCTTTCCCGCGCCGTGGGGACCGTTGATCGAGGCCATGGCGGCCATCCGCGCGCAGTACTACCAGACCTCGACCAGCCGCTACCGCAGCGACGCTGCGGGGGAGGCCGGCGTGCGCCGACCTGAACGCGCGGGAGGCGGCGGCGTGCGCGCGCTGCCGTCGGACCGATCCGACGCAACGCCGTCGCCCGATGCGACGGATGGAGCGAGCATGAGCGACACCGCCCTGAGCCGGCGCAAGGACGACCATCTGGACATCGTGCTGGATCGGCGAACGGCGCCGGCCACGGTCGCCGCCGGCTGGGAGTACATTCGTTTCGAACACTGCGCATTGCCCGAGTTGGACCTGACGCAGATCGACCTGCGCGCCTCGCTGCTGGGTAAGACCATGCGCGCGCCGCTGCTGATCAGCTCCATGACCGGCGGCATGCCACGCGCCGATGCCATCAACCGGCATCTGAGCGAGGCAGCGCAAGCCTTGGGGATCGCCATGTGCGTCGGTTCGCAGCGCGTGAGCCTGCAATCCCGCAACTCCCAGGGGCTGACGCGCGCGCTGCGCCGCCTGGCCCCAGACATTCCCTTGCTGGCCAATATCGGCGCCGCGCAACTGCGCGAGGCCGACGGCCTGGACCTGGCGCGCCGGGCGGTGGATGCGCTGGAGGCCGATGGACTCATCGTCCATCTCAATCCGCTGCAGGAAGCGGTACAGCCGGAGGGCGACCGCGACTGGCGCGGCGTCCTGGCGCAGATCGCTCGCGCCGCGCGCAGCGTGGGCGTGCCGATCGTGGCCAAGGAAGTGGGGTCGGGCCTGTCCGCCTCGGTGGCCTGTGCGCTCGTCGAGGCGGGCGTGGCGGTGATCGATGTCGCCGGCGCCGGCGGCACCAGTTGGGCCGCGGTGGAGGGTGAGCGCGCCCGCGATGCCGCCGACCGTGCAGTGGCGATGGCGTTCGCCGATTGGGGGATTCCGACCCCGGCCAGCGTGCAGGCGGTACGTCGGGCGCTGCCAACGGTGAAGCTGATCGCGTCGAGCGGGATCCGCGACGGCGTCGACGTGGCCAAGGCCATCCGCCTGGGCGCGGACATCGCCGGGCAGGCGGCCGGCGTGCTGCGCGCGGCTACGGTATCCACCGAGGCGGTTGTCGCGCATTTCGAGATCGTCATCCGCCAGTTGGCCGTCGCCTGCTTCTGCACCGGCTCGGCTGATCTGGCGGCGTTGCGTCAGGCGCGCTTGTTGCCCTCGGCGCATCTGCCCGCCGGTTGATGCCGGCGTCGCCCGCACGTGGCGGCGGGCGCCTAGTCCTACTGAGTCAGAAAGTCGCGGATGCGGGGGGATTCGCGCTGGTCGCGGATTTGTTAGGGTGCTGCTTCGTGATCAGGGAAGCGCCCCGCCATGCCCGACTGGACAGCCGAGAGTGAAGCCGCATTCGACGCCTATGTCGATGCTTTGATCGGGGTGATCGGCCACGCCGAATGAGCTGAGCCCCTGAAGGGGTCGGAACAACGTGCGCCGGGAGTCCGGCAAGGAGTAGATGGTGCAAGTCCATTGCAATGAAGGAGTAGCGATCCACATTGACCCCGAGTCATGCGCGGTCGGTCGTGAGGAGACCGGTAACTTCTCTGGGGTCAGGCAGACTTTTCCTGGCGTGCTTTCACTCGAGTTGCGGGATCCTGGCCACGGATATCGGCTTCGATCGCCCATAGCTCGGCCAGTCGTGACGGTCTGTGTCGCCACGCGAACACTCTCGTTGACGTGGAGCTCGTAGAACCGCCTTCTGACTTGAACGGTAGGTAACTGCCCCTATCTGGCGAAGGTGAGCAGCGGCGGCCAGCTCAGCAAGAGCAAATCAGACCATTTGACCGTCGGATCTGGCTCCGGCCCTTACCCGGCAAAGCTATCGACCGGCACCAGGCAGGCGGTTCTCCGGATTCAGCCCGACGCGCCGGTGCGGCGCGGCCGTATCGCGGATGTTCGGTAAGTCCCGCTGGTGCTGGTACGTGTGCTCACGGATATCGCCGGCGCAGCATCACGGAGCTCGCGCTCGCCTCACCGACGTTTCGATAACGAGGCGCGCCAAGTAGCCCGGAAAGGCTGGCTGCGTCTCTGGTCCTTACGGATCGCAGCCTACGTAATGATACGGAGGTCAGCCATCGCACTTCCTTGATCTTGGAAATGCATCCTCATCTACATGACACCATACAGACCAATCTACGATCCACAACTCTGGCGAGCTCGTGCGCAAGCAACGCGAATCAAAGCGGATTCGCTCAGACCCGGCAAACCCAGAGACAGGCTCCTGAAAGTCGCCGATGAATACGATAAGCTAGCCCAACACGCAGAAAGGGGCGGCGCGCCCAGAACCGACCAAGAGTCAGGTTCGTGTCACGATTTCTGATCATTATCCGTTTTCTTGACTAAATCCTCGAGCGGCTCGCTCCGAGCCAAGACGAATGTCTCGGCCGATCCTTGGCCAATTGGTTCGGATGGCGGTGGTTCTTAGCCCGCGGATGCCGCGGTCCTCAGCAGAATCAACCGCATCATGCGCGTTGCCGATTCCTTAGGTACGTGCCCACCGGCGCCAATTCCACGGAACGCACACACTTTCGTCGATAACTAATTTCAAAAAGTTGAGCCAACATCAGAAGAGGCAATCAATATTGATTCAAGCGGAAGAAAGCGTGGTCCACCACATGCTCTCATCAATGACAATCAATGCGCTACAGAATCGCGTCGCTCCTACCCAGGAACAGGTGATGCATCATTTGAAGCTTGCGTACGATAGAGCGGGGCTCATCCCTACGCTGGCATCTACGATTCGGGTATTGGACCGTATCTCACGTGAGATCAATCAGGCTGAGACGGTGTTGGAGTTCATCGACCGAGGCGAGGGGCAACCGCACTGAGTTGGCGAATGAAGCTCCTCGCGCTCCTGGCTATCACGCGATCATAATGACCGAAGGAATCAGGAGGTCAGGTTGAGCTCGACGTCTGACGAGACCATCCCATCGTTGATCTCTGCGGCGATGCACAATCACTGTGCCTTATGCCACCGCCCGCTTTCTGAGGGCCTAGGGAGCCGTCGCGAGCGTGGCATCCCTCGGGCGCAAGGCGGCACACGATCGGAACGCGATTTCGACCAGATGTGCTTTTCCGTGTTCGACTGGCAAATCATAGGAGGCGAGGGAGCGCCTCGCTATTCTTGATCGGCTTCGAACACTTTGCCATGTTTGCTCACCGACCAAATAAGCGCTGCAGGTGATTTAGAGGTGCAGAGGTGAAGGGGGATGGTCTCCGTAGACATGCCAATCGTCGATTGGTCGGACAACCATAGGCCGAGACCTCGGTCATTCCTGTCCTGCGCTCTAGCGCCCCTAAACATTGATGTGGTGCCACGCCCATTTTGCGAGTAGTGGAGCTTGCGGAGCGTGAAGCGAATTCCCAGCTCAGCAGGATATCAGGCTAGAACGCGGCCCGGTTTGGAAGTGGTCAAGGGCCATTTGTGCGCGGCCGCCTTGGGCCAATTCCAGCAAAAATCGGACAGCGCGGCCGAATCTTCCTCGGCACCTCCATCGCTGAACGCCAACCAGTTCGACGAAACCGGAAGGGTACACGCTCCTCTGGTCGCGGCCACGCAAGACCGCCGAGTAAGCCTCGCTCGGCCAACGCCCCCGCCCGAACTCATCGGGCGGGTCGGCTCTTGAGACGTTTCTATGACAGCAATCCATAATGTGTAAGCGGTCAAGACTGATAGTGAGTTTCACATATCGCTCTTCATGAGCCTGCAAGGAGAAGGATATCCAAATCTTTTCACCCCTGATTTCGAAATGGACCGTCGACTGGGTGCGGGTAGCCCACAAGCTGATCGAGACCTTCGCACCGACCTCAATTCTCGCTCAGAAGCTCTCGGAGGTCCTATCCGATTTAGCATGGTTTACCGGGAAGATACCTGGCGAGGCTTCCCGACGATGATGCCGAGATCGTGCCGAAATCCGAGCGCGACAACCAACTTCGCTGCGACGAACATCGGTCCGACCAACAGATGGGCAGGATTGTCGATCATCGCGGGCCACCGGCACTCGAACACCAAGTGATCAATGATCAGCAATGCAGCGCCGGTGACCATCAGGATGGCAGTAAGCGACCACATCCCGGCGGTCGTCAGATGGTTCAGGATCACGTCCGCAGCCTCAAGCAATGCGAAAGACGTGCATCGCGCAATTCCAGGGGCGCGATGATACTCCGGCGTGGTCCGCAAGCCAGCGCCGGAAATAGGAGTTCATGCGATGCGTGCCTCGTCCATCGTGTCGGCAGGCACGGCACAATTACCATCTACCAAGCGCATATGCTGGCGCCCCCGTCGAACACATACCGGTGCTTAGATGGGGAGAGCCTCGCGTCAAATCTCCTAAAAACAGCACATGTGTCAGATTCGTGTACCTGATCCCTCAACTAAGCCGAACCTGTTTGACGGCGAAGGACACGCACTAGGTTCCGTCGTGGCGTGCAAGGTCGGTGAGTACGTCTCGTGCGTGACCCCCGCTCGATCTACTCAGGAGGAGCGTTCTTGAAGCCGACAGCAAGGCCCGCAGCTCAGTTTCTCTTGTTTCGATCGGCGCGGCAGGACGACTAGAACTCGTCCGATTGGAGAACGCAGCCGTCGGACTGCCAGCAAAGGCGTCATGACGGACCCTCGGCAAGCCTGCAATTAGCACAAATTGAGGAGCTTGGCGGTAATCCAGGGGCGAACACGCCCGCGTCCCGCCCTACGGCAATTCAAAGTCTGGCATTGGCGCACCTGCGGCTGCGCCCGGGTGGCACGGCGAGAGCGGCCTTGTACGGTAGAGCGCCGGCAACTCCGCCATAAGTTGCCTCAGCCATCGGTGCGCGGCGGAATGATGGGTCGATGACGATTGCTGCTGTTGGGAGGTCCTGAAAACCAGATTGTCCGTTGGCTACCCTGGCGATACCCGGATCCCAACTGAGTCCACGCGAACCGTCTTGCCTAGCGTTGCTTGCGAGCGCGAACAGATTCACACAGTGAGATTGCATCGACACCTCCAACCCGCTGATGTTTGTTGCCGGAGGCCTATGCGGGATCTCTCCTGCGTGAAGCCTCTGCGCTTCCGCAGCTTTCGAAATTCCCGTCCAGCAAATTACAATATTTTCAGCGAACTCATGCGAGCAGAGCGCTATTTCTTGTGATGTGGACGAGCCGGCTTGCGACCTTTGCGCAATGCCTTATGGGACGTTGCTCCTTTGGGTGGTTGGACAAAGAACTCAGATAAATGGACACCAAGTGTTTTAGCGATCCGATCGAGCAGATCGATTGTTGGATTTGCATCTTGCCTCTCAACGGCACCCATATATGAGCGGTCAATGTCCGCATCGTAAGCCAATTGCTCCTGCGGAATACCGAGATCCACGCGGATCCGCCGCACATTCCAGGCCACAAGCGCACGAGCTTTCATGCGCCAAAGCAGCCATTCGGCAGGCCATCAAACCACTGGCTATAACCGGTCTATTGTCTCAAGTTTCGCAAAAAGATAGCGAACTCGCCGCGTGAGCTTACATGAAAGAGCCGGCGTTAGAACCAGATGCTGGGCACGCGGCGCCGAATGAGTTGGTGCTGACTTTCTATGACGAACAGCACCTGTTGACGTATTGGCGGCTCCTCGGTGCGGAGGCCGAGGGCGCCAACTGGGAAGAAGTTGCCCGGATCGTATTGCTTCTCGCCCTGCAGCCCCGGTTCATCTTCCGGGGCAGCAACGTCGGGGCGATCCCGGAAGGCGCCTACAAGGAAGTGGGATTCCCGGCGACGATCCGCGTCGACCAGGGCAGCGAGGTCGTGTCGCGCGATTTTGACCTTGACCTGTGGGCCTAGCAGCGCGGCGTCACGCTGGTTTTTCATGGGTGGTCAGCGCACTGGGCTGTGGGCATCACGCGCTCTCTGGCCTGCACGGAGCATGTGGGCACCTCTGGGCGGGGAAAAACGTGGCCACGTCAGACACCGCGGTGCGCAGGACCGAATAAAGATACGGAACGCATTGCGAGCCACGAGGGTCCGATAGTGCTGCCAGTTCTCACGCAATACATCGCAAAAAGAAGCGCATTCAATCGCATTATTTGATGTTGCCGTCGGATCCATACTGCCCACGCTTGCAACTATTCGCCAGCGTCAAAGTTCTGCTCCACACTGTCGACCCAAATGCACGTCTCACCATCAGAAGTTTGTGCATCGATCCTGCCGTTACGTTTCGAAGTAAGGATGCGAAGAACGAAGGTCACAGCATCAGCGGAGTTCGCGCAACTTGACGGTGCGGCCAATGCGTTCAAATGAATCGAATAAGAGCTCGTCTTAGAAAAGGATACCAACTGGCGGCAGTAGATTGAAATACTCAACTATTGCGTTCAGGTGCTCGTCACAGCTACACGTTGTCCTATAACGAGCTACGCTTTCGTTGGCTGCGGAATCCAAGGACACTGTTTGTTATGATGCATTTTGCGATGCAATTGGGACGCACGGCCTTGCGCACGCAGTTGGTCATCGTCTCTCGCGCGGCATGTGCGTCCCGCAGACTGTTGCTGCGGGCCCTTGAGTGGAAATCCGACGGAGCGCGCCGCTGCAGAGCCAGATCAGCACCACAATCAGGATCATTCTGGCTTCACCTGATGCCGTCCGCCGTGCCAAGCGGCCGAGTATTGGCCAGCGCAATGCCCAAAGTCTTGCCTTTGAGGTTGCTGTCTCGAAGCGTGGTCGCTCGCGGCCCTTCTTCGGGCGCACTCTGGCCAAGCCTCCGCCAGGGGCGAGGTCAGTAGCCGAACAGCGTGATCAACATCAATTTGTCATTGAAGGCGTTGCCGGCAGCTTCGAGGTCGCCGCATTTGGGAGTGTCTATGTCTTCCGTCATCCGCA
This sequence comes from Bradyrhizobium sp. 141, assembly GCF_023074055.1. Classification (GTDB taxonomy): domain Bacteria; phylum Pseudomonadota; class Alphaproteobacteria; order Rhizobiales; family Xanthobacteraceae; genus Bradyrhizobium. The sequence goes on from NZ_JADPKR010000024.1 coordinate 16,934, forward strand.
CGCTTCATCTTGGCCTCAACCTTCACGGCGCGGGCGGTCACTCCGCAGCGTGGCGTTGGCCGGGCACCAACCCAAGCGCCTTCTTCGACATCGGCCATTACGTTCGTGCTGCGAAGATTGCCGAGCGCGGCCTGTTGGATGCGGTGTTTCTTGCGGATACCCCCGCGGTGCCCTTCGACATCACTCGGCAGCCGCCACTCAATGGGCTTGAGCCTACGCTTGTGCTTTCCGTAATCGCGCGCGAGACAACGCGCATCGGGCTGATCGCAACGGTGTCGACGACCTACAATGAGCCATACAATCTGGCGCGCCGTTTCCAGTCGCTCGATGTCATTAGTGGCGGCCGAGCCGCCTGGAATGCGGTTACGACATCCAGCCCAGCGACGGTAGCAAACTTTGGTGGTCGCCAGATCGGACGCGAAGAGCGCTACAAGCGCGCCGAGGAGTTCGTTGAAGCCGTCCGTGCTCTCTGGCTGAGCTGGGGGGATGATACCATCATTGCTGATCAGGCATCTGGAGTTTACGCCAGTAACGATCATTTCCGGCTACTCGATCCCAGCAAGAATGCGTTCGCAATCCGAGGCCCGCTCACCCATCCTGGCTCGCGCCAAGGCTACCCCGTTATCGTTCAGGCTGGAGGTTCGGATCCTGGCGTGCGCCTCGCCGCGCGCAGCGCCGATGTCGTTTTTTCCGCAGCCGGCGACTTGAGGACGGCTATCCCGGAATCCGAGCGCGTCCGTGCGCTCTCGCGACAATTTGGCCGCGTTGCAGCTCCACTCATCCTTCCCGGTCTTGTCACCTTCATCGGCGACACGGAACAAGAGGCACAGCGCCGAAAGAAGGAAATTGACGCGCTGCTTGATCTGAAGCGCGCCATGATCGCTCTCGCACGGGACATGGAAGTGCCGGTCGAGAAACTCAGCCTCGACCAGCCCATTCCCGAAAAACTCTTGCCCGACCCGCAGAATGTTTCGTTTTCGGTCGGTCATCATCGCACGATGGAAGCTCTAGCACGCCAAGGCCGCACGGTCCGCGAGATCATCGGCAGCGTTCAAGCCTTTGGTCATCGGTTGATAGTGGGCGCACCCGAGCAGATTGCCGATTCGATCGAGTCATGGTTCCGCGCTGGCGCAGTTGATGGCTTCAACATCATTCCAGACGTACTGGAAGACGGCGCGGCGTCCTTTGTCGACCATGTCGTGCCGATTCTACAGAGCCGCGGGCTGTTCCGCACTGAATACCAGGGTGAGACGCTGCGCGAGCATCTTGGAATCTCTCACCTTAGCGTTCCCGCGGAGAAGCTGGCGGTTCCGTCGTCGGTGTGACGCACGGTTTGTCCACATTCACTGGAGTTTGGATATGTCTGTTATCGCACGCACAAGCATTGGGCGTCTCGCCATCCAGCCGAACAATAGAAAATGGCATAAGGCGACCGCTATCCTGTTCGCCGTCTCAAGCCTGTCGCAGATCGCGATTATGACGAGCGGCTGTGCCCAGGACGCTTTAGACGGCAGCTTGAAGCGAGGAGGCGTTATTCGTTATGGGCATTTTCAAGAGCCGCCATGCCTGTTCGGAGGATGGGTGCAGCAATGGTATCTTCAGCGGCAGTATAGCGACAATTTGGTCGCTCGGAGTGAAGATGGAAAGATTGTGCCCTGGCTGGCCACGTCGTGGACAGTCTCCGGCGACAAGAAAGTATACACGTTTGAGATCAAGCCAGATGTGAAGTTTACGGACGGGACGCCCCTCGATGCACGAGCCGTTGCCGAGAACATCAACGGATGGCTCGGCAATGATCCGGATCGTCGCAACCCTACTGCCGCTCCTTACCTTGAAGACAGCTTTGAATCGGCCACAGCAGTTGCGCCGCTCACGTTGCGGATAACGCTGAAGACACCGTTTCAGCCGTTGCTCAACGTTCTTGCACAGTCCTCCCAAGGCATTTTGTCGCCAACTGCGCTCAAGCGCGGACTTGCTGTGAACTGCAACAGCCCGGTGGGATCAGGTCCGTTCATCGTTGAGAAGTGGAATCACGGGCGAAACGTTGTGTTGCGCCGCAACCCGAATTACAATTCGGCGCCGGTCAACGCAAAGCATCAGGGGCCCGCTTACGTTGATGGCATTGACTGGCGGTTTCTTTCGGATCAGACGATTCGTTATGGCTCGCTGCTTACCGGCGAATCTGACGTCGTCTATGATATTCCGGCGGTTGCCTGGAATGACGCCAATTCCCGCTTCACCGTCTTGCGACATATTACGGGCGGCACCCCTTTACGCTTGGCGTTGTATACGGCACGGCCCCCGTTTGACGATGTGCTCGTCCGGCTGGCTTTTGCACACTCTGCTGACCGAAGAGCCGCTGTTGAATTGTCCTTCCTCGGCGCTTTGCCATTCGAGGCCAATGGTGCGCTGAGTCAGAGTTCGCCGGAATATATCAGCGGGCTCGGGCGGTCCTATGCGTATGACGTTGGAAAGGCCAATCAGCTCCTGGATCAGGCGGGTTGGACTGAGCACAATAATGCCGGCATTCGCCTCAAGAATGGCAAGCCCCTTGTCGTGCGTATCTCCTATTCAAGTGCTTTTCTAAAGCCTGATGGCGAGCAGGCATTGCAGGTCATCCAGCAGCAGGCAAAAGCTGCCGGATTCGACGTGCGCCTTCAGCCGACAAACCAGGCGGATTTCTTTGCCGGGAAGAATCTTGGTCCGAACGACTACGAGGTTGTGCTCCTCTATTGGGTTGCACCCGGCGCAGAGATCTTCCGCATTTCTTGGAAGCCTGACCAGAACGGCGAGCGTAATCGCTTCAATCCGTCACGCTACCAGGATGAGGCGCTATGGGATGTCATCCGAAAAGCAGAACAGGAATTCAACGATGGCGGGCGGACTTCTCTCTATCAGCAGGCGGAACGAGAAATAGTCGAGAAAGCCGCAGTAGTTGGCTTCACAGTGCTGGATGTCAACTTGGCGATCAGCCCAAAGTTGAAAGATGTCTGGCTGGACCGTGGGTCGGTCGGTGAACCGGTCTTTTATGACGCTCATTTCGCCGACAAGAAATGATGCCCGTCAATATCCCAGCTCATAATCGGTTAGGTTGGCTTGCGGGCCGGCTCGTGTCCGGGGCGTCCGTCATGTGGCTTGCTGCGACTTTCACGTTCCTTGTTCAGTGCCTGCTGCCCGGCGATCGCGCCCAGATCATCATCAACATGACGAGTGGCAACGTTGGAGAGGCCCCTCCCGGAGAGCTTGCGGCGGTCAACGCAAAATACGGCTTTGATCAGCCGCTTGTTCTTCAATACGTGAAATACATCTGGGGTATCCTCCACGGAGACCTTGGCCAGTCGTACCAGCAGCATCGGCCCGTCGTTGATATCATCGCAGAACAGATTGGCCCTACGATTATTCTGGCGCTTGCGGCGCTGATTGCGGCATGGGTCATTGCCGTCATGACAACCGTCCTCATCGCAGGTAGAGACAACATGTGGTCGACCTTGCTCAGCGGAATGCAGGTGTTCTTGGCAACGGTGCCGCCCTACTGGCTGGCTACAATCCTGCTCGTTGTCTTTACGGTACAGCTTCGCATTTTCCCGGTGATCGGGGGGAATTCCCCGGTCGGGCTCGTTCTTCCAACGATTGCGTTGGCGCTGGAATTGTCGGGATTTTTGGGGCAAATCGTTCGCAGCGAATTCACGCGTGTCCTCGAGCAGCCATTTGTCATGTCCTCGCGGGCGCGAGGTATGGGCGAGCTCGGCGTCAGATTTCGCCATGTCCTGCGTCATGCAGCGTTGCCCGGTATTACTTTGTCAGGTTGGGCTATCGGAAAGCTTCTTTCCGGTGCGATCCTAATTGAGGCCGTTTTTGCGCGTCAAGGCCTTGGCGGAGTTCTTGTCGCTGCGACGTCCTCTCGAGACGTTCCAGTCGTCTCGGGGGCTATTTTGATCTCCGCCGGCCTGTTCGCCATCACCAGTATGGTCGTCGATCTCACCTACCGGATCGTAGATCCAAGGATCAAAATGACATGAGCAGGATCGGCGACTTGAGCGTGTCTTCGCAGCTAAGAGAGGCACCGCAGATCGTTCGTCATGCTCCTCTACGAGTTTACGTCGCTCTGATCATCATTGGATTCTTTGTAGTCGCGGCAACCGCGCCGGGTCTGCTGCAGACGCACGACCCGCTCGCTATTGATTTGACGGCACCATTGCAAGCTCCCTCGTTAGCGCACTGGTTCGGAACGGACCAATCGGGCAGGGATCTTTACTCCCGAATTCTCGAGGGAGCAGGCCCGTCTCTCACGATCGGTTTTGGCGCAACTGCGCTGAGCATCGTTATTGCGCTGGCTTTCGGCCTGGTCGCCGGACTTTTGGGCGGCGCGCTCGACAACGTTCTCAGCCGGCTAATGGACGTACTGTTCGCGCTTCCCACGCTTTTCCTCGCGCTTCTGTTCGTGGGCGTATTCGGACCGTCAGTGCTGACCGAGATCATAGCGGTCGGAATCGGCACAGCACCGGGCTATGCTCGCATGATCAGAGGCCAGGTTCTCTCGGTAAAAGGGGCGGCTTATGTGGAGGCTGCCAAGGCACTCGGTCATCCTTATTCGCGTATCCTATGGAGGCATATTATTCCCAACGCGATGAGCCCACTCACCGCGATGATGACGCTTGGTGTCGGGCAAGCCATCATCTGGGCCGCAGGTGTTGCATTTCTCGGTGTCGGCGTTGCTCCCCCGGCGCCTGAGTGGGGCGCGCTGCTAAATGCCGGGCGCAACTATGTGATCTATGCATGGTGGCTTGAGATCATGCCGGGCGTTGCCGTTGTGGTTTTTGCTCTCAGCCTGACCATCCTCGGACGCTATCTCCAGGATCGGTTAGAAGGAAAGATCTGAAATGCTCCACGTTCCCCCTCGGCAGGTTCCCCCGCTGGCGGACCTCCTTACTGTCGATTCGCTCTGTGTGTCATTCGGGCGGGATCTTCCTGAGGGAACAGCCGTCCGCGGTGTCTCTTTTTCTCTCCAGGCTGGCCGCTGCCTGGCAATCGTCGGCGGGTCCGGCTCGGGCAAGAGCGTGACCTCGCGCGCCATTGTCGGTCTTGCCGGCCGCCGGGCTCATGTCCATGCGCGTCAACTGAACTTTGCAGGGACCGATCTCATAGGTCTTGACGATCGCAGCTGGCAGCGCGTCCGTGGCAAGGAAATCGGATTCGTTCTGCAAGATGCGCTCGTGGGGCTCGACCCGCTCCGCCCGGTGGGCAAGGAGATCGGCGAAGCATTGCTTCTCCATCATGCGGTTGCATCAGGTGAGGAGCTCGAACGGCGCGTCGTCGCACTCCTTGAGCTCGTCGGGGTCCCTGAAGCCGAGGTGAAGGCCCGGCAACTGCCGCATCAATTATCCGGTGGCCAGCGTCAACGCTCGCTCATCGCTGCCGCGCTGGCGCTAGATCCACGTATCCTGATCGCCGACGAGCCGACCACGGCTCTCGACGTCACCGTGCAGGCACAGGTGCTGGGACTGCTGGAAGAGACCAAGGTTCGGGGCAAGGCGCTCATCTTGATCAGCCATGATCTGGCGGTGGTCTCCCGGATAGCCGACGAAGTCTTAGTCATGCATGAAGGCGAGGTCGTCGAGCGCGGATCAGCAGACCAGGTTTTCCAGGACCCGCAGCACGCCTATACGCGCAAGCTTCTGGATGCCGTGCCCTCTGCTCGCCCGCGAGGCTCTCGTCTGTCACTATTGCCCGCTGCACGGCCGCCGCAGCCGCAGTCACGCTCCCTGGAGCAATTGCCAGCGCGATTACCCTCGACGTTCCCTTCCATCGTGCTCAGCGCGGCAAATCTTGTGAAGCGGTTCAAAGGACCAGACGGCGTGCTGCGGACGGTCGTCGACGGTGTCTCCTTCGAGCTGCGATCTGGTGAGACGCTGGGCGTCGTCGGCGAGTCCGGATCTGGTAAGTCGACGATGGCACGAATGGCGCTGGCGCTCGACCTGCCCGACGATGGGGCCGTTCTGTTTCAAGGTCAGGCCTGGACCACGCTCACTGATCGCGAGCGCAGAGCGCGGCGCCGGGCTATCTCGGTCATTTACCAGGATCCCCTCAGCTCCTTTGATCCTCGCTGGACTGTGGGACGCATCATATCCGATAGCCTCGCCAGTGACGTGTTGACCAGAGGCGAGCGCGATCAGCGCGTTATCCAGCTCCTTGATTTGGTCGGACTATCCCCAGCCTTCCTGAATCGCCGACCTCTCGAACTCTCGGGCGGTCAGCGCCAGCGCGTTGCGATCGCCCGCGCGATCGCTCCAAGGCCCGCCGTGATCGTCTGTGATGAACCGTTCTCCGCGCTCGACGTCCTAATCCAGGCACAAGTGCTGGACCTGCTTGCCGATCTGAAGGCGCATCTTAACATGAGCTACATCTTCATTTCGCATGATCTCGGCGTTGTCCGCCATCTCAGCGACCGCGTCATGGTCATGCGCCAAGGGCGCGTCGTCGAGACCGGCACCAGGGACGAGATTTTCCTCAATCCGCGTACCGATTACACCAAAGGCTTGATCGCCGCAGTCCCAAGACTTGCGCGCGGTTGGGCCGCCAATCGTTCATTCAGCCGCCTCTAAGAAGACGCTCGCATAAGTGCGCTTATTTCAAATGCTCTGTGTTGATCGCCGTTTGACGATCTGGCCAAGACCTTTGCGATTGAAAACGCGTAGAAGCCAAATCCTCGTCGGCCGTTTTCATTGCGTGCAGCGTTTACTGCCATTCGATTCGAGAGTTCAGTCTAGCTGGTTCGGGCTGGTGAGCTCGGAGGGGTTGTCATATCGGTGTCCCGTCTATTGGGATTCCTGTGGTGCATAAATTGTCGAAAGTCTGCGTGCTTTTGGGCTTGTCTCTGATGCCGACTGTCGGATTTGCGACATTCTGTCGGAGCCAGGACACGCCCGCTAAAGCAATAGCCTTTACAAATCAAGCTCTCGCAGTTGGCACGAGCCTTGAAAAGGAGCTGTCATCCAGCATCGTATGCTCAGGAAATCTAGTGATGGCTCTTAAGTTGATCGCCTCTCAGTTCACGTATGCGTCGCATGCGACTGCGGCTCCCCAAACGCCACTGTCCGTCTCGGTGCGCGCTCGCGCCCGGTTTCGCCACGGTGATCGACCACTCCGCGATCGCGGTTTACGCCGGCACCCATCGCGATGCTGACGACCGACCATCGCGTCTTCTTTGCGCTTAACACGCGCCGAAAAGTCGATGCGATGGCGGAGGCACTGATCAAGGCGCTCATCAGCGGACGAGCAGTCGCCAGACCTCACGCTCAACGGTAAGTCCAAGCCAATGCGCGCCTCCTCTGAGCCGCAGCTACCCAGGCGGACCGCCTGATTCCTGCCCCGGTAGGCCATCGCGAAATCAGGGCGAAAAAGAGCATCCTCTCGGCGGAACAAGAGCGGCTTGCGGCCGTGGCAAACCGAGCAGCGTGATTTCCATGCATAAAATAGTCGAAACAAAGCAAATATCAGTTTTGCGGCAGGGGGGCACGAGACGGGCGGCTGGCCAACACCTCACGATCGAGCTCAGCGAAGCTGTGAAGCTCGAGTGGCCGATGGTGTTGACCCAGCTTGCGCAGGTCGCGATGATGCCGACGGATCTTGCCTTTATCGGGCACATCGGGCCTGAGGCACTCGCCGCGGCTGCCCTGGCCATCACGCTCTATCTCGTCAGCTTCACCTTTGGCGCGGGCATGCTGGCGCCGATCGCGCCTTGGCGGCGCAGGCGTATGGGGCCGGGAATCTTGCTATGGTACAGCGCGCACTGCGCACGGGGCTGTGGGCGGCGCTGATGCTGTCGTTCCCGATCATCGCGTTTGCGTTTCGCGGAGAGCAAATACTGCTCGCTTTCGGTCAGGCCCCAGACGCGGCGCGGCTCGCCCAGCAATATCTGTTCGGACTGGACTTGGGCGTGTTGCCGGCGCTATGCTGCAGGCCATCCGTAATTTCATGAGCGCGGTCAACCGGCCGGAGCCGATCTTGTGGATCACGCTGGCGGCGATCCCCATCAACGCCTTGCTCGTGTATCTGCTGGTCTATGGGAAGCTCGGGCTGCCGCGGCTTGAGCTGTTCGGGGCGGGGCTTGCGAGCGCGCTGGTGAACTATGCGATGTGCCTGGCCGGTTTGTGGTTCGCCACGATGCGTCGCCCTTTCCGTGACTACCACGTGCTTGCAGATCTTTGGTAGTTCGATTGGCCCTTCTTGCGAAATCCGATCGTGATCGGAACTCCGATCTCAATCGCCTCCCTGATGCAGTACGGAGTTTTGTCGGCTGCCGCGCTCCTGGCGGGCCTGATCAGCACCAGTGCACTCGCTGCTCATCAGATCGCGGTTCAGATCACCGTGATTACATCCATGATCGCTTTCGGAATCAGCATGGCGGCGGCCGCGCGCGTTGGCCATGCGGTCGGCCGCAACGACGGTCCCGGCATCAAGCGGGCAGGCCTGGTCGCGATGCTGCTCGGTACCCTTATCGCTGCCTTGCTGACAGTTGCGGTGATCGTCGCGCGTTTTGAGATCGCAGAGCTGTTTCTGGACAAATCGGTGGGAGATGGCGACGCGACGATCGGACTGACTGCAGAGCTCCTTATCGTCGCCGCGAGCCTTTTTGTCACTGATGCCGCGCAGAGCATTGCGGCGGGTGGTCTGCGCGGCCTGAAGGACACTCGGGTGCCGCTTCTGTTCGTCGGCATTGCCTATTGGCTGATCGGCTTCTCACTTGGCTACGTGCTTGGTTTGAAGATCGGGCGTGGTGCGACTGGCATCTGGATTGGCTTGTCAATCGGGACAACCATCTATGCGGGGCTCCTCGTCCTGCGGTTCTATCTGCTGGCGAGCAGGCGTGCTCTCAGAGCCTTCACTTGATTGCGTAATGACGGTTCTTGGCGAGCGAGAATCCAGGAATGCGAGGCGACTTCAGGTTCCCTCCGCCTTCAAAGAGGACAAGGCGTCCGATTGGAAACAAGATGCTAAACCGCGCAGTGACCAGGAGTTGTGTGCCCTTCTAAGGCACATCGAGACTAATTTGCCGGCCCACATCCATCTCGTCGTTGGCAACCACGCCACCACAAGCATCCAAGATCAGGAACTGGCTCGCCCGACGTCAGCGCTGGCACATTCAATTCCCACCAGCCTATGCTTCCTGCCTGGACCAGGTCGAACGCTTCTTCAGGCTCATCACCCATCACGTCCATCCGGCACCTCCGACGTCGGAAAAAAAGCGACAGCCTATCCGCGCCTACAATACAATTGCGCGCCCCTTCATGTGAACTCCTGACCCGGACTCCGCCCCGCAACCTCGCGCGACGTTGTCGGCGAATTTCCGGGACGGAACTGCGTCGCCGGGACGAAAACTGAGGAACGCAGACGGCGAATTGTGGCTCAATCGTACGACATCTGGAGAATGCGCCAACGTGCATTGAAGGCAACCGTTACTCGACGGTCATGGAGATGGACATCGCACTTGTGGTCGAAGCGATAGAGAACAAGCAGGACCCGCCGTTACGAGCGTTGTGAATGATTGTCCGGTTTGTGACAGGACGCGAGTCCTTGTCAGTTACCAAAGCCCAGACGGCTTCTGCCGAGCGCCGTTTCTAGACAATGATTCAACGTCTATCAGGATAGATGATGACTGGCACAGACGTTGCTATTGAAGTGAATCGTGAGGCCGACTGTTAGAATCAGGAACTCGCGGGTAGCCCAAGTTGCGGCACGTTTCGCTCGACTGTCGACAGACTGATTAAGTACCCAAGGGTGACGTCCTGGGAGATCAACTCCGTCTGCTGCACCTTGCTTAGGCTTTTCGTGCGTGTCGGTTCGTGATGGCACAATTCAAGAGGCCCGGTCAGGTAAGTTAGATCCTGATGAGGGATGATGCTTAAGTCGCAGAAATAAATCCCAAGAGGCGCTCGCGACAAACCTTGGCTACCTGAAACAGACGGGCCATGCAAAAGGTGCCCGACAAACGAGACTAAGAAAGTGCGCTCGTCATCGAGAATGGAAAATATCGACAATGACGCAAGCCATGGATACCAATAGTCACTTCGGCGTGCATGAGGAGCTGGGAATCCGTGCAACGACGATAAGCCAATCTTCGGCAGATGGCGACTTTGTTCGCTACTGGAGCCGAAACGGTGATCGGGCGTCTGCCTTGGCTGCGGTGGGAAAGCGAACCGAGGACGCAATCAAGAAGACCGGCATCGGCCTGCGGCTATCTTCCGAGAACTTCAACGGTCACGATTTATCCGGGTTTCCGTTGCGGCGATGCATCCTCAATCGTGCGCAACTTCACGGAGCGAAGCTGGATGGAGCCGATCTGTCCGAGGCCAACCTTATTTGCCCCGGACTAGAGCGAGCAAGTTTCCGCGGAGCCAAGCTCGACTTTGCGTATATGCATGCTATTGCCGCACAGGTCTGCAATTTCGACGATGCAAGTCTGCGCAATCTCATCGATGCAACGGGTAGCCTATTCCACGGGTGCAGCATGCGAAGGACCCGTTTCGACAACGCAGTCCTAAGTGGCGTCCTCTTTTATCAATGTGATGCGAGCCAGGCTGTCTTTGATGGCGCCGAACTGCAAGGATCGACCATCAATGAATGCTACCTGCCTTGCTCGTCCTTTCATTTTGCCAAGTTAAACCAAGTTACGATGACGAAGGCGCATCTGACCGGCGGCTCGCTCTTGCAGTCGAGGGGGGAGTGTCTATCAATCCTACGCCCCACTTCGGTCGATGATCTTGTCCTAGAGAACGCTCATCTTCCTTACTTCAGGCTTTCAAAGGCGAGCGGTCGCATCCTGGCCAAAGCGCTGAGCGCCCCCTTTTCGGATTTCAGCCTCTCAAATCTTGCGAAGGCGGAGCTCGAGGAGGCAGATCTATCGGAGGCGCGACTTCTGTCCGTAAACCTCGCCAATGCCAACCTCGTCGGCGCGGTGTTGAACGGAGTATCAGTGCGTTCTTGCCAGCTCGATGGAGCTGATCTATCTCGCGCATCAGGGGAAGCCATTTCGATCTTCGAGAGCACGATGCGATCCGCCCAGTTGCGCGGCTTCCGTGCGCGCTGTGCGTTTATACGCGATTGCGATATCGATGATTCAGATTTTTCGCAGGCGTACCTATATCGCTCAATGATTACCGGTGATCCTCCGCAGTCGATGGCTTTGAACCGCGCCAATTTCGAGGGAGCCAACCTTGTTCAGTCATATATTGCGGCAGGAATGACTGGCAGCAACCTGGAAGCCGCCCGTACGGCATACGTCCGAATGAATCAATCCTCGCTCTGCAAAACGAACTTGAGTGGAATTTCACCTTTCCAGGCAAGCTTTGTAAAAACAGACTTCTCGGATGCAATGATAACGACGTTTGAACCACCGTTCTTTGCAGACAGATGTCCTGGGCTCCATGCTGCTTTGAAGGACGTGGAAGATCAGAAATCCGAACCTTCAGAGTATCTGGCTGAGTTCTCATCGCTAATGAGGCGCGCTCGAGAAGGATCGACCTGATTGGGCTAAAGGACGCATGACGATCTGGGGTGCCTGTCATCACAGAGAAGGACAATGGAGAAGCGGGATGCGTCCCCGTTGTGGCCGGACTCCAGGCGCTCATGAGCTCATTCGCCGCGCGGTCGATGTGGCCGGTAGCGCTCGCCATGCGTCATCTCTGATCGAGCAGCAGGGCTGCTGGGCAATCAATAAGACGGAGCAGGAAATATGCATCTAGCGTCTCTTTCAGCTGGTAAGACCTTCATTTCGGACGTAGCAAGAAGAGGTCAAACTATCGGCACTGTACACACTTTGGGTGCGTTGCATCTGGGCCACGCGGAATTAATCAGAAGGGCCGCAGCCGAGAACGATGTGGCCATTGTCACAGCCTATCCGAACAAGATTCAGCTTAGCCCAGGTCCTGAGTACGAGTTCAATCTGGAGGATGACATTGCGCTTGCGCTGAGAGCGGGCGCTTCTGCCGTCATTTCAACGACCGACGCGGAGATGTTTCCGCCAGGATATCGCACCTTTGTGTCTCAAGGGGATTATGCGCTGCGTGCGAGCGGGCCTCATGGGCTCCTCAAGGAAGCTGTCACCGGATGCATCCGCTGGATTTGTTATGCGCGACCAACTCGCAGCTATTTCGGCTTGAAGGATATTGGACAGGCCCTTCTCGTTAAGCGAGCGGTCGCGGACCTGCTTCTTGATTGCGAGATACGATTTGTGCCGACGGTTCGATACAAGAACGGAGTGCCTATTTCGTCGCGTTTGCGACACTTCAATCCTTCCGAGCTCGACGAGCTTTCGTCCCTCTTCATGGCGCTGAACCATTTTAGAAAACTGGCCGCGCGGGGAGTATCTTGCACCGAAGATCTGATAGAGTCGGCAAAACCGCTGATCAAATTCCGACGGCTTGAATTGGAAACTCTTCGAATTGTTAGCGCGGACACCTTCGAAGATCAGGAGCAGATCGAACTTCCCTTTATAATCAGTGGCGTCGCCGTTGGTCACGGCCTCAGAGTGTTTGATAATATCTTTGTGCCGGATCAAGATACACTTCTGAATGGTCCTGCAGATGTATGGATCGATTTGCCCGAAAGATAGGATTCTGGTGTCCATGCACAGTCGCAAGTTTGGAGAGACCGGCTGCGGTTCGCGCATTGGGCTCGGAATCAGGAAAGACTCTTTTAGGGAAACTCCTCGGGCCGAGCCGCAATGCGCCTTCAACGCAGGCCGAGCTCGCGGTGCCTGCGGCGCTTGATCACGCGGATCAGGCCACGAAGCCTCATGCGCGAGATCCGCAAGCTGAAGGCGGGCCGAGCGATGCTGCGTATCGTTCGTGCTCTTGCTCGCGCTGCGGCGATCGCGGATCATGAGCGGCAATACTGCACAGCAGACGCGAGTAGCGACAATGAAAGCGGCGACCTACGCACGGTTTAGCTCACACATGCAAGCTCACCGGCCCATTGAAGACAAGGTCGCACTCGGTCGCGCCATTTGCGAAGGCGAATTGATCGTGGTCGCCGTTCTACGATGACCGTGCTATTTCGGCGCAAGCACAATGAAATCGGCTCGGCTGGCAACAACTCGTCGCGATGCCAAAGCCGGAAAGTTCGACGTTGCGGTGGCTGAAGCGTTAGACCGCATTTCCCGTGATCTGGATGACCGAACCGGCATTCACAAGCGGCTCAGCGTCACTGGCATCGAAATCCGTAGCGCGCGGGATGATTTGGTAGACGATATCCACATCGGCGTGACGGGGCCACTCGGTGCGCTCTACTTCAAAGCCATGCGGCGAGGTTGACGTCGTTTTCTCGACGAGCTCAGGTTGTCGGGGCACTCCAAGACGATCCGCGCAGCGTCAATATCAAACGCGCGCTGCAGGGGGCTTTCGTCGCTTCGAGAGTATTTATCGACGAGGCCATTGAATTCTACGTCTTTCAGGTAGGCGCCCGTTTGCCGCAAACCAAGTCATGGTCCTGGCTAAAGCGCTGACCGCCATAGCAGAAGCGTAGGCGGTGCCCGTAAAGAGCATGCTGGAGAACATCAGCTTCGTGGTAACAAAAGATGAGGGTGAATCGCCTCCTCGTCGGACTCTGATCTATCTCCGCGGTGGTGGCGGAGATGGAGACGTCGATTGCGCTCTTAAGCCGCTCGCCTTGTTGCCCATCTTGGCGCTTTTGGCTGCCGCTTCTCCTGGAAGATCGCGATGGCTCAACGTTGATTGAATCAAGACTTTTTGCCGACGCGGCGCAGATCGCGAACAGGCAAGCGGACCCATAATTCCAGCGAAGGCGCCCGTAGGGCGGCTAAGTGGAGCTTGCACGCGGCGGCGCGCCAATCGACGACCGCGGCAAGCATTCGTAAGAGAAAAACTCCGGATAGGACGCTCATTGAGCCGAGACTGATTAGCTCTTCTCGGGGTGTGTTGCGCGCACGAGTCACTCGCCCAGGCATTGTCGTTGGCGGCTTGGCGGTGCTTGGCCACTCCCGATTTCTCCGAGAGGAAACATGTGACGGCGCTCACCTTATCGTGACATTTATTGCGAGCGATCCTCGCCAAGTCGCTATACATTACTCCAATCGTTTTGATTTCGCGGCGATAATGATGTTCCAGCTCAAAGCAAGCCCGACTTCAGGCTGCATCGCGACGTTCCTCGTGCTTCGGAGGCCGATCCCGCAAAACGGGTGATATAGCCCGTGTTAAACCACTGCGGGAGGTGTTAAATCGCACGGATATCGACCTCTCGCTTCGCGAGCAGTCGGCACCTGCTCCATCTGTGACAGACGGGTGAAACAGTCGAACACATTGAAAATTCGATACAGCGAAAATCTTGCCATAACGTGTAAATTGCGCGTGAAGGTATCAACGATCTAAGGTAGAGTAGCTTTGATCGCGCCGATTGGTTAAGACCACGAGCTATCCATTTCGTCCTGACCACCGCGATTGTACCTGTTGCGACGCGTGAGAAATCGTCTTCCTAAAAATAGCTCGGTGCCTGGCTCGCCGACAAAATGAACATTTCTCGTCGTCGAAAAGAAAGCTGGTTTCGTTTCATGGACTAGACATCGATTGACCGTATGATTGAGATGTAAGAGCGAGGTAATTCATCATGCTGCACGTCGATCCCGGCAGTGTTGTCGGCGTTTTCCGTCGTCTGATCGCAGCCGATGGAAGAGTGGCCCTGATCGCGACAGAGCGGGGCAAATGATGATGGTGGTGCGTAGCCGACGACCCGGCGTGGCTCTCTGTGGCGGCTGCTCGAGCACATTGCGGCCGAGTAGGATTCGTCAACAAACCGATTTCCTTGGCCTCGCCATTAGTCCCGCGACGAAATATCGCGCAGCTTTGTTTTAGGCATCACAATAGTGAGAGCATGATCATGAGCAACGTGACAACCATGGATAATGTCATTCCGCGGTCGGACATCGTCAAGTCCGCCGTCCGGCTTGGTGCCGAGATCAAGAACATCAGGCTATCGGACGGATTGTCCGACGAGCTCATCTGCGCCATTAGCCAGTTGCTTTTCGAGCACAAAGTCATCTTCTTCCGTGATCAGGGACATCTCGATGATGCCGAACAGCAGCGCTTGGCCGTCCGCCTCGGCTCTCTGATCCCGCGTACCATAAAGGGAACATTGATCCCGGATATGGCGACGGGCCGCGGCAGCGGTCGTGCCGACCAGATGCACATGGATCTCAGCTTCGGTGACTCATGTCCGAAAATCTCGGTACTGCGCGGCGTCGTGATCCCGCCTGATAGCGATGACATCATTTGGACAAACACTGCGGCTGCATATCTTGATCTTCCCGAGCCGCTGCGAATGCTGGCCGACAACCTCTGGGCGGTGCACTGCAGCGCCTATGAGTGCACCGTGACCAGGCACGCCATCGAGATGGACACGCAGCAATTCGATGATGTCTTCACCGGAACAATCTGCGAAACCGCGTGTCCGGTTGTTCGCGTCCATCCCGAGACGGGCGAGCGCTTGCTCGTGCTCGGAGATTCTGTGCAGAACTTCGTTGGCCTGGAGAAATATCCCAGCCAGAAGCTGTTCAACCGGCTTCGATCCTACCTCATTGCGCCGGAAAATACGGTGAGCTGGAGTTGGAAACCGGGCGACGTTGTAATCTGGGATAACCGGGCGACCAAGCGTCGCGCTCTCAAGCAATCTAGCGATCGAGATCGCGTGGAGAGCCGCATCGCCATCGATGACGATGTGCCGCTCAGGATCGGTAGTTCTCGCAGCGTGGCGCGCACCGAATCAAAGCCACAGGCCGCCAAGGCTGCCTAGCTGGGCACTGATCTGGTCTACCGCAATAGGCGCAAGTGATCTGAAGTTGGTGTCGCCAAGACTTTCGTGCGCTCAGCGCGATGTCGAGTAGTTGGCGCGCGCACCTTGGGCCTGCTGCTCCCGACATTTGCGGCGTTGCTCGAGAATAATGCCTTTGGGATCCGAGCCCCGATCCTCGTCAGGCGAGCAATAGCGATCCGCAAACCAGCATCAGCGCGATACGGAGCATGCCGGTCGCGCTGTCACCGCGCGCCCGTCCTCTTGAAAGCGCTTGCCAGCTCCGCAGATACAGCCCTCACGCGGGTCCGGCAAATGGCAAATGCTTCGCCGGCCTGTTTCGGCGCGCCGTAGTACGCGGTCCTTTGTCAAAAATGCGATCCTGCTCTCTTCAAGACCTGGCGGCGACAGGGGAGTTCCCTGGTCGATCGGCATGGTGCTACAAGAGCCAAATGGATGTTGATTGCGTCTATAGTCGGGCTTGTCTCGCTAAGAAAATGTCGCAGCAGGAAGAATCCTTAAAAGCGGCGGTATTAAGTCATCGCGGGCAATTGGTGCTTCGCTCTTGCTGGGAGGGAGTCGCCATCGCTCCCACGCTTCACAGCGGCTCGGTCAATGCTCCAGGTTCGAATTTGGCCTTACCTTCGAACGTTACCCGCCCACCATCATCGGACTACGCAGCCTGAAACGTTCGTCTGTGAAACATCCAATCGACGTATTGCTTCATGGTAGCGCTTCGAATCGGTTAGTTGCGAGAGCTCGACGATAGCGAGACCTCCCTGGCTCTGAGCGGCGATCGCATTTGCGAATTCAACCCTGATCTGCATCCGCTATTCACGTCGCTTGCCCTGGGCCGTGTCGCACACTCGCCCGCACCGCAGCTAAGATGGAAGATCCGTCCGAGTTCGCCTTCATTTGCCAACCGCGCCGGGATCTGCGCCTTGCTACGCCGAAGGTTCCGCGCAGCACACCGCCCGACCTGGCGAATCCAACGTCCGGAGAGAAAAGAACTAGATATGACTTAGGGAAACCGTCAGCCTCTTGACTCAATTGGTATCAAGCGGGATTGCCAATTCCGAGACAATAGCGCGCACCGTTCCGATTCGATCGCGCAGGATTCCGAAGCGATCGCGCGCACTTTGGAGTTAGGAGAACTTGATCGCTGGGGTATTTTCCGGTCGGATATCGACCGGAGAAATCGATGCCGACGAGGAGGGTTACGATGCGCCACGTGCGCGAGATTTTGCGTCGCCCCCCGAGACGCTCGCCAACGGTCCGGGATATGCTGAAGCCGGTTCGGCCTTGCTGCGCCGGCCAGGCTTCACCCCGCGGTTAGTGTCACCTGTTCCGGCACTGAGAAGGCCGCCTGCCTCTGGCGACGCGGCAGAACCAACTGGGCGGCGAGAAGATGTTTGTCGCCGGCGACAGGCGGCCGGTTGTAGTCGACCGCCGGACCGGTGAGGTGCGCGATGCCCATCTGTTTGTGGCGGTGCTCGGCGGATCGAGCTTTTATTTGCCTGCGCGAAGTGGAGCGAGCAGTTCGCCGATTGGATCGAGGCGCACAATAGCGCCTTCGCCTTCTTCGCCGGCGTGGCCATCTTCTGGTCCCCGACCAAGCTTGGCCGGGGTGAACGCTGCGGTCGCCGAGTGCATGCCGATCTCAACGACACATGGGTGCGTCGCCAGCACAGCAAAACGCGGCGTCAGCTGTTCGAGGAGATCGACGCGCCGAATCTCAAACCGCTCCCGATCGAACCGTGGATCCATGCTGAGTGGAAGCGTTGCCGGGTCGGCTCAATTATCACTCGCGATCGAGCACCACCATTACTCGGTGCCGTGGCGCTTCGCCCGCCGCGAGGTCGAGGCCCGCATTGCCGCACGCACCGTCGAAATCTTCATTATTGGCGAACGCATCGCCGCCCACATGCGTGGAAGCGGCCAGCGGCGGCATACGACGATGCCCGAACATATGCCGTCGAGCCACCGGCGCTACCGTTAATGGAGCGGTCGAAAATCCTGGAAGAAGCTGCGCGGATAGGGCCGATGCTCTCGCTGCTTGTTCAGAACATCATCGAAGATCGGCCTTATCCCGAGCAGGGCTACCATTCATGCCTCGGCATCATCGGACTGGAGAAGCGCTTCAGCGCCGAACGCCTGGAAGCGGCCGCGCGGCGCGCGCTGGAGGTCCAGGCGCGCAACTACCCATCTATCAAATCGATCCTCGAGAAGGGGCTCGACAGGATTCCGGTGCGCAAAGCCCCCGAGCAAACGCCGATCTTCCACACCAACATCCGGTGCCCCGGATATTACCACTGAAAGAACTGCAATGCTCAAACACCCGACGCTCGAACTGCTGGCGCAAATCGGTGGCTGGCATAGCCCATGCGTTCATCCAACTGGAAAGCAACCGCGATGCCGCCAGCCTCAGCCACGCCGAATGGCTTGCCATTCTCCTCGATTACGAGGCGACCCGCCGCAATGGTCTGCGCCTTGCCTTCGGCTTCGTCATGCCCGGCTAAGCCACCATGCCGCCCGGAGGACGTCGATTACCGCGCTGCGCGCGGTCTCGATGGCCGACTGTTCGACGGGCTGCTCAAGGGCGACTGGATCGCCGCCCATGAGCTTTTTGGCCATCAGTCACGCCAGCCGGCGTCGGGAAGAGTTGGTTGGCTTGCGTCAGCGGCCACAAGGTTGGCGTGACAATCGCTCGGTCCTCTCGCCGCAAAACGACGGCCTCTTCCGCACAAGCGACTGCCAATTCCCTGTCCGGTTGCTGACAGCGGCACGACGGCTGTCGGGTTTAAAACATCGGCCGGCCCCTGCGACTCAAGTTTAAATACTTGAACACTGTTGGCACAGCTGTTGCTTTTAAGAGGCGGCAGAACTGACCGAGGGCCGAGTGCATTCAACGCGCAAACCGAGCGATGTTCTCTGCCCCTTGAACCCGTGTCCATTTCCAAGAGAGCGAGACAAGCGCGCCATGAGGCAAGATCTCATCCTTGTCAGGCTCAATCTTTATGCCCGTGTGAAACACATTCCTCTACTAGAGTACACCACCGCTAGCGATCGACAATCGGGCCTCCGTGTGGTCGAGAGTGCGCTGCCTGAGGCATATATCTATGCTTGCAACCGAGGCGGCTGCGGTGAGTCAGACGGCACCCTGCAAGCGGTGACTTCGGTGCGGCTCGCGATCGTGCCGCTAGAAGCCGTGAAAGATTGCACCAAGCCAGCGGAAAATTCCGTCGATAATATCATCCTTAGAGTGGTGCATCCCGTTGGCGAAGCCGGCTCCAATGTTGAATGTCTCGCAGCTCTGAAAGCGGGGTTGAATAAAACCGCGCCGGACGTGCAGATCAGCCGCTTCTGCAACTCGGGCCTCGATGCGGTGAAGTTCGCTGCAGCCCAGATGATGAGCGGCCAGCATGAGCTCGTGGTCGGCGCCTACGCCGAATCCACGAGGCGGGTCTGCATCGACGCCTTCGGTGGCGTCTTACCGATGTCACCCTCGATCGGGGGCGCGTATTAATGCCGCAGCGTCTAGTACGTTTTTTCGCGCGACGATGCCTATGCGGTGCGGAGCTAGCAGCGCGAGGTCAACGTATGGGATTAGAGCCGCTTCAACTGTCGCGATCAAAGCTGTCATCATCACATCAGGCAAAGAAGCGCTGTCCCCCGGGGCCGATCTTGCGATGCTCGAGGCTTTATCCGAACTTATGCGCAGGTGCTCAATGCGAAGGCCAAGGCCGCGGTCAACCACATCCTCTGCGTGCAGAGCCGCGGCTTCTCGCTGACCTTCCGCCATCGAAAGCTCGCGCAAGGCCTTGGCCGTGGGCATCGACGGGCTCGCACGTACGCATCTACACGAATCTCGTCGATTGCGATTTCGACCTTCTTAAAATCGGCGCGAAGTATTCAAACTAAGCGAGCGCAACCTCCGCTGCCGCTCTATAGCTTGATGTAGTGCAAAGCAACGGCAATAAGGAAGGTCTCGATGCCCATCGATTATCCCGCAGTACTCGATCTCAAGACCGAAGCCGCACCCTATTCGTGGAGCGATCGCGAGGTGATGCTTTATGCGCTTGGCATCGGCATGGGATCCGATCCTCTGAACGAAAACGAGCTGCAGTTTGTCAATGAGGCATTTGCGACACCCAAGCCACTAAAGGTGGTTCCGACCTTTGCTTCGGTCTGCGTCTGGGGGGCGCGACCCGGAGCCATCGCCCTCAATCGTCTCATGGTGGTTGATGGCGAACGCGACATCATATTCCACAAGCCGATCCCTGTCGCCGCCAGCGTTACCGCGGATGCGCGCGTGTGCGGCGTGTACGACAAGGGCAAGGAGAAAGGCGCGATCATTCAGAACGAAGTCGTCGTAAGAGATCGCGAGGGTGACAAGATAGTCACGATTCTTTCGTCGACCTTTGCGAGGGGGGACGGCGGCTTCGGCGGACCATCGGAGGGAATGCCCGAGCCGCACCAAGTACCCCGCCGAGCGCCGGACAGATCACTCGATATCCCGATCCGGCCCGACCAAGCGCTGATCTATCGTCTATCGGGTGATCGAAATCCCTTGCACAGCGATGCGGGATTCGCCCGTCGGGCCGGGTTTCCCAAGCCCATTCTCCACGGCCTGTGCACCTATGGACTGACCTGCAGAGCCGTGTTGCAGACGTACGGTGACTACGATCCCTCTGCCTTCCAGCGTCACCGCGTCCGCTTTTCTGCCCCGGTGTTCCCGGGTGAGATCGTTACCATCAATCTCTGGAAGGACGGCAATTCGATTTCATTCGAAGCTCATGTTCGAGATCGCCAGGTTGCCATCGCCAAGAATGGGCAAACAGTGCTGCGTTGAGCTTTCCCGGACGCGCTTCGCCCAGTGGAGTTTAACAACACCTCCCATTAAAAGGCCGATTGACACCTTTGGAGCCGCAGGCGCTCGCCCCTAACTAGCTGAGCTATCGGCGCGACATTGAGGCATGACATCAGCTTTCCGAGTGGACCAGTCTTCTATTCAAATTAGGAAGGTCAAGATGCGACCGTCGTCGTTTCACGCGCCTTGTTGTCGTGTTCAGCCGTGTCCGATTTGAGGACGTTTAAATTCGGAGCCCGACACTGCGGTGTAAGTATTCCGCTGGCGCAGCATGAAGCGCATGGATTTGCTCTCTTCAAGCAAGGCTCGCATGGCAGTTTTTTTGCGGCACGCCGATTGCTTGGGAACGAAGAAGTATCCGATACACAGGTGGTCTCGCAGTCCCGGCCCAGGAGTTCAAATGAAACTTCGCGATCCATTCAAAATCAATGCCATAGAGTCAGCATGGTTGAGTGCAGTTGGTTGCGTTCCTTAGCGCGAAAAAGATAACTAGACAAATGGCCTAAACAGGGCCGGTACCCTCATTTCGCAGTAGCTCGAAAGTGCCGAACCCGAATTCGAACGGAGGCATGGCTGTGCCATGCACGGGCATGAGGCCGAAGAAAATGAAAGCAGTCAATGTCCAAACACCTGATCGACCTGCTCGCCATCCTCGACCTTGAACCGATCGAGGTGAACCTGTTTCGCGGCCACACTCCGAAGGCCACCTGGGACCGGGTGTTCGGCGGACAGGTGATCGGGCAAGCGATGGTTGCGGCATGCCGGACCGTCGAGGGCCGGCTGCCTCATTCGCTCCATTGCTATTTCATGCAGGCCGGCGACCCCCAGGTGCCGATCATCTACCAGGTCGAACGCCTGCGTGACGGCAAGAGCTATTCGACTCGCCGCGTCACGGCGATCCAGCACGGCAAGGCGATCTTCTCTGTCATGGTGTCGTTCCATGCCAATGAGGAGAGCGCCTTCGATCACCATGACAAAATGCCCTACGTGCCGCCGCCGGAAAAATTCTCGGCAGAGGAATTGTCCAAGCAGCCGATGTTTCTCGAGATGCCGGAAATTATTCGAACTTATTACGGATCCGGTCGCCCGGTTAAAATGCGTCCTGTCGAGATCGGACGTTATTTCGGTCAGAAGATCGATGATGGTCGCGTTCATTTCTGGATCAAGACTGCCACAAAGCTACCGGACGATCAGGCACTGCATATCTGTGCGCTGGCCTATGCCTCGGATTTCTCGCTGGTGGATGCGGTGATGGCGCGCTATGGCCGCACGCTGTTCGACGGGCGCATGACATCGGCAAGCCTCGACCACGCAATGTGGTTTCATCGCCCATTCCGCGCCGACGAATGGCTGCTCTACGCACAAGACTCGCCGAGCGCGCATGGTGGACGCGGCCTCACACGCGGCCTGATCTTCAAGCCCGATGGTACGTTGGTCGCCTCCGTCGCCCAAGAAGGGTCGGTGCGGGAGCGGCGCGGAGCTTTTGCGCACAAAAGCATCTAGCGGTATCGGCCGCTTCGACCTCGCGTTCGCGGCGGGCAGTGATCTTCCGCACAGAGGCATTGCATGATCGTCCTTCTAACCACAACTGACCCCATGTACTAGCATTACAGTTGGTGCGCCGGGAGACCGGCAAGGAGTAGGTGGTGGAAGTCCACTACGATGAAGGAGTAGCGATCCACATCGGCCCCGAGCCGTGCGTAGGCA
>NZ_JADPKR010000110.1 GCF_023074055.1 Bradyrhizobium sp. 141
ATCGACGCGATTCTCCGAGGAGCAAAGCCCGGCGACATCCCGATTTACCAAGTAACCAAATTCGAGTTGTCCCTCAACCTCAAGACAGCCAAGCAACTGGGGCTTTTCGTACCTCCTGCGCTCGTCGCGAGCGCCGATAAGGTAATTGAGTGAACAAGCAAAGGTCCGGTTCTGGCCCATCGCGTTCGTTGGCGCAGTGCAGCGGCAGGTCTGGAGCCGGGAGTAGAGCCGAAGTCATCGCCTCCCGTGCAGGTCGGCCGTTGCATCGAACTCGTCGCCGCGTCGGTCGCCGAACGTATGCCTCTTGAAGCCGAACCAAATGCTTCCGTCAGCGATGTTGAACATGCGATCAAGTATGCGTCGCTGGTCTGTCGGCCGCCCGAAGCTGCTGAGAGTTTGTCCGTCTCTGCGAGACCATGGCGGATGATTTGCTGCGGCCCTATGGTGATGTCGTGATGGTGCTGTCCATCGTCTTGCGCATGAAGCGCACATTCGACGGCGCCGAGATCGACAAGATCATCATGGATGTTGAGACGCGTAAGGCATTGGCGATTGATCGGCGGCGCGCAGAGTGGCGCAAGGCTGAGGTGGAGGCGGATTGCTACAAAGTCCACCTGGCTACGGGGTCTAAGCGGGAGACTACACTGCGCTTCTATGAAGGAGCGGGCTTTCATCGTGGGGGAAAAAATATACTTTGGAGTACGCCGCGCCTAACGGTTCAGGGGCAAGTGGACATGACGCGGGCGGGCGGCCATAAACTGCCTATAGTGCGAGCCCTTCTTGTGCTATCTTTGCGGCGGGGGTACGCGCTGGCCAGCAAGTACCTCCCTCTGACTTAGCCTTAAATCCCGTCTCTTTGGTTTTCCCTTGGAGACGGGATTTTTTCGCAAGCGGAACTCGGCGCCAAGAGGGCCGCGCCCTCTAGACCGCCAGCTCGGCGATTGTGTTTGCGAGAGAGTGGCAGAGGAACAATCATGTCAGCGCTCTCGTTAACGCCTCTAACGAGAGGAGATCCATAATGAAGCTTGCCACAATTCTGGTCCTCGGTTCTCTCGCCATGAGTTCAGCAGCGAGAGCTGATCAACCCGGACCTGACTGGATGTCGATGGAGCAAGTGAAGGCTAAGGTGATCGAGTCCGGCTATTCCCAGGTCACTAAGCTCGAAGCCGACGACGGCCAGTGGGAGGGCGAAGGCATCAAGAACGGCCAGAAGATGGAATTTCATGCCGATCCCAAGACCGGCGTCATCGTGCGCGAAAAGCCAGACCACTAACCTTTGAGATCATGCAAGACGTCTTCGCCAGTTGTCTTTGCCGACTGCGGGGACATAATTCACTTCGGAAACAATTTGTCCCGAATGTAGCGCGACGTCGGTGTCAGCCTGATTCCACGTGGCTTGCACCATACTGCTCTGTCGATCTCCTTCTTGTCGCCGATCTTCAGAGGGCCGGACGCGTTCTTGGCTAAGAAGATCGCGTCACTCATCTTGCGACCGGACCGACGATTCTTAGCCTTCACTTCTTTCCAGAGCTTCACCGGCCCCAGCTTGAGCTTCGGCAGTTCTTCCCTGATCTCTCGGCGCAGGCACTTCCTTTCGCTCTCTCCTGCACGCTTGCGACCGCCCGGAAACATCCAGAGCCTATCGCGCCGTCGTCTGACCAGGAGCACGCGACCTTTCTTCGCGACAACAAGTTTTGAAGACTTCGCCATTTCTCTTCGAATCGATTTTCAGATCAGCGCCACTCTAGACGGGCTGGTTCGACCTGCAACGGATGAGCGTCGGCTCGCTCTCCGTAGTATCACGGAGCAATCCTACAGGTCGTGACCAAGTGTTCAGGTGCTATCCTTACGTAACATGCTCGAAATCTTCGACATCCTCCAAGAGCCCAAGTTCTGGGTCGCGATGGCATTCGGACTGGCTCCGATTGTCATCGGCATCATCATCTTGTGGTCTCGCCGCTGAAGTCGCCAGTTAGCAGCCCTAAGTCGCAATAGGCCACTTCGGAGCTAGTCCCCCGTTGGCGTGATGCGAAACTCAACCACCTCGGGCAAGCCGCGCAAATGCTTAGCAAGTCTTTCCGCATTGGCCCTGTCGCGGCTCTTGATGGTCATCCGGTATTCGAACTGCTGCCCGCCTTCGCTTAAGCGGGATGACAGGTTCGCAATCGTAAAGCCGTGATCGCCAATCATCTTGTGGACCTCGCTTTCGCCCATGACCTTATCCCGGCCAAAGCGCAACATGTGATGGGCATAGAACTCACTCGGCAGCCGCGTCTCGATCAGCCGGAACAGCGCGAGCACCATCAAGGTCGCGAGGGCACCGACAACCGCAGCAAACCAGAAGCCAATTCCAACCAGAATACCGATAGCTGCCGTTACCCAAATGGATGCGGCCGTTGTTAGTCCCCGGACAGTCAGGCCCTCTTTGAAGATGACGCCAGCGCCCAAAAATCCAATGCCGGTCATGATGCCTTGCGCCATGCGGGTCGGATCAGTCCGGATGGCGTCATGTTCAAGCAACGTCATCCATTGGTGCTGATAAACCGTGACGATCATCAGAATGGCTGAGGCAATGCAGACCAGGGAATGGGTTCTAAAACCCGCTGGCCTGCCGTGAAACGAACGCTCAAATCCAATCATAGCGCCGATGAGCAGGGCACCCGCTACTCTGACGATTATTACAAGTTCGTCGTGGCCCATAAATCAACTCCCTTTGGAAAATCGACCGGGGTCGGCGGCCTTCTTTCCCCTATGCGAAGTCAAAGCAAGGCTGCATTAAAGCGCATGCGCTATCCGCATACAAATGTATTGGAGAAATTCGGAGCGCGAGCCGGTTCTCCTTCGGCATTCCCGCCAAGGTCCGGTTCTGGCTCATCGCGTCCGTTGGCGCAGTGCTGCGGCACTCTGGAGCCGGGTGTAGAGCCGAAGTCTCGCCTCCGGTGCAGATCGGCCGTTGAGTCCGCTGTTAGTGCTGCACTCGGGCGAGTCTCCCTTACCGATGCTTTAGGAGGCGTGGGCTGGCGATGCTGATCTTCCAGCAGCGCGGAAGCGAGCGCGAGGAAGCTCTGCTGGTCATAGCTCGCGCTCCATCGCTGGATGCTTGCGGTTCTTCACTTTGATCCAATAGCGACAGCGACCGGCCTCATAAGGACGGTCCCGCCGCTTGGACACCAGTCCCTCAAGGCCGATGTTGCAGGCCGCTCGAAACAGATCAGGCCCAAGCTCACCGCGTTCGAAGGGATTGACGAAGACACCTTCAGGACGGCGCGCCAACAGGCGCTCCAAGCTCGCCTTCCGCATCGACAGCGGGAGCGCGCGGAGGTCGTCTCCGCCTTCGGCGAGAATATCGAAGGCACAGAACTGCACTTCGTGATCGTGCTTGCGCGAGTGCAGCGCGTTGAAATCGGAGACACCATCGACGCCGAGCACGACGGCCTCGCCATCGAGCACGAACTGCTTCTGCCTGACCTTACGCGCGGCTTCCACGATCCACGGATAACGGCTGGCCCAGTTGTAGCCGCCACGGGTGATCAGGCGCACGCGGTCGCCATCGCGCTCCAGGCGGAGGCGGTACCCATCGTATTTTACTTCATGAAGCCAATCGGCGCCGTTCGGGACTGCAATGCCCTTGGTCGGCAGGCAAAACTCAAATGAAAGCATGCGCGAAAAATAGCCATTCGAAGCTTGATTGCGAGATGGAGCTTTGGGGCACCATCCAAAAGCCGGGGCCAGCGCTACGGCCTTGGCGGCAGATCAGGAGAGATTTCGCTGCCCGCGCCCTCACCGATGGTTTGCTCCACTGCCGATGCGAGTTCAGCAAGGTGCTCGGCCAATCTGGCAAACAACTCACGCTTCTTTGCATCAGTCGCCAAGTCCCGAATAAGGGCGCACTCAGCGGCGTTTCGCTGTAGCTTCTCCAGTTGGGCCTGCATGTCTTTCATCCGCGCGGCCTCGATGTTCCAAAGCGGGAACATTACAATACTAGTTCCTGGCCACAAGTGAACACAGCGACATCGCTGACTGGGTCTAGCCTCCAATTGCATGGCGCTCCTCACGCGCCAGCCGTCGGACCGCTTGGCCCCGCATTTGTCCCCTCCAGCCCCGAGGGGTCAGGCTGGCCCGATGGGGCTTTTGCGCGGGCATCAAGGCGCGATCCTGCCACTCCGACCGACAGGACGCGTAGCCGACAACCTGTTGTCAGGGGCTGAGGTTGTGAGGCCGGGGCTCCTAGGCACACCGGCTTCGCCCTTACCAGGCTGCGGGAACTGAATTGACTCGACGCCGTCCCAAAAAGGGAATTCACTGGTTCCATTCATGAAGACAGCCGGTTGCACTCCAACACGGGAGGAGCCGTAGCGTGATCATCAGAGAACCCCGTTTCGACACGTATTCGATCCCGGCGCGCATCTGTTTTGCCATCGCACTGATCGGTGGCGCACTCCTGATCGCGCTAGCGGTGACCAGCATCTACTTCGTAAAATAAAGCGCTCGGTACGGCGCATGATGTTGGGCACCATGCCTAGAGAGATCGCCATAGCGCTCTGGTCCCTAGCCGCCGCCTGCATAGTGGCGTTCAGCGTTGCCGCGCTCGTATCCCCGCATTAGCAGTGCTGAAGCCTTGGCACGATCTGCGCCGGATGGGGTGCGGTAATCGGCAACACCAAAGGATCAGGAGGCACGGCGGAGAGGTAACCGGCCTGATGATCTTAGTACGCTAAATATTTAGTTAATTTTTTCGCGAGGTTCGCGTGCGGACTATCCTCCTAGTTATTGGGCTGTGGCTACTGATCAACGTTTTGTTTGTTGTGATCACGATGCCCCCTCGCAGGCGAAGGTCGCCGTCTCGATCAGCGCGGCCACCGTTTTTCGAAGCGTTGGATGCAATCAAGCGCTTTCTGAAAATACGACGCCCTTGAAAAGTCAGACGATTGCGCTGTCATTTAAACCAGTCAAACACCGGACTATCACCCGTCATTTTAATCTGCGAGACATTCAATCCGAGACAAACAATGGCTTGCGAAAAGCGAGTCGGAAGGAGGTTCGCAGTGGAGAAGGTGCGACGCTTGCGCGCGATGGGTTCTCTGTGCCGTCAACAGGCCGCCTACAACAGCATGAACAAATGGAAGCTCCTCGCGGACGCGGAATGCTGGGAGCACTTGGCTGAGCTTGAGCTGTCGTCCCACTTCCGGGAATGCAACGTCGCTAGCTCAACCAGCTCGCTTGATCCGGCTGGGTAAGAACAAACTTCCGGGGCGTGCAATGAGTAAACGTGATCGGGCGTACAACCGCATTGTCCTGTGCCTGCGCGCTCAGGCGCTTCTTTTTCAGCTTGCCGAACTTGAGACCCTTCGAGGCCAAGTGCGAGAGGCCGAGGAAAATACAGCTCTCGATCAATCGGCAGACCCGGTGAAGTCAACCATTCACTGATTGATCGCAGGTCTACCCGGTTGATTGTCGCGATTTAATCCTACGCTCATCCCTCGTTCACAGAGGAACCTCTACGCTGCCTGCGGAGGCTGCACCCAACGGGAGAACGAGATGAAATTTAGATACGCATTCTTCGCTTTGGCCGCGTTAGGTGGCGCAGCGCTTTCGCCTGGAACCGCTTCAGCCATGCCGCTCGCCCCGTTGGGACAGGTCCAGTCATCCAACGTCGAGAGCGTTGCAGTGGCTTGCGGTCCGCGCGGCTGCGTTCGCACAAGGCCCGTGTATCGGCGAGGGGCCTACGTGGTCCGCCGACCCTATGTACGTCGCGGCTACGGATACCATCGGAGCTATCGTCGGTACTGACGTTAAAAGAGGGCTTCGGCCCTCTTTTTCTTTCTGCTATCCTCGACCGGGCTCACGCTATGGATAACGACGCGAGGTCGGGCGAGTAGCGCACGAACAGGTTTGATGACCGGATGGGTGGCGGCTTTGTTCGTCCTGATCGGATGCTCAAAATCCCCCGCTGCGATCACTGCGAAGAAGAGTTCGCGCCTGAAGAACTGACCCCTCTTGCGTCACCAGCCGGGGACGGCGAGCTGATCTGCGCTCGGTGCATTGAAATCAAGCTCCGTCGAGCTGTCGCGAAGCTGGCGCGCGGCGACAACTGATCAAACGTTACAGTCACGCTGCATTATCTTCCTGAACCTCGATCCCGGACAAGTATCTGTCGTAAGTCACCTTTAAGTAAGACAACGACGCATCCTTATCGACATTTGCCTGCAAATGGTCCTGAACAAAGCGCAGCCTAGCCTTACATTCAGAAATTATCTCGGACCATGTTTTCACCCAGACCTCGATTAAGCCATCCTCCGTCTGCGAAACCTGCCCCCGGGGCTTATCTTTCTGTCGCGTCCTTACCGAAGCGAAGTCATCCAAATCATTCGACACCACCCAAAATGTCCACCGGGTCTTCAGGCCCCTAAAGCGTTCGTCTTTCGCAATTGTGTAAGCGTACTTTTCGACTTGGGTAATTTCTTCGGCCCCGACCTTAACGGACGGGCGTTTTAGTTCGACCACCAGATGCTCCCGCTCATCCATGCGGTTCTGTGGAACAGAACGGGATAGCATTAGGTCAACGATCCCAGTCTTCCCGTCGATCCGCTTAACAGGCGCATCTATAACGGTTTCTCTGCCTATCATTTGGTGGTGCTTGCGCAACACTTCGGTGAGCGACTGGTCATCCACAGTAAGGCTGAATTGCTCTCCAAAAACCCACGTATTGTTGTCTGCGAGAATGCGATGCAACTGGCTGCGCTCTTTGAGAAGAGCCCTGGTCTCTGCTTCGAAGAGAAGAGCCTCTAACCCGTGAATGAACTTCAGGCGATCAGCGACTAGCTTGGATGCGCTTATGATGTTGCCCAGGTCGGCGTCCTCAAGCAGCTTGGCGAGTTCTTGCTGTTTGCGAGGTGGAAGATCGAGGACTTCCTTCAAGATGAGTTGCAGCTCATCGGGGCCGCGCTCGATTGCCTGTCGGAGCATGCGGAGTTGGAAAGCTTTTGTTTGGCGTGTCGCCCCCTCAAAGTCCGCAAGATGCTTGTTCACATTGAGAGCAACGATATCG
The DNA here is from genome assembly GCF_023074055.1 of Bradyrhizobium sp. 141. GTDB lineage: Bacteria > Pseudomonadota > Alphaproteobacteria > Rhizobiales > Xanthobacteraceae > Bradyrhizobium. Next base: position 7,049 of record NZ_JADPKR010000110.1, read on the forward strand.
AAAACTTGCCGTTCGGCAACGTCGACAGGTGTCGTCGGCTCGTCTCGATAGGGATATACGTCCTCCGCCTTCCATTGCTCGATTTTCGATCGAGCTGCCGATGCGTCCCTCGCCTTAAAATGCGCCTTGATCGCTTCCACCGCTTCGTCATAAGCCCTTTGAAGCGCAGCATTCAACTCAGCGAGGTCAAGCAAACCTCGCTCCTGTAATTCATCGATGTAAGACGATTTGATGTACGCCGTAAATTGGTGGCCAGGCGCATGAAAAGAGGGAGCGCTGCGCTGGAACGGGAGGCCGTTTGCGCCGCACAGGAAAATCCACCGATCACAGGGCATCTTCCACTCAATCAGCTCAACAGACGCCGAGTGAATGCTGTCAGCATCTGCAATATCGGACAAAGACAGGACGTCTCGGTGGGCTATCAGAACCTGAGGGTCGATCCGCTCATGCTCAAATGAAATGGAGAGGTCCGGATACTCCGTCAGGTACAGCGCAAATATTTGAGCGAGGGAGCTTACTGCAAGGGACGCGTCTAGCGATCTATAAGTGCGATCCAGCTCCGTAATGCGAACTTCTACCCCCGTAGGGAAATGCGGATCGGCCTCAATGGGCTCGGAAACCCGAACGTCCACCAGATCATCGCGGATCAGCGAGAGAGTGTAGCGATATTTTCTGTGGTCCGCATCTTTGTACACAATCGTCCAGTCGGCAACGCGACCCAACGCGAGCGCTTTAAAGCGACCCTTGCCTTCCTTGCCGTGCAAGATGCCTAATTTTGTCTTCGACCTCGCTCCGCGCGCCTTCCACGATCCTCCTAATTTTCCGAATAGCTGCTCGATCTCATCGTGAGGAATGCCATGCCCGTTGTCTCTCACGACAACGGCTTGCATTCCGAGTTCTCCCTTTTCGATCTCAACGTCGATGTGAGTAGCATCAGCATCGCACGCGTTCCAAATGAGTTCGGCTAACGCTGGAATGGGCTTGCCTGCGGTCATTCGCCGAATATGGTCACTTTCTACTTGGACCTTGAAGTGCATTTCCCCCATAGATCAACGATGCTCCATTACGCTTTCTGCTATGTAAATTGCTTTCGAGCCGCGCGAGCCCAAAGAAAGTTACTTGCCAAGTCCCCGTGGCGTCACTATTGAAACCGATCCCTGCCGCACGCGCAAGCTGTATCGCCACCTTAGGACGACCGACGACAATTGCTGCGTCGATGGACCTTGGACACCGAGCCATCCCCGGCATCAAGTGTGCGGAGTGTTAAGCGCTATGCTGTCATCTACGGCCGAAGAGAAGCAGGCAATTGTGGACTACATGAATTGGCAGGCACCCGACCTCGCCGTCGAGTTCTTGCAGAAGGTCTACGCCGAAACCATCCTCAACCATCAGCATGTCGTGTGGGACGTTCACACCAATGTTGACCGCTGGTGGGTTATAACTAATCCGACCAACCTGTACTCTCAGGCCCAGTTTCCGAATATGGATTTGGCAGTTACCTTCCACGTTGGTCTATGCCTACGCGTCCCGCGCAGCCAGAAACCGAAGTTGGCGGAGCTTCCCGTGGAGCCGCTCGCCGCTTGCTTTCGCCACATGTCGGAAGCCTCGGATGCGTTGGCGAGCGCCCAGGAAGTCAGCGACTTCCAAACGGTCGGCGTCCGTTGCCGTGAGGCGCTACTTGCTTTCACCAGCGCAGCGCAGATCGTGATGCCGTGGGCACTCGACCGGGCGAACAAGCCTAAGCAGGCCGACTTCAAGGCTTGGGTGGACCATGTATGTCTCACGAGCCTTGCCGGTAACACGCATGAGCATCGTCGCCATTTGCTCAAGACGTTGCTTGAGGAAGCGTGGCGTTTTGCCAACTGGCTTACGCACGCCAAAGCCTCAACATGGTACGATGCAGAAGCCGCGACTACGACGGTTGAGCACGCGCTTGGCTTAGCCGCGTCTCAGGTCATTCGACACGTCCGGGCCGTACCTGAAAGCTGCCCTGCTTGCGGCTCTAATCGGCTCTCGCCGCAACGCGGTTATCACTCAAGTGCTCCCGAACTCGAATGGGAGCGGCCGACCTGCGATAAATGCGGTTGGCTCGGTGACCCGGTGCCGATCCTTAGCAGCCCTCAGGACTATGCTGATGATGAGGTCTCACCGCCGGAAGGGGATTGCGTAATTCCCACCGTCCCGCTGCGAGAACTGCGCAAGCCTGGACGAAAGGATTAGTGTTGCGGCCTCTGGTAGGGACACTATTGGGACACTAAAGAGCTAAACTGCTGTAATGTTGGATGAAATCACAGCCACCCTTCTCCCACAAGGGGAGAAGGGAAGAAGAGAGCTACTCCGCCAAAAACCTGCTCACCACCTCGCCGAACTCCAGCGGGGACTGCTCGAACATCCAATGGCCGGCGTTCGGGATCACCGCCCTCTTGGCGCCTGCAATGTGCTCGGCGAGCACGCGCCACATCACGGACAGGCTGCCGGTGGTGCCGCCGCCGCCGATCAGCAGTGTCGGCGTCCTGATCGCCTGCGCGTCCGCGAGCGTATAGGGCCTGCGCTGCTCGTTGATCTGGCCGAGGAACGTCAGCGCGTTGTCGCGCAGTTGCTGCTTGGCCGCCGCCGGCACGCGCCGCCAGGAGCCGTCGCCTTCGATTCCCTCGTAGAAATTTTGCAGCGCGCCGTCGATATCGCCGGCGCGGATCATCTCGACCGATCGCGCCGTGCGTGCAGCCAGCGGCGGATGCGAGGGCGTGCCTTCGGGCACCGGCAGGGATGCATCGAGATCGCCGCCCGGCTCGGCCAGCACCAGCTTTCGCAGCAGATCAGGCCGCGCCTGCGCGACGCGGAATGCGATGTGGCCGCCGCGTGAATGGCCCATCAGGTCGACGGGTGCGGGGGGCCTCACCTGCTCGATGAAGGCAAGCATGTCGGCGACGTGCTGCGCCATCTTGTAATCGTCGCCGACGGCATCCCAATGCTCGGGAAAGAAATGCCGCAGGCTGACCGCGATCACGCGATGGGCCTTCGACAGCGGGCCGAGCACGGAATACCAGGTGCGGAAATCCCCGAGTGTGCCGTGCACGCAGACCAGCGGCGGGCCCTCGCCGATTTCGAGATAGGCCATGTCGTAACCGTTGACGCGGAATGTCTGCATGTTCAGCTCGCCAAAACTTAACTTGCTAAGAAATCCAAGACCACTTCGGAGAATCTCTGCGGCGCCTGCTCGAACATCGGATGCGTCGCGTTCGGGATGGTCGCCGTCTTGGAATAGGGCACATGCGCGGCGAGCGCATGCAACACCTTTGGCAGCAGCCCCTTGGTCCGGGCGCCCAGGATGAACAGCGTCGGCATTTTGATGGACTCCGCATCCGCCTTCGAGAACGGCGGGCGATTGTCGCGGACCTGGCCGATCAGGGTGAAAGCGTTGTCGCGAAGGTTCTGTTTCACCATGGCCGGCAGCCGCGGCCAGGTGCCGGCGCCCTCCAGCGTGTCGACGAAGACGGCGAGGCCGCCGTCGACATCGCCGGCCGCGATCTTCTCGGCCGAGGCGGTGAAGCGCGCCAGCAGCGGCGAGGGGCCGCCGACGTAGTCCGGATCGAGGCTCGCATCGAGCTCGCCCCCGGGCTCGGCCAGGATCAGCCGCCGCAGCAGGTCTGGACGCCGTTGCGCCATGCGGAAGCAGATGTGCCCGCCGCGGGAATGGCCCATCAGGTCGACCGGGCCGAGGTCCAGCTTCTCGATGAAGGCGATGAGGTCCTCGACATGCTGCGCGATCGAATAGGTGTCACTGAGGCCGTCCCAGCGGTCCGGGAAGAAGTGCCTCAGGCTGACGGCGATCACCCGGTGCCGCTGCGTCAGCAAGCCGAGCACGCAGCCCCAGACACGGAAGTCGTTCAGCGAGCCGTGCACGCAGACCAGCGGCGGGCGGCCTCTGTCTTCGCCCACGTCGAGATAGGGCATGTCGTATCCGTTGACGTGGAGGCTTTGCATTCTGGACTCGCGAGGCGGCGGAACTCCTGTGCAAGATTCCCGGAAACCGGGTGGATCGCAACTATTTCCAAGCCTAGATTTAGCGGGAGATGAAACTGGGGGCATGCGACAAGGACGCAAGCCAGGAACCAAGCCATGACCGACCAGCATTTTGCCCTGTTCGACACCAGGATCGGCCTTTGCGCCACCGCCTGGGGCCCGCGCGGCATCAACGGCACGCAATTGCCGATGGGCGGCGAGCAGAAGATCCGCACCCGCATCAGTCAGCGCCATGCCGAGGCGACCGAAGCCGAGCCGACCGCCGAAGTCCAGCAGGCGATCGATCGCATCGTCAAGCTGCTCGCGGGCGAGCCGGACGATCTCACCGACATCCCGCTCGATCTCGACGGGGTGCCCGACTTCAACCGCGGCGTCTACGAGATCGCCCGCGCGATCCCGCCGGGCAGGACCGTCACCTATGGCGATATCGCCAAGCAGCTCGGCGGCGTCCAGCTGTCGCGCGACGTCGGTCAGGCGCTCGGCCGCAACCCGTGCCCGATCGTCGTGCCCTGCCATCGCGTGCTCGCCGCCGGCAACAAGCCCGGCGGATTCTCGGCCAACGGCGGCGTGGTGACGAAGCTGAAGATGCTCGAGATCGAAGGCGCGCTGGTGAACCACACGCCGAATTTGTTCGATTAAGGATACTTGCGCAGGCGTCGTAGGGTGGGCAAAGCGAAGCGTGCCCACCACTTCGGTCGTGACTTTGAAAGGTGGTGGGCACGGCGCTTCGCGCCTTTGCCCACCCTACGGATCCTGCCTCAAATCTTCGCCGCCGTCTTCGGCCAATATTTGTCACGCAGATGCCGCTTCACCAGCTTGCCCGTCGGCGTGCGCGGTAGCTCGGGCTCGAAATCGATCGAGCGGGGGCACTTGATCGCGGAGAGGCGGCCCTTGCAGTAGGCGATCAAATCGGCCTCGAAGGCCTTGCCGGCGCGGCTCATGTCGTGCGGCTGCACCACCGCCTTCACCTCTTCGCCCATCTCCTCGTTCGGCACGCCGAACACGGCGACATCGGCGACCTCAGGGTGGGTGATCAGCGCGTCCTCGGTCTCCTGTGGGTAGATGTTCACGCCGCCGGAGATGATCATGTAGGACTTGCGGTCGGTGAGATAGAGGAAGCCATCCTTGTCGAGATAGCCGACGTCGCCGAGCGTCGACCAGCCCTTGGCGTTGTAGGCCTTCTTCGTCTTCTCGGGATCGTTATGATAGGTAAAGGCGGGCGCGTCGGCGAAGTAGACCGTGCCGATCTCGCCGAGCGGCTGCTCCTCGTCGTTCTCGTCGAGAATCTTGATCTTGCCGACCACGGCGCGGCCGACACTGCCGCGGTGCTCCAGCCATTGCGGCGAACTGCAGACAGTGACGCCGTTGCCCTCCGAGCCGGCGTAATACTCGATCAGGATCGGTCCCCACCACTCGATCATCTTTGCTTTGACGTCGACCGGGCAGGGGGCGGCAGCGTGGATGGCGCCCTTGAGCGTGGAGACGTTGTACTTGGTGCGAACGTCGTCCGGCAGTTTCAGCATGCGCACGAACATGGTCGGCACGAGCTGCGACTGCGTGACCTTGTATTTCTCGACCAGCTTCAGGAAATCTTCGGCGTCAAAGTGCTCCATGATGATCGATGTGCCGCCAAGCACGATCGCCATCATGTTGAAGCGTAGGGGAGCGGCGTGATAGAGCGGCGCCGGTGACAGATAGGCGCTCTCGGCGTTCATGCCGCACATGTCGGCGCAGAGCACGCGCAGAAGCGGATTCGGCTCGTCGATCGCTTTGCCCTCGAAGGCCTTCTTGACGCCCTTGGGCCGGCCGGTGGTGCCGGACGAATACAGCATGTCGTAGCCGGCCACCTCGTCGGCGATCGGCGTCGTCGGCTGCGCGGCGGCCTCCTTGTCGTAGGAGCGGAAGCCCGGCAGGGGCTCGTCCATCATGTAGAAGATCGGCTCGCCGGCGGCGCCCTTGATCAGGCCCTTGATCTGGTCGGCGCATTTCGGCGTGGTGATCACGACCTTGGCGCCGCAATCAGCGATGATGTAGTCGATCTCGTCCTGCTTCAGATAGCGGCTGATCGCGGTGTAATAGAGCCCGCTGCGCTGTGCGGCCCAGCAGAGCTCCATGAAGGCGAGACGGTTCTCCATCAACAGCGCGATGTGGTCGCCGGCCTTCAGCCCGAGTGAGCGGAACAGATGCGCGCCCTGGTTCGAAAGCTCGTCGAGCTCGCGATAGGTGATCGCCTTGCCGGTGCCGGCCATCTGATAGGCGATCTTGTTCGGCGTGGTGCGGGCGTGGATGGAGGGGTGGGTCATGGCGTGTCCTCAAAACGCGAATGGCGAATAGCGAATTGCGAGTAGGGAAGAACAGAGCCGCTCTTCGCTAATCACCATTCGCTACTCGCCACTCACTACTCGCTCTTGTCTTCCCTACAACCGCTCCACGATCGTCACATTCGCCATGCCGCCGCCTTCGCACATGGTCTGCAGGCCATAGCGCTTGCCGCGCTGGTGCAGGGCGTGGACCAGCGTGGTCATCAGCTTGGTGCCGGAGCCGCCGAGCGGATGGCCGAGCGCGATGGCACCGCCGTTGATGTTGAGACGCGCGGGATCCGCGCCAGTGGTCTTCAGCCAGCCGGTCGGCACTGAGGCGAAGGCCTCGTTGACTTCGAAGAGGTCGATGTCGTCGACCTTCATGCCGGCCTTCTCCAGCGCGCGCTTGGTGGCGTGCAGCGGCGCGTCGAGCATGATGACGGGATCGCCGCCGGTCATGGTCATGTGGTGGATGCGCGCGAGCGGCTTGACGCCGAGCTGCTTGAGGCCGCGCTCGTTCACAACCATCACGCCGGAAGCGCCGTCGCAGATCTGGCTGGCGCTGGCAGCGGTGAGCTTGCCGTTCTCGGCGATCAGCTTCACGCCCTTGATGCCGTCGAGAGTGACGTCGAAGCGGATACCCTCGTCGATGTGGTGGGTGTCCTTCGAGCCGTCGGCGCGGGTGATTTCGAGCGGCACGATCTCCTTCTTGAAGTGGCCGGCTTGGGTCGCCGCGATCGCGCGCTGATGGCTGTTGAAAGAGTACTCGTCGAGATCATCCTTCGACAGGCCGTACTTCTCAGCCATCATTTCGGCGCCGGTGAACTGGCTGAACACAATGTTGGGATACTTCGCCTCGATGCCAGGGCTCTTGTAATTGCCAAAGCCGTTCTTGGCCGGAAGCTGCGACGACAGGCCCATCGGCACGCGCGTCATCGATTCCACGCCCGCGGCGATCACGACGTCCATGGTGCCGGACATCACGGCTTGGGCTGCGAAGTGCAGCGCCTGCTGCGAGGAGCCGCACTGGCGGTCGATCGAGGTGCCGGGCACGCTCTCCGGCAGCTTCGAGGCCATGATCGCGTTGCGCGCGACGTTGTTGGACTGTTCGCCGACCTGCATCACGCAGCCCATGATCACGTCCTCGACCAGGGCGGGATCGACCTTGGTGCGATCGACCAGCTCGTCCAGTACCTTGGCGGCGAGATCGGCCGGATGCCAGCCGGCGAGGCGGCCCCCCTTGCGCCCGCCCGCGGTGCGCGCAGCGGCGACGATGTAAGCCTCGGCCATATCGGTCTCTCCCTGAATTCTTGATTGGGTTGGTTGTCGGGGACGGATTTAAGGGACGGGAGATCGTTTAGTCAATCGATCAATTAACTCTTGTGATGAGGCGCTGCTTGGGCTTAGCTGCGCCCCGCTTCGAGCGGCGAACAGGGATCTTCCGTGGCTACCAGCGTACCGAACAGGCTCCCCAGCGGGAAGAATTCCACCGCGGAGAAATTGCTCGTGGCCGCGAGCGAGCTGATGATCGAACGCTCCTCGATCGAGATCTCACTCTCCGACATCGCGCAGAAGTCGGGCGCTAATGCCGCGCTGGTCAAATACCACTTCGGCAACAAGGACGGCCTCTTGCTGGCGCTGCTCGCGCGCGACGCCGCGACCGAAATGTCCAACCTCGAATACCTCTTGGCGCAGCCGATCACGGCGACGGCCAAGCTGAAGTTGCATATCGGCGGCATCATCCGCGCCTATCACCGGTTCCCCTACATGAACCGGCTGATCCACTATCTGCTGCATGAAACCAGCGCTGGCTCGGCCGACGAAGTCTCGAAGTTCTTCGTGGCCCCGCTGCTGGACTTTCATCGCCGGCTGCTCGCCGACGGTGTCAGCCGCGGTGAGTTCCGGCAGACCGATCCAGTGCTGTTCTACACCAGCCTGATCGGCGCCTGCGATCACCTGTTCTTCGGCCGGCACGCGATGTCTCGCGCGACCGGCGTCGGCCCGGTCACAGACGACGTCTGCCGGCAATACATCAAGCACATGGAAACGCTGATCTGCGGCGGAATCCTCACGCAAGCCGAGGAAGCTGTCGCAGCCGGATGATCCGGCTGAACCTCTCAAGTCTAGAGAAGAAACGCCCAAGGAAAGGTACAAGCGATGCAGTTGAAAGACGTAGCCGTTCTCATCACCGGCGGTGGTTCGGGCCTCGGTGAGGCGACCGCCCGCGCCATGGCAGCCAAGGGCGCCAAGATCGGCGTGATCGACCAGAACAAGGACAATGCCGAGAAGGTCGCCGCCGAAGTGAAGGGCATCGCGCTCCACGCCGATGTCACCAGCGAAGAGCAGATCAAGGCGGCGATCGCCAGGGCGGAAGCCGCGCATGGCGTCGCGCGCGTGCTGATGAACTGCGCCGGCATCGGCGGCTCGCAGCGCATCGTCGGCCGCGACGGCGTCTATCCGCTGGAAAAGTTCGCGCGCATCATCAACGTCAATCTGATCGGCACCTTCAACTGCCTGCGGCTGTTCGCCGAGCGCCTCGTCACGATCGAGCCCGTCGGCGAAGAGCGCGGGGTCATCATCAACACGGCGTCGGTCGCCGCTTACGAAGGCCAGATCGGCCAGATTGCCTATTCGGCCTCGAAGGGCGGTGTCGTCGGCCTGACGCTGCCGGCTGCGCGCGATCTCGCCAGCCAGAAGATCCGCGTCAACACCATCGCGCCCGGTCTGTTCTTCACGCCGCTCCTGATGGGTTTGAACGAAGAGGCGCGCAAGAGCCTCGGTGCCCAGGTGCCGCATCCCTCGCGCCTCGGAGATGCCGCCGAATACGGTTCGCTCGCCGTGCACATGGTCGAGAACCCGATGCTGAACGGCGAGACCATTCGCCTCGACGGCGCGATTCGTATGGCGCCAAGGTAGGCGGTGCGCTCTTTCCTTCTCCCCTTGCGGGAGAAGGTGGCGCGAAGCGCCGGATGAGGGGTTCTCTCCGCGGGCTCGTACTGTGGAGGCAGGCCCCTCACCCGAGCGAAACTTGTGGCTACCGACGTGCATGCCCTCTCCCGCAAGGGGAGAGGGCGCAGCAATCGGCGCCGTGACCCGCGGCTAGCACGAGGCTCTCATGTCCCAACCGCTGCTGATCGAGCATGACGACGGCGTCGACCGGGTGACGCTGAACCGGCCCGAACATCTCAACGCGCTCGATCCCGCGCTGATCGACGCGCTCAACGTCTATTTCCAGGGCCTTCAGCGCAACCGCGACACGCGTGTCGTCGTGCTCAAGGGCGCCGGTAGGAATTTTTGCGCGGGGCTCGATCTCAAGGCGGCGATGGTGCGCCGTGCCGGGCAGCAGGAGCCACCCGGCGTCACGGAATCGCTGGATTCGCAGCGCCGCATTGCCGACATCGTAATGCTGATGCGCCGCTGCCCGCAGCCGATTCTCGCGCTGGTTCAGGGTGCGGCCGCCGGCGGCGGTTTTGCGCTGGCGCTGGCCTCAGACATCCGTATCGCGACGAGATCGGCGCGGATGAACTGCGCCTTCATCAAGCTCGGCCTCGGCGGTTGCGACATCGGCACCAGCTATTTCCTGCCACGCCTTGTCGGCGTCTCCGTCGCATCGGAACTGATCCTCACCGGACGCTTCATCGGCGCCGAGCGCGCACTCGCGGTTGGTCTCGTCTCAGAGGTCGTCGACGAGGACAAGCTCGATGATGCGGCCGCGCCTTTTATCGACGCCATGATGACTGCCTCCCCCGTGGGCCTGCGTCTATCCAAGGAATGCCTCAACATCAGCGTCGATGCGGGATCGCTGGAGGCTGCGATCGCAATGGAGGATCGCAACCAGGTCCTGTGCAGCCGTTCCGAGGAATTTTCGGAAGGCATCAGGGCCTTCCTTGAGAAGCGAAAGCCTGTCTATATCAAGCGCTGAACCAGAACGATCCGCAAAGGACGATAATTCCGGGAGACGCAAAATGAGTGGAAGCGCGGCGGCTGTGATGACGAAGCCCGCCTTTCGCAAGATCGAGTGGCTCGCACGCGACATCGACGTCGAGCGGCGCGCCGACGGCACGGTGGTGCTGAAGTCGCGCATTCCGCTGCAGGCCTACGAGAAGCACATTCCAGCTTCGCTGGCGAAGTGGGCGAAGGAAGCACCAGAACGCTTCTGGCTTGCCCAGCGCGGCGGCGCAAGCCGCGAATGGCGCAAGGTGTCCTATGGCGAAGCCAAGCGCACCGTTGATGCGCTGACGCAAGGCCTGCTCAATCTCGGACTCGGTGGTCGCCCCGTTGCGATCCTCTCCGGCAACTCGATCGAGCATGCGCTGATGACGCAGGCCGCGATGCAGGCACGCTCGCCCGCAGCGCCGGTGTCGCCGGCCTATTCCCTGATGAGCCACGATCACGTCAAGCTGAAGTACCTGTTTGACCTGATCAAGCCGGCCGTGGTGATGGTGCAGGACGGCCCGACCTTCGAGAAGGCCCTGAAGGCGCTCGATCTCACCGGCGTCACCGTCGTTCACGTCGCGCGACCCTGCGACGGCATCGAGAGCGTCAGCTTCGCCGAACTCGCCGCAACGCCTGTTACCGCCGATGTCGGCGCCTCCATCGCACAGATCACGCCGCAGACCGTCGGCAAGCTGCTGTTCACGTCCGGCTCGACCGGCATGCCAAAAGCCGTCATCAACACGCAGGAGATGATGTGCGCCAATGCGGCGATGATGATGCAGGTGCGGCCGCGTTCGCCCGATGGTCCTGTTGCGACCATGCTGGACTGGATGCCCTGGAATCATACCATGGGCGGCAATGCCGCGTTTCATCCGATCCTGGTCGATGGCGGCACGCTCTACATCGATGACGGCCGCCCGATGCCGGGCCAGTTCGAGGAGACGTTGCGAAATCTGCGCGAGATCTCGCCGACCTACTACGCCAATGTGCCGGCCGGCTATGCCGCGCTCGCAGCCGCCATGGAGAAGGACGATGCGCTCTGCCGCTCGTTCTTCAAGAACCTCTCGATCATGGCCTATGGCGGCGCGCGGTTGCCCGACGATCTCTACGACCGCATGCAGGCCCTCGCGGTGAAGTCGACCGGTGAGCGCATCGTGTTCTACACCGGCTGGGGCTCGACCGAGACCGCGCCGACCTCAACCGGCACTTATTGGGACACCGAGCGCGTCGGCCTGATCGGCCTGCCGTTCCCCGGCGTCGAGTTGAAGATGGTGCCGTGCGGCTCGAAATACGAATTGCGCCTGCGCGGCGTCAACGTCACGCCCGGCTATTTCGGCCAGCCTGATCTCACGAAGAAGATGTTCGACGAGGAAGGCTTTTACTGTATCGGCGATGCTGGCATCTTCGTCGACGATGGCGATCCGGTGAAGGGCATCATCTTCGCGGGACGCGTCGTCGAGGACTTCAAGCTCACCACCGGCACGTTCGTGCATGTCGGCTCGCTCCGCACCGATACCATCGCCGCTGCGACGCCCGTGGTGCACGACGCGCTGGTCGCGGGGCAGGACCGCCCGTTCATCGGCCTGCTGGCCTGGCCGAACCTGCACGCCTGTCGGCAGCTCGTCGGCAATCCCGATCTGAGCTTCGCGGACGCGGTGAAGCATCCCGAGGTGCTCGCCTGCTTCCGCCGCGGCCTGGAAGCGCACAACCGGGAATGCGAGGGCGCCAGCAGCCGCATCATCGCGCGCGCGATGCTGATGGTCGAGCCGCCTTCGATCGACGGCAACGAGCTCACCGACAAGGGCTACATCAACCAGCGTGCCGGCCTCGAGCGCCGCGCCGCGCTGGTGGAGCGGCTCTATGCGGATCAGCCGGATGAGGACGTGATCGTGCTGCGATGAACACCGCGGGACGGGTAGAGCGTAGCGAAACCCGTCGCCTTTCGTCAGACAAATGATGGGTTTCGCTTCGCTCCACCCATCCTACAGAACAGCAATAACAGGATAGCCCGCCATGAATTTTGATTTCTCCGACGATCAGAAACAGCTCCGCGACCAGGCGCGCAAATTCCTCACCGAAAAATGCTCGCCCAAGGCGGTGCGTGTCGTGCTCGACGGCAAGGCACCGTATGACAAGGAGCTCTGGAAAGGCCTCGCCGAGATGGGTTTTCTCGGCGTCGCGATCCCTGAAGAGTTCGGGGGCGCGGGTGCCGGTCATCTCGAGCTCTGTGTGATTGCAGAGGAAATGGGCCGCGCCAATGCGCCGGTGCCGTTCTCCTCGACCGTTTATCTTGCCGCCGAAGCGCTGCTGATCGCGGGCAGCGACGCCCAGAAGAAGAAATGGCTGCCGGCGATCGCCTCGGGCGAGGCGATCGGCACGCTGGCGCTGTTCGAGGGCAAGGGCAATCCATCGCCGAAGAACGTCAAGCTGATGGCTGCGAACGGCGTGCTCAACGGTGTCAAGAAGCCGGTCGCTGACGGCGCCATCGCCGATTTCGCGGTGGTCGCGGCGCGCAACGGTTCGAGCGGTCGCGATAGCGACATTTCGCTGTTCCTGGTCGATCTTAGGGCGGGTGGCGTCGAGGTGAAAAGTCTCAGCAATCTCGATCCGACCCGCGGGCAGGCCGAGATCACTTTCAGGGATTGCAAGGCCGAGCCGCTCGGCGCGACAGGCGAAGGCTGGAGCATCCTCACCCAGGTGCTCGACCGCGCCGCGGTGCTGTGCGCGTTCGAGCAAGTCGGCGGTTCCGACCGTGCGCTGGAAATGGGCCGGGACTACGCGCTCGACCGCATCGCCTTCGGCCGCCAGATCGGCTCGTTCCAGGCGGTCAAGCACATGCTCGCTGATATGTATGTCTCGGCGACGCTGGCGCGCTCCAACAGCTATTACGGCGCCTGGGCGCTCTCGACCAACGCGGCCGAATTGCCGGAGGCGGCGGCCGCCGCGCGCATCAGCGCGACGCAGGCGTTCCAGCATTGCGCCAAGAACAACATCCAGGTTCACGGCGGCATGGGCTTCACCTGGGAGTTCGACTGCCACATGTACTACCGCCGCGCCAATGCCATGGCGCTCGTCCTCGGCAGCCTGTCCTATTGGGAGGACCAGTTGATCGACCGCATGCGCAAGAAGAACGCAGCGTAAGCATTGGTGATTTGTAGGATGGGTAGAGCGTAGCGAAACCCATCATGACGCGAGTGGTCTAGAAGATGGGTTTCGCTTCGCTCTACCCATCCTACGCCGCCGCCGAAGGATGATGAGACCATGAACTTCGACGACACCCCGCAGGAAGCCGAATTCCGCGCCACCGCACGCGCCTGGATCGGTGCCAACGCGCCGAAGCAGTATGAAGAGGAGCTGCGCAAATCCTCGCTCGGCCGCACCGTGCTCAAGAACGCCAATATTCTGGAAGTCGCAAAGGCCTGGCAGAAGAAGAAGGCCGACGCCGGCTGGGCCTGCCTGCACTGGCCGAAGGAATATGGCGGCCGCGGATCGTCGCCGATCGAGCGCGTAATCTGGCAGCAGGAAGAGGGGCCGTTCGGCCAGCTGTCCCGCATGTTCATCATCGGCCACGGCATGTGCGGGCCGACCATGATGGCCTTCGCGCGCGAGGAGCATAAGCGCACCTATCTGCCGCCGCTCGCTTCCGGTGAGAAGGTCTGGTGCCAGCTGTTCTCCGAGCCCGCCGGTGGCTCGGACGTCGCAGGGCTTCGCACGCGCGCCGAGAAGGATGGCGACGACTGGGTCATCAACGGCCAGAAGATCTGGACGTCGGGCGCGCATTATTCCGACTACGGCATTTTGCTCACCCGCACCGACCCAACTGTGCCCAAGCACAAAGGCCTCACCATGTTCTTCCTGGACATGAAGAGCCCCGGCGTCGAGGTGCGGCCGATCAAGCAGGCCAGCGGGGCCTCGGATTTCAACGAGGTCTATTTCACCAATGTCCGCATTCCCGACCATCAGCGGCTCGGTGAGGTCGGTGACGGCTGGAATGTCTCGCTGACTACGCTAATGAACGAGCGCAGCGCGATCGGCGCCGGCGTCTCGACCGGCTTCCCTGAATTGTTCGAGTATTGCTCCAGCCTGATGCTCGACGACGGTCCGGCGATCGAGGATCGCGCGGTGCGCTCGAAGCTCGCCAATTGGGCGGTGAAGACGAGCGGGCTGAAATACACCAGCATGCGTGCGATCTCGGCGCTGTCGAAGGGTGAGCGGCCGGGGCCGGAGAACTCCATTGGCAAGCTGGTCGCAGGCTCGATGATCCAGGACGTCGCCACCTATGCGCTCGACCTGCAGGGCGCGAGCGGCGTGGTCAGCGGCGAGGATGCCGAGCTGGCCGGCCGTTTCCAGGCGATGCTGCTGCGCGCGCCAGGCACGCGCGTCGAGGGCGGCACCGACGAGATCATGCGCAACATCATCGCCGAGCGGGTGCTGGGCCTGCCCGGCGATATCAGGGTCGACAAGGACGTGCCGTTCAACAAGATCCCGACGAAGGGAAGAGGTTAGAATTGTAGGGTGGGCAAAGGCGCGGAACGCGCCGTGCCCACCGATTCAGTCGAGAACGAAGTAAGGTGGTGGGCACGCTTCGCTTTGCCCACCCTACGCACCGTGCAAGGATTGTGAGGTCCGCCATGAATTTCGACGACACTCCGCAGGAAGCCGCATTCCGCGAGACCGCGCGGAAATGGGTTGAGGCCAATGCGCCAAAGGAGCTCGAGGCCGAGCTGTCAAAATCCTCGCTCGGCCGCATCCGGCTCGCCCAGCACGACATCGTCGATGTCGGCAAGGCCTGGCAGAAGAAGAAGGCCGAAGGCGGCTGGGCCTGCCTGCACTGGCCTCGGGAATATGGCGGACGCGGCGCCACGCCGATCGAGCGCGTGATCTGGCAGCAGGAGGAGGGCGTCTACGGCAAGCTGACGCAGCCGTTCCAGATCGGCGAGGGCATGTGCGGCCCAACGGTGATGGCCTTCGGCAGCGAGGATGCCAAGCGCCGGTATTTGCCGAAGCTCGCCGCGGGCGAGGAGATCTGGTGCCAGCTGTTCTCCGAACCGTCGGCCGGCTCCGATGTTGCGGGATTGCGCACCCGCGCGGAGAAGAAGGGCGACAATTGGGTCGTCAACGGCCAGAAGATCTGGACCTCGGGCGCGCATTATTCCGACTATGGCCTGCTGATCGCGCGCACCGACCCGAACGTGCCCAAGCACAAGGGCCTCACCATGTTCTTCCTGGACATGAAGAGCCCGGGCGTCGAGGTCCGTCCGATCAGGCAGGCCAACGGCATGCAGGAGTTCAACGAAGTCTATTTCACCGACGTGGTGATTCCCGACAGCCAGCGGCTCGGCGCCGTCGGCGAGGGCTGGAGCGTCTCGCTGACCACGCTGATGAACGAGCGCATGTCGATCGGCTCGCGCCTTGCGACCGGCGTGCCTGAGATGTTCGAGTTCTGCTCCAATCTGATGCTGGAGGACGGGCTCGCCATCGACGACCCCGCCGTGCGCTCAAAACTCGCGAGCTGGGCGGCGAAGTCGAGCGGGCTGAAATACACCAGCTACCGCACCATCTCGGCTCTTTCGAAGGGCGAGCGGCCGGGTCCGGAGAACTCGATCGGCAAGCTGGTGTCGGGCATGATGCTCCAGGACATCGCGACCTATGCCATGGATCTCCAGGGTGCGGCCGGTGTTCTCACAGGCAGCGACGAGGAGACCGTGCAGGGCCAATTCCAGCAGATGCTGTTATCCTCGCCCTCGATGCGCATCGCCGGCGGCACCGACGAAATCCTGCGCAACATCATCGCCGAGCGCGTGCTGGGTCTGCCCGGCGACATCCGCGTCGACAAGGACGTGCCGTACAACAAGATCCCGACAAAGGGGCGGTGATCTCACCTCTCGCTGTATCTCGTAGGGTGGGCAAAGCGAAGCGTGCCCACCATATGCAGATGCTCCGGGGTAAGTCTGTCGGTGGGCACGGCGCTACGCGCCTTTGCCCACCCTACGAAGAGCGCGAGCTGATCCATGGACGCTAAAGTCAACCAGAACGACCGCATCGGCGTGCTCGAAGAGCTCCTCAACGAGCGCTATTCGGTGCGCGCCTTCCTGCCCAAAGAGGTCGACCGCACCACCATCCAGCATGTGCTGACCACCGCGCAGCGCACGGCCTCATGGTGCAACAGCCAGCCCTGGCAAGTCGTCATCGCCAGCGGCGCTGCCAAGGAGCGCTTTCGCCAGGCGATCTACAAGGAGGCCTCGGGCGGTCTCGGCGACGATTACGACTTCACGCCGCCGCGCGAATATGTCGGCGTCTATCTGGAGCGCCGCCGCGAAAGCGGTTTTCAGCTCTACAACACGCTCGGCATCGCCCGCGGTGACAGAAGCGCCTACGCCACGCAGGCGCTAGAGAACTACAATTTCTTCGGCGCGCCGCATGTCGCGATCATCCACACCAATGAGCCGCTCGGCATTTACGGCGCGATCGACTGCGGCGCCTATGTCTCCAACTTCATGCTGGCCGCGCAGGCGCTCGGGCTCGGCACGATTCCGCAGGCCGCGCTCGCGCGGCATTCCGGCCTGATCCGCCGCCACTTCAACCTGCCCGACGATCGCCGCGTCGTCTGCGGCATCTCGTTCGGCTATGCCGACGACGCCCACAAGGTCAACAGCTACCGCACCTCGCGTGCGAGCGTGGCTGATACCGTGACCTTCGCAGACGAGTGATCGCTCGGCGCAGCCCCGCGTCACACGCGCGCGAAGACGGCCGTGGAAACGGCCGCCTTCGTTTGTCTCGGTCGATTGGCCGTCAGCCGCCGCTGCCGCCGATCACGGCCCGCACGGTCTCGTCAGGCCCAAAATCCTCGGCACCGTCGACATAGAGCAGCGCGGCGAGCTTCGAGCGGGCGCGGTTGACGCGGCTCTTGATCGTACCGACCGCGCAGCCGCAGATCGAGGCCGCATCCTCGTAGGAGAAGCCCGAGGCGCCGACCAGGATCAACGCTTCACGCTGGTCCTGCGGAAGCTTGTCGAGCGCCGTGCGAAACTCCTCGAACTCTAGATGCGCGTTCTGCGACGGCTGTGTTTTCAGCGTCTTGGCGTAGTTGCCTTCGGCATCCTCGACCTCGCGCCGCCGCTTGCGATAGTCGGAGCGGAACAGGTTGCGCAGGATCGTAAACAGCCACGCCGGCAGGTTGGAGCCGGGCTGGAACGAGTCGATGTTGGCGAGCGCGCGGAGCAGCGTCTCCTGGACCAAATCGTCGGCGCGGTCCGCATTGCCGCTGAGTGAAATGGCGAACGCGCGCAGACTGGGCACGGCCGCCAGGATGTCATTACGCAGGGAGTCCGTGAGAGGCATTAATCCCTCCCATTGTTGTTGTCGTTGGATCCGCCCTCATCGCCCAATTGGGGTGTCGCTCCCGGCGCATCAAGCTTCTTGATCAGTTCTGCGAACCGATCTGGAACCCCTTGTCGTACGACATCATCATACATGGCGCGCAACTGATGCCCGATCCGGGATTGGATTTCCGGAGTGAGGCCTCCCTTGCCGGGGGTCGTGCTTCTGCTGGCTTGAGACTTGAGATCTTTCATGACCTGTTCCACGTTTCCCCGAGTTAAGTTACTGTAAGTTCGAGAGGTTTTCTCAACCGGGAGCCGTTCCCTGGTTAGGCACAATTCCAGGTTCGAGAAAAAGTTCCCGCCCGAACGGAACTTTTCTCAGGTTGAGGCGTAATCAGCCCAGCAGGGGAACCCGGGCCCCCCGGCGTGACGCCTGACCTCAGGATTGGACCTCAAGGCCGGCCCGAATACGAATGGAGTGGGGATGTCCCGTTCACAGCTTGTTGCTGAACACTTGCCGTTGTTGCGCCGGTACGCACGCGCCCTGACAGGCAGCCAGGCCTCCGGTGACGCCTACGTCGCAGCCATGTTGGAAGCCATGCTGGGAGATCCGGCGGTGCTCGACGAGAGCCATGGGCCGCGCGCCGGCCTGTTCCGGCTGTTCACCCAGATCTGGAATTCGGTCTCCGTCAACGACGATTCGGAGGTGACGACGCTGCCGATGCCGCCAGAGCGGCGTCTGTCGAACATCACACCGCTGCCGCGGCAGGCCTTCCTGCTGCTCTCGCTGGAGGGATTTTCGGAAGAGGAAGTCGGCTACATCCTCAGCACCGACGTCGGCGAGACGCGGCGCCTTGCGGACGCCGCAGGCCGCGAGATGGCGGCCGAGATCGCGACCGACGTGCTGATCATCGAGGACGAGACCTTCATCGCCATGGACCTCGAGAGCCTGGTGAAGAATCTCGGTCACAACGTCGTCGGCGTCGCGCGCACCCACGCAGATGCGGTGGCGTTGGCCAAGAACAAGCGGCCGGGCCTGATCCTCGCCGATATCCAGCTCGCGGACGGCTCGTCGGGCCTGGACGCCGTCAACGAGTTGCTGCGTACCTTCGAGGTGCCGGTGGTGTTCATCACCGCCTATCCGGAGCGCTTCCTCACCGGCGAGCGCCCCGAGCCGGCGTTCCTGATCTCAAAACCGTTCCAGCCCGCGATGGTGTCGGCGGTGGCGAGCCAGGCGCTGTTCTTCCAGCGCAACTCGCGCAACCGGACGCCGAAGGCGCCGGCGGCGTAAGCTTGCGGGCCTGACGTTTTGCGAATGCGATCCGATCCGGCGTGCTGCAGGGCACGCCGGATCTTTTATGGCCGTCAGCCGGCTTGACGGATATCGAATTCGCCGCTCAAACCTCGTGCATCGCCCCCAATCGGAGACGTGCACATGGACCAGCAACTCCTCGACCGCCTCGCCATTCGCGACCTCGTCGAGAACTGGGCGGTGTGGCGCGACGCCGGCGACTGGGAGCGCTTTGCCACGGTCTGGCATGACGAAGGCTGGATGTCCGCGACCTGGTTTCAGGGGCCGGCGCGGGATTTCATGCGCGTCAGCCAGGAGGGCTTTGCCAGGGGCGTTCGCATCCTGCATTTCCTCGGCGGCAGCAGCATCGACCTCGCAGGCGAGCGGGCCATCGCACAGACCAAGATGACGATCTCGCAGCGCGCCCCGGTGCACGACGTGCTCTGCGACGTCGTCTGCACCGGGCGCTTCTATGATTTCCTGGAGAAGCGGCAGGGAAGATGGGGCATCGTCCGCCGCCAGCCGATCTACGAAAAGGACCGGATCGACCCGGTCGATCCCGCCGCGACGCTCCGTCTCGACCAGAAGGCGCTTGCCGCGCTGCCCGAAGGCTACCGCCACCTCGCCTATATGCAGGAACTGATCGGCTACAAGGTCAAGCGCGACATGCCAGGCCTGATCGGCGCCGAAGTGGAGAAGCTGTATGGCGAGGGACGGACATGGCTGGCAGGGAAGGTCTCTTGACGTCTCGAGCGATAGCAGGGCGCCGTTACGTTTACGGCCACGGGCGTCCCTTCGCCGGCAAACTCACAACGCAGCCGCTTCGTGCAGGGATGGCGCGAAACGGAGTTGCGCGATCCGTTCCAGACCTGCGAGCGTGACGCGGTAGTCGCCGATCTCGATCCGGCGGCCAACGTCTTGTGCCACCATCGGTCCATCACATAGGCTGCGACGGCAAGGCGGCTGCGTGAAGCGGCTGGCGATATTTTCTCTGAGGATTTTCTTCTGCACTTCCAGCCCGATGCCACGAACGAGGGTGAGGGCGGTCTGGCTTTTCTCGGCCTGTAATCTCGATCACATATTTTAGGATGTGTTTCGTGCATGATGGTTGTCTTGACGCGACCTGTTTTGAAGGTCGGATCGAATTGATGCCGCGGCACATTCTGCAGCCGTCGCATATGAGAATTGTGAGCTATCGAATTGCTGCAGCCGGCATTGCCGGTTGCCCTTGCAGCCTGGGAGGGGCGGATGCCCAAGACCAAGCAACAACATTTGGACAGCACGAACGGACCAAAGCGGATACTGGCTCTCGATGGGGGTGGGATACGCGGCATCCTCACCCTCGAATATCTTGAAGTCATGGAGCGGGAGTTCAGGAGACGATTCAACAATCCGAAATTCCTGCTCTGCGACTATTTCGATCTCATCGGGGGCACATCGACGGGGTCGATCATCGCGGCCGGTCTGGCTTGTGGATTGACGGTGGAGCAGCTCAAGAAGCTCTACACCGGGATCGGGACGGATGTTTTCCAGGCCGAGTTCTGGAGGCTCGGGCTGTTGGCGCCAAAGTTCAAATCTGAACCACTTCAAGATGCGCTCGATGAGCAACTCGGGGCAGATACAACGCTCGACAGCGAGCGCATCCGCACCGGCTTGATGATCATGACGAAGCGCCTCGACACCGGCAGCCCCTGGCCGCTGCACAACCATCCCGCCGCTCGATATGCCGCGCAGGACGGCAAGTTGCATTTGACCAAGGTGGTCCGGGCGAGCACGGCAGCACCGACCTATTTCAAGCCTCAGGAAATCGACATCTCCTCGCGTGAGGGAAAAATCGTCGCCGGCGCGTTCGTCGACGGCGGTGTGAGCCCTTTCAATGACCCGTCGTTGCAACTGCTGATGCTGGCCGCGCTCGATGGCCATGGTTTTCGCTGGCCAACCGGCAGAGACAAGCTGTTGCTGATCTCGATCGGAACGGGCACGTTCAAGAAGACTTACACGACGGAACAGATCACGGGCATGGCCGCGGCCGAGCAGGGCCTGCGATCGCTGCAATCCCTCATGGATGATTGCGGGCGCGTCAATCAGACGATGCTGCAATGGCTGACGAGCTGCCTGACGCCATCGGCGATCGACAGCGCCGTGGGGGATATGAAGCTGGACAGCCAGAGAGGCCCGCAACTGGCCACCTATGCGCGCTATAACGTGCTCCTGGAGCCCGGCTGGCTGAAGACCACGGTCAAGCTCGACCTTTCGCCGGAAGCTGTCACGAAGATCGCGGCGATGGATGATCCCAACAATCTCGCGGACCTTGCCGACATCGGGCAGCTTGCCGCGAAGGAGCAGGTTAAGCCGGAACACTTTCCGCCCTGCTTCGATGTGAGCTGACCCAGCGACGGCCGGTGCCCAGGCGTAGCTTCTGATCCAGATCCGAGGATGTCAGTCATGGAAGTCACGCGCGCTTTCATCGTTCGTCCCTTCGGCACGCAGGACGGCATCGATTTCGATCGGGTGGAAGGGGATCTTATCGCACCTGCGCTCAAGGCGGCCGGAATTGAAGGCCGCACCACGCTCGAGATCACACGGCAGGGCAACATTCGGGAGGATATGTTCAGGCTGCTGGTGCTCTCCGATCTGGTGATCGCCGACCTCTCCATCCACAACGCCAACGTATTCTACGAGCTTGGTATCCGGCACGGTTTGCGCGATCGGCACACGCTGCTGATGCGCGCCAAGGGTACGCAGGACAAGTATCCCTTCGATCTTCAGACCGATCGATATGGTCAATACGATCCGGCGGACCCCGCCGCCGCGCTCCCTGGCTTTCTCGAGTCGCTCAGGGCGACGCTTGCCGACACCAACAAGGACAGCCCGGTCTTCAAGTTGCTCCCTCGTCTGACGCCGCACGACCGGGCCGCGCTCATGGTCGTGCCGTTCGATTTCCAGGAAGAGGTCGAGATCGCGCAAAAGGCGGGTCGCGCCGGCGACCTGCGGCTGCTCGCTCAGGAGGTCCGTGGTTTCGAATGGGGGAGCGCGGGATTGCGGATTGTTGGCGATGCGCAATTTCGGATCAAGGCCTTCGCCGGAGCCAAGGAGACGTTCGAACTGCTTCGGGGCCTGGACAGCAACGATCTTCAGGCCAATTACCGCCTGGGCACGATCTATCAGAAGCTGGCGGCCAGGGCCCTTGGTCCCGATTCAAAGCTCGACTGCATCACGCGTTCGGAACAGGCGATCAATCGGGTCCTCGCCCGCACGATGCCGCCGAATGATCGCGATGAGACGCCCAAGGAATCGGCGGAGCGGCGGTTTCACCGCGCCGAAGGACATTCACTGCTGGGAAGCAACGCCAAGACGCGATGGATTGACGACTGGCAGACCGCGGCCTCACCCAACGCGCAACGTGAGGCGGCCCTCCGCTCGCCACATCTTTCCTCCGCCATCCAGCATTATCTCGATGGCTTCGCCGAAGATCTGGACAGCTTCTATGCGGGGATCAACGCGCTTGCGATGCTGACGATCCAGATCAGTCTCGCCAAGGCGCTTCCCGACGTCTGGGCTGATAGTTTCGATGACGGGGACGCGGCGATCATCGCTCTCAAGGCCAGCGAACGTCGTGCCGGTCGTCTCGCTGCGGCGTTACACCTGGCCGTCGGCAACGATGACAAGGTGGTACGGAAGGGCGAGAAATTCGATGTCTGGAAGGAAATCAGCCGTGCGGACCTGTCGTTCCTCACGGCCGAGAAGCCGGCACAAGCCGGGACCGCCTATCGAAGAGGCCTGGCAAATGCGGGCCCGTTCGAAATCGATGCGGCGCGGCGCAATCTCCTGCAGTTTCGCGAGCTCGGGGTGCTTTCGGCAAACGCCGAAGCCGCGCTGAGGGAGATGAACCAGGCTGCGCCGGATAAACCCGTGGCGTTGCCCGTGCGGGTCATCCTTTTCACGGGCCATATGCTGGACACGCCCCGCCGGGACAAGAACGACCCGCGTTTTCCCAACACACCCGAGGCCGTGGCCACGGCGCGCACGATGATCGAAAAAGCGGTCAAGGCGGAGATGAACGAGAATGGTGGCGTTGCTTTCGGCATCGCAGGCGGCGCTTGCGGCGGCGACATCCTGTTCCACGAGGTCTGCAACGCGCTCAACGTCCCCACGCAGCTTTTGCTGGCGTTGCCGGAGGCCCAGTTCCAGGCCGAATCGGTCAATCACGGAGGGGTCGATTGGGTGATGCGATACCAGCAACTCTGCCAACGCGTGACGCCTCGCGTGCTTGCCGAATCCAAGGATTTGCCGCGCTGGCTTTCCGGCAAGAAGGGCTACGATATCTGGCAGCGGAATAATCTCTGGATGATGTTCAACGCCCTGGCCACGCAAGCGCGCTACCTGACGCTGATCGCGCTCTACAATCGCGAGAAGGATCCCGAGGGCCCCGGGGGCACGGCGCATCTCGCGAATGTCGCGGCGGACTGGGGATTCAAGACGGTCGAACTCGACGCGCGGCAATTGCTGAAGGCCGGCGGTACGTAAGTCGAAGCCAGGCTTCCGTCCTTGCGGTCGAGGTGGGGGGCGGTGGGTACAAAAAAAGTAAGGCGCGACTGGCATCACCACAGTCGCGCCCTACGTCGCCGGCTTATGGGGCAGGGGGGAATAGCCGGCTGTTGAGACGACTCCTGTCTGCGCGAGTCGTTCCACGCCCTACGAAATATTTTGCGCACGCTGCAGCATTTATCGCACACGGTTAAGTGATCGTAACGGCCAAGAACCCCCGGTCCTCCGCCCGCGTTGTTCCCGCGATCGCCATGGGGCGAGGGATCGACAGCCATGTCACAGATTCATAAGGTATTTTTGAGCGCCGTCGCGGTTGCCGCAACGCTCGGCGCGGTGCAATTGGCCTCCGGCCACGATCTGGCCGACCGCTGGCAGGCGGTCGCCGATATACCCAGCCACAGCTCAAACTACGCGCCAAGCCATAACGTCAATCGTACCGGCAAGGCCGACCGCCTGGCCGAGATCAAGCCGGCGCCCGTTCCCACCCGGACCGTGGCGATGCGGCTGAACGACCTCGCCGACACCTCGGTGCTGCTGCGAGTCCCCGCCGTGATTGAGACCGGCAATGCCAAGCCGCCGGTGCTGCTCCAGAACCAGAAGAAGGTCCGCAGCAAGCCGACGATCGCCTGCGAGCCGATGGTCAGCTCCCTGACCGAGGTCGCAAAGCTGCTCCAGCCCGGCCGCTGCGTGACCTGATCTGCAGGGGGACGACGGACAAATAGTCATCCCGGTGGGAGGACTATCTTTCACATCCACTTGATCCGATATCCCGTCGCGTTATATCCCGGGTTTCTTCCCCTTCGTTTTGACCGGGTAAACGCATGACGACGTCAGACACGGCTGCGCATACGCAGCCCTTCCAGGCTGAAGTTTCCGAACTTTTGCACCTCATGGTGCACTCCGTCTATTCCGAGACCGACATCTTCCTGCGCGAGCTCGTCTCCAACGCGTCGGATGCCTGCGACAAGTTGCGCTACGAGGCGATCGCGAGCCCGGCGCTGCTGGGCGAGGGCGATGCGCTCAAGATCCGCATCAGTCCCGACAAGCAGGCCACGACGCTCACGATCGCCGACAACGGCATCGGCATGGAGCGGCAGGAGCTGATCGATCATCTCGGCACCATCGCGCGCTCCGGCACCAAGGCGTTCGTGTCGAAGCTGAAGGAGGCCAAGGACGGCCTCGGCTTGATCGGCCAGTTCGGCGTCGGCTTCTATTCCGCCTTCATGGTCGCCGAGAAGATCGTCGTGATCAGCCGCCGCGCCGGCGAGAGCGACGTCTGGACCTGGACATCCTCCGGCGGCTCCGGCTTCGAGATTGCCCGTGCCAGTGACGAGGAGGCGGCGCGCCTGACGCGCGGCACCGCGATCGTTCTGCACCTGAAAGACGATGCCAAGAAATATCTCGAGACCTACGAGATCGAGCGCATCGTCGGTGCCTATTCCGACAATATTCTGTTTCCCATCGAGCTCGTGCCGGAAGAGGGCGAGCCGCGTCAGATCAATTCGGCGAGCGCGCTGTGGCAGCGCTCGAAATCCGAGCTGACCGCGGACGACTACAAGAAGGCCTATCAGCAGATCGCGTCCGCCTTCGACGATCCCGCGATGACGCTGCACTACCGCGCCGAAGGCCGCTACTCCTACGCCGTGCTGCTGTTCGCGCCCTCGACCAAGCCGTTCGACCTGTTCGAGCCGAACCGCAAGGGCCGGGTCAAGCTTTACGTCCGCCGCGTCTTCATCACCGACGACGCCGATCTGTTGCCGGGCTACCTCCGCTTCATCCGCGGCGTCGTCGACAGCGAGGATCTGCCGCTCAACATCTCCCGCGAGATGCTCCAGAACAATCCGCAGCTCGCGCAGATCCGCAAAGCGGTGGCGACCCGGGCTGTGTCCGAGCTCGAAGGCCTCGCGGAGAAGGATGCGGAGAATTTTGCCAAGATCTGGGACGCGTTCGGTGCGGTGCTCAAGGAAGGCATCTACGAAGACTTCGAGCGGCGCGAAAAGCTGCTGGCGCTGTCGCACTTCACCACGACGTCGGGCGAGAAACGGTCATTGAAGCAGGTGATCGCCGACTTCAAGCCGAACCAGACCGAAATCTACTATCTCGTCGGCGACAGCATCGAGCGGCTGAAGTCCAATCCGCGGCTCGAGGCCGCGACCGCACGCGGCATCGAGGTGCTGCTGCTGTCCGATCCTGTCGACGCCTTCTGGACCTCGATGCCGTCGGAGTTCGAGGGTAAGCCGCTGAAGTCGCTGAGCCAGGGCGATCTCAATCTCGACCTGATTCCGCGCGTCGACGACAAGGACGAGGCGAAGAAGGAGGAGCCCGAAGCCGACGAGGCCGCCACCATCGCGGTGATCAAGGCCGCGCTGGGCGAGCGCGTCAGCGACGTCAAGGCTTCGACGCGCCTCACCAGCTCGGCCTCCTGCCTCGTCGCCGACAGCCAGGGCCCGAGCCGTGAGCTGGAGCGAATCCTGGCGCAGCAAAATCGCGGCATGAAGACCAAGCCGATCCTGGAGATCAATCTGCGCCATCCGATGGTAGGCGCGATCACCAAGGCTCAGGCCGGCTCCAAGGTGGTCGATGATCTAAGCCTGCTCCTGCTCGAACAGGCGCAGATCTTGGACGGCGAATTGCCGGAAGATCCTGCGGCGTTTGCGGCGAGGCTGAACCGTCTGGTGTTGCAGGGGCTCGGCGCATAGCGCCGCAGCCCGCTGCGCTCACCTTGCCGTCATCTGTCCCTAGGAACAGTCGCAACCGGCCTGGTGTTATGCCATAGGAGGCCGTCGGCATCAGACCCCCGACGCCGTCGATTCGAGGATGTGTCCATGCGCCTGTCGATCTTGACCTTCACCGCGATTGCGACGCTGTTCGTCGCGGCAGATGCCAGCGCCCAAACCTATGATCCGCGCTACCCGGTGTGCATGCACGTTTACACGCCCGGCGGTGGCTTCGGCGGTGGTGGCGGCGACTATTTCGACTGCTCTTTCACCTCGCTGCCGCAGTGCCGCGCGACCGCGTCGGGTCGCTCGGCGAGCTGCGACCTCAACCCCTACTACGCCTTCGACCAGCCGCCGCCGCGCCGGCGCCACAAGAAGGTGCAATAGCGATCCGCGGCGCAGCGTAAAGGATACTGCTCATGCGCTTCTCGTTCGGCCTGATCATGACTGCCGGCGCACTGCTCACGGCCGCGCCGTCGCATGCGCAGACCTTTGATCCGCGTTACCCCGTCTGCATGCACGTTTATTCAGGTGCGAACGGGGGAGGCGGGGAGTGGTACGACTGCTCCTTCACCTCGTTGCCGCAGTGCCGCGCCACGGCTTACGGTCGCTCCGCGATCTGCGATCTCAATCCGTATTATCCGTTCAATGCAGCGCCGCCGCGCTTCCGTCACAGGCAAACCGGCTAGCGCGGGTCGGCGCGGCACTCCTGCTTCCGTGCAGTGCTGCCGCCGCTCCTCCCGATCCCCGACGATTCCACCACCTTGCGCCAGAGATTTTCGCGCACGATCCCTTGAACAGGTAAGGGATGACTAGCGTTAATCGCGCGCTAACCGTGTTTTACCCCACCTCTTAACACCTGGGCAGGGCGCGCGAGCTAAGCTTAGGGAACCAGCATACACGTTCCGAAAGAATGAGCGGCATGACGACCGGTGTCATCGAGCAACCGAAAACCGCGCGCACGCCTTCGGCTTCAAAGATCTGGCTGAAGGCCATCGAGCTCACCGCCCGCATCGAGACGTTGCCGGGACGTCTGTTCGCAGACGTCATCGACGATTGGGCACAGCGCCAGCCCGACCGTGTCGCGCTGGTCACCGATGACACAAGTCTCGACTATTTGGGTCTGTCGAAGCGCGTCAATCGCTACGCGCGCTGGGCGCGCTCGATCGGCGTGGCCAAGGGTGATACCGTCGCGTTGATCATGCCGAACGGCATCGACTATGTCGCGGCATGGCTCGGCATCAGCCGGGTCGGCGGGGTGGTCGCGCTCCTCAACACCAAGCTGGTCGGGCCCTCGCTCGCGCATTGCATCGACGTCGCCAAGCCCAGGCATATCATCGTGGCGCACGAGCTGACGGGGATATTTGAGAGTTCAACGCCGCATCTGAAGACCCAGGCCAAGGTCTGGACGCATGGCGATGCCCGCAGCGATCGCGCTATCGATGTCGCGCTTGCCGTGCTGGACGACGCTGCTCTTTCGCCGGACGAGCGTGGCGAGGTGTCGATCAACGATCGGGCCCTGCTGATCTATACCTCGGGCACTACGGGCCTGCCGAAAGCCGCCAGCATCAGCCATCGCCGCATTCTCAATTGGGGTTTCTGGTTCGCCGGCCTCACCGGCGCGACCCCGCAAGATCGGCTCTATGACTGCCTGCCGCTGTTCCACTCGGTCGGCGGTATCGTCGCGCCGTGCAGCATGCTTGCTGCCGGCGGCTCGGTGCTGATCGCGGAGAAATTCTCTGCCTCGCATTTCTGGCCCGACATCGTCCGTCACGACTGCACGCTGTTTCAATATATCGGCGAGCTCTGCCGTTATCTGCTCAAGGCACCGCCGTCGGAGTACGAGAACCGGCATCGTCTCCGCCTCGTCTGCGGCAACGGCCTGCGCGGCGACATCTGGGACGACTTTCAGGCGCGTTTTGCCATTCCCCGGATCCTCGAATTCTATGCGGCGACGGAAGGCAATTTCTCGCTGTTCAACGTCGAGGGCCAGCGAGGGGCGATTGGTCGCATCCCGCCGCTGCTCGCGCATCGCTTCCCTGCCAATCTCGTCAAGCTCGACCCCGACAGCGGCATGCCGCTGCGCAACGAAGAGGGATTTTGCCTCGCCTGCGCCCGCGGCGAGGCCGGCGAAGCCATCGGCCGCATCGGCACCGCCGATGAGGGCGGCGGCCGCTTCGAGGGCTACACCGATGCCGGCGAGACCGAGAAGAAGATTCTTCGCGATGTCTTTG
This sequence comes from Bradyrhizobium sp. 141, assembly GCF_023074055.1. GTDB lineage: Bacteria > Pseudomonadota > Alphaproteobacteria > Rhizobiales > Xanthobacteraceae > Bradyrhizobium. Next base: position 35,420 of record NZ_JADPKR010000110.1, read on the forward strand.
CCAGGGGCGACGCCTGGTTCCGCACCGGCGATCTGATGCGGATCGACGACAAGGGCTTCTTCCATTTCGTCGATCGCATCGGGGACACTTTTCGCTGGAAAGGCGAGAACGTAGCGACCTCGGAGGTGAGCGACGCAATGCGAGACTTCACCGGCGTGGTCGATGCGACCACCTACGGCGTCAGCATTTCCGGCACTGACGGCCGCGCCGGCATGAGCGCGATCGTCGTCAACGAGGGTTTTGACATTGCGGCGTTGCCCGCACATCTCGCGCAGCGCCTGCCGGCCTATGCATGCCCGGTCTTCATCCGCATCTCCTGCGAGATCGATGCGACCGAGACGTTCAAGCAGAAGAAGGGCGATCTCGCGCGGGAAGGCTTCGATCCAGCCGCGATCTCCGATCCGTTGTTCATGGCAGACCCGAAATCCGGGGCCTATGTGGAGTTGGATGCGGAGGCCTATGCGCGGATCTTGGACGACTCGATCAGGTTGTAGATCCCGCCAAAATCCGCAGATAGGTCCAATTTTATCTGAATTGTCCAAGAAGGCATTTACTTCTGTCGGGTAAACAAGCGGCCATGGGGAGGCGGCCAGCAAGAGCCGCCGCAACACCAACGATAACAAAGCGAGCCAGCCATGTCGGTAAGGTCTAAGGTCATTGAGGCGATCCAGCAGATCGCCAAGGAGCAGCACGTCACGCTTCCCGCTCTTTCGGACGATCTGTCCCTGCACGAGACGGGCTTCGACTCGCTCGCCTTCGCCATTCTGGTCGCACGCCTCGAAGACGACACCGGCGTCGACCCCTTCACCATTTCCGAGGACGCAGCGTTTCCCGCCACGGTGGGCGATTTCGTGCGGGCCTACGAAAATGTCCCCGCGTGAGATCTTCGCGCTTCGCGACCATCTCGGCGCGGAGCTGACCGGCCGTACGGTGTCCGATGCGCACGATGTCGTGTCGCTGACCGACATCCTGTCGCACACGGTTCTGGGCGGCCGCTTGCGCGAGCTGTCGGGCCGCTCCGTGCTGCTCAAATTGTCCGACCAGCTTCGCTCCGGCCTTGCGATGATCGAGCTCGACGGCATCGCCCGTCGCATGCTGCTGTGTCCGCCCGACCTCAATCCGGCACATCTCGAAGCGCTGATCGCGGATGCCGCGATTGACGCCGTCGTCACCGACGAACCCGATCGCTGGGCCAATTCGGGCGTATCGCTCGTCGTCACCGCACAATTGCCGCTTGAAGCCACCGCGCCGGCCAAGTCCGAACGCGCCACGGAATGGCTGATGCTCACCTCGGGCACGTCGGGCGTGCCGAAAATCGCGGGCCATACACTGGAAGCGCTCACCGGTGCGATCGTCGCCGAAGGTCCTGCCCGTGGCCCGGCGCCGGTCTGGGCGACCTTCTACGACATCCGCCGCTACGGCGGCCTGCAGATCTTCCTTCGCGCCATCCTCTCCGGCGGCTCGATGGTGTTGTCGGACCCGCATGAGGCGCTCGGTGATCACGTCGCGCGGCTGAAGGCGCGTGGCGTTTCGCACATCTCCGGCACGCCTTCGCATTGGCGCAAGCTCCTGATGAGCGGTTCGGCCACGCAATTCGCCCCTCGCTACGTCCGTCTCTCCGGCGAGATCGCCGACCAGGCGGTGCTCGACGGCCTGAAAGCGGCGTTCCCCAATTCTTCCGTCGGCCATGCCTATGCCTCGACCGAGGCCGGCGTCGGCTTCGCCGTGAATGACGGGCTGGAAGGCTTTCCGGCCGACTATCTCGGCAATCGCAACGGCGTCGAGATGAAGGTGGTCGACGGCTCGCTCCGTATCCGTTCGACGCGCACGGCGCATGCCTATATCGGCCGCAATGCCGCCGCGCTCACCGATGACGATGGGTTTGTCGACAGCGGCGACATCGTGGAGCTGCGCGGCGAGCGCTACTATTTCGTTGGCCGCCGCGGCGGCATCATCAATATCGGTGGGCTGAAGGTCCACCCCGAAGAGATCGAGGCGGTGATCAACCGCCATCCCGACGTACGGATGTCGCGGGCCAAGTCGCGGAAGAGCCCGATCACCGGCGGCATCGTGGTTGCCGACGTGATCCTCGCGGACGGCGCCGATCCCGCGCGTGCGAAAGAGATCCGCGACCAGATCCTGGATCGGTGCCGCGCGCAGCTTGCCTCGCACAAGGTGCCGGCGGTGATCCGCTTCGTCGAGGCGCTCGATGTCACCCCGGCCGGAAAATTGGCGCGAACCGATGCATAATAACGTTCTCGTCACTGGCGGCAGTCGCGGCATTGGTCTTTCGATCGGCAGACGCCTCGCTGGCGCCGGCTACAACGTGATTGCGGCGGCGCGGCGTGAGAGCGAAGAGCTCAAGGCTGCGATTGCCGGGTCCGACGGGCGCCTGCATTTCCGCGCCTGCGACCTCGCCGTGATCGACGCCATTCCGGCCTTTGCAAAACTGGTGCGCGACGAATTCGGCCCGGTCTACGGCCTCGTCAACAATGCCGGCCTCGGCACCGAAGGCCTGCTCGCCACCATGCATAATTCCGAGATCGAGGCGCTGGTGCAGCTCAACGTGCTGTCGCCGATCATTCTCACCAAATATGTGGCGCGGCAGATGATGGCGGACGGCGCCGGCCGCATCATCAACATCTCCTCGATCATTGCGACGACCGGCTATAACGGCCTGTCCGTCTATGGCGCGACCAAGGCCGCCGCCACCGGCTTCACCCGCTCGCTGGCGCGCGAGGTCGGCAAGGTCGGCATCACCGTGAACGCGATCGCGCCGGGCTTCATCGACACCGAGCTCACGCACGATCTTTCCGACGAGGGGCGCAAGCGCATCGCCGGCCGCAGCGCGCTGCGCCGCCTGCCGGAGACGGACGACGTCGCACGGATGGTGGAATATTTGCTCGGCGAGGGCGGCCGCAATGTCACCGGGACCGTGTTCACTGTCGATGCCGGGAATACGGCATAAGCGGAACCCTGCGATCATAACTGCGTTGATCCGGCACAATGACATCCAGCCGGATTTGGTCGTAAGATGCCCCGCAATCGATTGGGTTACGTCAATCGATCTGCCCTAATCGAAGGGGAGCAGTCGATGGCCGCTTCAAACATGCCCGCTTCGAGTCAGGGCCGCACCGAGCCGTCGCGCGACAAGCCGGACGACGTCCGCTGCCCTCCGATGTCTCATCAAAATTCCGGCGCTCACGGTCACGAGATGTATCCGCAGCAATTCGTGCGTCTGGTCGGTTGCCACGACGTCCCTGTCTCCGTGCTGCGCAAGCGCCAGGACGAGAAGCTGCACTAGTTGCTTTTCACAGTGATTTTGACCGGTTGGGTTGAGGCGGTCAGATTAACTCCGGTAGAGCTTTGGGATCAACGAGGAGTTCGATACTGCGAGC
>NZ_JADPKR010000041.1 GCF_023074055.1 Bradyrhizobium sp. 141
CCGCCAGGCCACGCCTTGACGGACGCGAGCACGGCGTCATCATGGCAGGCGCAGGCGATCCGTCGGCTCAAAACACCGCCGCCATTTAATGGTTGCTACGAGTTCTGCAACGACGATGTCGTGTGCCCTCAAAAATTCACCCGGTTCGAGATCGCGCCGTCCACGACGAGATTCGATCCCGTGGTGAACCCTGACACCGGGCTCGCCAGAAACACCGCCGCGCTGGCGATCTCCTGCGGCGTTGCCATACGTCCGGTCGGATTGCGTTTCATCGCGTCGTTATAGCGCTCGGGCATGTTCTTCTCGATCATCTCCCAGACGCCGCCCTTGAAATAGACGGTGCCGGGCGACACCACGTTGACGCGCATCTTCTTCTTTGCATATTGCCGCGCCAGTCCCTTGGCCATGTGGATCAGCGCGGCCTTGATCGGACCGTAGGAGCTGGCCGTGTCCGCTTGCGCTGCCGAGATCGACGAGATGATGACGAAGGCGGCATCACCGCTGCTCTCGCCGCTGGCTTCGAGGAACGGACGGGCGGCATCGAACGCATGCACGGCGCCGAGCACGTCGAGCCGGAAGTTCTGTTCCCATGACGCTGCATCCCGGCCTTGCGCCATCGCGCCGGCATTTGAGAACAGCAGGTCGATGCCTCCAAGTTCCTTTGCAGCGGCTTCGATCCACGATTTCAACGCTGCGCCGTCGGTGACGTCGACCGGGCCGCCGGTGGCGCTGACGCCGCTCGCTTTCAGCTCAGCGACGGTGGCCGCAACCTGATCGGCATTGCGCGCGCATACCGCGACATTGGTGCCTTCACCGGCCAACGTTGCCGCAATCGCCCGTCCAATGCCGCGCGTGCCGCCGAGCACGATGGCGTTCTTTCCTTTGAGCCCGAGATCCATTGTCTGGTTTTCCTTGCTGTTGTGCAGCAATCATAGCCGTTTCTCGAATTGCCCAGAAGCCTCCACATCGTCATTGCGAGCGCAGCGAAGCAATCCAGGAATGCATCCGTGGAGACGGTCTGGATTGCTTCGTCGCAAGAGCTCCTCGCAATGACGTGGAGAGATGTGGGGCTCACCTCACTCCGGCGCCGCTCCGACCGGCGGGCCGCCGGGCGGGCGGTGCAGGAAGGTCAGCGAGGCGTAGGCGCCGGCCCAGGAGCCGATCGCGGCGAAAGCGACATAGAACGCGTTTTCGGTGTAGCTGATCACGGCGTAGGAGGAGAGCATGTACCAGACCGCGCTCCAGTTCGCCGCTGACATGCGCTTGCGCGCGATCACGGCCGAGGTGAACATCACATAGACCGCGTCGGTGGCCGCCGTTGCAACGAACACGGCGCCCGCGGTGAGGGGATCGATGGCGGCCATTGCAATCCTTTCTGTGAACGTGGGATGGTCGGGAAAACTAGGGGAGAGAAGCGGCCATGCAAAGCCCTGCCGACATTCTCAAGGGCATCTGGACCTCTGCGGGCGGTGACGCGGCCGCCCTCGATCGCGTGCGGTTGACGGGCGAGGAGCCTCAAATCCCGTCTTCGTTTCGTGTCGCGGTCGCCGGGCAGACGACGATAGCTGCCGCCGGCCTTGCGGCTACCGAAATCTGGCGGCTGCGCAGTGGCGAGGCGCAAGGCGTTTCCGTCGACCTGCGCCACGCCGTCGCCGAATGCCGCTCCGAGCGCTATTTGCTTCTCGACGACAAACCGCCGCCGCCGGCCTGGGACGCCATCGCCGGCGTCTACAGGACCGGCGACAACCGCTTCGTGCGCTGCCACACCAACTTTCCGCATCATCGCGACGCCGTCTGCAAGGTGCTCGGCTGCGAGGCCGAGCGCGACCAGGTGCAGGCCACGTTGATGCAATGGAAGGGAGAAGATTTCGAGACTGCGGCTTACGCCGCGGGCGGCGTCGTTGCCCTGATGCGCAGCTACGACGAATGGTCCGCGCTGCCGCAGGCGCGTGCGCTCGCGCAATTGCCGCTGATCTCGATCGAGAAGATCGGCGAAGCCTCGCCAAAGCCGTGGCCGCAGGGATCATCGAACAACGATCGTGCGCTCTCGGGACTTCGCGTGCTCGATCTCTCCCGCGTCATCGCAGGTCCCGTCGCCGGCCGCACGCTCGCTGCGCATGGCGCGGATGTGCTGCTGGTGTCAGGGCCGGAGCTGCCCGCCATTGACTGGCTCACCATCGACACCGGCCGCGGCAAGCTCACCACCTTCATCGAGCTGAAGAGCGAGACGGGCAGGGCACGATTGCGCGAATTGCTAGAGGACGCCGACATCTTCTCGCAAGGCTATCGCCCGCATGCGCTTGCCGCCCTCGGCTTCGCGCCGGAGGATGCAGCGAAGATCAATCCCGGCATTGTCTATGTGACGCTGTCGGCCTATGGCCACACCGGCCCCTGGGCCGAGCGACGCGGCTTCGATTCCCTGGTGCAGACCACGACCGGATTCAATCACGCCGAGGGGCGCGCTGCCGGCCTCGATGGTCCCAAGGAATTGCCGGCGCAGATGCTCGACCACGCCACCGGCTATCTGATGGCGTTCGGCGCGATGATGGCCAGGGCGCGTCAGGCCCGCGACGGTGGCAGCTGGCACGTGCGCGTGTCGCTGGCGCAGACCGGGCGTTGGCTTTGGAATCTCGGCCGGCTCGACGGCGGACTGAACACCCCGGATCTTACGGGCGAGGCCGTACATGCTGCATTCATCGAGAGCATGCCATCTGGATTCGGCATGTTGAAGGCGGTGCGCCATTCGGCGCTGCTGTCGAACACGCCGGCGCAATGGAGTCGTCCGGCGATGCCGCTCGGCAGTCATCCGGCGCAGTGGCCGGCGCGAAAGCTGACATGAAGCTGACACGCCGCAAAATTTTAATGCAAACCGAAAGGCGCCCAGCGTTTTTTTGGTTGTTTGAAATCGCAATTCGGCACTATTAGCGCGACCGACAAGGCAGGCGTCTGCCAAGATCGTCGCAGACACGACCGGGCTCCATGGTAGTTGAAAATACCAAGCGATTGCAGGTGTTTACAAAACAACGGGTGATCACATCCGTAGTTTTACTAGCTCTTGCCGGTGTCGGCGCCGGTGCCTACGGCTTCCTCTCTTCGGGGGCCAAGGAAAAGAAGCACTCCGAGATCTCCAGCCAGTCGCGCAGGAATGCGCAGAACTTCACGCCGACACCGTCCGAATGGGCGACGCTGACGATCGAGCCGGTCAAGGCCAAGAGCTTCCGGGCCGAGTATGTCACCGAGGGCAAGGTCGCCGTCGACGAGGACCGGTCGACACCGGTGTTCTCGCCCTATGCGGGCCGCGTCACCAAGCTGCTGGCCAAGCCGGGCGAGACGCTGAAGCAGGGTCAACCGCTGTTCACGATCGAGGCCGCCGACACGGTGCAGGCCCAGAATGATTTCATCGCGGCGATGACCTCGCAGAACAAGGCGAAATCGGCGCTCGAGCTCTCCGACATCCAGTTCAAGCGCGCCAAGGACCTCTATGAGGGCCATGCCATTCCGCTCAAGGATTATCAGCAGGCGGAAGCGACCCAGGTTCAGGCGCGCAACGACATGCGCTCGTCCGGGACCGCGCTGGAAGCCGCGCGCAACAAGCTGCGCATCCTCGGTTTCACCGACGAGACCATCAAGGCATTCCAGGACAAGGGCACCATCAATCCGGAAGTCACGATCTATTCGCCGATCGCGGGCACGGTCGTGCAGCGCAAGATCGGCCCCGGCCAGTACGTCAATTCCGGCGCCAGCGATCCGGTCTTCGTGATCGGCGACCTCTCCACCGTCTGGCTCACCGCCTTCGTGCGCGAGAGCGATGCGGCCGCGGTGTGCATCGGCCAGGACATCACCGTCAACGTGATGGCACTGCCGGGCCGGCCGCTGACCGCCAGGATCAACTACGTCGCCGCCGCGATCGACCCCAGCACCCGCCGCCTGCTGGTCCGCGCCACCATCGACAACAAGGACGGCCTGCTCAAGCCGGAGATGTTCGCCAACGTCACGATCTATTCAGCCGGCGACCGCGCCGCGCCGGCGGTGCCGAAGCAGGCGTTGATCTATGAAGCCGACAAGGTCCGTATCTGGGTCGCGCGCGAGGACAAATCGGTCGAGCTGCGCCAGATCAAGATCGGCCTCATCAACGGCAATCTCGTCGAGGTCACCAGCAATCTGAAACCCGGCGAGCAGATCGTCACCAAAGGCAGCCTGTTCATCGACCGCGCGGCGTCCGGCAGCTGATCGACGACCCAAGAAAATTGAAGACCTGAATGGATCGTCTCGTCGCCCTTGCCGTCAACCGGCGCTTCCTGATGGTCGGCATGTTCGTCGCTGTCTTGATCGGCGGCCTGATCGCGTTCAACCAGCTCAACATCGAGGCCTATCCCGATCCGACCCCGCCGATGGTCGACATCGTGACGCAGAGCCCGGGGCTGTCGGCGGAGGAGATCGAGCGCTACATCACGATCCCGATCGAGACCCAGGTTGCGGGCCTGAAGAACATCACGACCATCCGCACCATCTCGCTCTACGGTCTCTCCGACGTCAAAATTCAGTTCTCCTTCGCCTATACCTATGACGAGGCGCTGCAGCAGGTGTTGAACCGCCTGGCGCAGCTCGCACCGCTGCCCGGCAACGTGCAGCCGCAGATCTCGCCGCTCAGCCCCATCGGCGAGATTTTCCGCTACCGTCTCGTGGGTCCACCGAACTACAGCGTGCTCGATCTCAAGACCATTCAGGACTGGATCCTCCAGCGCCGCTTTCGCGCCGTGCCGGGGGTCATCGACGTCACCGGTTGGGGTGGCAAGAGCAAGACTTATGAGCTTCAGGTCGACTTCAACAAGCTGGTCGCCAACGGTCTGACGCTGCCGCAATTGCTCCAGGCGGTCGGCAATTCCAACGTCAATGTCGGCGGCAACACCGTCAATATCGGCCAGCAATCAGCCGTCGTGCGCGGCGTCGGCCTGATCCGGTCGATCGACGATCTCGCCAATACCATGGTGGCGCAGACAGGCGGCAATCCGGTGCTGGTCAAGGACGTCGCCACCGTAACCGTGGGCCAGAAGCCGCGCCTCGGCATTGCCGGCCTCGACGAGGCCGACGACATCGTGCAGGGCATCGTCCTGATGCGCCGCGGCGAACAGAGCTCGCCAACCATCAAGCGGGTCCACCAGCTCGTTCAAACCATCAACAACTCCAGCATTCTGCCGCCTGGCGTGCGCATCGAGCGCATTTACGACCGCGGCGACCTGATCGAGCTCACCACCCACACGGTGCTGCACAACATGGTGATCGGCATTCTGCTGATCGTGCTGTTGCAGTGGATCTTCCTCGGCGACCTGCGCAGTGCGCTGATCGTCGGCGCCACCATCCCGTTCGCGCTGTTCTTTGCCGTCATCATCCTGGTGCTGCGTGGGGAATCGGCCAATTTGCTGTCGGTCGGCGCGATCGATTTCGGCCTGATCGTCGATGCCACCGTCATCATGGTGGAGGCGATCTTCCGCCGTTTGACGCAGACGACGCCGATGTCGGAATCCGAGCATATGTCGCCCGAGACGATGTTTGGCATGAAGAGCCACGCTATCCTCAGCGCGGCCGCCGACGTCTCGCGCTCGATCTTCTTCGCCGCCGCGATCATCATCGCGGCCTTCCTGCCGCTGTTCACGCTGTCCGGCGTCGAGGGCAACATCTTCGGGCCGATGGCCCGCACCTATGCCTATGCGCTGGCCGGCGGCCTGCTGGCGACGTTCACCGTGACCCCGGCGCTGTCCGCGATCATCCTGCCGGCGCATGTCCACGAGACTGAGACCAAGGTGATGCTGATCCTGCACCGGCTCTACATGCCTGTGCTGAATTGGGCGGTGGCCAACCGCAAGATCGTCCTCGGCGCCGCGGTCGGCCTGGTGGTGATGACGGTCGCGCTCGCCCGGCTGCTCGGCCTCGAATTCCTGCCGAAGCTGGAAGAGGGCAATCTCTGGATCCGCGCCACGCTGCCGCCGACCATCTCGCTCCAGGAAGGCAATTCCTACGTCAACGAGATGCGCAAGGTGATCCGCGCCCGGCCGGAGGTCGAATCCGTCGTGTCGCAGCACGGCCGTCCCGACGACGGCACGGATGCCGCCGGCTTCTTCAACGCCGAGTTCTTCGCGCCGCTCAAGCCCGTGAGCCAATGGCCCGGCACGCGCGACAAGGAAGAGCTGACCGCGGAGCTGCTGAAGCAGCTCGACGATCGCTTTCCCGGCGTCGAGTTCAACTTCTCGCAATATCTCCAGGACAACGTCTCCGAAGCCGTCTCCGGCGTGAAGGGCGAGAACTCGATCAAGCTGTTCGGCAGCGACCTCCAGGCGCTGACCGACACCGCCAGCAAGATCAAATCGGTGCTGGCCACTGTGCAGGGCGTCACCGACCTTGCGGTGTTCACCTCACTCGGGCAGCCGACCGTCCAGATCGACATCGACCGCGCCAAGGCCGCGCGCTATGGTCTTGCGCCGGGCGACATCAACGCCACGATCAAGGTTGCGATCGGTGGTGACACCGCCGGCGATCTCTATGAGCCGGGCAGCGACCGTCACTTCCCGATCATCGTCCGCCTCGCGCCGGAATACCGCAGGAGCGCGGAGGCGATCCAGAACTTGCGGATCGGCGCGCCCGGGCCGAACGGCACCGTCACACAAATCCCACTGAGCGAGGTCGCCAACATCAGCCTCGTCTCCGGCGCCGCCTATATCTATCGCGAGCAGCAGGAACGCTATCTGCCGATCAAGTTCTCGGTGCGCGAGCGCGACCTCGGCAGTGCGATCCGCGAGGCGCAGCAGAAGATCGCCGACCAAGTGCAGCTGCCGCCGGGCTCGCACATGGACTGGGTCGGCGAGTTCGGTAATCTCCAGGACGCGATCCGGCGGCTGTCGCTCGTGGTGCCGATCTCGCTGGCGCTGATCGGCGTGCTGCTCTGGTTCAATTTCGGCTCGATGACCGACACGCTGCTGGCCATGAGCGTGATCCCGATGGCGATCTTCGGCGGCGTGCTTGGTCTGTTGATCACAGGCACTGCGTTCAGCGTCTCCGCGGCGATCGGTTTCATCGCGCTGTTCGGCATCGCCGTGATGGACGGCATCATCATCCTGTCGCAGTTCAACCAGCTCATCGAAGAAGGCATGGACCGCATGAGCGCGGTGATCCGCACCGGTGAGTTGCAGCTCCGGCCCGTGCTGATGACATGCGTCGTCGCCGGCGTCGGACTTTTGCCGGCAGCGCTGTCAGAGGGCATCGGCTCGCAGGTGCAGAAGCCGCTTGCGGTCGTCGTCGTCACCGGCATGATGCTGGCGCCGGTCGTGATCCTCGTGACCTTGCCAGTCTTGATCTCGTTCTTCTCCCGCCGCGCGCGCTGACGGCGCCCGTCAAAAGATCCGCTGCGCGATCCGCAGCAGCATCGTGATGCCGAGGGCGAGCAGCATCAGGCTGGCGAACCGGCTGCTCAGCGACAGCATCCGAGGCGTCAGCCGCGACCGCGCGGTTGCAACGATCGTGCTGAGCATCATCCACCAGACCGCCGAGCCCACGAAGACGCCTGCGATCAGCGGTGCCGTCGCGGCCTGCGTGGAGAATGCGTGCAGCGCCGCCAGGAACAGGATGACCGTCAGCGGATTGGTCAGTCCGAGCGCGATGGCGCTGAGATAGGCACGTGCCAGACGCACTCTGTCGATCTCACCGACGTCCTCGAGCACGATGGAACATCGATGTGTTCGGATCGCGAACCATAGCAGCGTGAGCGCTGAGACGATTCCGAATCCCACCGCATTGGCCTCGACCCAAGGCTGCGCAAGCGAGCCAAGTCCCAACACCGCAAAGGCGCTGTAGGTGAGATGGACGGTCGCCGCACCGAAGCCCGTCGCGAGCCCTGTTGCGATTCCCGATGCCAAGGTGCGCTGAATGCACAACAGGCCCATTGGCCCGATGGGAGCGGCGACGGTGAAACCAATTCCGACGCCGGACAAAAGCGCGGCGAGATAATGCGACGAGACATGCGACCGCACAAACAAATGAAATCTGTGCGTGTAGGTACCGGCCAAACGGAATCGTCGCCTCAACCGAAAGGGTGAAAACGGAATCGGAATGCAGACACGTTCTTGTGAGGCGACGTCGCGTTGTGTCCTCTTGCAACGTTATGCTCTCGTTACAACGGTTCCATTGCGCGATGTGGAATCAAGTTCCACTTTGCCGCGAGCTGCGACGAGATCGTGCGTCGCGAATCAGAATCCGTAGAGCCGCGCCGGATTGTCGACCAGGATCTTCTTCCGCACGCTCGCATCCGGCGCCCAGACCGGAAGCTGATTGAGCAGGCGCCCGTCGTCGATCTGGTAGAGCGGCGCGATGTCGGTTGCCTTGCGTCCCTCGACGCGGCTCGAATCCGGATGCGGCCAGTCGGTGCCCCAGACGATGCGATCGGGGTTCGCCGCGATCAGGGCCTGCGCGAACGGCACCATGTCCTGATAATCTGGCGCGAGCTTCGACGACCGGTAGGCGCCCGAAATCTTGACATAGGCCTTACCGGACTTCACCAGCGCGACGAGATCGGAGAAGCCCGGCTGCTCCAGGCCCCGCGATGCTTCGAGGCCGCCGAAATGGTCGAACACGACCGGCACCGGCGCCGCCTCCACGAGGTCCTTGATCGCCGAGATCATGGCAAGCGTGGTGTAGAGCTGCACGTGCCAGCCGCGCGCCTTCATGCGCTCGACTGCGGCGGTGAAGCGCGGGCGTCCGACATTGGGATCGTTGACGCCGCCGGTCGCAAGATTGAGGCGGGTGCCGCGGAAACCGTCCTGATGCATCGTGTCGAGCGCGTTCTCCGGTGTCTTGTCGTCGATCACGGCGACGCCGCGTGCAGTCGCGCCGCGGGCTTTCATGCCGAACAAGGTCGACGAATTGTCGGTGCCGTAGACGCTGGGGGTGACGATCACCACGCGTTCGACATGCAGCGCCTTGTGCAGTGCGGCCATCTCCTCCGGAGAGGCCGGCTCGGGCGTGTAGACGCGCCCGGCGAAGAACGGAAACTTTTCGGGATCGCCGTGGATATGGGTGTGGCAGTCGCAGGCGTGCGGCGGGACGTCGAAATTGACCGGTGTCGCAGGCTGCACGGCCCGGGCGTGGGCTCTGTTGGTCATGGCTACTCCGGCGGCGAGGGAGGCAAGCAGGACGCTGCGTCGGTTGAGCACGATTTCTCTCCCTATTTTTGTTGTTTGGCAGTGGAGCCGGACAGTATCACATCAGCCCGGCAGCCGCTGCGCCTCGTTGCATAGCTGCTCGACAAGGTCGGCCAGCAGGCGTGAGCCGTCAACGCGCACGACCGGGCAGGGTAGGGCCGCGAGCCACGCTTCATCTTTTGCGAGACTGCGGCCTTCGCGATCGCCGGCTTCATAGTGTGAAGCCCATCCGACAAAGGATTCGGTCTCCTCATGGCGCCAGCCGCCCGGCGCTACGGCGTCCCCGCCGAAATGTGCAGCTTCGCGGGTGCGTAGGCGCTGCATGCGAAGATCGCGCGGTGTAGTCACGAAGACGACAAGATCGAACAATGGAACGAGCTCGTCGCCCCAGCCGGTGACGGTTCCACTCAGCACCCAGTCGAGACGCGGCAAGAACATCTCGCGCATCAGGCGCAGGCGGTCCGATGGTGGCCGCGTCGTCTGATAGGGCGGCACCGTCGGCAGCCAGAAATAGTCGTCGCTGTCGTGATGCGGCAGGGCAAGCCGGCCCGCGAGCGCGCGACCGAGCGTCGTCACGCCGGCGCCCGAAGCGCCCATCAGATGGATGCGGCGGCTTTTCATCGGCTCTGCCCAGATGATTTGAAACTACTGCCCCGACGGCGTGCGCAGGCCGTGCCAGGCGTCGCGGACCTGGTGGTAGTGCACCTCGGGCAGGTAGTCCGGCGTGTTCAGGCTCAGTGTCTTGACGTCGAGATGGCCCGTGGCGCTGAGCAGCGTGTAGGAGGCGATGACGCGGTCGCGCAGCGCGCCGATCAGGCGGGCCTTGGCCTGGATCAAATCGGCCTGCGAGTTCAAGACGTCCACCGTCGTGCGCTGGCCGCCGGCGGCCTCGCGCTGCACGCCCTGCAGCGCGACGGTCGCGGCTTTCACTTCGGACTCCGAAGCCGAGACCGTGATCTTGGCGCCCTCATTGGCAACCCAGGCGCTGACCGCCGCCGTGCGCGCCTGGTTGCGCACCTGGTCGAGCACGAGCCGGCTCTGCGCCGTGATCTCCTTGGCCTGCCGGGTCTGCGCGGCGGCCTGGCCGCCGTCGTAGATCGGCGCGGTGACGTTGGCGACGATCGAAGCCTGATCCTCGGCGAAGGTGCCGAGCGTCGGGTCGTTGTTGCGGCTCTTGCTGGCGCTGCCCTGGATGGTGGCACTCGGCAGCAGCGCGCCTTCCGCGATGCGGATGTTGGTGGAGGCGACGTCGACGTCGAAGCTGGCGGCCATCACCGCCGGATGCTGGCGGATCGCCATCGTCATGGCGTCTTCGCGGCTCTTCGGCAGATAACGGTCGACGACCTCGGCGGGCCGAAGCTGCGACGGTGAATTGCCGATCACTTGCGCATAGATCGCCTGGCTGACGGCAAGCGCGACTTCGGCGGCGTTGAGATCGGCAAGGCCGCGGTTGAGGCGCGCCTCGGCCTGCGCGCTGTCGGTCGGCGTGACATCGCCGGCGTTGAGGCGGCGCTGAGTGACCGAGAGCGTCTCGCGCAGGAAGGCGACGTTGGAACGCTGCGCCTCGACCAGCGACTGGTTGGCGAGCACGTTGGTGTAGGCGGTCACCGCGTCGAGCAGGACGCCCTGGCCGACATTGCGCAGCGCCTCACGGCCCGACTGCACCTGAAGTTCTGCGGCCCGCACGTTGTTGGCGGTGCGGAAGCCGTTGAACAGGGTCTGCGTCACGGTGACGCCGATGATCCACGGCTTCAGGTTGCCGGTCTGGATCGTGTTGTCGGGCAGCAGATTGCGCACCGATTGCAGGCCGGCGCTGAGGCTCGCCACGATCTGCGGCCGGTAACCGGAAAGGGCCTGCGGCACGTTCTCGTCCGTGGCGCGTTGTCGCGCGCGTTCGGCATTGAGCTGCGGATTGGTCTGGTACGCTTTGGCCAGCGCCTCCGGCAGGGCTTCGGCCCAGGCGGTGGAGGGCAGGGCGCAACAGAGCGCCAGCGTGGTCCATGTCGCAAGCACAGGACCCACGCCCGATCGATGCCGCGTCATCACGCGACCAGCTCTGGCGGTACGTCCAATCATGTAATCCCGCTTAACCCGGCTGTCCGCCCCCGCCGACGGTGGCCTCTTAACTGTTTAACCAGCCGAGGTCCCGCAGGCAAACTGCCGCGGGGAAAACCCCCATGTAATCCGTGCTTGTTGCAGCTTCGTCACAGGGGGCGCGCGGGAACGCGGCAGAGCCTTACACCAGCCTGACCGTTCGCCGACCTTACCGGTTCTTGTTCACCGGCTTGCGCTTCTCGATGAACGCCGCCATGCCCTCGGAGCGGTCCTCCAGCGCGAAGGTCGAGTGGAACAGGTTGCGCTCGACGCTCATGCCCTCGGCGAGCGTGGTCTCGAAGGCGCGGTTCACCGCTTCCTTGGCCATTGCGACCGCGGGGCGTGACATCGACGCGATCTTCTCGGCTGCCGCCATCACTTCGTCCATCAACTTGTCAGCGGGCACAATGCGGCTGACGAGGCCCGAACGCTCGGCTTCCGCCGCATCCATCATGCGGCCGGTGAGGCACAGGTCCATGGCCTTGGACTTGCCGATCGCGCGCGTCAGGCGCTGGGTGCCGCCGATGCCGGGAATGGTGCCGAGCGTGATCTCGGGCTGGCCGAACTTTGCGGTGTCGGCGGCGATGATGAAATCGCACATCATGGCGAGCTCGCAGCCGCCGCCGAGCGCATAACCGGCAACCGCCGCAATCGTCGGCTTGCGGCAGCGCGCGACGCGGTCGCCGCCGATCGCGGCAAAATCTTCGGAGAACATGTCGATGAAGCCCTTCGGCTGCATCTCCTTGATGTCGGCGCCGGCGGCAAAGGCCTTCTCGCTGCCGGTCACGACGATGCAGCCGATGGCGTCATCGGCCTCGAGATCGTCGACGGCAGCTGCGATCTCGCGGAAGACGCCGAAGGAGAGCGCGTTGAGCAGCTTCGGCCGGTTCAGCTTGATGATACCGACCGCCCCGATGCTTTCGACGATGATGTGTTCGAACGTGCTCATGCTCCACCCACGCTTTTGATTGGGCGTGCAATGTGCCCGCTGACGCGGTGGGCTTCAAGGGGGCCGGGGACGCAGGACGCGCAGGACGCGCGTCCTGCCGGAACCGGCAATCAGGCCATGAACATGCGCGCGGCCGAGGCCAGCGTCAGCAGCGTCCCGACGCCAATGAAGATCTTGCCGATCAGGGAGCTCTGGTCCCAGGCCGAGCTCTGCTGGCTGCTTGCCATCACCGGTGCCGGCCGGGGCTGCGCCTCGGTTGCAGCAATCACCGCCTTCTGCGCCGGCGAGTTGTCCTGTTGCAGGGCGCGGTCGATGTCGTTGAGCTGATCGGGCGCGACAACCTGGCCCTCGGCAGCCGCGGCGTTGGTGTTATCGGCCGCTGCCTGGACATTGCCGTTGGCGCGGTCCGTCATCGCGGAGGCGGCAGCCGCAGTCGGCGTATCGGCGGCGGCGAGCTGCGCATTGGCGTTGGCGACCGCCGGCGGCATCTGGTTCGAGGCCGGCATGTCGTTGTCAGCCTTGGTGTTGGCCTTCGGCTCCTCGGCCGGGGCGTCGTTCTTGTCGGATTTCTGTGCCGTCTTGCTGCTATTGGTGCGGCGCGACTCATGGCGCCGGTGCTTGCTCGGCTTGGCCGTGTCAGCCTGTTTGCCCGCGCTGTCCGATTTGCCGTTTGTGGCTTGGTCGGGCGCCGCCTGTGCAACGCCTCCGAACAGCACGAAAAGGCCGGCAAGAAGGATCAACGCCGCGCGCCCGCTGGCTTTCATCATGTTGACGATCTCCCCAATTCCGCCCGTCCCGGGAACGAACAGAGACCCTGGGGCGTGACGACAGCGGGGCAGAAAAGGGGAATCTTCGCGCTACACCGGGCGAAAACGGGGCAAAGCGGGGCGATGCAGCCGGCCGCCGGGTGCGGGGCGACCCGAACGGTGTTATGAGCCGTCGCAGACGTTTCCGGCCGTATCGGTTGCGAGTTCCGGCATTGATCACGAATTCGTGATCTTGAGGCGCCCGCGTAACAAATTGAACGAACGGCCGAATTGCATGGTGAGGGGCGCGCGTGCGCGGACGTGAGGACGAATGGACCGGCCTGATGCGGTCGGCCATGGCAGGCGATGATGCGGCGTATCATCGCCTGTTGAAGGCGGTCACGCCGGTGCTGCGCGCCGCGGCGAGGCGTGGCTTGGCGCGGGCCGGGCAACCTCCGGACCAGGCCGAGGATATCGTGCAGGAGATACTGTTGGCGGTGCACCTGAAGCGGCACACATGGGACAGCGAGGCCCCCTTCGCGCCCTGGCTGTTCGCGATCGGCCGCAACAAGCTGATCGATGCGCTCAGGCGACGCGGCAGACGCATCTTCGTCAACATTGACGATTTCGCCGAGACGCTGCCGGGCGAGGCACCGGAGGAGACGGCCTCCGCGGGTGAGGTCGCAACCCAGCTCAACACGCTGCCGCAGCGCCAGCGCGACGTGCTGCAGTCGATCGCGGTCGAGAGCGCCTCGATCAAGGACACGGCGGCGAAGTTTTCGATGAGCGAAGGCGCGGTGCGGGTCGCACTGCATCGCGGACTTGCAGCAATCACTGCCAAACTGCGGGACCACTAGTCATGGATACCGATCAACTCATTCGCTCGCTCGCTGCCGACAACGCCCATCGCGTGCCGCGCGTCGGCGCCGTGCTGACCATGGCGCTGCTGGTGGCCGCGCCCTTGTCGATCCTGATCTTCGCGACGTTCCTCGGCGTGCGTCACGACGTGATGAGCGCGATGCGCAACCCGTTCTTCGACATGAAGTTCGCGGTGACGCTGTCGCTCGCGATCCCCGCCATCATCGTCAGCCTGCATCTGTCGCGTCCCGAAGCCTTGCTGCGTGGCTGGGGCTGGCTGTTGCTGCTTCCGGTCGGGCTGCTTGCGGTTGCGATCGGCAGCGAGGCGATGATGGCGCCGGCCATGCCGATGACGATGCGGCTGATGGGCAAGAATTCCAGGGTGTGCCTGTTCGCGATTCCCGCAATGTCGCTGCCGCTGCTCGCGGGCGCGCTGTTCGGCCTGCGCCATGGCGCGCCCTCGCGCCCCGCGCTCGCCGGCGCGCTCGCCGGCCTGGTATCGGCCGGCCTTGCCGCGACGCTCTACGCTTCGCACTGCACCGACGACTCCCCGCTGTTCGTCGCGACCTGGTACACGATCGCGACCGCGCTGGTGACGGCGATCGGAGCAGTGGTGGGATCCAAAGTCCTGCGCTACTAGCGAGCCGGCATCAGGCCGCCGGCGTCGTGCTCTTTTGCATGCGGTGGAAGCGCAGCACCTGCTGTGCGGTCGAGCTGCGGAGCGCCTCGTAAGCGTCGCGTAGCGTCAGCATGTCGGTCTGCGAGCCGCCTGAAAGCTTCTCGCGCATGGCGATGATGGCCCGCACGCTCGGCCAGGACATGCCCGCGGCCTTGGCGAGGATCATCACGCCCTCGGTGCGGCTTTCGATCATCATGGTCTCGGCGGTCTCGACCGCGACGGCCGCGAGCGCCGCGAGCCCCGCATTGGTTTCGTCGAACTTGCCCTGCTCGGCGAACGTGGTGACCTGGAATTCGTTGAGACGGCCGTCCTCGTGCAGCGACTTCACCAGCGCACGGGCCATCTCGGTTTGCCTCGTCATGGCGGCGGCGCGGACCCGCTGGGCCACTTCCTGGACGACGCTCGACACCTCGTCCACAAGCTCCGGATGCGCGGCCTCAAGCTTTTTGCGCACGCTGGAGGACGCCTTGGCGACGAGCCTCAAATAGTGATGACGCGGCAGGTCCGGCCGCAGGCCGATGCAGGTGGCGAGGTCGTCGTCGCGTTCGGCACGGGTGACGAGATCGGTGAGGCTTCCCTCGGAGAGCCGCGCACCGGGATTGCTGACGGTCGACTGCACCACGTCCTCGTTGCCGCGCGTCACCAGCAAGTCGGTCAGCGCCTCCGACAGCACCCGTCGCAGCGAGATCGCCTTGAGATGCGCCTGGCCCCTCGTGCGCGCGATCTCGATCAAAGTCGTCTCGTCCAGCCGCTCCGATTTCGACAGCACCGGGCCGGAGACCTCGATGACCTCGTCGAGCGCGAGCGTGCGGATGATGTTCGGCGGGGCGGCCGCGATCGGTGCGAGGCGGTCGGCGAGCAGCGCCCTGGCCGAAATCTCGATCTGCTCGATCAGGCACTGGAACACGTCATCGAACACGCGGATGTGGTCGTCGGAATAATCCACCGCGTTGCCCACGAAGAGATCGGTCACGCGGCGCAGCGTCTCGACCCGGCGCGCGACGGTGCCGTGCGAGAGCGCAGCCTGCAATTCCTCGAGCAGATTGTCGGATGATCTCGCGGATTTGGATCTCATTGCCCTGTCCTGGAGCGTTCGGTCCGGCGTCGGCTTCTATCGCACCGGGAAGAAATGGATTGGTCAGCTCGTTGCAATGCGGTTGCGCCCTTGCGCCTTGGCGGAATAGAGCGCGCGGTCGGCGCGCGCGAGAAACGTGTCGGCAGTATCGACGTCGCGCAGCGTCACGACGCCCGCAGAA
This sequence comes from Bradyrhizobium sp. 141, assembly GCF_023074055.1. Lineage (GTDB taxonomy): Bacteria > Pseudomonadota > Alphaproteobacteria > Rhizobiales > Xanthobacteraceae > Bradyrhizobium. Next base: position 15,771 of record NZ_JADPKR010000041.1, read on the forward strand.
ATGGTCACGTGCATGCCCGGCGAGAATGCGCTCCAGTCGAGATCGGCGACGATACTGCGCAAGCGCTCGAGCATGCGCTGTGCGGCATCGCCCGACGTGTCCGGCAGCAGCAGCAGGAATTCCTCGCCGCCATAGCGGCCGAAGCTGTCGGCTGGGCGGATGTTGGCGAACATGGTGATCGCGAAGGTGCGCAGCACCTCGTCGCCGATGGGATGGCCGTGGGCGTCGTTGATGCGCTTGAACCAGTCGAGATCGATCAGCGCGATCGCGCAAGGCGTCGATGTCTGCCGCGACTTTTCGATCTCGACGTCGAGAAGGCGCATGATGCAGCGGCGGTTGTAGGAGCCGGTGAGTTCGTCGAGCTCGGCCAGTTCCTCGATGCGCTGATAGGCGGCCTTCAGTTCGATGCTGCGCCGGTACAGAATCTTGCGCAGGGTGGCGCCGAACAGCCCGAGGAAGGCGCACTGGCCGATCACCAGCACGAAGCACAGCATTGAGGCGGTTCGCTCCAGGCGGGTCGTAACCGGCAGTCCGATCGGCAGGTCCGAGCCCAGGAAGACCAAGCCAAGCCCACAGGTGGCAAGGCCCCAGGTGACCATCGCCTGGCTCGAAGTCATCCGCAGCGTGCCAAACGCGAAGATCAGAAACAGCACGGCGAGGAACGCGACCCCGACCGTCGGCACTGCGAGCAGAAACACCAGCTGCAGCGCCATATGCGCCGAGATCTGGAAGACGGTGAGATAATGATCCTGGAACCGGTCCCCGAAGCCGGCTTCCGACAGCACGGTGAAGGTGCCGATGACCAGGAGGCCGCCGAGCCAGAACAGCGACGGGACGACCATCGAGACCGCCCCGCCATAGGCGTAGAGCAGCAGGACCGAGGCGCCCAGCGAGTAGCTCGCCACCTGGCCGATATACATCTGGCGGCGCTGGCGGACCCGGCGCGCCAGAACGTCGGGGGTCGCTGCCTCGGACGTGAGGACGAGATCCGCGACCTCAGCGGCATTCCTCTCGGGAAAGGACGTCGCGGCCGTGCTCATGGTCCCGCCAGTGGTGGATCTCAGCGTAAAAATCTACGTGGCAAGCCTTTAGGTTTGGTATCCTTGGAAACCGAATCCGAACCGTGCAGCACGGAACAAGGTCATAGGCCAGCGGAAGAAATTTTACCGGTGATCAGGCATCCGTTTGCGGTCCAATCGAGCCAAAGGCCGGCTTGGCGAGACATATGTCGTGCAGGGCTGCTATGGAACCGGCTGCTATGGAACCGGATGAGGTCGGGCCGCCTGTGCCGGACAGGCATCCGCAGGGAAGTATCTCAGTATTATGTTACCGATCTGGATGGTGGCGGCCGACGGCCGCGGGCGGGAAAAGAAAAATGCGTGTATGTGGGGTGGATCACACAGGCGCACGTATGACTGCGGTAGTTTGAACAATTTTGCCCCCCGCGTCGAACCGTCCGCCGTATCGACCCGACCAACTTTGCGAGACGGCCTTTGAGCGTGACACAGGCGGCTTCGGACGAGGTCCTCATCGCCAGGATCGCTCAAGGTGACCGGCTCGCCATGCAGGTGCTGTACGGGCGGCACCATGTCAGGGTTTACAGGTTCGGTCTCAGGCTCGTGCGGGACGAGCAGGCGGCGGAAGACCTCATCAGCGAGGTGTTTCTAGACGTCTGGCGTCAAGCCGGGAAGTTCGAGGGCCGATCCGCCGTTTCCACCTGGCTGCTGGCAATCACCCGATTCAAAGCCCTGTCTGCGCTCCGGCGCAGGAAGGATTTCGAACTGGACGAAGAGGCCGCCAACGCGATCGAGGATACGTCCGACGATCCGGAAACGGCGGTGCAGAAAAAGGATACCAGTGAGGCGTTGCGGGAGTGTCTGACGGGCCTCTCGCCCGACCATCGGGAAATCGTCGATCTCGTCTACTACCACGAGAAGTCCGTGGAAGAGGTGGCCGAAATCGTCGGGATACCGGAGAACACCGTGAAGACGCGCTTGTTCTATGCGCGCAAGAAACTGGCCGAACTGCTGAAGGCAGCCGGCATTGAGCGAGGCTGGCCATGATGGCTTTGAGCAAGAAGATGCTGGAGCAAGAGCCCAGTGAAATTGAACTGCTGCTGCCGTGGCACGCCGCCGGCACGCTGAACGCGCGCGATGCGCGCCGTGTCGAGGAAGCGCTGGCGCGCGATCCCGCGCTTGCCAAGCAATATGCCGCGATCCGCGGCGAGTACGAAGAGACCATCCATCTCAACGAGAGCCTGGGTGCTCCGTCGACGCGTGCGATGCAGAAGCTGTTCGCCGCGATCGACGCCGAGCCGGCGCGGGCGAGCGGCTCGCTGCCGCTGTCGGCGCGCATCGCGACCTTCTTCGCGAGCCTGTCGCCGCGCACGCTGGCCTGGTCGGCGAGCTTCGGTGCCGTCGCGCTCATGCTGCAGGCCGGAATCATCGGCGCCGTGCTGATGAAGAATCAGCCGGCGACCTTCCAGACCGCTTCGCTCTCGACCAGCGCGCCGATCACGCGCGAGCTTGGCAGCACGGCTGCGCCGGCGCGCGCGCTGGTGCGCTTCACGCCCGAGGCGCGCATCGCCGATATCACCGGGCTGCTCGACAGCTACCACGCCTCGATCGTCGATGGGGCCAAGGGCGGCATGTTCCGCCTCCAGTTCGACAAGGCCATGAGCCAGGACGAGCTCGCTTCGCTGCTCGGCAAGATGCAGCGCGAGAAGTTCGTCAACCTCGCCGTCGCGGCGCCCTAGGCGCGCCGCTAAGCCGATGACAGGCAAGTCCGAGAGCAGGGTGCGTGCCGGGGCCTACGCTTCATCGGTCGGCGCTGTGCTTCTGATCGCCGCCGGTCTCGGCGTCGAGGTTGCGCAGGCGCAGGCGATCATGCGCACGCCCACAATCAGCGTGCCCTCGCGCACGCCGACCATCTCTCCGAGCATCGCCCCGCGTATCACCCCCAGTGTTGCCGCCCGTGCGGTCAGTGTCGACCGTGGCCCGCGGACGATGGCGGCCATTCCCCACACCACGACGTCGCGCATACGGCCGACGACGCCGGTGCTGCCCTATGCGCGCTATTCGCCGAGCCTGTATCCATCCTGCAGCGCACCCAATCGTGATGCTGACGGCGAGTGCACAGGGCAGCCGATCGCAGGCGGCCAGGGCACTGGAAAATCAGGCAAGAAAAGCGCCGGCAAGGGGCGTGGCAACAACACGCCGGTTGCGGTCACCTCGCGCAGCTTCGCCAACGAATTCGTCGCCGAGATCGATGGCGCGCTGTCGCCCGGCGATGCCGACGAGCTGGCCCGCCGGCACGGTCTGACGCGTGTCTCTTCGGAGAGCTTCCCGCTGATCGGGGCGACGTTCGGTCTGTTCCGCATCACCGATGGCCGGCCCACCGAGACGGTGCGGCGTGAATTCGCGGCCGACGCCAGCGTGCGTTCGGTCCAGCCGAACTTCCGCTATGTGCTCCAGGACCAGAAATCGGCGACGCCGAGCGAAGGCGATCCTGCGCAATATGCACTGACAAAACTCCGCCTGCCGCAGGCGCACACGCTGGCGCATGGTGCCAACGTCACGGTTGCCGTGATCGACTCCGGCATCGACGTCAGGCATCCCGAGCTTGCCAATTCCGTCGCCGACAATTTCGATGCGCTCGGCAGCGCCGAGGGGCCGCACATCCACGGCACCGGCATCGCCGGCGCCATCGTAGCGCATGACCGGTTGATGGGCAGCGCGCCCGAGGCGCGCATCATCGCGATCCGTGCCTTCGGCGGCACCAACGGCGGCGCCGAGAGCTCCTCCTACATCATCCTGCGCTCGCTGAATTACGCCGCCGAGCACGGCGCGCAGATCGTCAATATGAGCTTTGCCGGCCCAAAGGACGCGGTGATCGAGCGCGCCATCGCGGCGACCGCCGCGCGCGGCCTCGTGCTGATTGCGGCCGCCGGCAATGCCGGCGCCAAATCGCCGCCGCTCTATCCGGCCGCCAATCCCAACGTGATCGCGGTCAGCGCCACCGACCAGCAGGACAGGCTGTTCACCGCGTCCAACCGTGGCAACTACATCGCCGTCGCGGCGCCCGGGGTCGACATCTTCCTGCCGGCGCCGGACGGCAAATACCAGATGACGTCGGGAACCTCGTTCTCGGCTGCCTATGTCTCCGGCGTCGCGGCGTTGCTGCTCGAGCGCAATTACGCCTTGAAGCCGGAGGCGCTGCGCATGACCCTGGCGAAGACCGCGCGCGATCTCGGCTCCCCCGGGCGTGACGAGCTTTTCGGCGACGGCCAGACCGATGCGTTCGCCGCGGTCATGGCTGTTCCCGCCAACAGTGCGACGCCGGTTGCGGCTGCGTCCGGTACAACAAAACGTGAAGATGCCGGAACGCGTCGCGACGGACCTGGCAGCCGCGCGATCGAACAACCCTCGCTGTCGAGTGCCGACGATAAATCCACGATTTCTCAGGCGGATAGGCCGGCGGCGCGATAGCGGCTGCGACAAAGATGCGCGCGGACCGAAGGTCAAAAAAGCAAACGCCGCATTGAACGTTCAGCCAAGTTGCCACGACCAAATTATGTGGGAGCGGTCATCCCTCCCCATCAGTCATATTAGGCGCGAGCGCCCATCCACCCCAAGCGCCCATATGGCTCGACCCGTCCGGTTGTCCCCCCGGACGGGTCTTTTCTTTTCAGAGCGTTTTCGAGCGCAGTGGGTACCGGTTCGCGCAAAAAAACGCGTCAAAACAACAATCTAGGCGTCCGATTCTTTGAAGTCTCGCAAAGCGTTCAGCTTGCGGTTGAAAGATCGCGTCGGCGTCCATGGCTGTCGCTCGAGCAACACGGCGCAAGCCCGTTATGCTTGTGCGAAGCTTGACTCGAAAACACAGCAAATCTCCGCACGACTACGGTGATTGATGACGAATGCGGTGTCGTTGCTGGACAAGACAAAACTTTTCCACAAAATATTCATGTCGCGTCTAAATTGATTCGTGTGCGTTGCGTCTCCCGCGTCCGTGTTTTCCCCTGACGGGCTGGTTCATGACACATCGCCAAGAGTCTGATTGCGCGTCCGTTCGCGCCGTTGCCGTTGGCCGCGACATCGCGGCACGCTGGTGCGCTCTCGCCGAGCAGCGGCTGCAACATCTGTCCGAAATGTTCGAGACCGGCCGCTGGCGCCGTTATCATTCCGAGATCGCATTCCTCGAAAACATCCAGGAAGCCAAGCGGGCCGTCCAGACCTGGCGCGCGCTTGCGACCGGCGGGGACGTCGCCGAGGCGGCTGCGAGCGTGACGCCCGCATTCGGCTGGTCGCCGGCGACGATGCCCCGCGTGTTTCCGCGCGAGCAGGCGCAGACCGTGCAGCCGAAGGCCGTCCACATCGCCCCCGAGACCGCCGTGCCGGTCAGGTTCGATCCGAAGCCGGACGTTCTGGCGGAGATCACCGAAGCCCCGATCGCGCCGTTCGCCACGCCTGCACCGCTCGCGGCGCCTGCCGCGATGGCCTCGTTCACCGCGCCTGCCGAGATGCCACCGCTGAGGGCTCCCGCAACGAGGGCACCGCTCACCGCACCTGCCGTAAGGTCACCGCTCGCCCCGCCCGCCACGATGGCGCCGCTCACCGCGCCTGTTGTGAGGCCGCCGGGCGCCGCGCCCGCTGCAATGGCAGCGCTCCTGCCGCAGTTCGCCCCGCCCGCTGCCGAAATCGTCGCAGCCCCCGACCGCGTCGTCGAATTCACCCTCAGCCTGGACGGCCTGGAAGCCAAGTACCCGCTGCTCAGGAACGCGTTCTAAGGAGGTGGGCGAGGGCAGAAGAGAGGCTGCCACTCCTCTGGTTCCGTCATCCTGAGGCGCGAGTGATGGGGCGCGTCGCGCCCCATCGGGAGCCTCGAAGGATGCACGGCCCGTCTGCCGCCAGACCGCGCTTACTTCTTCGACCTCGGCATTCCCCCGCGTCGCCGTGCAGACTGGCTCACGGCCTCCCAATCCGATCGAATGAGCGCTTCCTTCTTGGCGCGGCTCCCTCCCTTGAGCTGCCGCTCGGCGGGAATGCCGTCAGTAATCCGATCGAAATATTCGGACCAGACCAGGACGACAGGCCGCCTCGAATAGGTATATCCGGGATAAGCACCGGCATTGTGCTCATCGACGCGCTTTGACGAGTCCTCGCCGGTCGCGCTTCCAATGTAAAACGAGCCATCCGCGCATCGCAGCATGTAGGACATAGATGCCCACAACATCATCCTTCGAGGCTCCCCACGTGGCGCGTTGCGCCACGTGTCTCGCACCTCAGGATGACGGCGGTGTTTGGGTTGTCAAGTTTTGATGCGACAACCTCAGGGTATCCCGTCATCCTGAGGCGCGAGTGATGGGGCGCGTCGCGCCCCATCGGGAGCCTCGAAGGATGAACGGCCCGTCTGTCAGCCAAGTCTACCTTCGCACCGCATTCCCGCCGAGCACCACCTGCGCAAACCGTTGCGCGCCGTCTGCTGACAGATCCGAGGTCACGGCACGGGCGTGATCGAGGCCGACCACGGCGCCGCGCGGGGTCTCCGAGATCATGTTGTTGTTGACCAGCGCGATGCCGGCGCCCGGAACGACGGAGACGCCGACACCCGCCAGTGCCTTGCGGATCACGTTGCCGGTGATCGCGACGTCGCGCAGATATTTGCCCCAGCCGGCGACGATGCCGTAGGACGGTGCGTTCTCGATCACGTTGCCGGTCACCGATGAATCGGCCTCGATGTAGATGCCGACGCCGGCGTCGTCGTCCGGCGCGGTGCCGATCGGGCGCTTCGGGATCAGATTGCGGATGATGTTGCCCTGGACCACCGCGATGCGGCCGCCTTCGTTGAAATTGCAGACGGAGACGCCGACGGCGGCGCCATCCACGGTGTTGTTGGCGATCACTGCCGCCTCGAAGGCGAACTCGGAATAGAGCGCGACCTCGCGCACGTCGCTGACGCTGTTGCCTGATATGTGGATGTTCGAGGCGGAGTTGCCGCGCACCGCCGAGTAATCACAGTTCCTGATGCGGTTGCCGCGCACGATCACGTTGCCGGCGCGGAAGGCGTTGATGGCGTTGCCGTACTGTCCGGAGCCGCCGGGCCCGGCCTTGATGTTCTCGATGCGGTTGTCAGTGACCAGCGTGCCGTCGTCGCCGATCGCGGTGCGCAGGATCTCGATGCCGTTGTCGTTGGTGCCGAGAATCGTGTTGCGAGAGACGTTGAGGCCTTTGGCATCGAACGACACCACCGCCGTCACCGCGATGTCAGTGAAGATATTGCCGGAGATCTCGCCGGACACCTGCTCGAGCCAGATCCCGCTGCCGCCCGCATTCATGATCTCGCAATCGGCGATGCGGACGTCGCGTCCGCCGAGAACGTGGATCAGCCCGCGGCGCGTCGGCAGCGGAATGCTGCCGCCGTCGAAGGTGATGCCGGTGAGGCCGATGGAGCCAGAGCCGTCGCTCTGGATCGCCGAGGCGCCGCCGGTGAAGAGAATCTTCGTCGCTCCGCGCACACCGATCAGTTGCGCGCCGTTCGGCAGCCGCAGCAGCCCGCTGCGGTAGACGCCGGGCGGTAACGTCAGCGGCATCTGCGCCCGCGCGGCCTCATCGATTGCACGTTGGAGCGCCCGGGTCTGATCCTCGCTGCTACCGGGCCTGACGCCGTATTGCGTGGCATCGCGGCCGAGCAGGGACGTCAACGGCGCGGCGCGCGCGGCGTCGGCCGGCATGGCAAGCGCGCCGGCGATGCCGGCGGTGGAAGCTCCGATGAGATGGCGGCGATTGAGGTCCATGACGCGTCCTCCGGCGGACGCGGGCGTCCGCGCGGATTAGGTAGCGCAGCGCGGCCGGGGTCGTGAGGATTGTTCGCGGTAGGGTTAAATGTTTACGCAGACAGAAGTGCCGTAGGGTGGGCAAAGCGAAGCGTGCCCACGATCTGAAGGCAGATGGAACGAGATGGTGGGCACGGCGCAAGTGCGCCTTTGCCCACCCTACGAAACCGGCGTGTTCCGCTCTTTCCGTGACAACTGCACCATCTCCATCAGCATCGCTTCTCCTGCATCCACCAGCTCCTCCAGCGTGATGCGCGGCGCCCCCTTGCGGCGCACCGCGCCGCTGCGCGCGAGCAGGGGAATATGGATGAACGCCACAAGCTGCGGACCACCCGCCTTCATGGTCTCGATCGCGCGCCAGCTCAGATAGTTGCAGAGATAGGCGCCGGCATCGCGTGAGGGCCGTGCATCGATGCCGGTCAGGCGCGCGGCGCGCAGCAGTCTTGCCGTGTGCGGGCCGAACGTCATTGCCTCCGCGTGGTCGGCGATGCCGCGCTTGCTGGAGCGGGTGTTGGCGGCATCGGGCCAGAGCATGGTGACGGCGTTGCGGGCGCGGGTCTCGATCCGCAGGTAAGGCGTGCGCGCAGCGAGGCCGAACATCAGAAGCGCATCCGGCCTCACTTTCGCGAGCACCTCCGGCAATTGCCGGTCGACCGCGGCATAGGTGACCGGGAAAATGTGACTGGAGATCGCGACATCGTCGAGCGCCGGACGGCGCACTTGCGCCAGCCGCGCGACCAGCGGCTGCGTCGGATTATAGGGTGCGCCGGGAAACGGCTCGAAACCGGTGAGGAGAATGCGGAGTTTTTCGCTCATTGCAGCAACCCCAAGATCTGCTCGGCGGCGAGTGCGGGCGTGAGATGGCCGCCAGCGACTTCAGCCTCGATCTTCCGGACTTTCGTCCGCACCGATGCCTCGCTGCGCAGCCGCGCCAGCATGCGCTGCTCCAGCATCGACCACATCCACTTCACCTGCTGATCGCGCCGCCGCGCGGCGAAGTCGCCGGATGCGTTCATCGCCCTGCGGTGATCCAAAACCTTCTGCCAGATTTTTGCGATGCCATCGCCGGTCAGCGCCGAATAGGTCTCAACCGGCGGATGCCAATGCTCGGACCGCGGGCTGAGGATGTGCAGCGCGCCGCGATAATCGGCGGCGGTGATCTTGGCGCGCTTGAGATTGTCGCCGTCGGCCTTGTTGATCGCGATCATGTCGGCGAGCTCGACCAGGCCCTTCTTGATGCCCTGCAATTCGTCGCCGCCGCCCGGCAGCATCAAGGCCAGGAAGAAATCGGTCATGTCGCAGACCGCGGTCTCGGACTGGCCGATGCCGACGGTTTCGACCAGCATGACGTCGAAGCCGGCGGCTTCGCAGAGTAGCATGGCCTCGCGCGTCTTGGCCGCGACGCCGCCGAGCGTGCCCGAGGACGGTGAGGGCCGGATGAAGGCATCATCCGAGGCCGACAGCCGCGCCATTCGCGTCTTGTCGCCGAGGATCGAGCCGCCGCTGCGCGCCGAGGACGGGTCGACCGCGAGCACGGCGACCTTGTTGCCTTGCTCAATCAGGTAAGTGCCGAGCGCATCGATCGTGGTGGATTTTCCGACGCCGGGCGATCCCGTGATGCCGACGCGAAACGCCTTGCCGGTGTCGGGCAGCAGCATCTGCACCAGCTCCCGCGCCAGCGCCTGATGGTCGCCACGCCGGCTCTCTACCAGCGTGATCGCCCGCGCCAGTGCGGCGCGGCTGCCGGCGCGAAGCTCCTTGGCGAGGGTCTTGATGTCCAGCGAGGCCTTCTTCTCAGTCATGCCCTGCTTTACAACGCCCGGGGGAGGCAGGCGAGGGCCGCCCGCCCGATATCACCGGGATGCTGCCGCCGCCGTCTGCGGCTGTTTCACCTTGCGCCACACCCACACCATCACCGGCCACAGCAAGGCGCCGATCGCCATGGCGGCGAGGATGGCCGCGACCGGACGTTCGAAGAACGGCAGGATGCTGCCGTCGGACTTGATCAGCGAGGTGACAAAGGCCTGCTCGACCATGGTGCCCATGACGATGCCGAGCACCATGGCGGCGACGGGATAGCCGTTCGCCTCCATGACATAGCCGATCACGCCGAAGGCGGCGACGGTGACGACGCCGAACATGTTGTTGCCGATCGCGAACGAGCCGACCGCGCAGCACAGCATGATGATCGGCATCACGGTGGAGCGCGGCGCCAGCAGGATATAGGCTGCGACGCGGATCATGGCGATGCCGAGCGGGATCATCATGATGTTCGCGATGATGAACATCAGGTAGATCGCGTACATACTCGACGCCTTCTCGGTGAACAGCGTCGGGCCCGGATTGAGGCCCTTCATGTAGAGCACGCCGATCGCGATCGCGGCGATGGTGTCGCCGGGGATGCCGAACAGCAACGAGGGCACCCAGCCCGAGGCAATGCTGGCATTGTTGCTGGCGCCGGCCTCGACCAGGCCCTCGACATGGCCGGTGCCGAACTTTTCAGGCTCCTTGGAGAAGCGTTTCGACATCGCGTAGGAGACCCAGGCGGCCATGTCGGCGCCGGCACCCGGCAGCACGCCGATGATGATGCCGACGATGTTCCCGCGCGTCATCTGCCAGTGATACATCTTGGTCAGCTTCCACTGGCCGGCCATGATGCTTCCGAATTTTCGTCGCGGCAGCGGCGGCGGCTCGGGCGTCAGCATCGCGCGCATCACCTGCGCCACCGCGAACACGCCGACCAGCGCCGGGATCGGCTCGATGCCGCCGAACAGATCGGTGATGCCGAAGGTGAAGCGCGGCACACCGCCGGGATTCTCGATGCCAACGCAGGAGACCAAGAGGCCGAGGAACATGCCGGCGATCGCCTTCACCGGCGAGGAGCGCGCGACCAAGGTGGCGCACATCAGGCCGAGCAGCGCCAGCCAGAAATATTCGTAGGTCGAGAACGACAGCGCGATCTCGGCAAGGGGCGGCGCCAAAATCATCAGCGACAGCACGCCGGCGATGCCGCCGACGGCGGAGAACCACACGCCGGCGCCGAGCGCGAGCTCGGCCTGGCCCTTGCGGGTCATGGCGTAGGCCTCGTCGGCATAGGCGGCGGAGGCGGGCGTGCCGGGAATGCGCAGCAATGCGCCCGGGATATCACCGGAGAAGATCGCCATCGAGGACGCCGCGACGATGGTCGCAATGGCCGCGATCGGCGACAGATAGAAGGTCACGGGGACGAGCAGGGCGGTTGCCATGGTTGCCGACAGGCCCGGCAGCGAGCCGATCACGAGGCCGTACACGGAGGCTGCGAACATCGCGATGATGACCTCCCAGGTGGAGATCAGCGCGAACGCGTCAAGCAGGGTTTTCAACATGGGATTACCAGGGCGTCGGCAACAGGCCGGCAGGCAGCGGCACGCGCAACAGCTTGCCGAAGATGAGGTGAATGGCGAACGGCGAGAGCGCGGCGAGCGGCAACGCCAGCTTCCACTTGGCCCCTAACGCGGTGGAGGTGATGTAGACCATGATCGCCGCCGTGATGATGAAGCCGAGCCGGTCGGCTGCGGCCACGTAAAACAGCAGCAACGCCGGCGGCAGCAGGGCGCGCAGGCCGTAGAGCTTGCCTTGCGGTGGCGGCGCGGCTGCCTGGCCGTCCTCCAGCGGGATCAACTCTTCCTCCTCCTCGAAGGAGTGGCCGATCCCGAACACGATGGCGAGCCCGCACAGCGCTAGCCCCGTGCCGATCACCAGCGGAAACACGTTGGGGCCGACCGGCTGCCCCGGTACCGGCGGCAAGATCCAGCCGCCATAGGCAGCCGCCGCGCCGAGCACAACGAGAAACGATCCCGTGACGGAGTCGGGAAGACGCATGAGAGAAGTCCTATGAGAGAAGTTCTCCCTCGCCCCGCTTGCGGGGTGAGGGTTGGGGTGAGGGGGAGTCTCCGCGAGAGCGGTGAGAGTTGGACTCGTGAAGGCTCCCCCTCACCCGAATTCGAGCGAAGCTCGAATTCGACATCTCCCCCGCATCCGCCTTCGCCAAGGCTTCGGCAGACAAGCGCGGGAAAAGGCGATCTGAGCGTCGCAGTACCGGATCACGCCTTGCTCAAACCCGCCGCTTTCATCGCTTCGCCCATCTGGGCGTCGCCCTTGTCCATGAAGCCAGCGAACTGGGTGGCATCGCCCCAGACAGTGCCGAAGCCGCGATTGCTCATGAAGTCCTTGAACTCGGCGGATTCGTAGACTTTCTTCAGGGCCGCGGTGAGCTTGGTCGCGATCTCCGGCGGCAGGTTCTTCGGTGCGCCGATGCCGCGCCAGGCGCCGGTTGCGTAGTCGATGCCCATCGCCTCCTTCAGCGTCGGCACGTCCTTGAAGACCGGATTGCGCGCGGGCGCCATGATGGCGAGGCTCTTCGCCTTGCCCGCCTCGATGATGGCACGCGCCTCCGGCACCGAGCAGGTGGTGAGGTCGAGGCCGCCCGCGGCGAGATCCTGCATCGCGGGCGCCGCGCCGTTTGACGGCACCCAGGCGACCTGGTTGGCGGGCAGGCCCATCGCCTGCATCCAGCCGACCAGAGCCAGATGCCAGATGCCGCCCTGGCCGGTGCCCGAAGCCTTGAACTTGCCGGGAGGGGCGGCCTTGATCGCCTCGGCGAGCTCCTTGACCGTCTTGTAGGGCGAGGAGGAGGAGACCTGGATGCCCGGGGGGTCCTCGTTCATCAGGGCCAGCGGCGTGTAGCTCTTCGGCGTCAGCTCGGTGAGGCCCTGCCAGTGCATCATCGAGATTTCGACGGTGAGCATGCCGATGGTGTAGCCGTCGGGCTGAGCGGTCGCGATCGCGCTATGGCCGACCACGCCGGAGCCGCCGGTGCGGTTGACCACGTTGAAGGGCTGGCCGAGGTCCTTTTCCAGCAGCGCGGCGACAATGCGCGCGGTCGCATCGGTTCCGCCGCCAGCGCCCCAGGGAACGATCACGGTGACCGGACGGGCCGGATAGGCTTGTGCGAGCGCGGGCTTGAAGCCGAATGCGGCGGATGCCGCGACTGCGGCCGTTGAAGCCGCAAAGGTGCGGCGCGAAATCTTGGACATTGAATGCCTCCCAGCGGCGCCCGTGACGTCGGGCGCTCTTGTCAATGGCGACATTCTAGTCGGCTTTGCAGCGCCGCCGCAAGGTAGCGCTACCAACGAGATCGACGTGTTGTGTGAAAACTGCAGGCCCGTCGGATGGGCAGTCGGAAATCGGGTGGGTTTTGCCCGCACGCGCCGTCAATCTGAGCGCGTAACCAAAGCCAAAGGCAAGCCATCGATGACCCAAGCCTATTACAGCGCCGTGCTGGACCGCCCGCTAGACGAAGTCTGGTCGCTGATCCGCGATTTCAACAATTATCCCGCTTATATCGACGGCGTGAGCGAGAGCGTGATCGAAGACGACAAGCGCGGCGATGAAGTCGGCGCCATCAGACGCTTCTGCTATCTCGGAAACTGGATCCGCCAACGCCTCGTCGATCACTCGGACCGGCAGCACACCCTGACCTATGCCGGTCTCGAAGCGTTTCCCTATCCGCAAGATGACGGAAGCCAGACGCCGGCGCCGACGCGCTACCAAGGCACCATGCATCTGCGCCCGATCACCGAGGGCGACCGTACCCTCATCGAATGGTCGGTCGCGCTCGATACCGAACCTGCGGACGCTGATCGCTGGCAAGCCCTGTTTGCGTCCTGGATTCCCGGTTGGACGGATTCGCTTGCGCGGACGCTGGCTCGGGCCAGTTAGCGATCGCTCACGGCGCGTCCGCGTCGCCTTTCGGACGCGCGCCGCCGAAGATGCGCGTGCCTTCCGCGGTGAGGTAAGGCTTCAGCGTCTCCCACGGCACGAATGCGACATACGCGCCCTCGGCGTAGGGACCGACGGCGTAGGGCGGGTAGTGGAAGCTGAGGCCGGAGCTCTTGCCCGCCTCGGTCGAGGGCGCGAGCGTCACCGCGCCGATCCTCAGCAGGCTCGGCTTCAGCTCCTTGAACCATTCGTCGGTCGCGGTCTCGCCGGCGTCGCGCTTCTTCTTCTCGGTTCGGAGCGAGGTGATGATGGCCTTCACCATCGCCTTCATGGTCGCACCGTTGTCGGCGGTCTCGGTGAAGAACGGGCGGATCGAGATCCGCTTGTTGTCGGCCTTGTCCCACAGGATCGTGTTCACGTCCGAGTTGGGATGCGCGCCATGGGTGTTCATGTAGTCGTTGCGGAGGACGCTGACATAGCGGTCGGCAACGACGGAGCGGATCGTATATTTGCGCTCAAAGTCCCAACCGCCTTCTTTGAAGAACTGCGGATCGGCCTTGCGCGAGGCGGCGGCTTCGGAGGCGTTCTTGTCGAGCCACTTCTTGCCTTCAGCCAGGCAATCGGCCGCGAGCGGCGCATCCGCCTTGATCCTGTCGTCGAGAAAGATACGAGCCTCGATGCTTTTGTTGTTGATGATGGCGTCGGGCTTGGGGTCGGCCGCGTGGGCGGAGCCGAACAGCGCGCTGCAAACCGTGGCGACAGCGAGCGCGCGCATGAACGTTGGCGCGAGACACATCACGCAAAATCCTTCTTGTCGGAAGATCGACGGCGACGGCTACTCCGCCGCCTCGCTATGCCCCAGCCGTGCGTTCAGCTTGCGGATCAGCTCCTCCGCCGCGTCCGCGATCACGGTGCCCGGCGGGAAGATCGCCTCGGCCCCGGCGGCATAGAGCGCATCGTAATCCTGCGGCGGCACCACGCCGCCGACGATGATCATGATGTCGTCCCGGCCCTGCTTCTTCAGCGCGGCCTTCAGCTCCGGCACGGCGGTGAGATGGGCAGCTGCGAGCGAGGAGACGCCGAGGATGTGGACGTCGTTCTCGACCGCCTGCCGCGCCGCTTCGTCGGCGGTCGCAAACAGCGGCCCGATATCGACGTCGAAGCCGATATCGGCAAACGCGGACGCAATCACCTTCTGGCCGCGGTCGTGGCCGTCCTGGCCAATTTTCGCGACAAGAATGCGCGGGCGGCGGCCTTCAGCCTCCTCGAACGCGTCGATCAGCGCCTGAACCTTCTCGACCTGGTTACCCATGCTGGACGCCTCCCGCTTGTAGACGCCGGTGATGGATTTGATCTCGGCGCGGTGCCGGCCGAAGACCTTCTCCATTGCGTCCGAGATTTCGCCGACGGTCGCCTTGGCCCGCGCCGCGTCGATGGCGAGCGCGAGCAGATTGCCGTTGCCTTCACCGGCCGAACGCGTGATCGCGGCGAGCGCGGCATCGACGTCCTTCTGACTGCGCTCGCTCTTCAGCCGCGTCAGCTTGTCGATCTGCAGGCGCCGGACATTGGTGTTGTCGACCTTCAGGATGTCGATCGGCATCTCGTCGGTCGGCTTGTACTTGTTGACGCCGATCACCGCCTGCTTGCCGGCATCGATGCGGGCCTGCGTCTTGGCGGAAGCTTCCTCGATACGCAGCTTCGGCAGGCCGGCCTCGATCGCCTTGGCCATGCCGCCGAGTTCCTCGACCTCCTGGATGTGGGCCCAGGCCTTCGCGGCGAGGTCGCGCGTGAGCCGCTCGACATAATACGAGCCGCCCCAGGGGTCGATGATGCGGGTGGTGCCGCTCTCCTGCTGCAGAAACAGCTGGGTGTTGCGGGCGATGCGCGCCGAGAAATCGGTTGGCAGTGCCAGCGCTTCGTCGAGCGCGTTGGTGTGCAGCGACTGGGTGTGGCCTTGCGTCGCCGCCATCGCCTCGACGGTGGTGCGCATCACGTTGTTGAAGACATCCTGCGCGGTCAGCGACCAGCCCGAGGTCTGGCTGTGTGTGCGCAGCGAGAGCGAGCGTGGATCCCTAGGGTTGAAAGGCTTCAAGAGCTTGGCCCAAAGCAGGCGCGCGGCGCGCAGCTTGGCGACCTCCATGAAGAAGTTCATGCCGATCGCCCAGAAGAACGACAGGCGCGGCGCGAAGCGGTCGACGTCGAGGCCCGCGGCAAGGCCGGCGCGCAAATATTCGACGCCGTCGGCGAGCGTATAGGCAAGCTCGAGGTCCTGCGTCGCGCCGGCCTCCTGCATGTGATAGCCGGAAATCGAGATCGAATTGTATTTCGGCATCTTTTGCGAGGTGTAGGCGAAGATGTCCGAGATGATCCGCATCGAGGGCGTGGGCGGATAGATGTACGTGTTGCGCACCATGAACTCTTTCAGAATGTCGTTCTGAATGGTGCCCGACAGCTTCTCCGGCGGCACGCCCTGTTCCTCGGCGGCCGCGACATAGAGCGCGAGGATCGGCAGCACCGCGCCGTTCATGGTCATGGACACGCTCATCTGGTCGAGCGGAATCCCCGCGAACAGCGTGCGCATGTCGTAGATGGAATCGATGGCAACGCCGGCCATGCCGACGTCGCCGCCGACGCGCGGATGATCGCTGTCATAGCCGCGGTGGGTCGCGAGATCGAAGGCGACCGAAAGGCCCTTCTGTCCGGCCGCCAGGTTGCGGCGGTAGAACGCGTTGGAATCCTCCGCCGTGGAGAAGCCGGCATATTGCCTGACCGTCCAGGGCTGGTTGACGTACATGGTCGGGTAGGGGCCGCGCAGATAGGGCGAGATGCCGGGATAGGTCTCGAGGAAGTCGAGCCCGGCAAGATCGGCCTCGCCATAAGCGGGCTTCACCAGAATTCCCTCGGGCGTCAGCCAGGGGTCGGCGCTGCCGGCGGGCGCTGCTGTGGTTGCCCTCTCGAAGGCGACGTTAGCGAAATTCGGAATGCGGCTCATGGCTTCAACCATATCATCAATCATGATCCGGATGCTGATGGCTGACGATGGTCGCCATCTTCTCCGGTCCGTAATTCTGTTGCGTCGTCTGGCTCGGCAGGTTGGCGATGCCGACCACCCAGCCGAGGCGGGATTCAGTGCCGAACTGCCGCGTCGGGATCACCCGGTCGGGGCGGTCGAAGGCTCCGGTCATGATCTCGACCCGGTCGCCGTCGATGCGGCCAAAGCTCAGCGGCGTGCCGCAGGCGGGGCAAAAGCCGCGCTCGGCGATGGTGGAGGAGCGGAAGAACGACGGCTGTCCCTTGGTCCAGGCAAAGTCCGTCTTGTTGATGTCGGCGAAGGAGGCGAACGGCGCGCCGCTGGCCTTCTGGCACATCCGGCAGTGGCAGATCGAAATCTTGTTCGGTGCCGTCATGACTCCAAAGCGTACTGCGCCGCATTGGCAGCCGCCGGTGAGAACGGGTTTAGAGGTGTCGGTCATGCCTGCTCCATCCGGTCGATAGGCGTCCTGCAGTGTCGCAAGCGCATCGCCGCCGGCGAAGACGAAACCGGTGACGCCGGCCGCGCGCAGGGCCGCCTCGGCATCGGTCGGGCGGCCTGCCAGATAGATATGTCTGCCGCCCGCCGTTTGCAGGGCCTTCGCCGCAGCTTCCGCGTGTTCCGCATAGAGCTTGTCGCTGGAACAAAGGCAGGCAAGCGCCGCGCCGGACGCCTTGAAGGCGGCAGCCAACTTGGCCGGATCGGCAAAGCCCTCGCTGTCCGCGGCCTCGATACCGCCGGCCTCGAAGAAGCTCTTGGCGAAGGTCGCGCGCGCCGTGAAATCGGCGGGCGTGCCGAGATTGGCCAGAAATACTTTTGGCCGCGCGCCGCGCGACTTGAGCGCCGCATCGGACTTGTCGCGCAGCGCCTCGAACGGTTGCGCAAGCCGGATCGGCGGTAGCGCGTCAAACTTGTATTTCTGCTCGCCATACGGTGCCAGCGCGACCGGCGTCGCTTTCAGCACCTTCGTTTCGCTCTCGTGCAGGTTCGGAAACTCGCTGGCGCCGGTCAGCACGTCGCGGCGTTTTGCGATGTTGGCGTCACGCGCCTTTCGCGCGGCCGCGACCTTGCTCTGAAACAGGCCTTGCTGAAGCGCGGCGAAGGCGCCGCCGGCTGTCTCGCTCTCCTGGAATAGCGCCCACGCGGCCTCGCACAGCTGCGCGGTCAACGTCTCGATGCCGCCGGCGCCGGCCGCAGGATCGCTGACCTTGCCGAGGTTGCTTTCTTCCAGCAGCAAGGCTTGCGTGTTGCGGGCCACGCGCCGCGCGAACGGATCAGGCAGGCCGAGCGCCAGCGTGTGCGGCAGCACGGTGATCGCGTTGGCACCGGCGAGCCCGGCGGCAAACGTCGCGATGGTCGCCCGCAGCATGTTCACGTAGGGGTCGCGCTGCGTCAGCATGCGCCAGGCGGTATCGGCGGCGATGAACAGCGGTTTTGGCGTCAGCCCGCAGGCCGTCTCGATGCGAGCCCATAAGAGCCGCAGTGCGCGGAATTTGGCCATGGTCAGGAACTGATCGGCATCGGCGGCAAGCCGCGCATAGACCATGCCTTGCGCCTGTTCCAGAGGAATGCCGGCGCCTTCGATCGCGCGCAGGTAAGCCACGCCGCAGGCGAGCACGAAGGCAAGCTCCTGCACCTCGGAGCCGCCGGCGTCGTGGATCACGCGCCCGTCGGCCGAGGTGAACGGTCCCTTGAAGCCGAGCCCGGCGAGCCCCTTGATGGCGCCGGTGACGGCCGGAGCAATCTCCTCCCAGGTATAGGGACTGTGGCCCCACACCGCGCCGGCCGCGAGCGGATCGAGCCCGAAGCGGATGTCGCAGGCGGCGGGATCGAGGCCCCGGCTCTTCACATATTCCGCGACATGGATCGCCGCCATCCGCGATTGCGGACCGATCTGGAGCTCGAGGCCGATGCCGGCATCGAGATGAACGTCCTTCAAGACTTTTGCGACCGCATCCGCCGAAGGTTCCAGGCCGAAACCATGAGCGCCGCTGCCGCCGGCGAACACCAGAGCGAGCCCGGTCGCGCCATTCTCCAGATCAGTCAGCGCTTGGGCATTCGCGAGCGCCGCATCGGGATGGTCGATCCGCTGGATGATTTGCCAGGGCGCGGCGGCCGGCCGCCCCACCACCGGCGCAACGCCTTTGGCGCGCGGATAGAGCGGCTCGATCTTCAGGCCGTCATAGGTCTTGCCGACCAGCTTTTCGAACGGCGCGCCCTTCAGCACGCCATCGACCAGCTTGCGCCAGTCTTCGACGGTTGCTTGAGGAAAATCCGCCGCCAGCGGCAGGTCGTCAGTCACGGAGGTCATGCGGCGAGGGGCTCCCGAAAATCTTGTTATTCGCAGGCGAAATTGCCACGGCGGACCGTCCCTGCAAACGGTTGTTTTTGGTTAACCGGTATCCGGAAGCCGCTCAATGCCTTGCGTCGAGACGCTGGCGAGGCCGTCACGCACACGAATGCCTGAGATCACGCGCTCCGGCGCGATTTCGGCCAGCGGCACCAGCACGAAGGCGCGCTCGAACAGGCGCGGATGCGGCAGGGTCAGATCGGGCTTCTGCAAGGACACGTCGTCATAGGCGATCATGTCGAGATCGAGCGTGCGCGGGCCCCAGCGCCGTTCCTTGTCACGCGTGCGACCGAATTTCTGCTCGACCTTCTGCAGCACGAACAATAGCGCGTGCGGATCGAGACTGGTCTCGATCTCGATGCAGGCATTGATGAAGGGGGCCTGGTCCTCGTCGCCCCAGGGCGGCGTCGCGTAGTCGGAGGAGCGCGCGATCAGCGCACCTTGCGCCACGCCGCAGATATGCGCGATCGCCTTGGCGAACGTCGCGCGGACATCGCCGACATTGCCGCCGAGCGCGATCAGGACGCTTGCCATCAGGGGTGCCGCGAGCGCGTCAGCATGATGCCGACGTCGTCGAAGATCGCGGCGATCGGCGCATGCGGCTTGTGCACGGTGATCTTCACGGCGCGGATGCGCGGGAAGTTGGACAGGATGGCGTCGGCCACCGCGCCGGCGGCGCGCTCCAAAAGCTTGTAATTGGTGTTCTTGAATGCCGCCGTCGTCGTCGCCACGACGTCGGCGTAGGAGACCGTATCGGCGAGCCGGTCGCTGCGCGAGGGCTCCGACAGGTCGGTATAGAGTTCGAGATCGATGACGAAGCGCTGGCCGACTTCGGTCTCGTGATCCATCACGCCGTGGCGGGCATGGATCGACAGGCCGGTGACGAAGATCGTATCGGTCATTGCTTGCCCTCGATTGCGTTCGCGACCCGCAAGGCCTGCAAGGTCTCGGCGACGTCATGGGTCCGAATGATTTTTGCGCCGCGCTGCGCGGCGATCAGATGCGCGGCGATCGAGCCGGCGAGCCGCTCCTTCGGCTCGGACGGCGACGCCGAGGCGATGAAGCGTTTTCGCGAGGCACCAACGAGGATTGGCAGGCCGAACATCTCGAATTCGCGCAGCCGCGCCAGCGCGGTCATGCTCTGCTCGGCGGTCTTGCCGAAGCCGATGCCGGGATCGAGCACGATTTTTTCGCGCGCAATGCCGGCCTTTGCGGCGATATCCAGCGAACGCAGGAAGAACGTCTTCATGTCCGTGATGATGTCGATGGCGGGATCGGCGTCGTCGCGGTTGTGCATGACGATGACGGGGACGCCTCTTGCGGCCACCAGGGGGGCCATCGCGGCGTCGCGTTGCAGGCCCCAGACGTCGTTGGCGATCGCCGCGCCCTGATCGAGCGCGAAGGCCACCACTTCCGCCTTCATGCTGTCGATCGAGACCGGCACGCCGAGTGCAACCACGCCCGCCAGCACCGGCTTGAGCCGGGCGAGCTCGTCGTCCGCCGTGACCGCCTTGGCGCCCCTGTAGGGCCGGGTGGACTCGGCACCGATATCGATGATGTCGACGCCATCAGCGATCATCGCCCGCGCCCGCGCGAGCGCCTGCTCGGGCGCGATGAACTCGCCGCCGTCGGAGAAGGAGTCCGGGGTGATGTTGAGCACTCCCATCACCGCCGGAATGGGCCGTTCCAGCAGCGTCCGCAGCGCATCTAGCCCGGCCGAGCCGGCCGGCGGGACGGATGGGGAGGGCGAGGCATTCATGCGACCCGCTTTGCGCGGGCGGGGAGAGGGAGTCAAGCGGGGAGGGGGTGGATGAGCAGCCATCAAGAGC
>NZ_JADPKR010000092.1 GCF_023074055.1 Bradyrhizobium sp. 141
ATGGCATTTGCCATCGCTTCACCTCCACCGATCAGCTCATGCCAGGCTGTATCGCAGGCGAACCTCGCGATGGCGAGGTGGGGGCCTCATGCCGGTTACGATTATAGGCGGTCGTATAAGGCCCGTAGCGACTGGGCAGATCGCGCCAGGGCGAGCCCGTCCTCAAAACATAAAAGATCGCATTGATGATGCGTCGGTCATCCACCCGTGCCACGCCCCGTGGTTTGTTGGGCAGCAGCGGTGCGATCAAACGCCACTCGGTCTCCGAAACATCGTACCGGGCCATGTTCAAGGTCCTCCTGGGACCTTGAATCACGACAAACGCACACGCTCAATGGTTATAGGTACAGAACCTAAACGCTGTCCGCACCGCGGTGCCGCAAATCAAGAACATATCGTTTTGCATCGCTTGGCGCAACATTGCCTGAAGGGGTCGTATCATCCTCCGCTTTATCGGGTCCTCCATTCGCCGTCCCGTCTCCCCGATGAACCAAGTCACTTCGAGAGCTACTGGACCTCCTCCGAATGAGTGGACCCCTGTAATAGGCTTAGAGAGCCCAAGAAGTGTCGAATGTCAGAACGTCAATCTCGGCCGTTCACCGAGGATTACGACCGCCACGCGGCTAAACTGGCGATATCGAGCGGTCGATCGATCGGCTCAGTCCCCAGGGAGTTCCGAGTAAGCCTGATCTGCAGACGCTGCATTCAAGACGCGCAAGAGGTGGCTCAATCTGATAGGCGTGAGGCGCTTCAAATCGAGTCCGCGGGCCCTTTTCCAAATGTTAGCGGAGTGGCGTTTTTGGGACAGGCCGGAACAGCCTGTCCCAAAGAGCGCTCAGCTCTGAATCCATTCCTTGAAACGATTCGTCACTGCCTCGAAGTTGTCTGCCCAGTAAGCGCTGTCGTTTATCAGATGGTCGGGGCTGCTCAAATCTGGTTGCCACTTGCGAGACTCAGCCGGCAACATAGCCGCGGCTTTCTTGGACGCGGGAATGAGACCGGCCTGGCTCTCCAGCCGCACCTGAACCTCCGGGCGGAAGAAGTAGGCGATAAGTTTCATCGCGTTCTCCTTGTTCGGCGCGCCCTTGATCACCGCGAGATCTGAGGAAAATATTTTGGTTTGATCAAAGGATAAAGGCGAGAGGCTTGCCGCCGCCCGCCTCCGTTGTCGCCTTGACGCGATTAGATGCTGTCTGAAATCGCTTTCACCCGTCTGCAGAAGGATAATGAACTGCGGAGAGGCTGCCGCCCATGACGCAACACCCGGCTTTATGCGGTCGAGCGCCTTAAACGCACGAGCCAGATTGAAGGGGTACATGTCCTTCGGGGCCATACCATCGGCGAGAAGCGCGGCCTCCATCACACCCCTCGCCTTGTTGCTCATAGCGCGACGCCCCGGGAATTTCTTCAGGTCTTAGATGCTTTCCAGCGGCGAATTTCGCCGGATCCCATGCTATTCCTGCAGGAGAGAAATCGTATGTTACTCTGTCGACGTACGGCGGGATGACCATGTCTTGGACGTCGAACAAAGAGGGGTCGAGATGCTCGCAAAACCCCTCCTTTGAACCGTGAGCCACTCCGGCACCGGCGTCTAGAAAAATGTCCCCTTCGATATTGCCCGTGAGCAGTTGCGCCTTGATCTTTGCCATATTCGGTGCAGGTACGACGTTGACTCCTATCCCCGTTTTAGCAGTGAACGGATCGAACACGCTTTTG
Organism: Bradyrhizobium sp. 141; assembly: GCF_023074055.1. Classification (GTDB taxonomy): domain Bacteria; phylum Pseudomonadota; class Alphaproteobacteria; order Rhizobiales; family Xanthobacteraceae; genus Bradyrhizobium. Next base: position 1,717 of record NZ_JADPKR010000092.1, read on the forward strand.
ATCAGGATATCCTGGTACGATCCGCCATAGCCGATGAAAGTGACTGAGCCGGACTTAGCGGCTGCACTCGACGGCCTCACCACAAGGGGTGCAGCAATTGCGCCGGCCGTACCCACAAGGAATGAGCGGCGTGAGAGGTTTGTACGGGTTTATGCATCGACGTTTCCCCTGTTTAGAATTTCAAGTCCACTTGGTCCAATTCTCGGTACCACGCTCCCGGCAAGCGAAGCCGTGCCGAGGCGGTGCACCAGTGAGACGAGACTTAGAGGGAGTTGAGGCGCTGCACCTCCTTCAGCGCAGCCGCTGCTGGGCTCGTGCTCGAGCAAATGCTTCTGCCCACGCGCCCCACACTTTTTGTTTTGAATAAGTGTAAGCAGGGCTCAAAGCCGATTCTCATCAATCTCAGGCCGGCGATCGCCGAAGTCCTGCTCTTGGCGGCTTCTATTTGCATCATTGTGTCGACAACCACTGGGGTAAAATTGGGCAGATACGCACAGGCAGAAGGTGCAGCCCATTTCTCCTCCACCAATCAACATCGTGACAGATCTGGCGACGTGCTCTGGCGAGCAGCGGGGATCCGTTACGATCTACTGTCCTTGTTGTGAGGGCTTGGACGGTGGTGTCTTCGAAAGTATCGCGCTGCTTCCGATCCACGACAGCAACGGCCTCCTGCTCGCTGGGTTAAGGAATGGAATTACTTCCCAGAGACAAATCTTTGCGGGGGTGCTTGCGCATGATCCATTCCGCCGCCATCAGGACATCCTGAAGGCGCTGAAAATTGCGGGCTGCCGCGGCATCGTCAACTTCCCGAGCATCACTGCAATCGACGGCGAAATGCGAGCAAGCCTCGAGGAGTTCGGATGTGGAGTGAAGGCGGAAATCGAGTTGCTGCACGCAGCCGTTGATCAGGGGTTTAGCGCGCTCGCTCTAGTTGATGATTTTGCCATTGCCAAAGAAGCCGTCGCAGCGGGCGTAGACGGACTAGTCACAGCCCGACGGAAGGATGAGAGAGTGCTTGGAGAGCTTTCCGAGCTTGCCCAAGAAACGACATTGGGTCTTTTCCGGCTTCCTGACGCGATCGGGCAGGCTTGAACAAATTCTCAGTCCATTTCACGATACCTTTTATGGCTGGCCCTGTTTGAGGAGATGGCGTTCAGTATGCCCGGACGGTACGCTGCTTATCGACTATCTGCGCTGGGACGGTCCGCCCTGGTCAGACGTTGCGCCGGCCGGGGGCCGATTGCGATTTCTGGCACTTGGCTTGGGTGAACGGCGCAAGCTTCTTCTCCAAGCGTTTCAAATGGTCGGCGTTCCGCATCTCGCAGGATCGTGGCGAAGGAATCATCATCCACGGTACACGCCAGTGGACCGATTATCAGGCCTCCGGCGAGATCATGCTACATCTTGGCAATTACGGCGGCTTCGCCGTTCGCGTTCAGGGACTGCGGCGCTACTACGGAGCGCGCGTAACCCGCGAGGGACAAATGCAAATTGTCCGAGTCCGCGACGAGGAGACCAAGATACTTGCACAAAGGCCTTTCAAGTCGAATTCGGAAAACCGATTTCTATGCGTGTCAGCGCAAAGGGCCACACGATCAGCTTCATAGCGGATGGTGTTTCGCTCTCGTTTCTGGACAGCGATGCAGATGCTTTCGCGGGCGGCGGTATCGGCCTGCTGGTGCATGAAGGTGCGCTCTCCTCAAACCAAATCCACGTTGGGGCGTCCTGATCGTGGCGATCCGCCGCATGCGTCCCGCAAGGCGTATGTAGCGGCCCACTCCGGCACGGCGCGCGCTCGATATCGTCGAGGCGAATTTCAGTGCTGGCCTTCCGCAGCGGGCGATCAAGTTACGCACGCGCGCTCCTTGCAATGGAAGCGGCGCGTTACCATCAGCTGCAGCGCTGCTGGTCGCAAGGCGTGACATCTTTAGGGCCTTCCACTGTATGCGGTGCAAGCGCACACGAGGCTAGCTAAACATGGCATCCTCAAGGTCACTGGCCGGGCGCGCCGAAATTGGCGCGCTTGAGCTGATCAGCGACCGCCTCGCTCGCCTGTTCCACGAATGCCGGTGTTCGCGAAAGCATCCGCAATGCGAACATCTATCTTGCCGCGTCGAAGACGACGAAGCGCCAAACAGGGCCTCACTTTGACGATTCCGGCACCTCCGGGGTTCTTGCGAGTCTCCCGTTAGGCGAAGAAAGCATGGTGATTGTGCCTTGATCACTCCAGTTTGTAGAACGTCTCGCGTTCCTACTGTAAGCCGATAAACCGCGAGTTTTGCGAGGCCCGCTTGCGTCGTCGAGCAACGTGCGAACGAGGACGTCACGCCAGCTTCTGATCGCCCGACAGTGTGATCTGTTAGCCCATTGCCCAATGTTTCTCACGCGAAGATAGGATTTTATTGGCCGGAGATCGCACATAACCTCGTTTCGGAATAGCGCATAGTTGATCTGGACGCGCTCTCCGCAGATCCTGACGAGTGTCTGGTGATAGTCAGACCAATGTTCGCTATCCAGCAGTATGCGATGGCAGCGCGGGACACCTGTTCTCTAGAGGGCCAACCACCCACAAAAATGACATACCATTTTAGCGCGAGCGACATCGAATGCGGTTGCCGGCCCAAAACCAACGAGAAATCGCTTCTTTTCGCGTTTTTGTGCGCTCGGAGCCGATAGTGTTGGGCGGCCGCCGTTGTCATCGTGGCGCGGCTTTTGGCCGGGCTGGATAGGTAGAGACTAGATGAAGACAAGGATGCGAGAAATCGAAAGGTGGAGCTGGGTAGTTTGGGAGAAGTAGCATGCGACGCGCATTGGCTGCGGATCCAGGCTCGCCATCCGGTCTAGCGCCACTTCGGAATCCGATTTTTCGTTCGGTTTGGTTAGCAACCCAGATATCCAGTGTCGGCTCGCTGATGCAGACCGTTGCCGTCAGTTGGCTGATGGCGACGATCTCGACTTCAGATCTGATGGTCGCACTTGTACAGGCGTCATCAACTCTGCCCGCGTTCCTTCTATCGATCTTTGCCGGGGCCATCGCCGACAATTTCAGCAGGCGCAGAGTCATGTTGGCTGGCCGCTGTTTGATCGCGACCTCATCGGCGATGTTGACGGTTCTTCTGGCAACAGGCTTCGTAGATCCGTGGAGTATCCTAGGTCTCAGCTTCCTGGCAGGATGCGGCGTCGCATTCAATGGTCCCGCGTGGCAGGCTTCGGTCGGCGATATGGTGGATCGGCGCGACATTCCAGCGGCGGTGATGCTCATATCGGCCGGATTTAACACCATTCGCGCCATCGGCCCAGCACTCGGCGGCATAGTTGTTGCTTCATTTGCCCCCCTGATTGCGGTCGCGCTAGCAACGGTAGGCAACGCAGCGCCGCTTGCGGCCATAGCTCGTTGCAAATGGAAGGTTCGCTCCTCGCCTCTCCCGCGCGAGCCGATAACCACAGCAATTTATGACGGCATGCGGTTTGCGATGATGTCTTCGGAGATTCGGGCCGTTATGGCACAGGGGACGCTCTTCGGTCTGGCAAGCATCGCCATTCTCGCGCTGCTGCCTCTCGTCGTTCGCGATCAATTGGGAGGGGGTCCATTCGCTTATGGAGTTTTAATGGCCGGCTTTGGGACCGGAGCGTTCCTGGCAGGTTCCTGGAACGGCTTCTTCAGACGGGTGCTATCTCAGGGTCGCTTGATTGCTGCGGCCTGTGTCGCGTGCGCTGCATGTTCCGCATCCCTTGCTCTGACCCAGTCGGTTGCAGCAGCCGCAGTCGCACTCGGCATGGGCGGCGCTGGCTGGGTAACAGCTTGGTCCTGGTTTGGCACCAACGTGCAATTGGCTAGTCCACAGTGGGTTGTTGGTCGCAGCCTCTCAATCTATTACGCTTCGACGTATGGGGGCATCGCGGCCGGCAGCTGGCTCTGGGGTGTCGTGGCAGAGAACCAATCGCTCTCCCTGGCGCTGGAGGGCTCGGCTGGAGCTCTTCTCCTGGCTGCCGCGGCCAGTCTCGTGTTGCCTATCGGGGAAGCTCAAGATTTGGAGCTCTATCCATCAGATAATGGGTTCAACGGGCCGAAGCTTGCTCTCGATCTGAAGCCGAGAAGCGGCCCCATTGTTGCGAGAATTGAATATTGGATCTCGGCGAAAAATGTCGAGGCTTTCCTGGATCTCATGCCCGAACGGCGAATGTCACAGAGCCGAGCCGGAGCTCGGCATTGGAATCTCCAGCGCGACGTTCAAGAACCTTCTCATTGGATAGAAACGTTCCGCACGCCAACCTGGACAGATTACCTCCGTCTCAATCATCGACTGACCATCAAGGATAATCAGCTGGATGAACGTTTGTCACAATTGCATTCGGGAGAGCATCCACGCCGGCTGACGCTTTCGATCGAGCGACCAGTAGGTTCGGCTCGTAAGCCAAGTCAACCGAGGCCCTTCATCTCACATCCTCCATTAGGATGATTTCGGCGCAAGGCGCGTAGGATCGTCGGAGGCTGCTATTGTTAGTTGCTAAAACAACTCAGACGAGGATGAAATCAAACCCACGATGCGACCGTGACTTGATCCGAGGGTACCTGCGGCAGCAGCGTGAATCGCTTGGAGACAACTATGCCGCGTGGCAACACACCACCAACGTTCATGCACAGAGTATGATCACTCTTACTTGCCGAGCCATGTTCATACCGTGAGATACCCACCGTCGACCGGCAGGGTCACCCCACTAACATAGCTTGCGGCTGACGACGCAAGAAAGACGACCGGCCAGGCTATCTCTCCTGGGAAGCCGTAGCGTCCGAGGGGACAATGCCAACCGATCCACTGGGCCATGGCAGGATCGCTTTTGGGCCCCATCGGTGTATCGATAAAACCGGGTGCGACCGCGTTAACCCGTATACCGAAAGGCGCCAACTCGCGACACATTGCCTGAGTCAGGGACCGCATGCCACCTTTCGAAGTGGTGTAGCCGACATGACCGAAGCTACTCGTGAAAGCGACGACGGAAGACACATTGACCACACATCCCTTGCAAGCCTTGAGCGGCTCCAGAAAGGCCTTGGTCAGCTCGAAAGCACCGGTTAGATTGACACCCATCAGTCGATCCCAGTTTTCGGATGACCGTTCACCATCGATAGGTCCAAACTCAAAAACGCCGGCGTTATTGATCAGAACCGACACCATTCCATAACGCGAGTAAACCCGAGCGGCGAACTCCGCGATATCGGTTCGATCGGCAACGTCGAGCCGCTCGCCCCAGGCATGACCACCATTAACCCCTATGCGATTTGAAACGTCTCGCGCCGCCTCCTCATCCCGGTCCGCTACCACGACCTTGGCACGGCATGACGCGAACGCGGAAGCAATCTCTGCCCCGATTCCGCGTCCGCCACCCGTCACAACTACAAGGACTCCATCCAGGTCGAACATCGGGCCTCCTCCCACTCTATAGCAACTTCAAGGGGCACAGTGCCTATGGGCAGAGCACGTTTACAACGATGGAAGTCGGGGCAATCCGCAACGGACGATCAAGTCGCAAAACTGTGCACCATCGCGCCTGGCCTGGTTGCGCCGCGACCGGATCTCAGATGTCGCGTCACCAGCCGGTAAGTGCGGTCGCAAGACCGGCGATGCGGCTGAGCAAAGGACGACCCATTTTCATTTCTGGGCAACACGAGCCTGGCTAGGCAACGGATATTGACGCGGGTTCGGAAGCAGCGTCACGTCTCGAGCACCACCATGTCGGATGAAGACCAGCAAACTCGCACTCGAGCTCCAGCTTGCGGCCTCGACTCCGCGCGCCCCGACACCATCCTAGCTGTCATGTTCAGGCCGTTCTCGGTCTGGACCGTCACGCGGGTCATACCACCGACGAAAGAAGTCGTTCCGATCTCGCCGCTCAGGACGTTGCTGCCTTCTTTCACGGGCTCATCCATGTCACAGATTTGCACTCTCTCTGGGCGAACCATGACCAGGAGCTCCGCGCCATCCGTCCACCCGCCGGCTGGAACAGGAATAGATCGATTGCCGGCAATCATCAATTGACCATTGCCATTCGTTCGTCCGCTGATCAGATTCGATTCCCCTATGAACTCTGCCACGAAGCGGTTGCGCGGTTGGAAGTACAATTCATCCGGGGTGCCGAGCTGCGTGATCTGGCCCGCGCTCATCAGACAGATACGGTCCGACATGTTGAGCGCCTCTTCCTGATCGTGGGTCACGTAGATAATCGTTGTTCCAAGCTCCTTATGAAGGCGCTTGATTTCACTCTGCAGCTGCTCGCGCAAATTCTTGTCCAATGCGCCCAACGGCTCGTCCATCATAATGATGGCCGGCGAATAGACGATACAACGGGCAATGCCGACGCGCTGCTGCTGACCGCCGGACAATTGGCGCGGCTTTCGATCTTCAAAGCCGCGCAAACCAACACGCTCAAGCGCCTCCGTCACCTTGGCGCGGATCGTACTGGCAGGTTGGCGGCGCGCCCGCAACGGATACGCCACATTATCAAATACCGTCATGTGAGGCATCAAGGCGTAATTCTGGAATACCATCCCGATCCCACGGTCCCGCGGAGGCATCTGGGTGATATCACGCCCATCCAAGAAGATGGTGCCCGTCGTTGGTCCGATCGCGCCCGCGATCAGGTTGAGCAACGTGGTCTTGCCTGAGCCTGATGGACCAAGCAGGGTCAGGAATTCACCCTTGTCCACGCTGAGATCAGTCGGATGCAGCGCCGTCACGAGACCGTACATCTTCGAAATGCCCGTCAGGGCGATCGCGTGCGCGGTATCACGGCCAAGAACGGTCTCGTCCCGCATCCGGCTCACTCCTTCACAGGCAGTGTATGGGCGAGGCGCAGATATTGGGCCTCCGTGTAGACCGCCGCGTTGGTCATCTGGCCTGATATGTTCAATGGTTTCTTCTCTGCTAGCCTGAGGTATCATGCGGAATCGCGTCCTTGTATTCAATCTGATCATTGCCGCGATGGATCAAGCGTCGACCGGAGTCGCTTTCTTGAATGCGATCGCAACGATGCAGGCGAGCAGCGAAACTGTCGTCAACAAAGTGGATACGGCTGCGATCACGGGCGAGACTTCCCATTCGAGAGCGCTGAACATCTTCACTGGCAGGGTCACCGTGTTGCTGCTGGCCAGGAACCAGGAGATAACAACCTCATCGAAGGATATTAGGAAGGCGAAGAAACCAGCGCTCAAGAGCGACGGAACTAGTTGCGGAATGACGACCGTAAAGAACATTCGTATTGGTCCGGCGCCCATCAGTTCCGCGCCGAATTCGAGGTTGCGGTCCAGTTTGTGTACGCCTGCCATGATCATGAGCACGACGTAAGGCAAGGTGACTATGATGTGCCCTAGAACGAGCGACAGCGTTGTCCCGCCGATGCGAAGATACGAAAAGTAGAGATAGAGTCCGAGGGCCCCAACAATCGTTGGGATGACAAGCGGGCTCATGATCAATGCGGTAATGAGCCCCTTCCCGACGAATTCGTGGCGCGCGATCCAGTATCCTGCAGGCGCACCGGCAAGCATCGCCAGCGCCGTCGCTCCCAACGCCACCTTGATGCTCTCCCACAGCGGGTTTAGCCAATCCGGTGAACTGAAGAAGATCTTGAACAAGTCGAGTGAGTAGCTTGCCGGCGGAAAAGTCAGCGCATTCGTCGGCCCGAATGCCATTGGGATCGTTACTACTATGGGCGCCAAGAGAAACAGATAGATAACCACCGCCAGCGCGGTCCCCATGGCATGGTAACGACGTGAATGCGGGTCGTGAATGTTATCTGACATGAGCAGTCCCTATACCTCACGCCTTCAGCTTACGCCGGCGCCAAAGCGCCAGAGGAGCGGCGAAGATGAAAACCATACCGAGCAGCACCACGCTAATCGCCGAGGCTTTTTGCCAATCCAATACCTCTCGGTTGTAGAAGGCGACGAGGCTCGACAGCATTTGATCTTGTGGCCCGCCGAGCAGCGATGGGACGATGAACGCACCTAGAGACATCACGAAGATGCTCAGCAGACCGGCCAGTAGACCGGGTAGACTCATTGGGAGTGTCACCGTCCAGAATATACGGGCGGGTTTGGCGCCCATGATAGCGGCGGCGCGGTAAATTGCGCTGTCGATGGCGAGCAAGCTGGCGAGAACGGGCAGGACGACGAGCGGAATGAGAAAATTGGTCATACCGACAAGAAGGCCGACCATGTTGAGCACGAGCGGCAGTTGGATCTTAATACCGAAGATCCAGCTAAGCATACTGTTGATGATCCCCTCACGGCCCAAGATAACCGTAAATGCAAAGCATTTCACCAGAACACTGGTCCAAAAAGGCAGGAGCACAAGCACCGTCAAAAAGGCTCTACGCCGAGCGGGTTGACGAGCAAGGTGGAGTGCGACAACGAAGCCCAGAAGTAAGCTCAGCAGGGACGACAATCCCGCCACTACGAGCGTCGTGGTCAGCGTTTGCCTGAACAACTTGCTTGTCAGCACCTGGCCGTAAGCAGCCAACGACAACGCCGGTCCGTAGACGCTAGTGTAGAAGACGTACAAAAGAGGAGGCAATATCAACAAGGTCGCGGCCAAGACGGCCGGCGACATGAAGATTGCCTGCGCGCGGATGATGCTAATCCGATTCATGAGCCCAGATGGTTCGATCAGAGACAGTATGTGATGGCGTATTTGGGACGGGCCAGACGGGCCCGTTCAGTTCAGAAGTGCATTTCAGCCCAGGATCCACTCGTTGAAACGACGCGAGACCGCCTCGTAGTGATCCGCCCAATAAGAGCTATTGCTCACGAGGTGGCTAGGTTTGCTAGGATCTGGCTGCCATTTACGAACCTCGGCCGACAACATCGGCACGGCTTTCTTGGACACCGGAATGAGACCGGCCTCATTCTGAAACCGCGACTGAACTTCCGGGCGCTGGCAGTAGCCGATAAGTTTCATCGCGCCTTCTTTGTTCGGCGCGCCTTTGAGTACTGCGAGATCTGCAGTAAACAATAGGTTTTGCTCAAAAGAAAAGGCTAATGGCTTTCCGCCGCCCGGCTCGTTGTTGGCTTTGACCCGGTTGGGGTAGGTGTAGCTGAAATCGACCTCGCCCGTCTGCAGAAGGCTGATTGTTTGAGCTGTCGCTTCCACCCACGAGGCAACGCTTGGCTTAAGCCGGTCCAGCGCCTTAAATGCCCGATCCAGATCAAGAGGATAGATATCCTTCGGCGCGACACCGTCGGCGAGAAGCGCGAGCTCCATTACATCTGAAGGAGCTTTGCGAAGGACGCGACGCCCCGGAAACTTCTTCAGGTCGAAGAATTCGGCAAAGTTCGCCGGATGCTTTCCGGCGCCGTATTTTTCCGGATCCCACGCTATGCCACCGGCATACATCTCCCAAGAGACGCTGTCGCCCCTTGGCGCGACAGACATATCATTGACGTCAAACAAAGAAGGATCCAGCTTTTCCCAAAATCCTTGCTTGGATCCGAAAGCGGCTTGCGCGCCTTCGCCTTCATAAAGATCCCATTCGACGTTGCCGGTAAGCAGCTGAGCCTTGACTTTCGACAGGTCTGGTACGGGGACCAGATTGACTTTTATTCCGGTTTCTTGAGCGAAGGGCTTCAACACCTGTTTCTCGAGGGTCGCTTGATAGCTTCCGCCATAAGCCTGCAACGCCAAAGTGACCAAATCAGACTTGGCGGCGGAACGCGAGGGCTTCAGCACCATTGGCGCAGCGAGTACGCCGACAGCTCCCGCAAGCAAGAAGCGGCGCGAGACCGTTGATCTAGGTGTCTTCATGATCGTCTCCGCTTTATTCAAGTTGACACGAATTCTCAGCGCTGAAGCGACGCGATCGGGCGAACGCGTAACGAAGCGACCCGCAGCGAGAAGAGGCAAGTTAGAAGTATCGGCTACGCCGCCCGCCAGCGGCGCCGTTTCGATGGGTAGACTGCTGCGAACGCCCATCGGCCGCAACTCGCGAAGCCCCCTAGCGTCCAAGAGCTCGAGCCAATTGGTCGGATGGGGCGACCAGTCGAGAGCCGCTCAGTTGCCGATCTCATCACCCCCCCTTTTCCGGCCACACCCATCAAGCAATCGTTCGGGCCAGAAGTCGTCCCCTAAGGGTAAATTTAGCCAGAGTTGAAAGCCGCGTCCCTCTGATGTAGGGCCTCATTCCGCCGAAATTCTGCTCTTAGCAGCCCTTATTCGCCTAACTTCTGCTGGTCCGCTTGGTTTGCGGCGGCGGCGCTTTTTGGTAAGCTACCATCCGAGCCTGCACGGCACGTGGCTGAGACCGTCCGATTTCGAGCGCCTCAGGTTCTTGCCAACGAAACCCGGCGCAAGGGCTTGTAAACGGGCGCACCGACGGCCGTAGCATAGTTGCCAAAAAGCGCCTTGCTGGTCCAGAACGCGCCCCTTGGTGATGGTGGCGGAACGACGGCTCCAACATGTTCAGAGTTTCAAGTTGGTCGGTTGGGGGCCGGCCGCAACGCGAGCCGCCTTCGGAGAAGGACCGAATTGGTTGAGCTGCAACTGAACGCGCCATTGTCGATGACCGTAGCGTCGCGGCTCGCGCCAACCTGCGGCGCAAGCCAGAGAATGTAGACATCGCGCCTGCTCATGTACTTGCGGTTGCTTCTCATGCGCTGATAAGCAGTTGCGCATCGATCTCGAATTTGTCGTCGATGCTGACGCATTGGATCCGCTATTCGGCCAAATTCGGCGCGCCAAGCGCGTGAGCTTGCGTGAGCGCAATTGAGTCTGTCCGACGGGGCCGAGCAGAAACCGCAGCGAGAGACGAAGCTGTGGCCGAAGGCGACCTTGACGTTCAACCTCCTCGACTTGAAATAACAACTGCCAGTGGATCGTCGATGATGGGCCAGCGGCGGGGCTCGGGTTCGTCACGCCGCAGGCCCCGTTCTTTTGGCGTGGATGAATACGCGCCGCAGGCGTGCCAGTTTGTGGCAGCGATAACGCCATTGAGAGGGCGCTCGATGACCAGACAGTGAGCTTGTCCATAGTCAATCACCGCTGTATCGTACGATCGTCATGGGCCGCAGCGGCTGATGTGTACAGCGAACTGACAGCTAAGGCGCTCGCATTTACGCACACGCTTGAGGTTTCGAAGCCGAACTCACCAGTTAGTGAGACCTCGCACTCAAACGTCCGAGAGTTCATGCGGCGTCTCGCCCCCGAGATCGATGCCTTCGCGCCTTATTTCATCGCTCACTCGCCCAAAACGCAAAAAATCCGCGCCATCGCTCTCTACCTTCTGTTGCGGTCTCCACTCGATTCAGGAGCGTTCTTTCGGTGTTCCAAGCGTCATTGCAGCAGTTGTCCTCGTTGAGGGGATAACGTGGGGGGTCGACCCAAGAGCTTCATTGGCGAAATGGACCCGCTAGGCAATCTTGACGTCCATGCAGCGTTCACGGCTCAGAGCAGCAATGTCACTGACGAAACCCTGCCGATCGGGACATGCTGTGACTGACCACCGCGAGCTTCGCCGTGCCGCTGGATACCCTCGGGTACCACCCGGAATCGGGATAGCAAGGCTGGAGCTGCTTGGCGCTCACTTTTATAGAGCCGTTGAGAAAGTTGCAGGCGAGGTGGCAAGTACCAATTCGCAGGGAGAACGGATGATGCAGGGAGAACGGATGATATTGGCGGGCCTCACGAGGCTTTCTCACGCAAGTTGCCAAAAGCGGAGCAAATGTAAAACGTCCTTGCCTATTTGGTGTGAGTTGAGCTTGTGATGCACAACTAGTCCGGCCGAGCATCAAACGAAGTGGACGAGGTAGGGTCTAACATGACCGATCCAGCTACGCCGCAGGAGCTCAGCACTGACGGCATCGCCGCTCCTTTGCGGTTTCCAGCGTTTCGACGCATTTGGCTGGCCAGCCTGCTCGCCTATCTGGGGATCCTGATCCAGTTTGTTGGTGCGGCGTGGGCTATGACAGAGATGACGTCATCGGCCGACAGGGTCGCGCTCGTCACGACGGCCTTGATGCTCCCCGTGATGCTAGTGTCGATGCCGGCTGGGGCAATTGCCGACATGCATGACCGCCGTGTCGTGATCCTCATTGCGCTCTCGATTGCACTTTGCGGCGCCACCGCGCTTACGGTGCTTGATCTTATCGGCCTGATCACACCTGACCTTCTGCTTGTGTTGTGCTTTGTGGTGGGCAGTGGCATGGCACTGATGAATCCGGCGTGGCAATCCTCTATGAGTGAACGAGTTCCGGCAGACGCCTTGCCGGCAGCAGTTGCACTCGATGGCATCAGCTACAACATCGCACGCATCTTCGGGCCCGCCATCGGCGGCATTGTGGTTTCGACCGGGGGCGCGGTCGCGGCCTTTGCACTGAACGCGCTGCTATATCTGCCGCTCATAATCGCGCTATTCTTTTGGAAGCGCGTCGTGGAGCCGTCGAAGTTCCCACGCGAACAGCTAACCCGCGCCATTGTCTCGGGCCTGCGTTACATTGCCAATTCCCCTTCAATCAAGGTCGTGCTGACTCGCGCGATGATAACTAGCGTCATCGCTGGTTCGATCCCAGCTCTGATGCCGCTGGTGTCTCGCGACCTCCTTCATGGTGGCGCGCAGACCTATGGAATCATGCTTGGAGCCTTTGGTTTTGGTGCCGTTGTTGGGGCACTGAGTATGGGCGAGATGCGCAAGCGGATGAGTGCCGAGGCCGCAATACGAGCGTGTTCGCTCTCGATGAGCGGCGCGATCGCCGCCGTAGCGCTGAGCCGCGAGCCGTTTCTAACCGCTATCGCACTCGTCCTGGCCGGCGCGACATGGATAATCGCATTTACGTCGTTCAGTATCGGCGTACAGCTCTCCGCGCCACGCTGGGTCGTGGGTCGATCGCTTGCAGCCTATCAGGCATCGACATCGGGCGGCGTAGCTATCGGTAGTTGGGCTTGGGGTCGGCTCACCGATGCCGCTGGCGTTGAGATTGCACTGCTTGTCTCCTCCGCACTCATGGTGCTTTCGGCGCTGTTTGGATTCTGGATGCCAGTGCCCCGCACGAACACACCTGACGAGGACAGCGAGCTATTGGCGGTTCCCGAGGTGCGGCTCCCTCTTACCGCGCGCAGCGGGCCGGTTCTGGTGGAGATTGAATACCGGGTTGCGCCGGAGAATGCGCGAGCCTTTCACAACATGATGCAGGACGTGCAGCTATCACGTCAGCGCAACGGTGCCTATGGCTGGTCAATCGCCCGCGACATTGCCGATCCTGAGCTATGGACGGAGGGTTATCGTTGCCCGACATGGCTCGATTATTTGCGCCAGCGCAACCGCTCGGCCCAATTTGAGGGCGCGCTAGAACAGCAAGCAATGGCTTTCCACATTGCCCCTCATCCCGTGAGAATCCGCCGCATGCTGGAGCGCCCGTTCGGGTCCGTGCGCTCGAAGGATGAGCCGCCTAATCGCGCCGGAAGCGTAGTGAAGCCCGGTCATTGCAAACGCGGCATGGGCAACTGTAGCTCGCATCCAGCCACGACCGCCGCTGAGACCGGGAAGGCATAATCGAGACTCAAAACCACAGAGGCCACAAGTCCATGCGCGTCGCTCAAGTATGCCTTCTTCTCAGGCAGCATGCAGGAAGCTCCGATGGTGCTGGCGCAAATGCTCTCCGCACACGAAGATCGGTACTTCGGCTCAATTCACAGGTTCGATCCTCGGGCCTTTTGAACTCCCCGTTGGATACGGGAATTTCGCGATGCTTGACCATGTCCTCGCTCCGACGCGCGATGCTCTCCAACGTTTCGTTGGTATCATCTGCACTCCGCGCGCTGGAGATTCCGAGTGCTTTGCCGGCTTGACCGCCGGACACTTCCGCTGATCAGCAGCACAGGTGATCGCCTCGCCGTGCGAGCACCGAGCAACAGCGTGATCTTAGACCCGGCAGCTCAGGTGAGTGCAATGGCGGGCGAACTACCTGTTGCGCCTAATGCGATTTCAGCTACCGGCGGCCCCGACTGTCATTCCTCCGCAAACGTAGAGGACCTGCCCCGTGACAAAGCCGCTTCGTTGATCAAGAAAAAATGTCACCGCGTTGGCAACATCGGCAGCCGTGCCGATGCGTCGGACCGGAATTGCGTCGAGGATGGCTTTCGTAGGCGGACTTCCCGCTGGGTTTGCCCGGTCAAAAAGTTCGGTCTGGATCGGGCCGGGGCCGACGGCGTTGGTCGTGATGCCAAAGGCACCTAGTTCAAGCGCCCAGACCTTCGCCATCGCGATCAGTCCAGCTTTTGTCGCGGCATACGCAGAACGCGATTCCTTTCCTAGTGCAGCGCGCGAGGACATGTTCACAATACGCCCAAAACGGGCGGCCTTCATGCCGGGTAGAACAGCTTGCAGGCATTGTAGAGCGCACCTGAGGTTGAGCGATACTACGGCATCGAGATCGGCCAAACTCTGCTCTTCCACAGAATTTGGCCTGACGACACCAACATTGTTCACAAGACGGGTTATCGGCCCGTCCTTTAGCGCTTGCCCGAGCGCCGCGGATGCTGATCCTGGATCGGACAGGTCCGCGACGATGTCGCCACCTAGGCGATCGATAACGACGACCTCGTATCCCTCGGCTCTACAGCGCTCTGCCGTTGCATGGCCGATTCCTGCTGCACCGCCCGTGATCAGAACGCGTTCGCGTGTCATGTGCTCTCCTTATGAGGATATTGCATTTTGTGGGCCATCGTATCGCGGCCAGCTCTTGAATTTGGAAAGAGCCGTCTCGCTAATTCTCCCGCATTCCGCGGCTGGGCAGACTGAAGGGCAGCGCGTGTAACCCCGTCGTTGGACTTCCGTTAGCTAGAGAGCATCGAGTAGACAATTGCTAAATCTGTTTTTGCAAAAAGATGAGATATCTCGCCGAAATCCAGCGTTCCTTCTGCCCGAGACCCAATTTCTTGCTTCGTGAAATCGATGCTCCCGATGTCTGCCTCAATGCGATTGGATCATCGACGCAGCACAGGTGAGAGCACTCGAGCGGTCGCGACTGCTCCGACCGTCGCGCCGCAGAACCTCCAACTCGCTCATGGATTTTCGTAATGCGCCAATCCATTTTCGCCTGCAAAGCCTTTAGGAAATAGTGCGCGTCCAGGCTTGCCCGGGGCGAGATATGCGTTCCTAAGAGGCTTCGCTGGCACGCAGGAGGCTAGCGGGTGCAGCAGAGTATAAGGGCTAGAGCTGTCTTACTGGTTGTCACTAAGCCGAAGGTATAGCTGGTCCATAGACCCCTGCATAGCAGACGCGCAAGCGTGGTGAGCAGTCAAATACCGCCCGCGTGCAGGGCTGCCAAGCAGGGTGCCAATAGGGCTCATGGACACAACCATTGTGTTCGAGCAATAAATATCGGGCGACGGCCCGTTAAAACAGACGACAAACGGATTAGCTCTTGATCCACTCCTTGAAACGACTCGTCACCGCCTCGTAGTTATCTGCCCAATATTCGCTGTTGCTTATGAGATTGTTTGACCTGTTCATATCGGGTTGCCACTTGCGCGCGTCATCCGATAGCAACGGGATGGCTTTCTTGGACACCGGAATCGTACCTGCTTCACTTTCCACTCGTGCCTGAACTTCCGAACGCAGGAAGTAGGCAACAAGCTTCATCCCGTTCTCCTTGTTTGGCGCGTTCTTGAGCACCGCGAGATCTGAGGGGTAGATTAGGTTTTGCTCAAAGGAGAAGGCCAACGGCGTTCCGCCCCCAGGGCCAGTTGTAGCTTTGACGCGATTAGAAAATGCATAACTGAAATCGGCCTCGCCCGTTTGCAGGAGAGAAATTGTCTGCGGCGTAGCATTCGTCCATGAGGCAATGCTCGGCTTGATCCGATCGAGCGCCTTGAACGCCCGATCTAGATCAAGAGGATAAACGTCCTTCGGGGCCACCCCATCTGCCAGAAGCGCCACCTCCATCACATTATTGGCCCTGTTGCTCAAAACGCGCTTTCCGGGAAACTTATTCAGATCGAAAAAATCAGCAAAGTTTTCTGGATGTTTTCCGGGGCCGAATTTCGCCGGATCCCAAGCTATGCCGCCAGGATAGAAATTATATGTGACGCGGTCCCTTTTTGGGGGAACCACCATGTCTTCAACGTTGAATAAAGAAGGATCCAACGGCTCCCAAAAGCCCTGCCTTGACCCACTAGCAACCCCGGCGCCAGCGTCCAAAAAAACGTCCCACTCGACGTTCCCCGTCAGCAGTTGAGCCCGGATTTTCGCTAGCTCCGGTCCAGGAATAAGGTTGACCTTAATTCCGGTTTCTTCAGTAAATGGCTTGAAAACATTTCTGACTAGGAGATCCTGATACGTACCGCCATAAGCAGTGAAGGTAACCGAGTCAGACTTTGCAGCGACCCGCGAGGGCTTCATCACTGCGGGCGCCGAAAGTGCGGCGGCCCCGACAAGGAAGGTGCGGCGCGAGAGTGTTGCTGTAAAGGTGTCCTTCACGGATCCCTCCTCAATAACTTGTTGCATTCCTTATCGAGGCGGCTTGTTTTGACTGCACGCCTCTGCCGCCCTAACCTTATAAGGTGGGTAGCTACACCCCGAGAATGTAGGCAAGCCAATACTGCATGACGGCAAAGATCAAGAAATACTGTAGAAATTCTGCAAAAAGCCGATGCCGTGATTCGAATTCCGGCGGCAAGTCTTGTGCGCCAGGCGCCAGCGAAGAGACGTCTACAATTCAGAGATTTAGGCGGTGGACGGATTTTGTAAGTCCATCGCTGACAGCTTCAGCCGGCGCAGCGTCATGTTGACTGGCCGATGCTGATTGTGAGCGCAGCTGCTGACGGTTCTTCTGGCGCTCGGGTTCGTGGATCCTTGGCTTATCCTCGGACTGGCATTCCTGGCAGGACATGTCGTCGCGTTCCTGCCTGGCAGGTCTCGGTTGGCGACATTTTGAAGTGGCACGATATCCTGGCGGCGGTGATGCTCATCTCTGTCGGATACAGCAACATCGGCCCGGCGCTCGGTGGTGCTGCAGTCGCCGCCTTTGAGCCGGCGACCGTGTCGGCACTGCCGTCGACGATGTTGCCGGCCTTGTCGCCGGTGGCCGAGATCGTCTGCGAGACGAAGCGCACGGTGAGCTGCGCGGTGCGGTCACGCAACTCTAGCGAATCGCGGTCGCGCCCGGCGACGATTGGGTTATGTGAGGTCGCGCCGCATCACGCTTCCCAGCTCTTCTCACCGTGGCTTGTGCCTACTTCATCTTTTGCCAGAGGTCGCTCACTGCTGGAGAATCCAGGGGTTCCAAAGCGCGTTGTTGATTTCCAGGTTGCTCTTTCCAGAGGCATCTTTCTTTGCCCGCCAAGCAGGATTAAGCTCTATAGTTTTAGCCTCGTTTTCAGGATAGGTCGGCAGCAGCTTTGCCCGGCTCTCAGGGATCAGATTGAACGCCTTCCTGTTCAAGGAACCCAGCGTTTGCAGTTTCACAAGGGCTGCCTGACTCTCCGGTCGTGAGGCGAATTCGATGAACTTGAGCGCATTCTTGAAGTTCTTTGTCCCTTTCAAGATGGCCCAATAACTGAAATCAGTCATTGCCTCGTTCCAGACGTAATCGACAGGAGTCCCTGATCTTTTGCCAGCTGAATGCGCCCGAGGGTGGCAGGGCCAATCACCGCCTCGCTGGAGCGCTTCGATTGCATGGCTGCAGCTGTCGTCCACTTTACGACGTTCGGCTTTATGCGGGAGAGCGCTGCATAACGCTCTCTTGAAGTCGAGCGGGTAGAGCTTTTCCGGAGCAAGGCCGTCAGCGAGAGCGCCATCTTAATCGGAGAGACATTTGTGTTACCGCATCGAGAGTGCGAAGCCCAGGGAATTTCTTTACATCCCATACGTCGGCCCAGCTCTTTGGTCCATTGGCATGTGTGTATCTCTTCGTGTTGAATGTAATCACTTTCGCCTACATGAACGTTCCGACCCCGAAGGTCTGAATAACATCCTTTGGAAAATGCGCGAAAACCGATGAATCCACGCGGTATAGTCGAGCTGCTGTAGCTGACCTTCACTCGACGGCTGGAGATAGTCTCCTGGTAACAGATTCTGCAAGTCCCACTTCGGACCCCGCTTAATTAGCATCGCGCGCAATTTTAGCATCGTAGGGCCAGTCGCTTCAACGACCTTGATCCCGGTGGTTGTCTTGAATGGCTTGAAATGGCCTCGCGCAGGGCGTCTTGGTACGTGCCCCCCAAGCAGCAACGACGACTTGCCCTTGTCTTCGGCGGCGGCCGGCGAAACCATCCCAAAAAATTGCAGCACAGAGAATGACAAAAGCTCGCTGAAAATGCAGAGGCCCCCTGTAGCACTCAAGCAGATACATGGTCGCGGCGTGGGCTGATGGCCCCCTCAGCGTCGAGCCGGTCTTTCGTCGATCACAGGACCGCGGCGCACAACGATTCCGCCCCTTGCCCCCGGCTCAATTGGCCGCCCGCCACTGCTGAAACCGTAAGCGGTATCAGCGGCTAAAGATCGCAATCAATAGCTGAGGAACGAATAAATTCTGCAAAACGACGGCGCCTGCCACCGAAATGCGGCCTCGGACGGTCGAAGTGATCAGCCGTTCGCCTGATCCTTCAGCGTGGGATTCAGCATAGGAGACGACGCCCTCGCGAAAGAGCTTTCCACCATGTGGCACAGAGACGTATATCAACGGCTATTGCCATCCGAGCGCGCGCTAGGCGGTCACGGCCGCTCTTAGGAATTCAGCAGATCGATGATGTATCTTACGGTGAGTTCAGTTGTAGGGATAATGATGTCGTCGTAAGCTCCGAATGTAGGCGTATGCACATGCGACTCGTTGCCCGGCGTACGGCTGCCGAACCAGAAATAGATCGACGGCACACAAGCGGCATAGAAACCGAAATCGTCACTGCCATCTGCCTGCTTCTTTCTCTCGGTGAACGCGTCGAGACCGACGCTCTCTTGGACAATCCGCCGGAAGCGCTTGACCATTTCTTCATCGTTGATGACAGGTGGCTCGCCAGTGCGGATCAGGCATTCGGCTTGGCCGCGGTGCATCGCTGCAACGCCTTCGGCTACTTCGCGCACGCGCTGCGACAGCAGCGCGCGACGCTCGGGGCTGCGTGTCCTGATCGTCCCCTCCATAACGACTGATGGGCAGATAATGTTCATCGCTTCACCGCCGTTGATCGTGCCTATCGTGACGATCGCACCGTCGTCGACCGGCATTTCGCGCGAGATCACTTTCTGTACTTCGTTGACGAAGGCAGCGGCGATCGCAATGGCATCGACGCCCTTGTGGGGCGCGGCGCCATGGGCCATCTTGCCCGTAATCGTAAGCCTAAATCCGTCAGCTGCTTTCGTCACTGCACCTTCGCGCGCGCCGAACATGCCGGCGGGAATTTCCGGACTAACGTGGAAACCGATGGCCCCGTCGAATCCGTCCAATAGCTTCTCATCTTGGACCGTGCGGCCGCCAAGCGGCTCCGCCTCTTCCGCCGGTTGGAAGAATATGCGTACCTTGCCGGCAAAATTGTCGCGTTGCCGATGGAAGGCGAGCGCGGTTCCAAGCGCAATAGAGCTGTGAACGTCGTGGCCGCAAGCGTGCATGACGCCGTTGACCTGCGAGCGATAGGGCAAATCATCGCGCGTCTCGTGGATTGGGAGCGCATCAATGTCTCCGCGAACCGCAATCGATTTTGTCGGGCCGCTGGCCGTTCCTTCGATGTCGACATATAGGCCGGTGTTGTGAAAGACCTTGCCGCCGTCAAGTCCGAAATGCTGCAGTACTCGTCGGATCCGCTCCTGCGTCTTCCATTCAGCATTCGAGAGCTCGGGCTCACGATGCATGGCATGGCGCAAATCAATCACTGCCTCGCGCTCTGTAACTGACAGAAAACCGTTGCTGCGACTGATCATAGAACCTCGTCCCGGCTTTCACATTGGTCGGACTTTTCTGAACGAGCGAGATTACCCCGCCGTGATGAAGAAGATCGAGCGACTTCCAAGACTATTGTGCAGACAATCGCCTTGTTTGGCTGCATTGCCGCAGAACTTCCTCGTAGGACATGCCTCCAGGCTCGGCCCAGAACTTTTGTAAATCCGAAGCCAAAGCGCAGCAACTTATCTTGCGACGGGAGTGCGCTTCTGCGATCGCGCCGGAATGCTCATACACGATCGCGCGCCAGAAATGCGAGCTCGAAACCGGAAGCAAAGAGACGGCTGGACCTCCGTCGGTCAGATTGCGGCAGCTCTTTTTGGTGATGACCTCGAGGGGCCCACGGAAGTTAGCAGGGTCGCACAGCTTTGTACGCCACCCTCGGAGCGACGCTCAAAGCTCCATCAAGATGGGGAACCTGCTGGTCACATTGATGTTTTCGGAATTTCGAGTTGCGGTAGCGCAAGAACGAGAGAGCAGTTACAGCGAATTGAGTTGCAAACAGCCCGGCCATTACGATCGGTTGCCCCCGCGCCGCACAAAGTGCTTAATGAGCAAATTATCCTGCCCTAGCCCTGTTGAAATGTCCCAAGCATTCAGGATATTGATATCACGGAGATATTTACGTCGCACTTTCCGGCCCTTTGGCTCGATTTCTGCTGAAGCAGGAGTTCTGCGGCGGAATTCACCAGGGGGGATTCAGGCTAGATATGCAATACGATCGGATAGACGCTCGCATCCTCGAGATCGTGCAGAAGAATAACCGCCTCACCTCCGACGTCATCGGCGAAATGGCGGGGCTTTCTGCTACTGCATGCCAACGACGGCTAAAGAGGCTCCGTTCCGAAGGAATTATCGAGGCCGATGTCTCCATAGTTTCGCCGAAAGCGGTCGGAAATCCTATTCAGATGCTGGTGCTGGTCAGTTTGGAGCGGGAGCGTTCCGATATCATCGACAGGTTCAAGAAGGCGATCAGATCGTCGGTTGAAGTCGTCAATGGATTTTACGTGACCGGAGACGCTGACTTTGTCCTCTACGTCACCTCCCGGAGTATGGAGGACTACGAGCAATTCACCCGGCGATTCTTCTATGAGAATCCGGACATCAAGGCGGTCAAGACGATGGTCATAATGGACCGCGTTAAGGCGGGCTTTGCGATTCCGATCGAGGCGCCATCGGAAGATTGAATGTGAACTGGCGGTCCCAAGCGAATGGCCGCTCATCATCTGCTCGCCAATGAGCACGCGTCAGAGCAAGTTGCGGCCGGGGCAAGGACCGGGCAAGCTCCTAAGAACATCTAACCACCTCGCGCCACCGGAGCATTGCTTCGCTCCTTCAGAGGAGCCGTGGCTGAGGATCGCAGGTGCTGCGGTCCTGTACGCGGCCCAGAATAGCTGGTTCGCAAATGGCGATACGCTTCCTGCAGTCAGTTCCTTAAAGCTGCTGTTTTTACGGAAACATACCCAGAGTTCTTGAGATAGTTTGCACATTCCTTCGGTCGAGGAGATCTCCGGCCTTGCGCCGGGTCGCTTCGATGGTCCGAGGTTCTGCAGCTCGCATGAGGTGCTTGAGTTTGGCGAAAACCTGCTCGATCGGATTAGGGTCAGGGCTATAGGGTGGCAGGAAGAGCAGGTGCGCTCGCTTCGCGCGGATGATGTCGCGAGTTCTCTTGCCTTTGTGGCTTCCAAAGATTGTCGAGGATCACGACGTCCCCCTGTGCCAGGATTGGAGCCACCTCCTTCTCGACGTAGAATGTGAAGAGTTCGCCGTTGATGGGGCCATCAATGACCCAGGGTACCGAGATGTGATCGCAGCGAAGCGCCGCGATGAATGTCATCGTCTCGCGGATGCCGCAAGCCGCTGCCCCACGGTCCCCAGCCGCGCAGCGGGGCCATGTTGGTCTTGATCCAGATCTCATCGAGGAAGACCAGGCGCGAGGCATCGATCGTGCCCTGGTGAGCTTTCCAGCGGTGTGCTTACGAGCGAGATATCGGGAGGATCCTGCTCGGCCGCCCGTATCGTGTTTTTTGAAGCTCAGGCCCTCGGCGTGAACAAAGGTCCACACAGCCCGAACATCCGTTTTCACACCGCGCTGAGTCAACTCATCGGTCAACTTGCGTAAGGTGAACGGGCCGGACCGAATGCGCTGGCGCAGCCACTTAGCATGGGCGCCTGACAAAGTCCTCTTTCTTCTGGCCGCCGATCTTGCCCGGAGTGACGCCCGCGGTCTGCTGTCTCAGGCTCTTCCACTTGCTGATGCAGGAAGCGCTGATCCAGAGCGCCTGCGCGATTGATCGAACCGTCTCGCCTAAATCCGCACGCGCCAGAACGCGATCGCGGATATCTTCCGAATAGGGCCGTGTCATCCATGCTGGCCTCCATTCTCCAGCAGGATGCCTGAATCAGAAACCTTGACTTCTCGGAATCCAGAGTCTGATCAAAAACAACATGCTCTAGCGATGCTCCTCCCCCTCGGGATAAGCGGTCCGACGCTCGCCGCACTCGGCAGCCGAAAATAGCATGAATGTTGATCCCGAAAGTCGGGCGCTCGAAAGCGCCAAAGCTCGCAAAAACCTGCAGCCCGGTCGTAGCGAAACGGGGCAGATCCCGGCAATGCCAGCGGCCCGCTTAGTGAGGTTCTGAAGCGGCGCGCCGGGCTATCAGCGATGTGCCTACGGAGAATCGAAAGAGCTGTCTCCTTTCGGTGTTCACGCCTCCGGAGGCATCGAATTGCTATCTACCGGCTCAAAAAGTGCCGCATCAAGTCGCCGGTTATACCAACCAACTCGCCGTCTCGGGACTCCTTCGCTAAAACGACGGCTCACGGCCGGCACTTTCCACCCAGGTCAACCAGTAAAGACAACAGTCTTCTTGCCGTTTAAGACCACTCGGTCCTCCAGGTGATGGAGTACCGCCCGGGCGAGTACGCGCCGTTCTATATCACGTCCTTTGCGGACGAGGTCGTCGGGTGTGTCGTGATGTGAAATCCGTTCGACGTCTTGCTCAATGATAGGCCCCTCGTCCAGATCCGAGGTCACGTAATGCGCCGTCGCGCCGATCAACTTGACGCCCCGATCGTATGCTTGGTGATAGGGCTTGGCGCCCTTGAAGCCCGGCAAAAATGAATGGTGAATGTTGATGCAGCGTCCGGACAGCTTGGCAGAAAATCCGTCCGAGAGGATCTGCATGTATCGCGCGAGCACAACCAGATCTGTTTTTGTCTCGCGCACGAGGTCCCATACTCGCGTCTCTTGCTCCATCTTCGTATGTTTGATGACAGGAAAATGATAGAATGGCAGTTCGCCGAGATCGGTGGAGGTCAAATGCTCGCGACCATGATTAGAAACGATTGCCGTTACCTCCATCGGAAGCTCGCCGATCCGCCAGCGATAAAGCAAATCGACTAGGCAATGGTCGAATTTGGAAACTAGCAGCATCACACGTTTTTTTGCCGAACTCTGCCGCAGCGTGAATTTCATGGCGAACCCGCGGGCGAGTTCCTCGACTAAGGCAGCAATCTCTGCTTCTGGTTTTGCGTGTTTGAGACGAGCGAACACGACGCGCATAAAAAGGTGACCGGCCTCCGTGTCATCAAACTGCTGAGCATCGAGGATGTTGCAACCGGCCCCAAATAGCAGGCTTGAGACAGCCGATACGATGCCCGGACGATCAGGGCAAGAGAAGGCGAGAATCAACGCAGGATCACACATGGCAATTAGCGCCTGATGGCGGCTCCTCGAGAGAGGCGTTGAAGAAAAGCGGAGGTGACATTCAAGACTTCACTCGGAGCAACTCCGGGGCAATAATGTCTTCGAGCTTGCGCCACTCGCCCTTCACTCGCGTGCGATTCACATCGTAGAAGGCACGAAGCGATGCGATCGCCGGATGCCGTTCGCCGGCAATCTCGATTTCAAAAGCTCCCTTCGCCAGCCAATCCGCACTGACCCCATTTTCGCATTGTAGATAGCCCATACCGACACCACAGCCTAATGTATGGCCGTAGCCCGCTGAGCGCAGGTAACCTACCGGCGATCCATTGCGCCAGACGGGCTCCGTTCCAAACATGAGCGGCGCCGCTCCGGGCGCGGCGAACTGCACGAGACGTCGTCGCGGAGTTTGGCCACGCTGCGATTCGAGAACCGATCGGCCGATGAAGTCATCGCTCTTATTCCACGCGATCGTGAATCCCAGTCCCGCCTCGAGGGGAGAATCTTCGTCACTCACGTCAGCACCCCAGTCTCGGTAACCGGCTTCGAGGCGCAAGGTGTTCAGCGCTACGTAACCCGCGTCGCGTACGCCGAGATCGCGCCCCGCAGCAACCAGCGCGTCGTAGACACCCAACGCCTGCTCTACCGGGATGTGCAACTCCCAACCGAGCTCTCCTACGAAGGTCATTCGGAAGGCGAGAGCCATACCATAACCGATCTCGATCTCTTGGGCTGTCGCGAACGGAAATGTAGCGTCAGAGAAATCTGTCGGACTCACTCGCATCAGAAGCTCTCTCGAGCGTGGCCCCATGACGGAAAGGCAAGCGTAACCTGACGATACGTCAGTCACGGAGACGTGTCCCGCACGTTTCGCATGCAGACGCATCCAGGCGAGATCGCGGACGCGCTGGACGGCAGCGGTGACAACTAGGAATTCATGCTCAGCGGTTCTTGCGATCGTGACGTCGGACTCCATGCCGCCCCGCTCGTTGAGCCATGGCGTGTACACGATTCGTCCAATTGGAACGTCAACGTCATTAGTCGAGAGTCGCTGAACAAAGGATAACGCATCGCGCCCCTGCACTAGCAGGTGGGCAAATGACGTTTGGTCGAACAGCGTAACCTCGGAACGCGTTGCTTCATGTTCGGCCCTGCTCGCCTTGAACCAACCATCACGACCAAATGTGGCGTGCCCGTAGGCCGGCGCGTCAGCTGGCCCAAACCATTGCGTCCGCTCCCAGCCAGCAGCCTCTCCAAACGTCGCACCGGCCGCGGCGAGCCGATGGTGCAGTGGCGAGACCCGCACGTTTCGAGCCGTCGATGGTGACTTGTGAGGCCAATGCAAGGCGTAAAGCAGCCCAACGGCTTCGCCGGTACGGTCGTGCAAATATCGCCGATTGCGCTGAAAGGGCATGGCGCGCCGCACGTCCATTTCCCAATAGTCGCTTGCCGGCATACCAGTCGACATCCACTCGGCCATGACCTTGCCAGCGCCGCCAGATGACTCGATACCGCAGGAATTGAAGCCGGAAGCCACATAGAGGCCCGCGATGTCAGGGGCAGGCCCCAACAAGAACCGATTGTCCGGCGTGAAGCTTTCCGGGCCATTAAAGTTCAGTTGCAGACCCACGTTCGCCAGCCCTGGCAGGCGTCGCATAGCGTTGACGAGGTGAGGCTCAATGTGATCGAGATCGTCAGGCAGCGACTCAAAACTGAAGTCACGCGGAATTCCCTCCATACCCCACGGTTTTCCCTTAGGCTCGAAGAAGCCCACCAGCAATTTGCCCGCGTCCTCCTTTGCATACATACACGCATCAAGGTCGCGAAGCGTGGGAGTGTCAGGCGCCAACCCCGGCATGGACTCTGTTACAACATAGAAGTGCTCTGCCGCGTGCAACGGTACCGTCCAATTGAGGTCGGCAGCCAGCGTTCGCGTCCACATCCCTGCGCAGATGACGACCTTGTCCGCACGTACACTTCCGTCCACCGTCTCGACGCCGGTGACTCGTCCGTTTTCGACCAGGATGCGCGTCACCGGCGTTCGTTCGAGTATTTTCGCTCCGCCCTGCCGCGCACCGGTTGCAAACGCGCGAGCTGTGTCTACCGGATTTGTCTTTCCGTCCGAAGCAATCCATGCCGCGCCGAGCACATCAGCCACATCAAGCATCGGCACCCGTCGCTTTGCCTCTGCAGCATCGATGATATCGACATCGAGACCAAAGGAGCGCCCCATAGACGCCCCCCGTTTGAGCTCTTCGAGCCGCTCAGGTGTCGCCGCGACAGTGATCGACCCGCATTGCCGAAAGCCCGTGGATTGGCCGGTCAGCTCCTCAAGCTCTTGGAAGAGCCCAGCTGTATACTGGGCCAGCTTTGCCATGTTCTCGCTAGCTCGAAGCTGGGTGACCAGGCCAGCGGCGTGCCACGTCGTACCGCAGGTGAGCTGATCGCGCTCAAGCAGAAGGACATCGCGATGTCCGAGCCGGGTGAGGTGATAAGCGATGGACAATCCGATGATGCCGCCGCCGACAATGACGTATTCAGCATGGGATGGAAGCTTCGTGTGCATTTAACGGCTCAGAAAAAATGGCTGCAGACCCGGTCAGGCGCAGCCTAGGATCAGTGAAGGATGTGTTTTCGAAGTTGGAGTGCGTGGGTCCCGCGATGCGGGATTTTTGTATCCGCTGCGAACTCACAAGCTACCGGCGCGACGTCGAGCGTCTTGGTGAGATGGCGATTGGGTTTACTGTCGCTTGTCAGCGTTTTGCATGCGACACGACGCGTAGGTATACGGAATTGTGCAAATCGGTCTCCCTCTGCGCATTCAGCGCCTGACGTCCGCTAGTCTGAATGCCTCTTGTCTTGAGGGAGACAATACGGGGTCCGCGATACTGAATTTGACTGATGTGAGCCTCCATGAAACAGAAATCCTGCGTCGGATGGATGAAACGATCGTTTTTGCGGCGTCGGCATCTTGCGCCCCCGGGGCCATGGAGCTTTGGTTGGATCGGCCCGTGACAAGGGAGCGCAGGGTCCTCACGCGGGATGCGAACCAGAGGCTCCGTCTGCGTAAGGCCACCAACAAGATGTGCCTTTCGCGCACGTTGCGATGCTGAACTCATCCCTTGGGGTTCCACTGCGGGATCTGATAGCGCTGGGAGCGATCGCTTGTTTCCCGCGACCGCACTGCATTGACCGCGGCTGCCAGAGCCCAATGAGAGTTCGTTTTTTTACGGCAATGTTGGTTTGAGACGATGCGAACGCGTGCCGATCGGGATGGACCAGTTCCACTCGGTGGTAGAATACGCACTGCGATAAGAAAAGCTGAGATTGGCTCGCCAGGAGAGAGGGGCTTGGGTTGGTATCAGCCGATGCAAGCTATGGCGTATACTGCAGCGCAGTCCCGCGTAGGATTGGCCCAGCTGCTCGGCTGGCGTGAAATATTCCGAATGGCTTCTAAGTTGCCGCCTGCAGATCGGCGGCACGATCTTGCGCTCGGTGGCAGGATGACTGGACTTGATCGCGCTCGTGATCAATAGACAGCTGCAAGCCCCGGCGGGAGACCGCCGCGTTCAAGGTGTTCGCGAGCAAATACGCGACGGTCATCGGCCCGACGCCGCCAGGAACTGGAGTGATGTAACCGGCTCGCTTGATTGCTTCTGCAAAAGCGACATCTCCCACTAGTTTCGGTGCGCCCGTCGAATCGATCGCGCGATTGATACCAACATCAATGACAATTGCGCCTGGCTTCAACCAATCGCCCCGAACGAGTCCCGCATAACCGGCGGCAGACACAACTATGTCGGCGTTTCGACAGAGGTCTGGCAAGTTTCGCGTCTGTAGCTGCGCGCCTGTGACGGTACATCCAGCATCGCCGAGCAGAACTGCCAGAGGCTTTCCGACGATGTTCGAACGGCCAATGACAACGACATCGAGACCCTTCAGATCGCTAACGACGGTGTTGATGAGATGAACAACCCCAAGCGGAGTACAGGGCACAAGAGCTGGCCGCCCAGCCGCCAATCTTCCGACATTGTATGGATGAAATCCATCCACATCTTTTGAGGGATCTATGGCCTCTAGCACACGCCAACTATCGATGTGGCCAGGCAGCGGGAGCTGAACAAGGATGCCATCGACAGAATCATCGCTGTTGAGCTCTTCGATCAACGTCAAGAGCTCCGTTTCGCCGACGTGAACCGGAAGTAAAAACTGTTGAGATTTCAATCCCACGGCCTGCGCCTGTCTGGCTTTTGTCTTCACGTAGACTGAGCTCGCGGGATCATTGCCGACTAGGACCACAGCCAAGCCCGGGGTAATGTCGCGTTGAGTTTTAAGCAGTGCAACGTCGCGCGCGACGCGGGCTCGAATGCGCTCGGCAATCGCATTTCCATTGATTGGGATAGCAGTCATGACTTATTCCTGGCCATTAGGATGGGCCGCGACTAGAACCCGGCATTATGGCGATACAGTTCGATAGGAACTGTCGAACTACACGGCCTGACCAATCCATCCGCGATAGCGGGAACGGCAAATTGGCCGGCCTGACCTTCGGGCTTTCTGAAGCGGTTCACCGTCGCCTCGCGCAGCCGCTCCAAGCGGCGACACGCTCGAACCCAAAAAGGGGGGCCCGCGACGGGCCCCCGAGTTCGGCATCACATTCGATCCGCCTTCACCCAATCGCAGATTCATGTGCGAGTTCGTCCATGACTTGTTTTGTCGCTTGATAGGCGAGATCAACAATTTCGTCGATCTCGCTCTCGGATACGACGAGGGGAGGAGCGAAACCAAGAATGTCACCGTGCGGCATTGCTCGGGCAATAAGCCCGCGATCACGCGCAGCCTTGGAGATGCGCGCCCCGACCTTCAGCTGCGGATCAAACCTCCGCTTTGTCTGGCGATCTGCGACGAACTCGACTGCACCAAGTAGGCCGACGCCACGCACTTCGCCGACGATTTCCAGCTGTGCAAAGCGTTCGTTGAGACGTTTCTGGAAGTGCGAGCCGACGATCCGCGCGCGATCGCTAAGCCGCTCCTTCTCAACAATATCAAGGACTGCGTTTGCAGCAGCGGCCGCGATCGGATGGCCCGAGTAGGTATATCCATGCGAAAATGCGCCAACTCGATCAGCCGCCTCCTCGATGACTGCGTAGACCCTCTCGCCAACGATGGCTCCAGAGAGCGGCACGTATCCAGAGGTCAGACCTTTAGCAACTGTCACCAGGTCAGGCTCGATTCCATAGAGTGTGCTGCCGAAGTCAGCGCCGGTTCGACCGAACCCGCAAATCACCTCGTCTGCGATGAAAAGAACATCGTAGCGCCTGAGCACGGCTTGAATCTCGCGCCAGTAGCCGTTCGGAGGCGGGATAATACCTCCCGTACCGAGTGCCGGCTCGGCAATGAAGGCGCCGATCGTTTCCGGCCCCTCTTGTACGATCAACTTTTCGAGTTCGGCTGCACGACGACGAGAAAAGGATTCCTCCGTCTCGCCGGGCTCGGCGCCCCAATAATGGTGGGGCACACCTGTATGCAAAATACCCGGATAAGGAAGGTCCATATGATCATGATAGAACGACATGCCGGTCATCGAGCCGGAGATCACCGAGCAGCCGTGGTATCCACGCTCGCGCGAAATGATCTTCTTCTTCTTAGGTTGCCCACGTAGGTTATTGTAGTACCAGACGAGCTTGGCCTGGGTTTCGTTGGCATCCGATCCCGACAGTCCAAAAAACACCTTGCTCGGCTTGCCAGGGGCCATTCGTATAAGACGATGCGAGAGCGTCGCCAGCTCCTCGGTCGTGTGTGCCGCATACGAGTGATAATAGGCCAGGTTATGGGCCTGCCGCGCAATCGCCTCCGCCACCTCAGTGCGCCCGTATCCAATATTCACACAGTAAAGGCCAGCAAAGCCGTCGAGGTAGCTGCGTCCCGTCGCATCCTGAATTCGAATGCCCTTTCCCCCAACGACGATAGTCGGATCACCGAGCTTGCCGCTCGCAAAATCCTTGAGCTGCGTGAAGGGATGCAGAACACTGGAGCGATCCTGCTCTGCAATGTTTTTGATATCGATCATACCCAACTCTCCTAGGCCGCCAAGTCGCCGAAGCAGACGTATTTCATTTCCATGAATTCCGCCAAGCCGTGTCGCGACCCCTCGCGACCGAGCCCTGACTGCTTCCATCCACCGAATGGAATCGGCGGCCCCGTAAATGAAGCAGTATTGACGCCGACCATGCCACATTCCATCAGCTCAGAAACCCGAAGGGCTCGACGCAGATTATCTGTGTAGACGTAGCCGGCGAGGCCCATTTCGTTCGCGTTGGATCGGGTGACGACCTCCTCTTCCGTGTCAAACGGGAGGACCGCAGCCACCGGACCAAAGGTCTCCTCCTTGGCAATGAGCATGTCCTCCGTGACATCCCAGAGCAGAGTGGGAGCAACAAAGAGCGAGCATAGATCGGCACCTTGAGCCGCGGATATTGCGCGGGCACCCCTTCGCACAGCGTCATCGATTTGAGCCCTGCACTTTTCGGCAACCGACAACTTCGTCATTGGGCCGATATCTGTCAAGGGATCTAGACCATGACCGATCTTGAGTTGCTCGATCGCTGCAGCAAAGGCATTGACGAAAGCATCATAGATGCCTCTTTGAACGTAGATGCGGTTAGCAGCCAAGCAGTCCTGACCAGAGGTCGCAAATTTCGCAGCCATCGCCCCTTTGACGGCCTTGTCGAGATCAACGTCATCAAAGACGACGAAGGGCGCGTGGCCTCCCAATTCGAGCGACACTTTCTTTACCGTGTCGGCGGCCCCTTCCAGAAGCAGACGGCCAACGTCGGTAGAACCCGTGAAGGAAAGAGCCCGTATTCTCGGATCGCGCAACAGAGGCTTTGAGAGCTCAATTGCATCGCCGATCACAACCTGGAACACGCCCGCGGGAACCCCCGCTTCTTCGGCTAATCTGGCCAGGGCAAGAGCAGAGAGCGGCGTCTCAGGAGCAGGCTTCACAACGATCGGACAGCCAGCCGCAAGAGCAGCTCCCGCCTTTCGGGTAATCATAGCAACAGGGAAATTCCACGGAGTAATGGCCGCCGCGACACCAATTGGTTGCATTCGAACCTGCAGCAAACTGGCAGCCCTGTGACTGGGAATCGTCTCACCATATGCGCGCTCACCCTCTGCAGCGAACCACTCAAGAAATCCCGCCCCATACGTAATCTCGTGCCGCGCTTCAGCGAGCGGCTTGCCTTGCTCGCTTGTCACCAAAATGGATAACTCTTCCGCATTGTCCAGCATCAAGGACGCCCACGATCTAAGAAGCGCGCCTCGCCTCGCCGGCAACAATGCACGCCAAGCAGGAAAAGCACGGTCAGCTGCTGCAATCGCCGTATTTATGTCCACCGCGCCGCAACGGGCCACGTTACAGATTTCTTCCCCACTAGCCGGATCGACCACGACGTCCCGCTGCTCGCTCGCGATCCAACGACCATCGATGAGCGCAGCTCCCGCGACAAAATCACGCCGACGCAAGTTTTGCAGGTGCCGACCAGCAAGACCTTCAAATGGCTGTGCCTTGTGGCGAATAGTCTGAAAGGCCATATGAAGTCCACGTGGTCATTTGTTGAATTTGCCAGTCCACTCAGGATACTAATGTACCGTGGATATTGCGTTGCATTTTCCCGCTGTCTCGACGATTTCCTGCAATGCATCGGCGTTTTGCGAAGGAAATGCACCTGAAGGCTGAACCCAATATGCAATATGATCGAATTGACGCCCGCATCTTAGAGATTGTGCAAAGGAACAACCGACTTACTTCCGATGTGATTGGCGAAATGACGGGGCTCTCTGCAACGGCGTGTCAACGGCGACTGAAGCGGCTTCGCTCGCAAGGTATCATCGAGGCCGATGTCTCGCTCGTTTCGGCAAAGGCGGTCGGAAGGCCCATTCAAATGCTGGTGCTGGTCAATCTGGAGAGGGAGCGTTCAGATATCATCGACAGGTTCAAAAAGGCTATTAAGTCCTCGGCCGAAGTTGTGAATGGATTTTACGTAACGGGGGACGCCGATTTCCTCCTCTACATCACAGCTCGCAGCATGGAAGATTACGAACAGTTCACGCGACAATTTTTCTATCGGAACTCGGACATCAAGGGCTTCAAGACCATGGTCATAATGGACCGCGTAAAGGCGGGCTTTGCAGTTCGAATTAAGGGTCTTGCGAAGGATTGACCTCGTGCGCAAACGGCCCTTGTCGTTGTTACCAAGATCAAAGCGTTCTGATTGATCCGCAGCGAGAAGCCGCATCATATCGGCCAGCCCGTGAAACGCTCGCTAGCATTACAGTTGCTTTGTTTGCGGGCTTCTGAATCCATGGGCAACCATGATTCGAATGTCGTGGACGCGGGCCGCGTCGGTTGAGGAGACGCTTGCGTTGTGGGCGGCGTCGCTTCGAGAGTTCCTGGAAGGTCTGCTCGGAGATGAGCAGCGCAAGACCGGTTGGATGCGCGCGGAGGCGGCTGGCGATCCCGGCCCATGGCGGCAGCAGGCGATCCTGGGTCGCGGGGATTGGGACGCTGATGCCCTGCGCGACATCGTCCGCGACTATGTCATCGAGCATTTGGCGGATGACGATGCGGTGCTGGTGATCGACGAGACCGGCTTTCTCAAGCAGGGCAAAGCGTCATGCGGAGTGGCACGGCAATACACTGGTTCGGCAGGGAAGATTACGAACTGCCAGATCGGCGTCTTCGCTACCTACGTTTCGCGTCATGGTCATGCGTTCATCGATCGCGCGTTGTATCTTCCGAAGGAATGGACCGACGATCCAGATCGTCTGGAAGCCGCATATGTGCCTGCCGATGTCGGCTTTGCGACCAAACCAAAGCTTGCGACGAGAATGATCGCACGTGCGATAGCCGCGTCTGTACCATTCAAGTGGGTTTTACGGTCTACGGTGTTGGCGATATCGAACAGCAGCTACGGCGGGCAGGCAAAGGCTATGTGCTCGGGGTCAGCAGCTCTCATGTCTTCCGATCCTGGGGCAAGCGACCGCCGGTCGCCGGCACGGCCGCGGACCTCGCCCGGACGCGGCGCTCGTCCGACTGGAAGCGCTTGTCGGCGGGAGCCGGAACCAAAGGACCGCGGCTGCACGACTGGTGTTATCTCGAATTGGCCGACCTCGAGGCCGAGCAGTTCAACAGCGCAAATGATGGTTTATGGACGCGCGGTCTACTGATCCGTCGTCGCATCGCCGATGATGACCTCGCCTTCTTCACCACCTGGTGCCCAGCGGGAACATCAATTGAAACGCTGGTCGCGGTCGAAGGCCATCGATGGGCGATCGAGGACAGCTTTGAAACCGCGAAAAACGAGTTCGGGCTCGATCACAACGAGAGCAGGTCCTGGCATGGCTGGCATCGCCACGTGTCCCTGGTGATGCTCGCCTTCGCCATGATGGCGGCGATCCGCCATCGCGCCAATCCGCCACCGCCCAAAAAAACCAAACGCCGCCACCCGGCAAAAGCCAAAGCACACCCACGCCGCCGCTGATCCGTTGGTCAATCCAGGAAATCCGCCGCATCGCCATCAGGCTTGCTCGAAAGCGGATCCAACCCGCGCATGTCATCGCATGGTCATTCTGGCGCAGAGCTCACCAGGCTGCCGCTCAGCGCGCGCATCTCAAAGCAAAACGGATCGCGGTAGGGACGCTCATTGCTGAGCGCCCCCCGCACAGATCCGGACGAGCCCAATTAAGGCATCCGGCTCCTACCTTGGGTGTGTGACGGCGAAGCGCTGTTGCGGCCAGGGATGGAGGATACGGGGTTGAGGAAGCCAGTCATCCGCCAACTTCGTCATACGATCCCAAGTGAAGCCGGCTCGTTGGCTGCGGC
>NZ_JADPKR010000118.1 GCF_023074055.1 Bradyrhizobium sp. 141
TCGGGATCGGTGAAGTTGCGTTGCGCCTTGTCGCTCGGCTCTGCCGTGACGGGCTTGGACTTGCGTCCCGGCCGGCCCTTGCCGCCGTCGCCGGAGCCGTCGTCGTCCGGCTTCGCGGCCGTTTTGGCTTCGGCAGCAGCCTTGGCTTCGGCTTCCAGCGCGGCCTTGGCGGCACGGATCTTCTCGAGCCGCTTCTCTTTATTAGCCATCCAGTCCGGCATCTCGTCGCCGCGCTTCAAGGCACCGAACTGGCGGTCCTCGGCCTTGTCGGTCTGGGCGGCTTCGGCGAACCAGCGTTGGACTTCCGCTGCAAGCCTCGGCTCGGCCTCTTTCATCCGGCCATAGCTCATCGCTTTGTTGATCCCGGCATTGGCCTTGATCTTGGTGCCGTCGAGCGCCACATGGCCAAGCTTCACAAGGCCGGCCTCGCGGCACAGCTTCAAGACCTGCCGGAACAGGCCCGATAACGCTGCCAGATGGCGTTTGCGGAACTCGCTGATCGTGCGGAAGTCTGGACGTTGCATCCCCGTTACCGCCGCAAAATCCAGTCGCTCCTCGCAGCCCGCGCGATCTTGCGCGACGAGTAAACCCCTTGGCTGTACGCATAAAGCAGCAGCCCCACCATCATGCCAGGATGATAGGGCGGAAAGCCGCGCTCCTCGTCGTAGACATCCATGATCGCCGACAGGTCCAAACCGGTGCGAACCGTGTCGCGGACAAAGTGCGCCACGTGCCCGGAAGGCACCAAATCCTGGATCGACGGCGGCAGCAGCCAAACCTGATCAACGTCCCACGGACGAAATGTCTTGCTCATCCATCGTTTGAATCACGATGCTTGTGCTTCGTCGAGAAAAATCAGATTACTCAGACAGGCTCCTAG
>NZ_JADPKR010000091.1 GCF_023074055.1 Bradyrhizobium sp. 141
CGGCGCAATCATCCATGCGGTCCTGCACTGGCAAGGCGGCGATCATACCCAACTGCAAGTCAAACAGCGACTGAATGCGGCCGGCCGGCACAATCCACGTATCCCCGACGACACGATCGCACTCATGCGTGAGCTGGCGCGGCTGATGCCCGATCGGCAGATCGCGCGCCTGCTCAATCGCACTCGCGTGGAGACCGGGCACGGCAATACCTGGACGCAAGAGCGCGCCCGCGGCTTCCGCAATCACCACGACATCGCCGTCTTCCGCGACGGGGAGTGGGCGGAGCGCGGCGAGATTACGCTCGAAACGGCAGCAAAACTCATCGGCGTCTGCAACATGACGGCGTTGCGTATGCTCCGCCGCGGCGACATCAAAGGCCGACAAGCTAGCGTGGGCGCGCCTTGGGTGATCAGGGCCGAGGACTTGGCAGGTTTCGCCAAGGGAAAGCGTCGGAAGCCTCCGCTAACACAAAATGCCACGCAGCAGGTCTTTGACTTTCAATGAGTTAGCCGAGGTGCATTATGAATCGTCGAGCACAACGCGCTACACCCAGGTCTCGCCACCAAGACGATCAGCCAGACCCCGAGTCCACTCGACCGACTGCGAATGGAGATCGTTCCGCCCGGCTGATCGGCACCATGGGTCGGCCTTTGGAGGTGGCGGATGTATTCCGCCGCCACGGCGAAGCTTTTCGACGGGCGCATGCCGGTCACCTCGGCCGCGTCGAGCGACGCGTGATGGGCGCCATCATGCCGTGTCGGACGGCCGTGCTCGGTGACCACCTCGAGCAATGCGACGACTGCGGTGCGACGCACATAGCCTACAACTCCTGTCTTATGGGCAAAGCCGGTAATGGGGAGCTGGCGGCAATTTGATCGCGCTCCTGCACCAATCACCGCCAACCCCGCTCTCCATTACGAGGTACGCCTGAGGAGTTCGATCAGCTGGTCGATGGGCTGGAAGACGCCGCGCCGCAGGTGGGGCGGCACGATCGCCTCCATCGCATCGAGCTTCTCGGTCGGATCGCCGCGCGTGTAGACCTCGGTGGTCGTCAGCGTAGCGTGGCCCAGCCACTCCGGATGTCCCCGGTCGCTTGCAGAACGACCATCGCGCAGGTGTGTCTGAGCACGTGGGGCGAGACGCGTTTCCTGGCGAGACCGGGCTGCTTGCGAGCCGCAGTCGCGGCGTGCTGCCTGAGCAGATAGGCAAAGCCCCATCGGCTCAGCGGCTCACCGCGGGCGTTGACGAACACCTCGGGTGTCGCGACCTGCCCGCGGATGGCCAGCCAGGCACGCAGTGCAGCGGCCGCCGGCTTCCACAACGGCAGCGTCCGCTCCCGGCGTCCCTTGCCGAGCACGCGGATGCTCATCGAAGGCAGGGCGATGTCATCGACCTTGAGGCCCGTCAGCTCGGAGACGCGCAGCCCTGCGCAGGCGGCCACGTGCAGCATTGCGCGATCGCGGATGCCATCGCGTGTCGCCGGATCGGGAGCTTCGCTGCCGAGAAGTACGTCTCCAACATGTCCGTCTCCGTATGTGACCGGCCATCAGTGGCCGACCGACCCAACGGGGCCGCACGGGCGACTTGTAATG
Source organism: Bradyrhizobium sp. 141 (assembly GCF_023074055.1). Lineage (GTDB taxonomy): Bacteria > Pseudomonadota > Alphaproteobacteria > Rhizobiales > Xanthobacteraceae > Bradyrhizobium. Next base: position 1,594 of record NZ_JADPKR010000091.1, read on the forward strand.
GAGAGCTCGAGAGCGGCAATACACAGGAAAATACGGTGATCGCGATTGCCAGCTCCCCATTACCGGCTTTGCCCATAAGACAGCTAATGGGCGACGCCCATTAGCTGTCGCAATCGGCACTGTCCGAAGTGCCAGGGCGCGGCGCGCGCAATAGCTTGCCGAGCGGCAGGCCGAACTCCTTCCCGAGAGCCGGCTCCGGAAATCTGCACAGGACGTTAAGTGGAGTTTCTGCCTGACGACGGGCACGATAGGCCCGCGAATCAGGAGAGACGATGAGCAGACGAGCACGCCGGAATCACTCACCGGCCTTCAAGGCGAAGGTGGCTCTGGCCGCCGTCAAAGGCGATCGGACGATAGCCCAACTGGCCGAGCATTTTGACGTTCACCCCAATCAGATTACGGCGTGGAAATCGCAGCTTGAGGGCAATGCTTCCGGGATTTTCGGACCAGGGGGCGGGCCGCCGGCCGCGCCTGCAGTCGATGTGAAGTCGCTGCATGCCAAGATCGGAGAGCTGACGTTTCTATCCCACAGGGGGAGCGCAGCGCCGCGCATAGTTTTTTAGAAGGAGCGCTCACCAAGGCGGCATTGCTGAGCACAAAGCGATGATCGACCGTGGACACGATCTGTCGATCACCAGGCAGGCGGAAGTTTTAAAGATCAGCCGCGGCAGCGTTTATTATCTGCCGCGCCCGGTGTCGTCTGCCGACCTCGCGATCATGCAGCGGCTCGACCGGCTGCACCTGGAGTTCCCCTTCGCCGGTTCGCGTATGTTGCGAGGCCTGCTGGCTTTGCAGGGGTGCAAGATCGGCCGCCTGCATGTGAAGACGCTGATGCGGCGGATGGGGATAGAGGCGCTCTATCGCCGTCCGCGCACCACCAAGCCCGAACCGGGCCACAAGATCTATCCGTATCTGCTGCGCGGTCTGGCGATCGAGCGGGTCAATCAGGTGTGGGCGATGGATATCACCTACATCCCGATGGCACGTGGCTTCGTCTATCTCGCCGTGGTGCTCGACTGGGCGACCCGCCGGGTTCTGTCATGGCGCGTATCGATCACCATGGAGGCGGCGTTCTGCGTCGAGACGCTGGAGGACGCGATGGTCCGTCACGTCAAGCCGGAGATCTTCAACACCGACCAGGGCAGCCAGTTCACCGGGGCGGCCTTCACCGGCGTCCTCGCCAGCCACGGCATCGCGATCAGCATGGACGGCAAGGGCGCCTGGCGGGACAACGTCTTCGTCGAGCGGCTATGGCGCAGCGTTAAATACGAGGAGGTCGATCTGCGAGCCTACGAAACCGTCGGCGAGGCGCGACATTCGATCGGCCAACGCAGGCCCCACTCGAGCCTTGACGACATGACCCCGGATCAAGCCTACTTCAACCTTGCGCCGCTCCGCGTGGCGGCCTAACCTCGGCAGAGGCTCCACTTATCGACGCGGAAAGTCTGTTCAGACAAGCGAGACCAGCTCTCCGTGCCGTATTTCCACGTCGTCTTCACCTTGCCGGCGCCGGCCAGAGAGATTGCTTTCCAGAACAAGGCGGCGGTATATGCCATCCTGTTCCGCTGTTCGGTGGAGACGCTCACCACCATCGCAGCCGACCCCAAGCATCTCGGTGCCCGACTCGGCGTGACCACCGTCCTCCATACCTGGGCCAGACTCTGCAACACTATGCGCATGTCCACTGTGTCGTGCTTGGCGGTGGACCTTCGCTCGACGGCACACGATGGAGCGCTTGCCGGTCTTGCTTCTTCCTGCCGGTCCGGGTCCTCTCCCGGTATTCCGCCGGCTGTTTTTGCAAGAGCTGCAAGCTGCCTTCGCGGCTGGCTAGTTAGGCTTTTTTGGTAATCTCGTCCATCTCGCCGATCCGGCCGTGTTCACTCAGCGGCTCGATCAGCTCCGACGGACCGACTGGGTCGTCAACGCCAAGCCGCCATTCGGTGGTGCTGGCGTATCTCGGCCGCTATACGCATCGCGTTGCCATCCAACAGCCGGCTGATCTCGCTCGCCGATGCTAAGATGAGCTTCCCCTGGAAGGACTATGGCAGAATCGCAAAGCCAAGGTAATGACGCTTGATGCCGGTGAGTTCATTCGTCGGTTTCTCATGCACACCCTGCCGGACGGCTTTCACCGCATCCGCCACTAGGCTTCATCGCCAATGGCGGACGCAACGACCGACTCGCCCTGTGCCGTCAGCTCCTCGCTGTCCGCCATCTTCCGCCAGATCGAGATGCCGGCACCGATCCCTTCGCCAAATGCGAGATTCCCGTCTGCCCACATTGCGGCGGCACCATGCGGCTCGTCGATGTCGTCCCGCAAACCTGCGCGCGCGACCATCCGTTTCGGTGTGACACGTCATGACCAGCGCCTGCACTGTCCACCCCTTCCGGGATCATCTTGTCGGTGGCAACGTCCGATGTCGCCGTGGCCCCGCTCGTCACCGCTCACTCCGCCAATCGTTCGGCCATGCATCCCAGCGCAACAAATCCCTCGCGGCATCGCCCCCACTGACCGATCAATGGGACCGCTCACACCTGCTCAAGTCTCGCCGACGCCCGGCGACCACAGGCGCGCCTTCTCCGCAACTGCACCGGCTGCACTATCGCCATAGCGCCCGCAACTCCGCGGGCGGCTTCGTTCAATCCGGCTTCTGTGAGATCGCACGCTACGACAGAGCGCGCGGCTGGCCTTTGCCCCGCGACCTCACAGAACCCTCGAGATTTCCATCCGGACCGATTTCTGATTCAAGACCCGTACTGGGAACGGGGGCCAGCATGAATACGCTACCCTATTCGGAAGACATTCGCGAACGCGCCCTTGCACGGGCTGACGGGGGCGAGACTGTGCGCTCGATAGCCAAAACATTACAGATCAGCCTTCCTGCGTGACGAAGTGGAAGAACCTGAGGCGCGAGACTGGGAGCCTTTCGCCGGGCAAGATTGGCCGTCACAAGAAGCCGGTCCTGCCCGGCGTAATGCTGACTGGCTGCGCCTGGCTTTTGACGATGCCAGGCTGAGCAGATGCTTGATGCGGCCGCCCTGCGCGAGCTCCTTTCGAAAAAATGGCACGGCTAGCCGCCAAGAGCGCTGCGGTCGCGCATCCACAGGGCGTCATGAGCCTGTCGGAACGGCGGGCCTGTTCGATCGTTGAGGACCGACCGGAAGATGATCCGTTATCGCCCCATCCGCCCTCGGGACGCGGCTCTGCGTAGCCGGCTGCGTGACCTCGCCCACGAGCGGCGGCGCTTCGGCTACCGGAGGCTGTTTGTCCTGCTGCGACTAAGGGCGTCGGGGATCAACTGGATCTATTGGCCGAGGAAGGGCTCGCCGTCCGCAAGCGACGCGCTAGCCGCAAGGCCGTGGGGCCCCGATCCTGGTCGAGGCAAGGCCGAATGCACGCCATTTCCGAAAGGGCCCCCGCTAGCGCCTTCGTCCGAGCGCCCGAACAGGCATCACCATTTCATCTGCCTCGGTGTGCGCGCCGGATTTTCCATTTCATCGTTCGCTTGATACTGCTGGCTTGCTGCACTACACAGCCGGAGCGGGTTTGGCTATCCTGCGACAGTTCGGCTCCTTCCGCGCTGCTCGCCACACCGCACTCGCACGAAAGCTTCGGCTATACGTCGGATGGACCTCACATAGGATGGCCCTTCACTTCCGATGGACGGAACGCTCGACTTCGGATGGACGGAAGGCTCGCGTTCGTTTAGCCGAAAGCACGGACAATTACTTGTATTCTCGCTCCGTCCACCACGGGAAATAATCTGGCATGTCGGCGGACACTTTGTCCTTGAACATCGGGGCCCGCTTCTCCAGGAAGGCCATCACGCCTTCCTTGGCGTCGACCGAACTGCCGCGCGTATACATACCGCGGCTGTCGATCTTGTGGGCTTCTATGGGGTCGTCGGCGCCTAGCATGCGCCACATCATTTGCCGGATCAGCGCGATCGAAACCGGCGCGGTCTTCTCCGCTATTTCCCGCGCCAGCGCTCGAGCGGTCGGCAGCATTTGATCAGGCGGCACCACCTTGCTGACCAGCCGTCCCGCAAGCGCCTCCTGCGCGGAGAAGATACGGCCTGTGTAGCACCACTCGAGTGCCTGCTCAACACCGACGATGCGCGGTAGGAACCAGCTCGAGGCTTCCTCCGGCACGATGCCACGCTGAGAGAACACAAAGCCGAAGCGCGCGGATTCAGACGCAATGCGGATGTCCATCGCGAGTTGCATGGTCACGCCCATACCAACGGCTGGTCCGTTCACCGCGGCGATAACGGGCTTGAGGGACTTAAAGATTCGCAACGTGAGGTGGCCGCCGCTGTCGCTGACGTTCGGATCGCTGTAGTCCACCCTTCCATCGGGCAGCCGTTTCACGGCCCCACGACGCGCCTCGATGTCAAATGTATCGACGCCCCTTGAAAGATCGGCGCCGGCGCAAAACGCGCGGCCTTCGCCGGTTACAATGATGGCACGGACGTCATCGTCTTCGTCGGCGCGATCGAAAGCGTCGATCAATTCGCGCTCCATGGCGGCGGTACAGGCATTGAGCTTCTCGGGGCGGTTCAACGTGATAGTGAGGATCTGCTCGGCAACTTCGAATTTGATCGTGTCGTATGTCATTGTTATATCTCTACCTTGCAATCTGGGAGGACAGCGGGGATCAGCCCACTGGCAGCTTCGTCTGCTTCACTATTTCGGCTAGGGAGGTCTCGAATATCTGGAGACCTTGTTTTAGTGTCTCACAATCGATCGTGAGTGCCGGCAAGAATTTTATGACCTGATCAAAAGGTCCGCAGCGTTCAACCATCAATCCTTTCTCAAAGGCTTTTCGCCCGGCGAGTTCGGCAATTCGGCAATCAAACCCAAGCGCCATGCCTCGCCCTCGAACATCAAAACGGTTTCCATACTCGAATGCGATGCCCTCAAGCCTTCGCCGCATTAGACCTCCCATACGCTGCACCTCCTGTGAGAAAGTCCGGCAGCGCCATTAGAGATTTATTGCTGCGGTTGCGGACACAAGTGCAAGGTTATTTCCTCGAAACGTGCCCGTATCCTCCCCTGGCTTCATGCGTCGACCTCCTCTTTGATCAACAACATCGATAATGGCAGACCATATCCGCTTAGCGACCAGAACATGCATGCTCCCCGGCAAGGCATTGTGTTCCGACGCGTGTGTCCAGAGTCGCCTCCGCTCAATTAGCTGAGAACCATGAACAATAAACCTACCAAGGTTAGTAGCATCGATGTTATGAATCAGCCCTTCGAACCGGCATCAAGAGTGCCTAACGTGTTCGCGTAGAGAGGCGCCACAACGGCAGGGCCGTTCCATGGAGAAGACTATTACGGTGGGTTTAGATTTAGCCTGACCTAGCCCCCACATGTGGAACAGCCCGCGACGCAAGAGCTTTTTCAGTCGATTTCAGACATTGGAACGGTGCGGTCATATGTCCGCCCTTTGCGCGTGGCACAATATGGCCGCTGGCCGCGAGAGATCCGCGGCACGAGGAGCTAAATCAATTTTACGCGCTTGCACGTATTGGGGGCAGTAGATTCACTCGTTTCGGGAGTTCCATGGATTCATCACCGGTTATTGCACCTTGCGCTCGGCCGGCCTGCGCCGGTCAGATCGTTTTGGCGGTCACTGCATCCATAAGACAGCGACCGTGGTAATCGCCAATAGGTCGGGACGCCGATAAATTCGGCCCTTGTTCAGAAGCGCCCAGATGATCCGCGCTGCTTATTGGCCTGCGCAACAGCGGCAACCCTGAAGAGCCGTCTGGCGAGAAGCGCCTTCAGCCGGGGCGCGCCCAAGCGTCGTTTCGGACGACCGGCAAGACGGCCGTTGCCTCCGACAACGAGGAGAGAGCGGAGTTCCGGATTTCCCATCTTCGATATTCGTGTCAGTCTCTTTGCCTCCGCTTGAATGAGATCGCGGCGTCAATCCCAGCCAGGCGGCAAAGTGGGAGCCAACTTAACCCGCCAGGATCCGGCACAAGCGCCTTGATGGTCGCCGCAGTTATGGCGCCGACGCCAGAGATTGTGGTCAGTCGACGCATGTCCTCGTCGCGCTTGGTGTCCATGACGATTGCGCGCTCGGGCCTCTCGATCTGGTCGGCTGAAGCTTCAATCTCGTCGGCAATAGCCATGAGGGCGAAGCGCGCTGCTGCGGCCAGGCGAGCATCTGTCTCGTCCCGTACGATTGCGACCAACGCCTTAACCTTTTCCAGGCCGGCGGTGGCGATGATCTGCGCATTTCGGGGATTGTGAGCGGCGCTTTCAGGCTATCGTGAGCACCCGTTTCGTTTGATCGTGAGTAGATATTTCACGCGATCATGAGCAGCCGCTTCGACCGATATGCCTCGATCCGTTCGATCCTCAAGAACGGCCTCTATCGGACGTTCCTCGACGAGACATCCGACCAACCAGCCCCCGCGCCACGGCAACATCCGCAGTCAGGGTTATTTCCACTGACCCATGGAGACTTCGATGCTGACGCGTCCTACCCGTGGTCGTTCGTTAAGAAGCTGATTTCCCGGCCGCGATCCCGGCTGAACGGCAGGCGGCGTGCAGCACGGTGGGCTCAAACGGCCGCTCGCCATCGCGACCGGGAAACAGCCAGCGTGTCGGTCGGGTCAGCCGCCAATAGGCCCGCAGAGGTGCTGTCGTCGATCATGATCAGGACACGGAAGCGGCGGCCATCCGTGAGCTGATCCGACACGAGCTCGAGTGACCAGTGATCGCTGGGCGCCATCGGCACCGTCATTGGTGCTGGGGTCCCGATCGCCCGCTGCGGCCGCCACGGCCATGAACCGCGAGCTTCTCTTCCCCGTAGAGCCGGAAACGCTTCTTGTGGTTGACCAGGTAGCCCTCCCGCTTGAGCAGGATGTGCAGGCGCCGATAGTCCAAGCGGCGGCGCTCCTGGGCGATCGCTCTCATGCGCTGCCGCAGGTCGGAATCAATCGCCCGATCGTCTGGTATTTGATGGTCATACGTCAATACGGATGGCTCAACACGCCCGCCGTTCGCCCATCCCGTGGGATGCGCGACAACTTTCCGCTTGGCCGCGGGCGTCATCACTTCTTTCCCCACAGGTCCTTCAGCGCCGCATTCTCCAGCATGGTGTCGGCCAGCAGCCGCTTCAGCCGCTTGGCCTCTGAGACCTCTCGCCCGCCGAAGTTGGCTTTCCACTTGTAGATGCTGGCGTCGCTGACGCCATGCTTGCGGCACAGATCAGCGGGCGAAACATCGGCCTTATGTTGCTTCAAGATTCCGGTGATCTGCTTCTGTATTTGGTCTGCCTCTATCAATCTCTTAAGAGCGCGTGCCCCGGGTACCTCCCTTCTGTTCGTGGTCGGCAAAGCCGCCGAATAATGGGATTCGGTTGAATGGTCGGTTCAAGCTCTTCGGGGTAGTCAGCCGACTAGGTCGTGTGGACTCTTGGGATTCTCAAATCGGATTGAATGTGATTCAAGGCTTTCTTTTAGGAGGAAGCCTTGGGTGTCATGGAACGGCTCGTTCTGAGCGATGCGCAATGGGATCGTATCTCCGGCTTGACCATCGGTCGGCCGGACCAGCGTGGCTCGACGGGCCGCGACAACCGCATGTTCGTCGAGGGCGTTTTATGGATCGTGCGGACCGGTTCGCCGTGGCGTGATCTGCCAGAAGCGTTCGGCGAGTGGAATAGCGCGTTTCGGCGCTTCAGCCGGTGGAGCGCAAAGGGGGTTTTGGCTGCGCATGTTCGAAGCGCTCGCAGATGATCCGGACTTTGAGTACTTGATCGTTGACTCCACCATCGTCCGCGCCCACCAGCACGCCAGCGCGGCGCAAAAGGGGGGCTCAAAATCAGGCCATCGGACGTTCGCGCGGCGGCCCGACGACAAAAATCAATATGGCTGTCCGCGGCTTGGGTTGCCCGGTCCGTTTCTTCCTAACAGTGGGGCAAGCCGGTGATGCGCCTGAGGCCCAGCCGCTCATCGAGGGGCTTCCAGCCGAGGTCGTAATGGGCGATGCAGCCTACGATTCCGATGCACTGCGATCTTCCATCGCCGCAAAGGGCGCTCAAGCCGTCATTCCGAACAACCCCTCGCGGGCAATCAAATATCCGCTCAACAAACCACTCTATGCCGAGCGTCACCTGATCGAATGCTGCTTCTCGAAACTCAAGCGGTTCAGGCGTGTCGCGACCCGTTACGAAAAGACCGCACGAAATTACTTCGCCATCGTAACTATCGCCGCAACCCTGCTCTGGTTAAGGTAACTGTCCACACGACCTAGAGGCCGGACGCGAGATCATGCGAACTCGACCATCCCACGTCCCGCGACGGGCGTCTTTTTGGATGGCGATGGCGTCCTTCGCTGCCGCCATCCATTTGAGCGGTTTGGCCTGGAGGCAGGACCGACCTCAGAATGGCTAACCGCAATTTTAGTCGAACTTGGGTTGCCGGCCGTCAGTTTGGAAGCCCGCCAGGTTAAGGCGGCACTTTCAGCCATGCCGGAAGACCGATCGGAACGACGCCCGTGGCATCGCGCAGGTGGTGAGAACGGAATGGTTCAAGCCTGTTCATGTCAAGAGTATTGGCAGCCAAACGGCGCGGACCTTGGCGGCTGCTCGCAAGCATATCATCCGCTCCATCGCTGCCACACAGACAGTCACTCCGAGGAGTTCTGCGTCCGCTCGGTCTCAAAGCCGGAATCGTCTCGTGGACTCTGTTCGCGACGCGAGTTCGTGAATTGGTCCGCGATGACGCCACACTGGACGATCATGAATCCGCTGCATGCCGGACGCGAAGCGCTGATGTGGGAGTACGCCCGACTCTATCGTCTGGTTCTGAAGGCCTGCGCAGCGACCCGGCTTGTCGGCTCTGACGATGCCAGGGATAGGCCCGGTCTTTGCGTTGACCTTCCGCTCCACCGTGGACGATCCCAGGCCATTCCTGCATTCCCAATCCGTAGGCGCCTATCTCGGGTTGACGCTCCGGCGATACCAATCTGGCGAAATTGATCGGGTGGACGGATCACAAAAGTCGGAGATGGAGAGACGCGCACGGCATTGTTCGAAGCTGCCAACCTCGTTCGCACGCCTCAACGATGGTCTCCGATGAATGCTCGGGCGGTGCGCGTTGCACACCGGCAAGGAAGCAAGCGTGCGAAGGTCGCGCTGGCCAAAACGATGCTGTCGTCCTTCACCGAATGTGGGTCGATGAAACCGAATTCGATCGACGGCGCGTCCGCCAACATCGTTCCCTTCCCGATACTTTTCGGTCTCGTCCACCGTACATATCGCAACGGAATTCAGCGGAAAATCGAGGCCGACGTAGATCATAGCTTTTCCTCCTTTGACAGGCGATCTTCCGTCAAAACGTGCTGCGCGGCAAATCGCGATTGGAACCGAATACCCATCTGTTCCGTAAAGCAGCTGCGCTTCATGCTCTGGTCCTTGTCTTGGGCGACAGCGAACTTCAATCTGGATTAAGTCCAGGTGGCAAGATCACGCGGAGTCGATCTTCAAGTCACGGCATTGCTGAAACGGGAAAGTCTTGGTTGGTCGCATATTGGGGCGATCGCAGGTTCTGTCCTTCTTTCGGAGCCTTCCAGCTTCCTTGGTAGGTATGGAGGGCGTGCGAGTGCCCGTCACTGGGCACGCGAGGTCGCGGCGTTGGGCCACGCTGTCCGCCGCCAGCCTAGTGATAGCCGACCATCCTACGCACGACGGCGCAGTTCATCTGCTCGACGAACCCACTGGTCGTTCTTCCGGTAAGGCCGGCAACGCGTGAAGACGATGTTGGCCGCATCGCAGTAGGCTTTCAGCGTCTCGTTCATGAACACGGTATCATTGCCCGTATCGAGGCCGAGCAGCGCAAAGGGCAATTGTTTGCTCAATTTGACCAACACCCGTGCTCAACAGCGTTTGTTCGCGCACGATCAGAGGGGCGCAGTCCGTCCAGCCATGCGCAATGTCGGTGAGCACAAGTGTTTCGCTGAAGCTGCCGCTCGCCGATGGACCGCTGTGCGCGACAAGGTCAGCCTCGACGAACCCCGGCCGGATCGTTCCAATCTGCCGACGTCCGTATTGCAAACTGCGACGCAGCCCATCATACTTCGTCTTTCAATTGAAATAGGTCGTCTGAGTGATTCCGGCCTTGTGGCAGATCTCCGCAACCGGCACGCCGTCGGCGTCCTGCATGAGAATGAACGCCTTCTGGGCGTCTGAAAACTTCGAGGGCTTGTTCTTCGCTCCTCCTAGCCGGAATCAGTGCGAAAAACTCTAGCCAAAATGGTCCAGTTTGCTGGCCTCAGATCACTTTCATGTTCTGTCGAGCCTTACGAAACGCTGCGCTCAAGATTCGCATGGGTGGCTTCCATGCAGATTGATGTTTCTGCATTATCTAGTTTGCAGAATGCAGCCGTCATAAACGTCCAAGCACGCCGCCGTCGCGAAGTTGACGCAAGGACATCCGTAAATTCGCCCTTGTTCACGACCATTTATTTGCAGTAGAGTGATGCTACGCTGTCTCTCTTGCGAAAGCTTGGAGTGAGCCTAGCGCTATCATGAATGTCTGAGCAGCAGGCGCCAGTTAGAGAACCCGATAAGGTACGTAAATCTCGCGATAGCGCTGAGTTGTTAGTCTGACGACACCTTTGCTTGGAGCTCCTCTTCGGACAGCATCGCGGTACCGATAATGCCCTCTCTCGTCAGTTGCGCGATGTCGGCAGCAGCGAGCCCGAGAAGCTCAGATAAAATCTCTCTGTTATCTTGTCCAAGCGTCGGTGCAGCTGCGCGGATTCCATAGGGCGCTTCACCTTCGCGAATCGGCATTGACGGCTGCGGATGCGAGCCAATGAAGACGCGTTCGATTTCCTGCAGATACCCGCGCGACTTAAGTTGCCGATCGCTGAGCAAGTCAATTGGCAGGCGGGCCACGCCTGCCGCAATCCTCGCCGCCTGCAACTCCGACATCGCCTGGTCCGCGTCGCGGGCCATCGTCCAGGCTTCGATGCCTCTTTCGATCAACTCCTCGATGTCGCGGCGAGCTTCGGCAGATTTCAGCGACATGTCTGTGGCCCAATCTGGTCGACCGATAAGAACGGCAAGCCTTTGCCACATATGCTCGTCGGTCGCGGTTACCACAATCCAGTTGTCCTCACCGGCACACCGGAAGCAGCCATGCGGTACGAACTCTGGATGTCGATTGCCGTATTTAACCGGCTGCGCACCGTCGATCGAATGGAGAGTGATCCATGGCGCCGCAAAGGGCATCATGCATTCGATCTGCGCAAGATCAATGAATTGCCCGCGCCCGGTGGTGCGAGCGTGAATCAGCGCAACCAGAACTGCAGCACAGCCGTTCAACCCACCAACAGCATCTCCAAACGCGATGTGGCTCATCACGGGTGGTCCGTCGGACTTGCCGATCACAGTCGGCAACCCCGAGCCCTGCTCGAGAGTCGAGCCATAGGCCCGGCAAGTGCGACGGACGCTGTTCGTGCCAAAGGCTGACATCGACATCATCACGAGCCGGGGGTTGAGCTTTCTGAGTACATCGTAGCCAAGCCCGAGCCTCGGCAGCACATCCGCCGAATAATTGTTAACAACAACATCGGCCCCCGCTGAGAGCCGTTTGGCAAGATCGAGGCCTTGCGACCGCGTCAGGTCGAGGGTGATGCCGCGCTTGTTGCGGTTCATGACGCAGAACTCCGGCTTCATTTCGTACATCTGGCTGTCAACGTAGGCACGGCGCCGGTCAACGCCGCGCCACCAGTCCGGATACTGGATAGCTTCGATCTTGATGACGTCCGCACCGAGATCCGCCAATGTGCGCGTACACAACGGACCCGCCCAGCCCATCGAGAAGTCGATGACGCGTATCCCCTGCAATGGCAGCCCGCCTGCATCGATGCATCCGGACGGTACCGGCGCAGTGCCGGTGAGGCGTCTTCCTGTATTCGCGAAACGCTGCTGCTCGCCCGGAGCTGGAACCTTGCCGCCCCGGCGCGGCGGCGTGGATGTCAGCCGCTGCGTTGAGCCGGCGGTCAGACCTTCTTCTCCGCCAAGGAGTACAGGCACGATTGCGCCGCGCTCCCTCTTCTCCGCATCCCGCAGCAGATCGGATATTTCGGGCACCGGCACGATCGGGATCTTGCGCTTCAGTCCCTCCGCGAACCACTCCTGCGCTGTCCGCGTTTTGAGTCTCGGCATGAAATGCCGTTCGATCTGCTCCGTGTTTCGCAGACGATCGACGCCGAAGAGCAGAGCCGGATCATCACGCAATTCGGAGAGGCCGAGCACGTCACAGAACGCACGCCATTGTGCCGGTGTGCCTGTCGTGACGCCAAGCCACCCCTTCTTGGTTTCGTAAATGCCGGCGGGAAATGTCGGCCAGAAGCGGTTAATGCCAATCCGGCGCACCACGTCGCCGCGAGCAAATGCCTCCAACATGAGATACTCGCTGAGAGAGACGCTCGATTCGAACGTGCTGAGCGACCAGGACCGTCCTGCGCCGCCCTGCATTCGTGCAATCGCTGAAGAAGCCGCTGCGATGAAGCCCCACAGGCCCGCAAGGATACCCGTCTGAAAGTCTGGTGCGTGCAAGGGCCGTCCCGCTACCGGTCCAACCAGCTTAATGAGCCCAGCAAGCGCGCGAACTGTCGAATCGGTTGCGACGAATCTTGCATAGGGCCCTTCGCTACCGAACCAGCTCGCCTCGAGATAGATCAACCCGGGACATTGCTCACGAATTGCGCCGATATCAACGATCGGGCAATCCGCAGGATCAACATCGCGCCCGTCGATCAGAATGTCGCAATCCTTGATGATCGCAGTCAGCCTTGTGACCGCCCCGGGGTCGGCGCTATCCATTATGATGCTTGACTTGTTGAAGTTGAGGAATGCGAACCAAGCGCTCTTGCCACTGGGCGTGAGTGGCGCGCTGCGGCGAATTGGATCACCTGCTGGCGGCTCGACCTTCTGAACATCGGCGCCGAAATCGGCAAACAGCCGCGCGCAATAGCTGGTAGCGGCCGAGCTACCAATCTCGACGACCCGTAGATCCGACAACACACCCATCAAGGGCTCCTTCTTTCCAGCGATGACGATGCTCCGGAAGGCCATCTACAAAGCCATCCCCCTGCCGTCACCGTGAACGGGGCTACTTACTAAGCATCTACATACGCGTGTTTGCGACTACTCCGCGGTGAGGCACGCTTCGAGAGCCGCTCAATCCAGCGCCCGACTCCGGGGGCTCGATACGGTTGTCGACGTCGAATATCATGCTAGTGGATGCGGCCCTTGCCGTTGGCAACAGGGCTCCGCAAGTTTCACCACCCGCCGTGCAAACGGTCGGATCCGCTCGATGGCTTTAACTCTTTTTCACTGACGACCGCTTGCACTTCCCTGCGCCGCACGATTGGGTGGACGCCGGAGACCAAGGTTCTCTCTTAGAGTCTGTCCGGAGAATTGGGACCTGAATTTGCCTCGCCGGCGCAATTCGGGAACCACGAGATCAACAAAATCCTTGAGCCCGCTCGGAGCCATCGCCGGAATTACATTGAATCCGTCAGATGCGCGTTGATCAAACATCTCAATCATCGTGTTGGCAACTTCGTCCGGTGTTCCGACAGCCATGAGATGGCCACGGCTGTCCGATATGAAGCGGATCAATTGTCGCCATGTGAATTTCTCACGCGCTGCCAAGTCGAGGAGCAGCTTTTGACGACTTTGGATGAAATTAGTCTGCGGTAAGGATTCGGGGACAAAGGAGTCGAGATCCATTGAACGAAGGTCGGTGACGAACCCCAACCAACGTTCAGCAGCGCCAACTAGAACGTCAATATGCGTATATGATTGTAGTCTTTCAAGCTTATCACGCGCTTCCTGTTTGGTGCTCCCAACGATCGGGACAATGCCGGGCATGACTAGAACCTGATCATCCTCTCGGCCAAGTGCGCGCGCTTTCTCTTTGAGATTTGCATAGAATCGCTTACCGTTTTCTAAGGAAGGCTCGGCAGTGAACACGACTTCGCCAAGCTCTGCAGCGAACTGCATTCCGGCATTGGAAGCGCCGGCTTGAACCAACACGGGATACCCTTGCGGAGGTCGCGCGATATTAAGTGGGCCCCTGACTGAGAAGTAGCCCCCTCTGTGATCAAGCAAATGCAGCTTCGTGGTATCAACGAAAATGCCACTTTCCTTGTCACGAATAAAAGCGTCGTCTTCCCACGTGTCCCAGAGACCCTTTACGACTTCTACGGCTTCTCGCGCTCGAGCATAGCGCGTGTCGTGATCTGGAAGTTCGCTGTCACCGAAATTTGGGCCCTCGAACTTATTTCCCGATGTGACAATGTTCCAAGCCGCACGTCCTCGCGATAAGTGGTCAAGTGAGGCGAACATTCGCGCAAGATGATAAGGGTGGTGGTACGTCGTCGTGGCTGTCGCGACAAGACCGATGTCTTGTGTTTTCGATGAAAGTGCCGATATCAGCGTGATCGGCTCGAACCCATCGTTTCGGCTGACACGAGCTATGTGTGCATCATCTCGTTCTAATACGCTAGGGCTGTCGGCGAGAAATACGAAGTGAAATGTCGCCCCTTCGGCAATTGCCGCCATATCAGCATAATAATCGAGATCAACTCCGCCCTTCGCTGGTACGCTTGGATCGCGCCAGGCACCTTCATTATAGCCTGCCTGAACAAGGAACAATCCGAGTTTCATTTCACCATTGCGCAACATGCCGTATTCCTTTCGAATTGAACTATCTTTCGCGCACGCGGTCAGCCCTTCGCACTTCTTTCAGCTGGCAGAGCACTCAATTTTTGCAGACAGAGATCTCGAGCGTTTCGCGAATTCGTTCTGACACACATCTGGGAAAACTAGTGTTGGGGTATCAGTCGAGCTGCAAGATCCTCACACGTTTCTAACCGTCCTCACGCCAAGCAGGTGACATACTTCAGTTGTTTAGTTCAACTGGTAGCAGTGGTAGTTGACGGGAGCGACAATTGTTGCAGGCGGCGGCAAGCCGTGGGCGTCACGACATGCCCAGGGCCTGCCTGGGCCCGGCAAACATCGGCAGGAGCTGTCGGGCACGCAGGGAAGATCAGCCGTTAGACATTTCTCCTTGCGTCGAATGTCAAGCAACGCGTCTCGTGCCGGGGACGCAGAAATACCGACCCCGACTTCGCGACACCAGAAGATGATTTCTGGATGAGCCCATTCCCGAATGCGGCGCGTTTGACTCGCACAGTTCGCGACAAGACTCCAAAAAGAGCTGTTCGCTCCGAGAATCGAGCTTCTGGGCGCAGAAATGAGATTTGACCGCCTCAGCTCATAGTGGTTTACATTAACTTGGAGGGCCTCACGTCAGCCGGTGCGTCCAAAACTCATTCTGTATCTGTTCAAAGAATTGATGCTGATAAACCCGGAAACTTCATCACAAACTCCTGCCCGCACTCGCCGTGTTGGTGCTGGCTATTTCTCCTCGTTCCAGCAATCACGCCAGCTCTGCGGATAACTCGACCGACCTCTCTCGTGTCGTACCATCATTTTCCTGTTCGCCGCCACCAATACACTCGCGCGCTTTCGGCGCCCGTACCCGCGGGGTGGGGATGCGTCGGGATTTAAAGGAACAGAAGGAGTTCTCGATCAGATGGCGCCTCGACCACGGCCACGGTGGCAGGCCGCCACTGATTTGGACTCCCTTTTGCGTCGGTGTCATGCCGGTGGATCCGGGCGAGCGAGCCATCGATGAGACATATTCGAATCGGGATAGTCGCCCGCTGAAAACCTGCTCCCAGACCCGCTTCTGCGCCAGGCCAGAAGCGAGTGTAGACGGTGAACCACTTGCCGAATCCTTCCGGCAGCTCGCGCCGCGGCGAGCGGGTGCGGGCAATCAAAGAAGGTGCTTCGATTAACGGCTTTACCCGACAACTCCGGCGCAATTTGCTCCCATTAGCCGCCGCTCAACATTGATCGAATCAAGGCTGATCTCCATTTTCAGACCGATCTGGGAAGCTTGACTTCTGTGAGCGCGCGTGGCAGGCGCGAGCCGCGCGGCTTGTGAGTGCGACCTCATAGAAGTTGGATTGAACGAGCTACTGCCCAAAGTTGCTGACGGCGGCAATCGGAAAGGCGTCATATCGTGGGGGTGCTTGACGCCTCCACTTCTCCACCGAAGGAGCGATACGCCGTGTCCAACGGTAACGTCGTCCATCTGATTCAGCCAGGAATCTTCGACGATCAACTCACAGAAGTCTTGCGCAATGGGGCACGTGCCCTGCTTGCCCAGGCGGTCAAGGCCGAGTTTGGGACTTTCTCGGTCAGCATGGACAGCCAGCAGCGCGTCGCCCGCCAAGGTCACCTGCCGGAGCGCGAGGTGATGACCGGCATCGGTCCGGTCGCCGTCCGCCAGCCGCGTGTACGCGATGGCGAAGCGGACGCCGCCGATCCTGGCCGCATCCGGTTCTCGCCTTCGATCCTGCCGCCCTACATGCGCCGGTCGAAGTCGATCGAGAGGCTGCTGCCGATCCTTTCACCTGAAGGCTATCTCGACCGGCGACTTCTCCGAGGCACTGGCTGTGCTGCTCGGCAAGGATGCTGCCGGGGTTGTCAGCACCACCATCGGTCGCCTGAAGGACGGCTGGCTCGACGAGCACGCCGCAGTGGCAGAGGCGCGATCTCTCGGCGAAGCGCTACGTCTACATTTGTGCCGATGGCATCCATCTCCAAGCGCGTCTCGAAGACGAAAAGCAGTGCATCCTGGTGCTGATCGGCGCGAGTCCGGAAGGCCGCAAGGAACTGGTCGGCTTCACCGATGGCGCCCGCGATAGCGCGCAGGACTGGCGCGATCTGCTGCTCGATCTGAAGTGGCGCGCTCTTAAGGGATTCACAGAGGCAGAGCGAATATAGAAGCAGATCATCGGGATCTTCCGGGAGCAGCAAGCCGCGGCAGGTTGTGCCGTAAACAGGGATCAGCCGCGCAACCTCCTACAAATACAAGGCCGAATGGTTCAGCCGCACCCGTGTCGGCGTAAACTTCGGCCGGCAGAACTTTGTCTCATGAACCGTCTTAGCAAACGGGTATACCCCGCGGCCGTCCCGCCTAGACCGCCTCGATCCGATCCGCCCGTTTCTAACGGAAGACGTATGCCCGCCACTGAATGGGGCGCCCTCTCCATCGCGCACCCCGCGCTGTGAAGCCGGCAGCTTCCTTGCGGAGGTCGACCGGCGTGTTGGACACGTAACCCTGAACACCCGCTTGCGATCACGCATGCCGAACCGCCCGGACCACCGCAGCTCGGGACGCTCACTGGCAAAGCAGTGGCGACTTGGTTGAGATATGTCGCTAGGAGTTCGAAAAAGACATCAGCCGAATCGACACCAGCGAAAAGGCCTTCCGACTGGTTACATTCTATGGGATATCGGCCGTCTGTCAGGCGACAGGTCAGCCACCTTTCTCCTCCTCGAGCTGCTTCCAATCGCTGCATCTCCATCAGCAGGTACTTCATTTCCGGTTGAAATAGGTCGGCTGACTGATGCCGGCCTTCAGCAGATATCTCCGAATCTGCGCTGCTTGGGCGTGCGTAAATTTGGAAGCCTTCTCATCTGCCGCTCCTACAACCTAGCAGTCTGCTGAAAAACCTTGAAATGGAGAGTTTTCGTGTTCTCGCCGGCGGTTGTTGGAGCGGCGCGGTGGAGTTGGACGTAATTTTTGGCCTGTTGTTGGGTGCCCCCTGACGCGGGGTGGTTAAGCGGCCAGCAGTTTCGGAATGCGGATCAGGTTATAGGCGATCAGATTGAGCAGGAAGTCGGCGGCGACGCGAGCGATGCCACGATGTTTGGTCTTGCGCATGGTGCCATGCTGCTTGCCCCATCCGAAAATGCACTCGACCATCGCCCGGCGCGATTGCGACATGCCATACCCCGGATGCCGCGTGGTTCGTTCGTCGATGGCGCTGTTGCGGTTCTTGCCGGTTTTGGTGACGGCCTGGTTCTGTGTCACATGCGGCGTCACGCCGATGGCGCGAAGATTGGCGACATGATCGACGGTATCGTACGCTTTGTCCTCACCGGCCGTGATGCGGCGGCCTGCGGCTTTGCGTCTCGCCTTCAGCATGGTCTCCGAAGCGCGGCGTTCGGCGGTACCATTGGCATCCGTAACCCTGCCGGCCACCGCCAGACCATGCCGGTTCTCCATGGTGGCGTGGCCCATATAGCAAAGCTTGGCCTCGCGTCCGGCCGCCTTGCGATAAAGCCTGCTGTCCGGATCGCTGGTACTCGCATGGGTGTCGTTCTTGCGCTTCTGGCCGTGGAAGTTGGCGCCATCATCATCGTCGCCGCTGCCGTCCTTGGGACGAAAACTCTTCTGCGAGGCCCAGGCTTCGATCAGCGTTCCGTCCACCGAAAAATGCTCGTCCGACAATAGCGATTTGACCTGAGAATGGTTCAGAAGCCTGGTCATGAACTTCGTGAACACCTCGCCGTTCTGCAGTCGCTCGCGGTTCTTGGTGAAGGTGGTCGGGTCCCAGACCGGATCGTCCGGCGACAGTCCCACGAACCAGCGATACAAAAGATTGTAGTCCAGCTGCTCCATCAACTGGCGTTCCGAGCGGATGCCGTAGAACACCTGCAGCAGCAAGGCGCTCAGCAATTGCTCTGGAGGGATCGAAGGACGTCCCTCGCTGGCGTAGAGCCTCCCAAGGCTGCGGTTCAAATCACTCAAAACATCCCGAACAAGTTCCCGGACCTTCCGCAGCGGATGGTTCGCTGGCACGCGCTTATCCGGCGCGATGTACGAAAACAGGCCGCCCTGATCCGTAAACCTGCCGCGCATGACCGCCTCCGCCGATTCGAGATGATAAAGTGAATCATCAAGCCCGCTTCGTGGCGAGGGGGTTCTTCAGCAGACTGCTAGAGGATTCGGAGCGCAAAACTCCGACCAAATACGATCCAGTTTGCCGGCCTCAGATTACTGAGGTGATGGGCTCTACCAGTTTTTGGAGGAGATTGCGAGGCTCAGGTCAGCTAGAAGCTCCTGGAGGCTGATACCATTGGAATGGGCCTCCTCTACCAGGCTGGCAAGGAGGAGCCTATGCCAAAAGATCACGACTTTGGCAACTAAAGGACCTTGTCAGCCTTGGTGTATCGGGTTTGTGCTCTGTCCGCCGGAACGACAGCAATTCCTCTCGCGTAGCTGCTGCACTTGAGCAGTTGCGGTCTCAACCAGCGACGAAGGTTTTCACCTCAACTACATTGCGAACCCGCCTATCGGCATCGAGGCTTCTGGAAACCAATGAACACTCTGCGCGATCAGCGGAGCTGGAAGCGTGTGCAACTCGGGCTAAGCCCCCTGAAAGACTTGGTAGACCATGGACAGAGAGATTGCGACGCCCGGCCATCTGACGCAAGGGCAAGTTGCAGAAGATTTCGACGGCTGGGCCGACTCGTACGAGGAAATGGTCAATCAAGCCGTCGCCTTCGCAGGGCGGAAGCACGTCTTTTACATTAACGTGAAGCGCGAACATATCCTTCGTCTGGCTCAGCGATATTTCACCCATCTCAAAAGCCTGAATGTGCTGGATCTGGGCTGCGGAGTCGGTGCGTACCATCCCGGGCTTGAGGGCAGGTTTCGTGAACTCCACGGCGTGGACGTGTCTGCCCGAAGCATCAAATTGGCGGCAAGGCGGCATCCTTTTGTTCTCTATTCGACATACGACGGCAGCCGACTGCCCTACAGCGATGGACAATTTTCGATGGTTTTCACGACCGGCGTGATGCACCATGTCCCTCCGCTTCAATGGAAGAGCTTCGTTGCCGAGGCGTATCGCGTTACCGCGCCTGGTGGGTTAATGCTCGTCTTTGAGAACAATCCCTACAATCCGCTGATGCAGTACTTCGTCAAAACATGCGATGTTGACAAGGATGCCGTCCTGTTGCGACCCGCGAAGTTGCGTCGCATGTTCACTGCTGCCGGCTTCACTGATGTCTTCACGCGGACTATTTTCTCAGTCCTGCCTGCTGGCAGATTCCTGACCAGAATGGATTCTCTGCTGGGAAACTTGCCTTTCGGGGCCCAGTATTATCTTAGCGCTAGAAAGAAAGCGCTCTGACGGATTTCCTGGCCATGACTCGCGTCACCCTGCCCAAAACCAGGCGCCCGCCCTACTCCATCGCGGATTTTGGAGGATGATGGCAAGCCGAGTAGTCACGCCCGTCGACCCAGGGACGCCCACGCGCAACTGGTGGCGGGCCTCATCGTGGCATCCAGCGCCCCGCCCCTGGCGCATCTGAATTCTGTGCGTCAAGTTCAGCAAAATTGATCATGGGTCCGGTTGAGCCATCCCCTCGGAGCCGCCGTCGCTCGCCTCACCCAGAAGCGCAGCGGGCGGGCGAGGGCGGCGGAGAGGGATGGCGTCCATCCCCTTGGTGGGGCCCGAGCATCGTCAGGCCCTTGGCGCAGTGCCTCCTTCTTGTGTTCATTCAGCAGATCCATGTTCAGGTAGCGATGATCCTGGAGCCAGGCCTCGTGGCGCTCGACGGTGAGCGCCCGGACGAGCCGCAAGCAGCTCTCGGCATTAGGGAAGATACGCACCACATAAGTGCGCCGCCTGATCTCCTCGTTGAGCCGCTCGAGCATGTTGGTCGACTTCATGTGCTTCCTGTGCGCCAGCGGCAGGCGGAAGTAGGTGAGAGTCTCGTCGATGTTCTCCTCCACCCAGCCGGTGAGCTTGGGGTATTTGCCGCCCTATTTGGCGAGCCAGGCAGCCAGATCGCGCCGCACCTCCGAGAGGTCGCGCCGGTCGTACATCCAGCGCAACTCGAGCAGGCAATCGTCGTCGACCTTGCGCGGCACATAGTCGAGCGCTTGCGCAGGAAGTGCACGTAGGGGCCGTTGAAGAACCACTTAGAGCCGAACGCCGATAGCGGTTGCGGATCAGGCGGCGGCGAGATGGCGATGATCGTCGGGCAATACGAAAGAGGCGGTGACAATCCGGAGAAAGCGCAAAAGAGCGAACGCCAGCCTCTTCAGGTTGACGGCCGCGGCGGTCAGGAACGCCTGGATGCGCATGTTCTGAAGACCGCGTCGGATTGCGCGCGCGAGTCCATGCCAAGTCTTTGCCTCGCCGTGGTATCCTTCGGAGCGCCAACGGCGACGCGCTCGAAGGAGCGCAGGATGATGGTCGCTCACCACGACAGCCTTGTTCCGCCGGCCGGAAGACAGGCACAGGTTCGCCATCGAGCAACGGCTGCAGTCCTTGGCTTTCGAGTAGAAGAAGCGCCCGTGCTTGGTCAAACGCTGCGGCCGCAGGACCTTGCCTCTGGGGCACTTCAGGATGTCGTTCTGGGCGTCCTACCGAAAGCGACGGAGTGGGACCGGCGAGCGGATCGGCTCGGCCTGGTCGGGATCACGGCATGGATGTTCCGCTCTTCCATGGCGCCATAGACCTTGCCGTAGGCGTAGCCCGCATCGGCGGTGACCGTGGTCACCGCTGTGCCGGTCCTCTCAGCCGTCCGGTCCACCTGCTCGACGATGTGCTGGCCCTCGTTCAACTCCCCGGTGGTGACCTCCACGTCGAGGATGACGCCACGCTTGTCGTCCACGGCGGCGTGCTGCTTATAAGCCGGCTCGAGCCGGCGATTACGGCCGTTCGTCGCCATCGTAGCCTCGGGATCGGTGGTGCAGACCTTCTTGAATTTACCTGTCTGGCGCCGCTCTTCGCGGTGTCGTCGGGCTCGGGAGCGTTCGCCGCTTCCACGGCCGCGACGTGCCTCACCGCCAGGCTCTCCCAGGAGACATTGGCGCGGATCTCTTCCATCTCGGTCGCAATCGTATGATCGCCGTCGCCTGCTAGTCCATCGACGCAGGCGCGGACAAGGAAGTGAGCGCCAAGCTCCTGGGTCAGGCAGTACAATTCGTAAATGTCGCTTTCGCAATCACCAATATGAAATGCAACGCTCCCGGCTGTCCGAGCCGCTCGATTGATTGCCTGAGATTGTCGACCAGCGAACGCTTTCCTTCTTCTCAATTGGAACGCGGGTAGGGTTAATCTTCTCGAGCTGCGCCGTGCTTTTGAATTTTTTCCGTGTCCAAGACTTAACCGCCGCCAATCCCAGCGGCAGGTCCTCGAACAGTCACGGCGAGCTGGAATGCATCAGCATTCCGCAGACCTGTGATGGCGCCAACGGCGTCCCGGCCGCTGATGACGCTCTTCGTCAGGCCAATAGCGCTCGTGTTTGCGCGCTAGTAAGAGACTTCTGCCGTGTCCTGAATAAGGAGGATCGAGCCGCTAGAATCATCGCGTGCGCGCGTGCGGCGAAGTGACCGCTGACGATGTCGGGCTCCTCCACGCGCTCGTTGGCGAAGGAGCGGTAGGCCGCCTTCGTGTTCGCCCAGTACTGGCGGGCGAACCGTATGCTGCCGCCCATGCCGTCACCAATTTGCTTCAATAGGTTAAACGGTTGACCGACAGGCATCCTTGAACACTGCCTTGTCGATCTCGCGCTCTGTCCAATGTTCGCGGCACTTTCATCCGACCAGCCGAGCAACGACACGCCGTTCCGCTTGAACACACCAACGCACTCGCCAAGGGGTTCATTCTATTCAAGATTTTTCAATCAGTACTACCGCCATCCGATCAACAATTGTGGGTAATTGAAAGCTTCACCGGATACTTACGGTAGGCTTATAGAGCCGAAGTTAAATGGCCATAATAACGACGGCAACGATTGAGGCGATGGCTATTGCGCTTAAACGGTCCTTCAGTGCAAATACAATCGGGTCGTCGTCCATAAGACGCCGCTGCGCCATCATGAGCGCCCTGCCTATCCAATAGAGAAGGATTGGACAGATTAGCCATAGTGCCTTCGGATGTCGATAGAGTATCTGCACATCTGGCGATGCGACATAGAGTGCAAGGATTGTGATGGCGTTCAAGCCAGCCGCAGCAGCTAGAGCAGCAACGACATCAAGGTCGGTGATCCTGTAGTCACGGTCTGGACGATCCGGAAGACCGCGATCAAGCCTCGTCGCCAGTTCAACGTAGCGCTTGATTAGCGCAAGCGACGTGAAGATGAACATAGAAAAAATGAATAGCCACTGAGAAATCTGTATTTCCAGTGCCACGCCACCTGCAACAATGCGTAAGGTATAGAGCATTGCTAGCACGACGACGTCCACAAGCATCTTGCGCTTCAAGTAGACAGAATAAACGCTCGTCAGCGCAAAATAGCCGGCCAGTAAGTCGACGAACCCACATGAGATTGTGGCTGCCAGCATTAGAGAAAACAGGAGGAGAATCGGAACCATAAGCAAGCCGGTTCGAAGATGGAGGAGGCCACTCGCAAACGGACGCGCGCGCTTGCTAGAGTGCGCGCGATCAGACCCAAGATCTAATAGATCGTTGAGGATGTATACCGCTGACGCGCAGGCGCAAAAAGCGAGAAAGGCCACCATAGCTGCACTGATTTTAGCCAACGAAAATTGGTGCGATGTCACCAGTGGCGCGAAGACTAGGAGATTCTTGACATACTGGTGGACTCGGATGGCCTTGAACCACGTCCGCCTACTAGCGTTGCCGCGATCTAATGCAACGCAGTTGCCCTTGAGCGCGATGAGCCGGTTCTTTTCCGAATTGGAGAGGCCGACGCCGTAGACATTGTCGGCAAACTCCCACACCGGAGAATCTGCGCAATCGTTGCCAACA
Source organism: Bradyrhizobium sp. 141 (assembly GCF_023074055.1). Taxonomy (GTDB): domain Bacteria; phylum Pseudomonadota; class Alphaproteobacteria; order Rhizobiales; family Xanthobacteraceae; genus Bradyrhizobium. Next base: position 25,282 of record NZ_JADPKR010000091.1, read on the forward strand.
TAATCAAATCCGTTCCGACCGAAGGCAGCCGCAAGTATCTCTGCTTTCGAAGGTTCTGACAAATTCGTTGTTGCGTCAGAAGCAAACCAGCCATCGAAGATGCCCAGCTGATCTGCTATGGCCTTCGCGTGCTTCGCGTTGGCTGCTGTCAGGTAAACTTTCCTGCCCCGTGCTTTGGCTGCGTGGATCAGATCCATTACGCAGTGGTTGTAGGGCAGTGTCGCATAATCCAGCTCAGAACTCATAGCGAGATAATGCTTTAGGGCCGCTTTTCCGTTGGCCAGAGCCCGGATTGCTGCAAAATTCACGCGGAACCCACGAGGCAAAGCGTTCAAAAAGGACTCACATAGCACATCCGTTAGCAGCAAAGATTGGTCTAGATCCACCACCAGCGGATTGTCGCGGGGGTGCTCCGGGTCGGCGGCTTTTGCATAATCGTTAGTGTACCAGATGCCGCTAAACACTTTTGGTAACACGTCGTCGAGCTGGGTCGAACGACCGATAAAGGCGATCTGGCCGCCACCGTCGACGACGAATGAGATAGGACTCTCCAAAGAAAACTCAAGTCCCACCCAAAGTCTCCTCATTTCACCCGTGCAGTCGAACGCGATCCGGCAGTTCAAATTCGCAAAATTCTTGGTCAACCACGCGTCCAACTTGGTTGCAGCCTCTTCTGCCGTTGACGTCCGTTCATGAGCTGCGATCCCAATGACCTCAAGTCCGTGGTTTTTGTATTTCTCTTGCTGCTGTACGAGGTGGGACATCGTCGCAATACTTGGCATGCACCACGTTGTCCAAAATTCGATAACGTAAACCTTCCCGGGCTGAAATCGTGTTAGGGGCTGGCCGAGCAGCCAGCCCTCCACTTTGATCGGAGGAGCGACGGACCCAATACGCAGCACCATGTTGCTCTCCAAAGTGAATTCCTAAATGCTGCACAGCTTATGCGCGCTCTCGCCTCACGCTCCATTGCCCCTCCCACCAGGATAGATGTTGAAAGCTGCTTCGCCTTTATCCATCGTGATGTGGTGGGCTGGAATATGGCCAGGGTGCCGTTGCGTTGAACGTCTCCAGATGCCGCCGTTGATCGTTTCGCCACGCGGTCGCAGCAGTGAAAGAGAGATCGCGCTGCCTAGAACTCTTCCGACGCGGCATCGCAAGGATTCGCAAGTTCATGGCCCACGACAGCTAGTGTTTGCGAAGGATCGAAGCCTCGGCGAGTTCCGGCGTAATGTTGAATATCAATGTCGATATCGATGAAGACTACTGCACCATCGGCCGCAGCATGGAGGGTTTGGCGGCCATCGCCACACTGGTTCCCGCGACCTCGCTGCCGGACCGCAATTTGCATTCCCGGAGGAAGGGCGACGCGAGAGCCGAAAAGGAAACTGGATTTACTGGCTAGCCAAAGTCGAGTGTGAGCGCATAGCGTGCCCGACGATTTGTGTGAGATTGGCCCGCGATTCATCGTTTGAAGTGACCCGCGATCAGCCAAACTCCAAGCGCAGCATCCATCGCAGCGGTGAGACATCAGCGACCTCGAAGACAGGACCGTAGAGCAGGCGCCGACAAATCGCTCGCGGAAGACAGTTCCCAAGCGAGGCTCAGCGCGCATTGGCGTTCGACCAGTTGACGCCGGATGTGTTTTGCCTGGAGGGTCGAAACGACGGGGTCGGATGCCGGTGTGCGTTGGACCTTCAATGATGATCCCGTGAAAGTCGGATTGAAAATGTTGCGAGTTGAGTCGATGCACTCACTATTTTCCTTCACAAACTTCCGCAGCCATTACGCCTAAGGCGCAGGTCGCTCCTCAACAATCGTGCCACCAGCTGTCGCATGACCGACCAAGCGTCATGCCGCCAAGCATCACCGCGACGTCGATTTCATCGTGCCCATCGCGTCGGTCGATCATTGGCAAGTTACGCCGCAAACGCCTTCCTCAGCCCCGGTTAGTGCGACTGATTCATCAACCGCTACATCGCATGTTTGCGTCATCTAGATCAATTACAAGCGTTGGTAGTTGACCGTGGCCCGGTCGTCTCGCTCTATTTCGGTCGATCCGAACGAGGACAATCGTCGTTAGCGCTCTTCTCTGCGGCAAGGTGACTTCATCGAGGCGTTGCAGCTGGCGCTTAACTTTGGCTGGGTTACTGGCGGCAATGCCACGGGCTGGGGACAGTCATCGGCGTTACGAAACGACGTCTTTCGATCGGGCATCCAGGGGGCGACGATCAGAGACGGTTATCGAAAACCGCACGTACAGCGGCCGCTCCGGAAGTGGTCCAATGCCGGGCATCGTCATGGAACACCGACACAGGGGTTGCTATGTCTTCAGAACAAAGACAGTGCAGCAGGAGATATTCGCGCGCAGCACTTCGTATCAGAAATAGGTGGATCGATCACCATCTGGCTGACCGGCAAGCAATTCGAGTATCCGTGTCGCCAAATCGATTCCGTGACATGGATCGTCGAGGGCAACGTGGTCGAACCTCGTGGCCTGCCCCGCGGCTTTCACCTTGCTGGCGATCGCGGGTGATGCACGAGGCGCCTCCTTTGCGCGTCTCGCGTCCCACGGCCATAGGCGTGCATCGATAAGGCTCGACGCGCGCCTGCGGCCGGGTCTGACGAACCTGCCGAGTTTCTTAAGTCGATATGCGTCTGCCGCGAAGCGCTCCGGCAGCGATGCGTCCTTGGGCTGTTGTTTCGCCTTTCCAATCGCGGGAAGCAAGTCGGCAACTTTGTTGACGAAAGATGCCGCCGGCAACGTTGTCGACATCCCTCAGAGAGAGTGGCCGTATCTGCAACTGTTCGAGGAGCAGGAACGCGATGTACTTAAACGCGACGCTTTAGATCGAGAGGCAGCATTTTCGGAAATAAAGCTTCCACGCGAGGGCCTTAAGAAGGTTTGGGAGGAGTATCTGGTCGAGCCCTATATGATTGAACCGATGATGCGTCCTGGCACGGCAGGTTACGTGCCCTTCTGTTCTGCCGTCCATTGGGTCATGACGGAAGGAGGCCAGAAAGTTCAGCATCTGGAGGACTCGCAATTGTGGAAAGCCAGCGTCGAAATGCTCCTTCCCCTGATGTCAACAGGCGAGGTGCAGATCATCGGCACACCAAGTTCAGGGGGAGCTCCAAAGGTAATTGAGCCGCAAATATTCGCTGGGATATTGGTCAGCGAACCCATGCGCGATTCATTCGAAATGATAACGGGAGACAAACCGTGGATAAGCTGCATCCCTTACTTGGACGAGGAGCATTGGAATAACGGTTTCAACGATCAACTCTATTTGCAAAGATCGGGACCGGCATCGTGGACTCATCTGCAGGTGAAGAAAAGTGACGTTCTCCGCGAAATAATTTTCGAGCAATCAAAGGCTTCGATTTATGAGACTGGAGCGCCAGGCAGACCCACCTCAATGCACCTAGTACCCCTGCACAGTGATTATGACCGGTTAGACTTGCGGTTCTAGCTCCGGCAGGCATTTGGGATCTACGAGCAATTCGATGCTGCGTGCGGTCGCCGGCTGGCGTCTGATGAAGCCTTGTCGTTCGAGCGTCAGCACCATCTGGTGAACCGAAGGCGGGCTGACGCGGAAGTATTTCTGCATGTCGGCTTCGGCGGGAGGCTGGAGGTGGAGGCGCGTGTAGAGGTGGATATACGCCAGATACTGCCCCTGCCCGGGCGTGAAGGCTTTTGCCGAAGGACTCACGCCGGCTATCCGATTCAGTTGTTTGTGCGTGCTTCGAACACGGAGGCACGCCATGAATGTACGCTATCGGGTCGACCTCAGCCAAATCGAGCGCACGGAACTCAGGGCGCTGCTCAGCGGCGGCAAGCATGCATCGCGCAAGCTCAAGCGAGCACAGATCTTGCTGGCCGCCGATGCCGGTGCCGGCGACGAGGAGATCGCACGGAGCGTCGGCGTGGGCGGCTCGACCGTGTACCGGATCAAGCGCCGCTTCGTGGAAGGCAATCTGGAGCGGGCGCTGAGCGACGACCCGCGTCCCGGGGCGGAACGCAAGCTCACGGTCAAGGAAGAAGCCCTGCTGGTGGCGACGGCCTGCGCCAGTCCCCCGGAAGGCCGCGCCCGCTGGACGCTCGATCTGCTGGCAGGTGCGATGGTCAAGCTCACCGAACACAGGAGCCTGTCGCACGAGACCGTTCGGCGGCGCCTGGCCGAGAATGGCCTCAAGCCCTGGCGCAAGGACATGTGGTGCATTCCGCAGGTCGACGGCGAATACGTCGCCCGCATGGAGGACGTGCTTGATCTCTACGCCGAGGTGCCCGATCCCAAGCGGCCGGTGGTGTGCTTCGACGAAAGCCCGGTGCAGCTCATCGGCGAGGCGCGTCAGCCCATCCCGGCCAGCCCGGGTCGGCTCGAACGTTACGATTACGAGTATCGTCGCAATGGCACGGTCAATCTCTTCGTTTTCCTCGACGTGCATCGTCCCTGGCGCAAGGTCAAAGTCACCGAACGGCGAGCGCCGGAAGACTATGCCCGATGCATGCGCGATCTCGTCGATATCCATTATCCCGATGCGGAGGCCATCCGGGTCATTCAGGACAATTTATCGACCTATTCTGCCGGCGCCCTGTACCAGGCGTTTCCTCCCGCCGAAGCCAGGCGGATTTTGCGACGGCTCGAGTTCCACTACACCCCCAAGCACGCAAGCTGGCTCAACATGGTTGAGATCGAGATCGGCGTCTTGCGCGGCCAATGCCTGGATCGCAGGATCGACGATCCCAAGCGGCTGCGCCGCGAAATCGCCGCCTGGGAACGCAAGCGAAATGCCGCCCGCTCACGCATCAAATGGATGTTCACAACAGACAAGGCCCGCGCCAAAATGGGCCGTGCCTATCCAACTACTTCCAAAGAGTCATAATCACTGTGCAGAGCCACTAGTAAAGGAAGAATTCCGCGCCCGTTACGAACGAGGTGAGGCTGCGACGTCAATCACGCAAGAGGCTAAAGCACTCGCCGAATGGCTTCGCAAAGCTCATCCACGGGCCGTCGCAGTGACTTCCAAAACCATTAACAATCAGCTCTCGGGTGAGTTTAGAATGCTCTCGCCAACCCAAAAAAGAAAATTTAGGGCGAATATCGGGCGTCTTTATCGGGCGCGAGCATCAGTGCATTTCTCCGGAGTGTTCGCAGCTAACCATGCGGACATCAACGGAGATTGCAATGAACGAAAATGCTTCGAACATTCAACGCGAGGGGCTCTCGATTTCGGAAGCTTGCGCGGTGGTCGGCATCGGCCGAACCAAAATCTATCAAGCCATCAGCACCGGCAAGCTCAAGGCTCGCAAATACGGAAAGCGCACCCTCGTCTTGCGAGACGACTTGCGCGACTTCCTTGCGTCGCTTCCCGGTGCAGCGTGATTGCGGCTCAATATAAAAAACCTCGGGGCGGTGTTCCAGACCGCGCCGAGGTTGGCGCCGAAGCCCTCTTGCAAAGGAATTCTGACACGCGTCTACCATACTGCGGCCGGCAACTCCACCTCCCAGACCTGTTTGATTGGGCCGTCAGCCAAGCAGTCCCGCCTCCCGACCATCGTATCCGGTGGGTTGCCAGCCGGTGTAGAGTTTCCCTGGCGACCGCCGAAACCATTGTTGCGAACGCGGGCTTTTCCGACGGGGAGCGCCGCCGATCATTCTAATTAAGGCGCAGATCGGCGACGCCGGTCAAGTCGTGACCGTTCGCGGACGCGACGCATGGGCATTGATGAAGTTGAAGGCCGCCAATGACAATGTGTGCACTCCGATCGATCATCCGGGGCCGCGCTGGAGCGGGTACGTTCACAAGCTCCGCAAGGCCGGCATCATCATTGAGACCATCCGGGAGCGCCACGGCGGGCCATTCGCCGGCGAGCACGCGCGATATGTTCTGCGTAGCTTCGTTACCATCCTCGAAACCAAGGGCGGCCAGTCATGATGGCGATTGCAGGCCTACAAATCATCGCTGGTGGGGGTTCGGCCCCGCCCGCACTCACAGCCCTCGACATGTCGCGAACAATCACGACCGGGGTTCTGGCCTTTCTAGGGGGCCCATGGCGAAGCACCGTAGACGGAACAAGCGGCTCGATGCGCCTCATGTCCGGATGTACCGGTGGATGCTGGACTCACCGGATTATCTGTCCCTGACCTGCCCCGCTCGCGCCGTCCTGATCGAAATCGCCAGGGGCCATGACGGCACGAACAACGGCAGGCTTGGGCTTTCGATACGGCGGGCTTCTGAACGGTGCAACATCGCACGCGGCACCGCGCAACGCGCCTTCGTCGAATTGCAGGAGCGCGGCTTTATCGATTGCATGACGAAAGGAGCGTTCAGCCGAAAGGTGATGCACGCCACCGAGTGGCGTCTGACTTGGTGGGGCTGCGATGTCACCGGAGAACTATCGAGCAAGAGGTTCATGAGTTGGGGCCGCGAAAAACAAAACGCGGTATCAGAATATCCCGTCGCGAATCAGAGCCAGCGTGCGGCATGAAATGATGCAAAAAGGGCCTCACGGTGCCTTCGTTTGACACCGTGAGGACAGCTTTGGCGGCGGTCGCGGTATCAATCTGGGGTACACATATAGTTTACCGTAGGGGGCGTAGCGCGTACATTTATCGCCAGTCATGCTTTTGTTTCGAACGGCCTCCCAGCACGAGAGAGATGAGAGATTGGATCCTAATTCGAACGTTGCGACCAAAACGTCTCTGCAAAACCTGATCGAGCGAATTGGCTCAGAACATGTTGAGCGGCGACTGAAAATCGAAGTTGAACATGAAGCCCAGCTGTTCGGACAGGGATTGATCCTTTTCAATCTCGAAAATTGGTACTCAGCGCCGTGGATCATCAGAACTGCGCTGAAGCTGACTGGACTTTATGGCCGTGCGCGTCGAAACGCTGACCACGTCGTTGTCAAAAAACATAGCGTGGCTTTCGCGAATCTTCCCCCGGCATTTGACAATTTTACTATCCTTCACATCACCGATCTGCATGCCGACATAAGTGCAGGCGCGATGCGCCATCTGATCAGCGTGGTCGGTGGCCTTCAATACGACATTTGCGTCTTAACCGGCGACTATCGCGGCAAGACATATGGCCCATTCAAAAAAAGTCTAGAAATCATCTATGAGCTGCAGACCCAATTGAAGGGGCCAATTTATGGGGTGCTTGGTAACCACGACAGCATCCGTATGGTTCCTTCAATGGAAGCCATGGGAATCTGCGTGCTGTTCAACGAGTGCGAACCGATTGTTCGTGGCGGACAACGTATTTTCCTGGCCGGAGTTGACGATCCGCATTTCTACCGGGTAGACGACATTGAAAAAGCCGCGTCGCAGATCCCTTCAGATGCTTTTTCGATTTTGTTGGCGCACACGCCGGAAGTTTACGGTCCAGCAATGAGCGCCAGATTCAATTTCATGTTATGCGGACACACGCACGGAGGTCAGCTTTGCCTACCCGGTGGAATTCCGATCAAGCTGGAGGCAGCAATGCCTAGATTCATGGGGGCTGGACCATGGCGCCATGGCGCTATGGTCGGATATACCTCGGTGGGCGCTGGCACGGGCATTCTGCCTGTGCGCTTAAATTGCCCGCCGGAGATAGTTCTGCATACCTTGCACGCGATGGGCAGCAGCGCCGATGGCTTAAGCACGCCCCAAGGTGCGCTGTAGCGAGCGAACCGCCAGTTCCCAAAGATGGATGACCATGACGAAAACAAAAGCTTCTCTGAAGGATAGCAAGGAGCCGCCAGTGAGAACTCACAAGCTGGACAGTTCAAATCCGAAGCTGACATATATTGGCGGGTCGAAGTTCGATGCCTGGAATGGCACTCTTGCCAATCAAGCCTTGTCGTCTGGATGGTACGGCAACAATCCGGATGCAGACCGCACACACAAACTGCAATCCGCGTCCCTCGGCTTTCTCGCCGGCGTCGAGAAGGACGAACTAGAGGGAATGTTGGCGGCGCAGTTGCTAGCTTCCCATAATGCGGCAATGAAATGTTATCGGCGCGCAATGATTGCCGAGCAGACTTTTGAGGGCCGGAAGGAGAACTTAAGTCAGGCCAACAAGCTTTCCCGAACGTACGCCACATTGCTGGAGGCATTTAATCGCCATCGCGGCGAGGGCCAACAGAAAGTCACGGTCGAACACGTCCACGTCCACAAGGGCGGGCAAGCGATTGTCGGCAACGTTCATGGGGGTGGGGTGCTCACGAAATCGGAGAATCAACCCCATGCAGTTGCGCACAAGCCCAGCCTCCAGCTAACGTCGCACGCCACAAAAGAAGGCATGGGGTGAACAATGCACAAGATGGCTCTTGAACAATACCTTGAAAGGTCGGGGCTTTCGGCCGTTCAATCCGATCTTAGCGCTCGTTGGACAGATCGAGCGGACCGTCAGCGTTCATCAACCGAAGCGCGCCGGAAAGAGCGTTTGTCGCCGCTCCCTTGGGTGGCAGGAACGGCTGCAAAACTATGAGTGGCCAGAAGGCGTCAGCTTCATACAGGCTTCAAAGCAAGTAACTTAGATTACCGATCGATTTGGCGAGTTGTCACGTAAGCTTGCAAGCCATCAGGTGCTTTCCTTTGAGGAAGCGCGCCACCTTGAACGTGCTGCGCTCGCAGTTTTCGAATGGGGCCGAGTTACAAGGGGTGCCAGCAAGCAAAACTCTAGCTTTGAAAGAATTTCATCGGTAGTGCGTAGCGCTCTCGAATGGCGACAAACCAAACCCGCACCGATGGACTCTGGATGGACAAAGGTTGCAGCCTTTAGCACCGAGTGGTTAGAGCAAGAGGACGGAGCGCCGCAAATCATTTATGATAGCCGCGTAGCCAACTCGCTCATCCGCAACGTAGAAAAGCTGGTCGAACTAGAAGGTGCATGGGTTTCATCATTGCGACCCACGCTGCAAAAACATCTTCGCCGCATTCCCGCCCGCCCAAGCGGCACGCGCAACCAGCCATACAAGCTCAGTTGGAGTTCTGGCTACCGGTTGCTGGCGGCGGCGCTGCCGCCTGAAAAACGGACTGCTGCGATGGACATGCCATGATCGTAACCGGTATGAGCTCCCACGTCTGCGGTGATCAGCGGGTGCGAGCGTAGCGGATCGGCATCCAGTATTGGCGCATGGCCTCGACGGCCGCTGGAAGATCGGCGTGGGCGTTGCGCAGAAAATCCCTGGTCTCGCGCCCGCTTCGTGGCGGTCCGAGCAGCGGCCGGCCCTGATCGTCGCGACAGTGCAGCAGGATGGGCAGAAGCAGG
>NZ_JADPKR010000103.1 GCF_023074055.1 Bradyrhizobium sp. 141
GTGAGCAAATCCCACCAACCTTGAGGCCTACCGCCCGATTGCTATCGTCCCACCGAGCCAAATAGCGCGCCCGCAACTCATAGGGTCACAAGCTCTCAGGATGACGCTGTATCTGTAGCCGTCACCCTGAGGTGGCCGCTTCTTCAGCGGCCCTCGAAGGGCGACGGCGTGCCAAAGACCTAGAAAGTAAAGCAAGAAGAAATGACCGATACACGAGAAGATCGCATCCCCGTCATCGTCGGCGTCGGCGAGATCGTCGACCGCCCGAAGGAGATCACCGACGGCCTCGAGCCGCTCGACCTGCTCGAGCAGGCGCTGCGGCGCGCAGAGGCTGATGCCGGCGCAAAGCTGCTTAGTGAGGTGCAGTCGCTCGACGTCGTCAACTTCCTGAGCTGGCGCTATCGCGATCCGGAGAGGCTGTTGGCACAACGCCTCGGCATCTCGCCCTCGCATTGCTATTACGGCCCGGTCGGCGGCGAGAGCCCGATCCGCTACATCCACGAAGCGGCCAAGCGCATCGCGCGCGGCGAATGCACCGTCGCCGCCATCTGCGGCGCCGAGGCGCAGTCGACTGCGACCAAAGCCGAACGCGCGGGCGCGAAGCTGCCATGGACCCCGTTCGCACATGACGTCGAGGAGCCCAAGCGCGGCGCGGCATTCCAGAAGCCGCTGGCGGTGAAGCTCGGCGTATTCCGGCCCGTCACGGTCTATCCCTTCTATGAGGCGGCCTCCTCGGCGCATTGGGGCCAGCCGCCGCGCGAGGCGATGGCGGAATCCGGCACGCTGTGGTCGCGCTATTCGGAGGCCGCCGCGCAGAATCCCAACGCCTGGCTGAAGCGGCGCTATGCGCCTGAGGAGATCACGACGCCGACCGCGGACAATCGTCTGATCGCATGGCCTTACAACAAGCTCATGGTTGCCAACCCGAGCGTCAACATGGGAGGCGCGCTGCTGCTCACCAGCCTCGCCAAGGCGCGCGCGGCCGGCATTGCGGAAGACAAATTAGTCTATCCGCTCGGCGGCGCCTCGGCGGAAGAGCCCCGCGACTATCTGCTGCGCGACCAGTTCTACGAGAGCCATCCGCAGAACGCGGTGCTCAAGGCCGTGATGGATCTCGCCGGCGGCGACGGCAAGAGGTTCGACGCGATCGAGCTCTACAGCTGCTTCCCGTGCGTGCCCAAGATGGCGCGGCGGACGCTTGGGCTTGGTGCCGACGTGCAGCCGACCGTGACCGGCGGCCTCACCTTCTTCGGCGCGCCGCTCAACACCTACATGACGCATGCAGCCTGCGCGATGGTGCGGCGTGTACGCGACGGCGCCAAGCTGGGCCTGCTTTACGGCCAGGGCGGTTTCGTCACCAAGCATCACGCGCTGGTGGTGTCGAAGGCGCCGCCGCGCGAGGCGCTGGCGCAGGAGACCAGTGTGCAGGCAGAGGCCGACCGTAACAAGCGCGCGGTGCCGGAGTTCGTTAACGAGGCCTCGGGCAAGGGCAAGGTCGAGAGCTTTACGGTGCTCTATGGCCGCGGCGGCGATGTCGAGCACGGCGTGGTGATGCTGCGGACGGAGGACGACCGGCGCACGCTGGCGCGGATCCCGGCCGGCGACAGCGCGACGCTGGGGCGTCTGCTCGACATGGATCGCACACCGGTGGGTTCGCTCGGCGACATCGCGATGGCTGCGGACGGCGTGCCGGAGTGGCGGGTGGCGTAGCTCGCTCTCGTGTCCCGGACGCGGTGCGGCATGCAATGCCGCTCCGCAGAGCCGGGACCCAGAAAGCAGCAACGTGTACCGCTAGGAGAGATGGGCCCCGGTTCAGCAGCGCATCATTCCATGCTGCGCTGCATCCGGGGCACGAGACTCCCCTAGCCCTTCGGCGCCTGCTTCTCAGATGCGGTCGCCGGCTTGGCCTTGGCGCCAACCACGCGCACCGCATCGCCGTCGGAGAGGCCGTCCGGCGGTGCGGTGATGACGCGGTCATCCGCTGCGATCCCCGACGCCAGCTCGATCTCGCGGCCGAGATCGCGGGCGATGGTCACGGGCTTGAACAACACCTTGTCGTCCGGCCCGACGGTGGCAACACGCAGGCCGTTGCTGTTGAAGATCAGGGCGCTGGCGGGGATGCTGAGCGGTGCGGAGTCGCGCTGGAGATTCAGCTTCACGCTGGCATAGCCGCCGGGCATCAGCTCGCCACTGGAATTGTCGAGCCCGAGCTGCATGCGCGTGGTGCCGGAGGCAACATCGACAGCCTGGGAGGAGGCTTCCACCGTCGCCTGGAAGGTCCGGTTCGGATATTCCGGCAGTGCGATCGTCGCCTTGGCGCCGATCTTGATCGCCGGCACGTAATTCTGGGGAACGTTGACGTAGACGCGCAGCTTGGTGATGTCGGAGACCACGAACATCGCCGGGCCCGAGCCGCCGCCGGCATTGATCAGCGCACCGACGTCGGTGTCGCGCGCGGTGACGACGCCGTCGAACGGCGCCGTGATCTTCTTGTAGCCGGCCAGCGCTTCCAGCCGCTCGACATTGGCCTTGCCCGAATTGACGGCGGCGTTCTTGTTGGAGAGGTCGGCGGTGCGCTCGTCGATCTCCTGCGCCGATACGAAATTGGAGGCGACCAGCGTCTTGCGGCGGTTCAGCGTTGCCTCCGACAGCCTTGCGCTGGCCTGCTGGCTGGCGAGGTCGGCGCGGGCCTGCAAGAGCTGCTGATCGAGGTCCGGCGCCTCGATCTCGGCGATCACCTGCCCTGCCTTGACGCGGGCGCCGATGTCGGCGCTCCAGCTCTTGAGATAACCCGACACGCGCGAGAAGATCGGGGCGCGATAATAGGCTTCCAGCCGGCCCGGCAGATCGATGGTGGCGTTGAGCGCCTTGGCGCTGGGCTGGGTCACCGCGACACTGGGAACGGCCTGATCATCGGTCCATTCCTTTAGCCTGGAGCCCTGCTCCTCGCGGGCGCGGATGCCGGTGCCGACGACGAGACCGGCCGCAATCAGCACCACCACGCCGAAGATGCCCAGTTTCCGGTGCGAGACCGGGGAGCGGGGTTCAGTGGGCGACATGCGAAGTCTCCAATGGGGCGGCGGCTGTGGCGCCTTGTTTCTTGTGTACCATGCTGAACACCACGGGGACAAACATCAGCGTGGCGAAGGTTGCAAAGACCAGGCCGCCGATCACGGCACGGCCGAGCGGCGCGTTCTGCTCGCCGCCCTCGCCGAGGCCCAAAGCCATGGGCGCCATGCCGATGATCATGGCGAGCGCGGTCATCAGCACCGGGCGGAACCGGACGAAGCCGGCTTCCAGCGCGGCCGCGACGGGATCGCCGAGCGCCTCGTAGCGCTCGCGCGCGAAGGAGATCACGAGCACGCTGTTGGCGGTGGCAACGCCCATGCACATGATGGCGCCGGTCAGCGCGGGGACCGACAGCGTGGTCCCGGTCGTGAACAGCATCCAGACAATGCCGGCGAGCGCGGCCGGCAGGGCGGTGATGATCACGAACGGATCGGACCAGGACTGGAAGTTTACGACGATCAGGAAGTAGATCAGCACGACGGCGCCCAATAGGCCGAACAACAGGCCAGTGAAGGCGCTGTTCATGGTCTGCACCTGGCCGAGCAGCACCACCGAGGAGCCCTTCGGCACCTCCTTGGCGGTGTCGGCGATCACCTGGCGGATATCGGCGGCGACCGCGCCGAGATCGCGGCCTGAGGTCGTCGCGAAGATCTGCACCATCGACTGGATGTCGTATTGCGAGACCACCGCGCTCGAGGACGAACGCTTGATGTCGGCGATGCCGCCAAGGATCGGCGACTGCGCATTGCCGGCGGCGGTGATCGGCAGCGTCTGCAGCGCGCTGAGCGAGTCGATCTGGTATTGCGGCGTCTGCATCACGATCGAGTAGGACACGCCGTTGTCGGGGTTGAGATAGTAGGTCGGCGCCACCTGCGAGGAGCCCGCGAGATTGACCACGAGGCTGTTGGTGACGTCGCGCTCGGTCAGGCCGACATATTGCGCGCGGGTGCGGTCGACGTCGATGTTGAAGGTCGGGGCGTTCGGCGATTGCTGGATGCGCGCATCGGCAACGCCGGGAATTTTGCGGACCTTGGCCAGCAGATTGTTGGCGTAGGCAAAATTCGCGCTGAGATTGGCGCCGCGGATCTGCAGGTCGATCGGCGCCGGCGCACCGAAGTTCAGGATCTGGCTGACGATGTCGGCCGGCAGGAACGCGAAACTGACGCCGGGGAACAGCCGCGGCAATTGCTCGCGCAGCACGCGCACATGCTCTTCGGTCGGCTTGTGACCTTCCTTGAGCTTGATCTGGATATCGCCGTCCTGCGGGCCGATCACGCCGGTGTTGTTGTAGGTCATGTTGATGCCGGAGATCGGCATGCCGATGTTGTCGGTCATGGTCTCGATCTCGCCCGGGATCAGCTTGCGGACCGCCTTTTGCACGTCGGCGAGCTGGTTCGCGGTCTCCTCGACGCGGGTGCCGACTTGCGTGCGGACATGCATCAGGATGTTACCGGCATCGACGGCGGGAAAGAAGTTGCGCCCGAGGAACGGCACCAGCGCGAAGGACGCGCCGACGACACAGATGAAGCCGATCACGAACACCGCACGGTGCCCCAGCGCGAGCCGAAGGAAGTCATGGTAGCCGCCGCGGATACGCTCGAACCGCGCCTCGAAGCCACGCTGGAACCAGACCAAAGGATTGCGTGATCTCGGCGGCCCACCCTCGTGATGGACATGCGCCTGCAAGAGGTAATTCGCCATGGTCGGCACCAGCGTGCGCGACAGGATGAACGACCAGATCATCGCGAACATCACGGCTTCCGCCATCGGCACGAACAGGAAGCGCGCAACGCCCGTGAGGAAGAACATCGGCACGAACACGATACAGATGCAGAGCAGCGACACGAAAGCCGGCGTCACGATCTGGTTGGCGCCGTCGAGGATCGACTGCTCGACCGGCTTGCCCTGCTCCAGATGGTAGTTGATGTTCTCGATCGTCACGGTGGCGTCGTCGACGAGGATGCCGACCGCGAGCGCGAGCCCGCCGAGCGTCATGATGTTCAGCGTCTCTCCGATCGCCGACAGCATGATGATGGCGCCCAGCACCGACAGCGGGATCGAGACCGCGATGATGATGGTCGAGCGCCAGCTGCCGAGGAACAACAGGATCATGACGCTGGTGAGCAGCGCCGCGATCACGCCCTCGACCGCGACGCCTTGAATCGCGCCACGGACGAACACCGACTGGTCACCGATGAAGCCGATCTTGAGCGCGTCGGGGAGCTGGTCCTTGACGTCGATGACCTTCTGCTTGATGCCGGCGATGATATCGAGCGTCGAGGTCGCGCCCGCTTTCAGCACCATCATCAGCACGGAGCGGTTGCCGTCGACATGGACGATGTTCGTTTGCGGCGGATTGCCGTCGCGGACGGTGGCGACATCGCGCACATAGACCATCGCGCCGTTAACAGTCCGGATCGGCAGATTGCCGAGCTCCTCGATCCTGAGCGGCGAGTTGTTGAGCTGGATGTTGTACTCGAACTGGCCGATCTTCTGGGTGCCGACCGGCGTGATCAGGTTCTGGGCCGCGAGCGCGTTGGCGACATCCTGGCCGGACAGGCCGCGGGCCTGGAGCGCGGTGGGATCGAGATCAATCTGGACCTGGCGCTGCTTGCCGCCGAACGGATAGGGAATCGCGGCGCCGGGCACGGTGACCAGCGGCGTGCGGAGCTGGTTGATGCCGATATCGGCAAGGTTCTGCTCGGTGAGGCCATCACCCGACAACGCCACCTGGATGATCGGCACGGTGGACGCCGAGTAGTTCAGGATCAAGGGCGGCGTCGCGCCCGGCGGCATCTGCTTGAGCAGCGTCTGCGAGATCGCGGTGACCTGCGCGTTGGCGGTGCGGATGTCGACGTTGGGCTGGAAGAAGATCTTGATGATGCCAAAGCCGTTGTAGGAATTGGCCGTGATGTGCTCGATGTCGTTGACCGTCGTCGTCAGCGCGCGCTGAAATGGCGTCGTGATACGGCCGGACATCTGATCGGGCGGCAGGCCGGTGTACTGCCAGACCACGCCGATCACGGGAATGCGGATGTCCGGGAAAATGTCGGTCGGGGTCCGCAGCGCCGCGAGCGGTCCGATGATCAGCAGCAGAAGCGCGAGCACGACGAACGTATAGGGCCGGCTCAGAGCAATACGGACCAGAGCAATCATGCGCCAGGCAAATCCAGGTCAAGCAAGGAAGGAATCCGCCCCCGCGGGGATCCCTTTCCCCTTTACCTGAGCACTGCAGGAAACGCTAATGACTCGCGGCTATCCCGCATTCACTTCCCTGCTACCGCACTGCGAAATCGACATCGCAGCTATGCGCGGTCGATGTCAGGCCGCACGGACCGCGTTCAGAGAAAGAAAAACGAGCGGCGCTTCTGGCGCCGCTCGTTTTTTGCAACGATGGTGTTCGATTACGCCGCGCGCACGTTGGTCAGGAATCTGCTGACCTCGTTTTTCAGCCGGCCCGAGTCATTCGACAGCATTTGCGCCGCCGATAGCACCTGCGAAGAGGCCGTGCCAGTCTCGGTTGCGCCGCGTTGCACGTCGGTGATGTTGGAGGAGACCTGCTGGGTGCCCTGCGCGGCCTGCTGCACGTTGCGGGCGATCTCCTGCGTCGCCGCGCCCTGCTCTTCCACCGCCGCAGCGATCGCCGACGATATCTCCGAGAGACGCTCGATGGTCGAGGAGATCTCCTTGATGGCACCGACCGAATCGTTGGTCGCCGCCTGGATGCCGGCGATCTGCTGGCCGATCTCGCCGGTCGCCTTCGCGGTCTGCTCGGCGAGCGCCTTGACCTCGGAGGCCACCACCGCGAAGCCGCGGCCGGCTTCACCGGCACGTGCGGCTTCGATGGTCGCGTTCAACGCCAACAGATTGGTCTGGCCGGCGATGGTGTTGATCAGCTCGACGACGTCGCCGATGCGGGATGCTGCCTTCGACAGCTCGCTGACGCGCTCGGTGGTGGCGCGCGCCTGGCCGACGGCATCGCCCGCCATCCGCGCCGATTCCTGCACCTGACGGCTGATCTCGCCGACCGACGAGGCCATCTCCTCGGTCGCCGAGGCCACCGACTGCACGTTGGTCGAGGCTTCCTCCGAAGCGCCGGCAACGGTGGTCGCCAGCCTCTGGGAGCGGTCGGCGGTCGATGTCAGCGTCGAGGCGGAGGCCTCCAGCTGGGTCGAAGCCGACGACACGGTCTGGACGATCTCGCCGATCATGGTTTCGAATTCGCGGGTGATGTTGTCGACGCGGCGGCCGCGCTCGATCTTGGCTTCGGCATCCGCGGCCGCAGCCTCGTCCGCGGCCTTCTTGGCGATCAGCGCCTCCTTGAAAATCTGGAGCACGTCGGCCATGGCGCCGATCTCCGTCTTCTCGCCGCGATGCGGGACTTCGGCCGAAAGGTCGCCCTTACCCAGCGCCTGCATCGGCTCGGTGATGGAATTGATGCCGTTTGAGACGTCGCGGACAAGATAGAAGCTGAGACCAATGCCGATCACGACAGCGACGCCGAGAATGACCGAAACCAGCATAAAGGCATAGGCGTAGCTGTCGGCGGCATCCAGAGCGGCCTGTTCGCCGCCCTTGGTGTTGAGCTCGATGTCCTTGCGCAAGACCTCATCGGCTTGCAGCCCGATCTTGTTGACGGTCTTGGTATTCAACTCATGCGCCTCGTGCGGGACCTTGCCGGCCTCCTTGCGCGAGAGCGCCATGACTTCCTGGGTGCCTTTCTTGTACTCGTCCCACAGCTTCGACCACTCGCTGTAAAGCGCCCGCTCTTCAGGCGAGGTAATCAGGGGCTCGTAGGCTTGACGGAACTTGGTGTTGGCTTCGATCACCGTTGCCAGCGTCTTTTCCGACGCGAGCTTCTCTTCGAGAGTCTCCGACAGCATGTGCTCGCGGATCACATTGCGGTAGGTGATCACGCCGGCGCGAAGATCGCCCAGCACCCGGACGCTCGGCATCCAACTAGTGGTTATGTCGACGGTGTTGGCATTCATCGACCGCATTTTCATGACGGCGAGCAGACCCATGCCGGCCATCGCGACCAGCAGGAACGCCACGACACTGATGATCTTGGCGCGGATGGAAATGGTGGCGAGCATAGTTGTCTCTTTGTGCTGGAGCCGGCGTGGGTCCGGGAATTACGAATCAACCAAAAGGAGCAGCGCCGACATCCAACACCAGAGCACCTGAGCAGATGTTAACTAAGACTCCGTACGAGTACGGAAGCCAGAAACAAATGAACGGGCAGCTAAGAATGCCCTGCGCTCAGCGCATGAGGCCAAGCGCGTCCGTGAAAAACTCCGCGCCGCCGAAATTGCCCGATTTGAGGGCAAGCAACATCTCGCCCGCGTCCGCACCGACCGCGCGCAAGACCGGGACACCCGGGGCGATCTCTACTCCGACGAGAAATCCAGGAATCTTCAACCGGTCGACCACGGCACCAGACGTCTCGCCACCCGCGACGATCAGGCGCCGGACGCCGGCCTGCACCAGGCCTTCGGCGATGTCGGCCATGGCCTGCTCGATCGCATGCCCGGCCGCATCGCGGCCGTGGCGTGCCTGAACCGCGGCAACGGCTTCCGGTGTCGCGCTCGAAGCGATCAGAACAGGACCATCCGCCAGAAGCGGCCGGGCCCAGGCGAGCGCGCGCGGCGCTTCGCCCCGGCCTGAGACAATCTGCTCCGGGTCGAGATGTAACACCGGCATGACGCGTTCGGCATTGGCGATCTGCTGAAGCGTCGCCTGCGAGCAGCTTCCGGCAAGGCAGGCCGCCGGTCCGCCGACCGCCGCGCCTGCCACGCTGCTCGCAGCAGCCGATTTGACCTTGCCCGTCGACACCAGCGCGCGCGCAAGCCCGAGGCCGATGCCGGAGGCACCGACCGACAAGCGATGTTCGCCGGCCACGAGACCGATGGTCTCGAGGTCGCGGTCGAACACGGCGTCGATGATGGCGGCGCCGATGCCCTTGCTCGCGAGTTCGGCCAGCCGCGCCCGCACGGCATCCGCGCCGCGTGCGACGGTGGCGAGGTCGACGAGACCGATCTGCGTCCTGCTCTGGCGCGCGAGCACGCGCACCAGGTTGGAATCATGCATCGGGTTCAGCGGATGGTCCTTCAGCGGGCTCTCGTTGAGCGGTAGGGCGCCGACGAAGAGGTTACCCTGATAGACGGTGCGGCCGGTCTCCGGGAACGCCGGCGTCACCAGAACGGCAGCTTCGCCGCAGTCGGCGCGCAGCGCGTCCATCACCGGGCCGATATTGCCGGCATCTGTGGAATCGAAGGTCGAGCAGATCTTGAACAGCACGTGGCCCGCGCCGCGGCCGCGCAGCCATGTCTCCGCCGCGCGTGAGCGCGACACGGCAAGGCCCGCCTCGATCGAGCGGCTTTTCAGCGACACCACGACGGCGTCGACCTCGGGCAGTGCCAGATCGTCCGCGGGCACGCCGATGGTCTGCACGGTGCGCAGACCCGCGCGCGTCAACGTGTTGGCGAGATCGGAGGCGCCGGTGTAATCGTCGGCGATGCAGCCCAACGCAAGTGTCACGGCTTCACTCCAGCGTAAGGCTTGAACCAGGCAAGACCGTCGGTGGTCTTGCCGCGCGGGTTGTATTCGCAGCCGACGAAGCCGGTATAGCCGAGACGATCGAGTTCGGTGAACAGGAACGGATAGTTCAGCTCCTCGCCGTCAGGCTCGTTGCGCGAGGGGATGCTGGCGATCTGGATGTGGCCGATGATCGGCATCATCTCGCGCAGGCGCATGGTGACGTCGCCGTGAATGATCCCGCAGTGATAGATGTCGAACTGGAGCTTCAGGTTCGCAAGTCTCAGCTCCTGGATCAGGTCGCGCGCGAAACCGAAATCGTTGAGGAAGTAGCCGGGCACGTTGCGTGCATTGATCGGCTCGATCACGATATCGATGCCGTGGGGTGCGAAGAATTCGGCGGCCCACGCCACCGACTTGTAGAACGCCTCGATCGCGGCGCGCTCGCCGCGGTTGGCGATGCCGGCCATCAGATGCAGGCGCTTGACGCCGGTCGCCTTGGCGTAAGGCAGCGCGGTCTCCAGGCTCGCCTTGAGATCGGAGAAGCGCGAAGGGAGCGCGGCAAAGCCCTTCTCGCCGGCATTCCAGTCGCCCGGCGGCAGGTTGAACAGCGCCTGCGTCAGCCCATTGCGCTTGAGCCGCTCGCCAACCGCCTCGGCCGGATGATCGTAGGGAAAGAGAAACTCGACCGCGGTGAAGCCGGCTTGCGCAGCGGCATCGAAGCGATCGAGGAACGGCACCTCGGTGAACATCATCGAGAGATTGGCGGCAAAACGCGGCATCGGAGTCCCCCTTACTTGTCGCCGGGCAGCTTGACGCCGGTGACCTGCGCATACATGCGCGCCACCGACGCGTCGTCGTCGCGGCCCATGCCGGCGGCGGCCGTCATCAAGAACATCTGGAGCGCGGCAGCGGAGACCGGCACCGGGAATCTGGCGCTGCGCGCCATGTCCTGGATGATGCCGAGATCCTTGACGAAGATCTCGACTGCGCTGCGCGGCGTATAGTCACCGTCGAGCACGTGCGGCATGCGGTTCTCGAACATCCATGAATTGCCGGCCGAGGCCGTGATCACCTCGTACACTTTCCGGATGTCGAGGCCCTGCTTGGCAGCGAACGCCATCGCTTCGCTGGCGGCGGCGATGTGCACGCCGGCGAGCAACTGGTTGATCATCTTGAAGGCGGCGCCCTGGCCGGCGGCATCGCCGAGCTCGTAGAGCTTTGCGGCCATGGCATCGAGCGCGGGGCGTGCTTTTGCAAACGCGGCAGGACTGCCGGAGGCCAGGATCGTCAGCTCGCCTTGCGCGGCGCGCTGCGCCCCGCCGGAGATCGGCGCGTCCAGATAATGCCGGCCTGTCGCCTCGAGCTGCTTGGCAAGACGTCGCGCCACGTCGGGATCCATGGTGGCGGAGGACAAGAAGACGCCGCCTGCGGGCATGGTCTCGGCGGCACCGTCCTTGCCGAACAGGATCGTCTCGGTCTGCGCCGCATTGACGACAACGCTGACGACGATATCGGCATCCTTGGCCGCTTCGGCCGGGGTCTTCGCACCCGCGCCGCCATCCTTCACGAAGCGCGCGACGGCATCCGCCGAGACGTCGCAGCCGGTGACGGCATGACCGGCGCGCTTCAGCGAGGTCGCCATACCGAATCCCATCGAGCCGAGCCCGACGACGGCGATGCGCTGATTTTGTGGCGTGGAGGCGGACATGCAACTGATCCTTGCGAACGTTTCCCGGACGGCCGCCCTTTGCAGCGGCTCGCCGAACCGATAACACGGCTTGGCCGCGCTGCCAAAGCGTGAGACAAGCGGACATGACGGCCATGAGGACTGAAAACAGCAACGAGACCCGGCTGCGCGAGGACATCTGCCGCTTCGGACGGTCCCTGTTCGAGCGCGGACTGACGCCAGGATCCTCCGGCAACATCAGCGTCAGGCTGGACCGCGGCGGCTGGCTGGTGACACCGACCAATGCCTCGCTCGGCTTCCTCGATCCCGCAAAGCTGTCGCGGCTCGACGATCAGGGCCGGCTGGTTTCGGGCGATGCGCCGACCAAGGAAGTTCCGCTGCACAATGCGCTCTACGACACGCGTGGGAGTGCGAGGGCGATCGTGCATCTGCATTCCACCCACTCGGTCGCGCTCTCGATGCTGCCCGAGATCGACCCGCGCGCCGCGCTGCCGCCGATGACGGCCTATTACCTGATGAAATGCGGCGCCACCGCGCTCGTGCCCTATTACCGCCCCGGCGATCCCGCGGTCGCGGACGCGATCAAGGGACTGGCGGGGAAATATTCATCGGTGCTGCTCGCCAATCACGGCCCTGTTGTCGCCGGCGACACGCTGGAAGCCGCGGTGTTCGCGACCGAGGAACTGGAGGAGACGGCGAAGCTGTATCTTCTGCTCCGCGGGATGAACCCGCGGTATCTGTCGCCGGAGCAGGTGACGGATCTGGTGAAGGTATTCGGAGTGGCGCTGCCGGAGCATGGGCACGGGCACTGAGCCACGTACATCACCGTTGCGACAATGCCGTAGGGTGGGCAAAGGCGCGGCAGCGCCGTGCCCACGTCTTTGGAAGGCGTGGGCACGCTTCGCTTTGCCCACCCTACGAAATCTTTCCTGCCGTTACAGCCCCAGATACGCCTTGCGCACGTCCGGATTGCCCTTGATCTCGCTCGCTGCGCCCTGCATCAGCACGCGGCCGGTTTGCAGGATGTAGGCGCGGTCGGCGATCTCCAGGCACTCGGCCATGCGCTGCTCGACGATCAAGACGGTCATGCCGGCGTCGCGGATGCGCTTCACCGCCTGGAAGATTTCGTCGACCAGTTTTGGCATGATGCCCTGCGAGGGCTCGTCCAGCATCAGAAGCCGCGGACGCGTCATCAGCGCACGGCCGATCGCCAGCATCTGCTGCTCGCCGCCGCTCAGTGTCTCGGCGCGCTGCTCAAGGCGTTCGGACAGGCGCGGAAACAGCTGGAAGACGAGATCGAGCGGCCCCTCGCGGTCCGCATCACCACGGTAGAGATAGCTGCCGAGGCGGAGATTGTCGCGCACCGACAGGCGCGGAAACAGGCGGCGGTTCTCCGGGACATAGGCGATGCCGGTGGCGGTGATGTGATGCTGCGCCATGCCGTCGAGGCGCTTGCCGTCGAACGTCACGGTGCCCGAACGCGGGCGTTCGGCACCGGCGATGGATTTGAGCAGCGTCGACTTGCCCGCGCCGTTGGCGCCGGCCACGCAGACGATCTCGCCCTTCTGGACCTCGATCGAGACCGCGGAGATCGCGACCAGGCCCTGATAGGCGGTCGTGACTTCACGCACGCTGAGCATGACGATCTCCCAGATATGCGCTGATCACCTTGGGATCGCGGACGACATCGGCGGGTTTGCCCTCGACCAGCACCTTGCCGAGGTCGAGCACGATGGCGCGGTCGACCAGCGGCATCACGATTTCCATGACGTGCTCGACCATCAAAACGGTGATGCCGGCATCGCGCACCTTGCGCACCAGCGCGACCCCGGTCTGTGCCTCGGTCGGCGTGAGGCCGGTGAGGACTTCGTCGAGCAGCAGCAGCTTCGGTTCGGTCGCAAGCGCACGGGCGACTTCGAGGCGGCGCTTCTCGGCCGGCACGAGATCGCTCGCGAGCACGTCAGCACGGGCGGCAAGGCCGGTAAATTCCAGCACCTCATGCGCCTTGCGGCGGGCCTCGCGCATCACCGTGTTGCGCACGAGCGCACCGACGATGACATTGTCGATCACAGTCATGGTCTCAAAGCTCTTGACCACCTGGAACGTGCGACCGACGCCGCGCTGGCAGCGCTCCGCCGCCGGCATGCGGGTGACGTCCTCGCCGTCGAACCAGATCGATCCCTGGGTGGGCGGCAAGACACCGGCGATCAGATTGAACAGCGTCGACTTGCCGGCGCCGTTGGGACCGATCAGGCCGACGATCTCGCCGCGGCCGACCGAGATCGAGACGTCGCTGTTGGCGACGAGGCCGCCGAAGCGCTGCCAGACGCCGCGGGTTTCGAGAAGCGGCGTCATCGTGCGGCTCCCGTCTTCTTCGGTCGCGAAAACAGGCTCAGCAGTCCCCTCGGCAAGGCCAGCGAGATCAGGACGATCAGCGTACCGTAGACAATGAGATCGACACCGCGCCCCGAGCCGCCGAACTTGAAGCGCGTCAGCTCAGTCAGCGGGATCAGAATGGCGGCCCCTAACACCGGCCCCCACAGGGTGCCGATGCCGCCGAGCACGGCGGGCAGCGCCATCAGCAGCGAAAACTGGAAGCCCATGACGCTTTCGGGATCGATGTAGGAGACGAACTGGGCGTAGAAGCTGCCGCCGACAGCAACCAGGAAGGCGGAGACGGCGGCCGCGCCCATCTTTGAATTGAACACGTCAACACCGAGACTCTCGGCCGCGTCCGGATTGTCCTTCACCGCGCGCCACCAGAATCCCCATTTGGAGTTTTCCAGCCACCAGGTGACGAACCAGGCGAGGCAGCACAGCGCCAGCGCGAAATAGAAATACGGCAGCTTGGTGCGCAGGAATTGGAATTTCAGCCAGCTGTCGCCGCGGATCGGAATGGTGATGCCCATCGCCGCGCCGGCCCATTCCCAGTTATGGAACAGAAGCAGGCCGATCTCGGCGATGACGATGGTGGCGATCACGAAGTAATGGCCACGCAGGCGGAAGAAGGGATAACCGAGCCCCATCGCGATCAGCGCCGACACCACGCCGCCCGCCAGCATGCCGAACCAGGGCAGTACGCCGAACTTGGTGAACAGCAGCTCGGTGGTGTAGGCACCCAGGCCGAAATACAGCGCGTGCCCGAGCGAGATCTGCCCGCAATAGCCGGACAGGATGTTCCAGCTCTGTGACAGTCCCGCATACATCAGCGTCAGGATCAGGATGTTCTGGACGACGACGTCCTTCACGAACAATGGCGTGAGCGCGGCGATCGCGGCAAGCACCGCGGCGATGATGAGGTCGCGGCGGCGCCGCGCTGCAAAATCCTTGTCCATCATATCGATCCGAACAGGCCGCGCGGCCGGATGAAGACGACCAGCAGATAGACCGCGTAAATGCCGACCGATTTCAGCGACGGCGGCAGCACCAGGGCGGTGGTGGCTTCGACGAGGCCGACGATGATGCCACCGGCAAAGGCGCCGAACACGCTACCGAAGCCGCCGAGCGCCACGGTGACATAGGCGATCAGGGCAAAGGACGCGCCGACATCAGGATAAATATAGAAGAAGCTCGCCATGATCGCACCGGCGAGGCCGACGAGCGCAGCGCCAAGGCCCCAGCCGAACGCGAAGACGCGGTTCTTGTCGATGCCAACCAGTGCGACCGCGCCGGGATCCTCGCGGGTGGCTTCGATCGCGCGGCCGAAATCGGTGCGGTGGATGAAGAAGTAGAGGCCGGCAAAGGCCGCGATCGACACCAGCGCACCGACCAGCTGCGGCTCCGGCAGGAAGATGCCGGCAATCGAGATGGTTTTACCGCCGAGCCAGGACTGCGGAATGCTGCGATAGTCCGGCGTGAAGAAGAACTGCGCGAGGCCGCGCATGACGATGGCAAGGCCAAAGGTCGTGAAGATCTGCACCATGCCGGCATTGGCCTTGGCCCGCATGGCGAAGCGTACAATCAAGAGATAGATCACCGCCCCGAAGATGAAGAGCCCCGCGGCGACCAGTGGCGCCGACAGCAAGGGGTCGATGGCGAAGAACGCGAACAGGAAGAAGGACAGGTACATCGCGATCATCAGGAACTCGCCATGGGCGAAGTTCGTGACGTCCATCAGGCCGAAGATCAGCGCGAGGCCGACCGCGATCAGTCCGTAGAGCAGGCCCATGAGGAGACCGCTTGCGAGACTCTGGATAATGGCTTGGGCTGTCAAAGTCGTCCCCCACAATATGCCCTCATCCTGAGGAGCGCTCCGCAGCGCGCGTCTCGAAGGATGGGCCCACCCTCGTCCTTCGAGACGCGGGCTACGCCCGCTCCTCAGGATGAGGGCGGGAGCTAAGTCTGGCTCCCGCTCTCCGAAACGCTTACTTCATCGGCCAGATCGCCTCGGCGATCGCGGCCTGCGGCGGGAAGATGGTAACGAACTTGCCGCCGACATATTGCAGCAGCACCGGGTCGGCGTCGTTGTTCTGGCCCATCTCGTCGAACTTGACGCGCTTCCAGGGCATGATGGTCTGATCGCCCGGGATGTCGGTCGCCGCCAGCGCATCGCGGATCTTCTCGCCGTCCGTCGACTTGGCGCGGCTGATGGCGTCGGCGAGGATGATCAGGCCCATGAACTGGCGCGAGGTGAGATCGTTGAAGTCCTTGCCCGACCGCGTCTTGAACATGTCATTGATCTTGCCGACCATCGGGCGCTTCTGCGCGAGGTCGAGCGAGAAGGTGCCGCGCGAAATCACGCCTTGGAGCTTGTCGCCGACGGCATCATAGAGCGCCTTCTCGGAGAAGCCGGCGTCCTGCGCCACGATCGCGTTCGGCTTGTAGCCGAGCTCGGCCATGGTCTTGACCAGCAAAATGCCGTCGGTGGTGTAGCTCGAGGGCATCAACACGTCGGCATTCGCAGACTTGAGCTGCTGCACCTCGGCCGAGAGCGAGGGCGAGTTGGCGCGATACTTGATGTCGGTGACGATCTTGTAGCCGCGTTCGCCGGCGATCTTGGCCTGGGCGTTGCCGGAATCGGTGCCGAAGATGGTGTCCTCGTGGAACAGCGACAGCGTCTCGATCTTGGTGCCCTTCTTCTTCATGGCATCGAAGAAGTCGAACATTGCGGCCGAGTACATCTCGTCATGCGGCGCGGCGCGGAAGTAATATTTGAGGCCGCGGCGATGCAGGCTCGGCGAGGAGTTGTCGGCGGAGACGAACGGGACCTGGTAGCGCTCGCAGATCTGGCTGACCGTGACGGCGACGGCGCTCTGATAGGTGCCGATGATGGCGCTGACTTTCTCCTGCGTGATCAGGCGCTCGGCTTCGGCGCGGCCCTTTTGCGGATCGGCCTGGTGGTCGGCGAACACGAGGCGGACCTTGGCGCCGCCGAGGCCCGGCAGGCCCTCGCCCTTGGCCAGCGGCAGGTCGAAATCGGTGTCCTTGTTGATGACCTCGAGCGCGGTCTCATAGGCCTTCTGCGCGTCGACGCCCTGCTGCGCGCTGCCGCCGGAGAACGGATAGATTACGCCGATCACGACTTCCGAAGTCTGTGCGCGTGCAGCGAGGGGCACCAGCGCAGCGGTGGCGGTGGCACCTAACAACACGTCGCGGCGAGTGATCGTCATGGCAAAGTCCCCTGTTATTGAATTTGGCTGATCGAATGAAGCGACCGATGGATGCGGTAAAGCCCGAACAAGCAGCAGATGCTGCCTACTATATCACGGCCATGGTCCTGTTCTTGAGATCCGTCACCAGCATCAGGCCGGGCGAATGCGTGATGGCGAACGGCAGCTTGGCGGCGTTGATCACTGATTGCGGCGTCACGCCGCAGGCCCAAAACACCGGAATCTCGTCGTCGGCGACGGGCACCGGATCGCCATAGTCGGGCTTGGCGATGTCCTTGATGCCGATCAGATGCGGATGTCCGAGATGCACGGGCGCACCGTGCACGGCCGGGTAGCGCGAGGTGATCTGCACCGCACGGATCGCGTCAGCCGGCTTGAACGGGCGCATCGAGACCACCATGGGGCCGGCAAACGGCCCGGCCTCGCCGCAGGCGATGCTGGTGCGATACATCGGCACGCGCACGTTCTTCTCGATGTGGCGGATCGGCATACCCTCGTCAAGCAGCGCTTCTTCGAACGAGAAGGAGCAGCCGAGCACGAAGGTGACGAGATCGTCGCGCCAATGCTTCGTCACGTCGGTCGGCTCGTCCACGACCTCCCCGTCGCGCCAGACGCGGTAGCGCGGCACGTCGGTGCGAATGTCGAGGTCGGCGCCGAGCGAGGGGATGTGCGGACTGCCGACATCGGACATGCCGATGATCGGGCACGGCTTTGGATTGAGCTGGCAGAAGCGGTGAAAGGCGCCGGCATATTCCGCAGGCAGGATCGCCAGATTGCCCTGGACGAAACCGGGGGCGACCCCGGCGGTGGAAGCGACCAGCCCCTCGCGATAGGCGAGGCGGGCCTTGCGGCTCGGAAGGGCGTCGGGCGTTTCAGATTGCTGCGCTGCCACCAAAACAGTCATGTAATCGACCTGCCTATAAACTCGACAAGGACAAGCCAACACCAAGCGTGCTATAAAGTCTAATCGTCGTTTCTAATCAATCTCGATAAATCCAATTTATCGATTGGGAAAATCCTTCCAATGCTGGACTTCAGGTCGATCGAGACATTCCTTTGGGTTGTGAAGCTCGGCAGCTTCCGCGGCGCCGCCCAACGGCTCAACACGACCCAGCCGGCGATCTCCCAGCGCATCGCCCAGCTCGAGCGCGAGATGGGCGTAAAGCTCCTCAACCGCGATCACCGCGTGGCCTCTCCGACCCCAAGCGGCCGGCAGATGATGGTCTATGCGGAGAAGTTGATCGGCCTGCGCGCTCAGATGATGGCGGAGATCGGCGACCGCTCGGCAATGCGCGGGGTGATGCGGCTCGGCGTCGCCGAGACCATCGTGCACACCTGGCTGCCGCGCTTGGTGAAGAGCGTGAACCAGGTCTATCCAAACCTGTCGCTGGAGATCGAAGTCGACATCACGCCGAACCTCACTGCGCGCCTCCTCGCACAGGAGATCGAGCTTGCCTTCGTCGTCGGCCCTCTGTCCGCTTCCGGCGTGCACAATCGTGTGCTTGCCGATTACCCAATCGGCTTCCTCGCAAGTCCCTCGCTCGGCCTTGGCAATGGCCCGGTGACGCCGGCGGAGCTCGCGCGGTTTCCGATCATCACCTTCCCGCGCAAGACCAAGCCTTACGAGGTCGTGCGCGAGGTATTCGACCGCCCCGAGCTGCCGCCGATCCGGCTGCACGCCTCCGCCTCGCTTGCGACCGTGATCCACATGGCGGTGGAAGGGCTCGGCGTCGCCGTGATCCCCGACGCCATTGTGGAGAACGAGATTGCCGACGGGCGGCTGCAACTGCTCGACACCGATCTTGCGATCGCACCGCTGACCTTCACTGCGAGCTGGCTCGCCTCACCCGACGTCGTCGCCGTGGAGCGCGTCGCCGAGCTGGCTCGGCAGATTGCGCAGAGCAGCCTCGCGGTTGACGCGCCCGCGCTGGCGCGTCATTGAAACAGGCGCCGGACAAAAGAGAGAACGACCGCATGAGCCGAGCCGCCACCAATCTGCAAATCGATTCCGCCCGTCTCTGGGGCTCCATCCACGAGACCGCGCAGTTTGGCGCGACGGCCAAAGGCGGCGTGCGGCGGCTGACGCTGAGCAGCGAAGACAAGCAGGTGCGCGACTGGTTCCGCAAGGCCTGCGAAGACGCCGGGCTCGAAGTCCACGTCGACGCGCTCGGATCGCAGTTCGGCCTGCGCAAGGGCCGCGACATGTCGAAGCCGCCTGTCGGCATCGGCTCGCATCTCGACACGCAGCCGACCGGCGGCAAGTATGACGGCATCCTGGGCACGCTCGGCGCGCTGGAGGTGATCCGCACGCTGAACGATGCCGGTATCGAAACCGAAGCGCCGATCTGCGTCGTCAACTGGACCAATGAGGAAGGATCGCGTTTCGCACCTGCGATGATGGCCTCCGCGGCTTACGTCGGCGACTTCACCACCGACGACATCTTGTCGCGCAAGGACGTCGAGGGCACGACCGTCGGCCAAGCGCTCGACAGCATCGGCTATCGCGGCGACAAGCCGGTCGGCTTTCAGAAGCTCGGCTGCTTCGTCGAGTTGCACATCGAGCAAGGCCCTATCTTGGAGGCCGAAGGAAAGACCATCGGCGTTGTCGATTCCGGCCAGGGCGTGCTCTGGTACGACGGCAAGATTTCCGGCTTCGAGAGCCACGCGGGCTCGACGCCGATGCCGCTGCGGCGCGATGCGCTCGCGACGCTGTCGGAGATCGTTCTGGCGATGGAGTCCATCGCGAAGAAGCACGGGCCGAACGCCGTAGGCACCATTGGCGAAGCCGTCATCGCAAGTCCCTCGCGCAACGTCATTCCCGGCGAGATCGCCTTCACCATGGATTGCCGCAGCGCGGACGGCGCCATCATGGATGCGCTCGATCGCGACCTGCGCGCCGCGATTGCCGAGATTGCCGCGCGCCGCAAGGTCGAGGTCAAGATCGATCTGGTCTGGCGCAAGCCACCGACGCATTTCGACCCCAAGCTCATCGCGGCGGTCGAGAACGCGGCGAAGACGCTCGGCTATTCCTCTCGCCGCATCACCTCCGGCGCCGGCCACGACGCCTGCAACCTCAATACCGTCATGCCTGCCGCGATGGTGTTCGTGCCCTGCAAGGACGGCATCAGCCACAACGAGCTCGAGGACGCCACGCAGCCGGACTGCGCCGCAGGCACCAACGTTCTCATGCATACCGTGCTGGCGATCGCCGGCGTCGCGTCCTGACCGGAGAGAGCCATGCGCGGAGTATTCGTCGACGCCAATGAAACCTTGGCCGCGATCATGGAGCGGCTGGAGCAGCCTGATGATCCCAAGGTACGGATTCACAGGAATCCCGACATCAAGCCCGAGCAATATCCCGAGATCCTCGACGGCGCCGAGATCGCGATCGTCGATCACACCGCGCTGCCGACCGACGTGGCGAAGAAGTGCACCGGACTGAAGCACGTCGTTTTCCTTGGCACCGGCGCGCGCAGCTACATGAACCCGGAGGAGCTCAGCCAGCTCGGCATCTCCGTGCATCTGATCAAGGGTTACGGCGACACTGCGGTCGCCGAATCCGCGATCGCGCTGATGTGGGCCTCTGCCCGCGTCATCGCGATGATGGATCGCGAGATGCGCGGCGGCAACTGGCTGCGCGAGGACGGCATGCAGCTCACCGGCAAGACCCTCGGGCTGATCGGGTTCGGCGGCATCGCCGCAGAGGTCGCGCGCATCGCGTCGGGCAGCGGCATGAAGGTGATCGCCTGGAACCGCTCGCCGAAGAGCCATCCCGGCGTGGAGTTCACCGATCTCGACACACTGCTGGCCAGGAGCGACGTCGTTTCGCTGCATCTGCTGCTCAACGACGAGACGCGCGGCATGATCACGCGCGAGAAGATATTTGCGATGAAGCCTGGCGTGATCCTCGTCAACACTGCCCGCGCCGCGATCGTCGACGAGCAGGCGATGATCGAGGCGCTGAAGTCAGGCCATATCCGTCATGCCGGCCTTGACGTCTTCAACACCGAGCCCCTGCCCGGCGATCATCCGCTGACGAAGATTTCGAACGTGACCCTGTCGGCGCACTCGGCCTTCCGCACGCCGGAGGCCAGCGAAAACCTGATTGAAGCGGCATGGGTCCATTGCCGCCGGATCGTGAAGGCATAAGAGCACCAACAATGGCCGACTATCGCACCATCAAGGCAGAGCCGCTCACCAACGCCATCCGCGCCATTGTCAAGGCCGGCGGCTCCTCGGACCGCGAGGCCGAGCTCGTGTCCACCAATCTCGTCGAGGCCAATCTCAAAGGCCACGACTCCCACGGCGTCGGCATGATCCCGCGCTATGTCCAGAGCGTCACCAACGGCGGCCTCGCCGTGAACGCGCACGTCAAGATCGTGCTCGACACCGGGCCGCTCCTTACCCTCGACGGCCTCACCGGCTACGGCCAGGTGATCGGCCATGAAGCGATGGAGCTCGCGGCCGAGCGCGCCAAGCAAAACGGCGTGTGCCTCGTCGGCCTCTCAAACTCGCACCATATCGGCCGCATCGGCCACTGGGCTGAGCAGTGCATCGACCATGGGCTGGTCTCGATCCACTTCGTCAATGTGATCTCGCGCCCGATCGTGGCGCCCTGGGGCGGCAGCGACGCACGTCACGGCACCAACCCGTTCTGCGTCGGCATCCCGCGCAGGGGCAAGGAGCCGATCGTGCTCGACTTCGCCACCAGCAGGATCGCGCAGGGCAAGACCCGCGTCGCCCACAACAAGGGCGTCGAGCTTGAGGGCGGCACCATCATCGACAATGAAGGCAAGCCCACCACCAACCCGCGCTACACCGTGATCCCGCCGCATGGCGCGATCCTGCCGTTCGGCGAGCACAAGGGTTCGGGGCTCGCGCTGGTGTGCGAAATCCTCGGCGGCGCGCTCTCCGGCGGGCAGGTGGTCAAGGGCCCGTCCGACGGCAAGTACAACGTCCTCAACGGTATGCTCTCGATCGTCATCGACCCGAGCAAGCTCGGCACCGGCGAAAACCTCGCGCGCGAAGTCGAGAGCTTCGTCGCCTGGCACACCGGCTCGCCGCCTGCCCCCGGCGTCGACAAGGTGAAGATTGCCGGCGACCCCGAGCGCGAGACCAAGAAGAAGCGACTGGCCGAGGGCATTCCGGTCGATCCGACCACGTGGCAGGAGATTTTGGACGCCGGGAAGAAGTTCGGGCTAGATCAGGCGGCGATCGAGAAGATCGCAGGCTAGGCGCTACCGCTGGGCACGAACGGACAAGCCAATTGCGTGCTGTCTTCCCTTCTCCCCTTGTGGGAGAAGGTGGCGCGAAGCGCCGTATGAGGGGTTCGTGCCGCAAATAATCTTCTGAGAGGTTTGTCTCCGCGGAGAGATACCCCTCACCCGTCTCGCCGCTACGCGGCGAGCCACCCTCTCCCACAAGGGGGAGAGGGAAAGGAGCACGTCAATCCACCATATCCGCAACCGCCTTGCCGCACGCTGTCGTATCCGCGTTGCCGCCGAGATCCTTCGTGCGCAGCGTGCGTTCGGCCAGCGTACGCTCGATCGCATCGACGATCGACTTGCCGGCTTCTTTCTCGCCGAGATGCTCGAGCATCATCGCGCCCGACCAGATCGCGCCGATCGGGTTGGCGATGCCCTGCCCTGCGATGTCGGGCGCCGAGCCGTGCACCGGCTCAAACACCGAGGGGAAATCGCCGTCGGGATTGATGTTGCCTGACGGCGCGATGCCGATGGTGCCGGTGCAGGCCGGGCCGAGATCGGAGAGGATGTCGCCGAACAGATTCGAGCCGACCACGACGTCGAACCAGTCCGGATGCAGCACGAAGTTCGCTGTCAAAATGTCGATGTGGTACTTGTCCCACTTCACGCCGGGAAACTTCTTGGCCATCGCCTCCACGCGCTCGTCCCAATAGGGCATGGTGATGGAGATGCCGTTGGACTTGGTCGCCGAGGTCAAATGCTTCTTCGGCCGCGACTGCGCGAGCTCGAAGGCGAACTTCAGGATGCGATCGACGCCGGTGCGGGTCATCACCGTCTGCTGCGTCACGAACTCGCGGTCGGTGTCCGGGAACATGCGGCCGCCGACGGAGGAATATTCGCCTTCCGTGTTCTCGCGCACCACCCAGAAATCGATATCGCCGGGCTTGCGCCCCGCCAACGGCGACGGCACGCCGGGCATCAGCCGCACCGGGCGCAGGTTCACATATTGGTCGAACTCGCGGCGAAACTTGATCAGCGAGCCCCACAGCGAGACGTGATCCGGAATCTTGGCCGGCCAGCCGACCGCGCCGAAATAGATCGCATCGTGCTTGCCGATCTTCTCCTTCCAGTCATCCGGCATCATCTGGCCGTGCTTCTCGTAGTAGTCCCACGACGAGAAGTCGAAATGGTCGAAATGCAGGGAAACCCCGTGCTTCTTCGCTGCCGCCTCCAAGACGCGCAGGCCCTCAGGCATCACTTCCTTGCCGATGCCGTCGCCGGGAATGACTGCGATCCGGTATTGTTTCTTGCTCATCGAGAACGTCCCTGGTTGGTCCGGCAGCCGCCGCCTTTTGACCGCACTGCAATGGACCAAACGCGTCGGCAGTGCAACGCTGCACTGCAATGTTGACCATGGCGCGGCCAAGCGCCTACTGATTTTATCCTGTTCCTATTCTGCGAGTACCCCTCATGGATCTGCATCTGCGTGGCAAGCGTGTCCTGATCACGGGCGCGTCCAAGGGCATTGGCGCTGCCGCCGCCGAGGCGTTTGCCGAGGAAGGCGCGCACCTCCTGCTCGCCGCCCGCAGCGGCGACCAGCTCAAGGCGCTGGCCGACCGATTGCGTTCCGCACACCAGATCGATGCCGCAACGAGCATCGTCGATCTGCGCAAGGCGGAGGACGTGGCGCGGCTCGCCAGGGAAGCCGCCGACATCGACGTGCTCGTCAACAATGCCGGCGACATCCCCGGCGGCTCGATCGACAAGATCGACGAGGCGACCTGGCGCCACGCCTGGGAATTGAAAGTCTTCGGTTACATCAATCTCACGCGGCAGATCTACGCGCAGATGAAGGCGAAGGGCGGCGGCGTCATCGTCAACGACATTGGGGCTGCCGGCGAAAAGTTCGACGCCAACTACATCTGCGGCAGTGCCGGCAACGCCGCGCTGATGGCCTTCACCCGTGCGCTCGGCGGCAAGAGTCTTGCCGACAACATCCGCGTGGTCGGCATCAATCCCGGCCCCGTCGGCACCGATCGCCACGTCACCCTGCTCAAGACGCGGGCCAAGCACCAGTTCGGCGACGAGAGCCGCTACAAGGAATTCCAGAAGAGCCTGCCGCTCGGCCGCCCTGCGCATGCGCGCGAGATCGGCGATCTCATGGCGTTCCTGGCGTCGGACCGCGCCGGGTATACGTCGGGCGTGATCTATACGGTCGACGGCGGCATCAGCGCCGGGTGGGGTTAATTTTTCCGTCATTGCGAGCGCAGCGAAGCAATCCAGGAATGTATCCGCGGGTAACAGTCTGGATTGCTTCGCTGCGCTCACAATGACGACACAGTAAGCACAGGAGTGAAATAGTTGTCTCAAGACCTGATCCGCGAAACCGCATGCGCCGTCGTCGACAAGCTGCGCTCCGGCGACGTCTCGCCGCTCGAACTGCTGGATGTGGTGGAGAAGCGCATCGGTGAGGTCGACGGCAAGGTCAATGCGCTGCCGATACTGTGCTTCGATCGCGCGCGGGACAGCGCCAAGGCGCTGATGCGGAAGCCGGCCGGCGCACGGGGGCTGCTCGCGGGCCTGCCGGTGCCGATCAAGGATCTGACCGACGTCGCGGGCGTATTGAACACGCAGGGCTCGCCGATCTTCAAGGACAATATCCCCGCCAAGTCCGACCTCATGGTCGAGAATCTCGAAGCCAATGGCGCGGTCGTCTACGCAAAATCCAACACGCCGGAATTCGGCGCCGGCGCCAACACCTTCAACGAGGTGTTCGGCGCGACGCTCAATCCCTGGGATATTTCGAAATCCGCGGCAGGCTCCTCCGGCGGCGCGGCAGTGGCGCTCGCCACCGGCATGGCCTGGCTCGCGCAGGGCTCCGACATGGGCGGCAGCTTGCGCAGCCCCGCGAGCTTCTGCGGCATCGTCGGCATGCGGCCGAGCATCGGCCGCGTCGCGCATACGCCGAAGGCGGGCATCGATCGCAATCTCGGCGTACAGGGCCCGATGGCGCGCAATGTCGAGGATCTCGCGCTGCTGCTCGATGCCATGAGCGGCGACTACGCGGACGATCCGCTGTCGCTGCCGGCGCCCGTGACCTCGTTCCTGTCGGCGGCACAGTCAGGCAGGAAGCCGAAGCGCATCGCCTATTCGCCCGATCTCGGCATCACGCCTGTCGATCCCGAGGTGAAGGCGATCACCCGCAAGGCAGCGGAACGCTTTGCCGAGGCTGGCGCCATCGTCGAGGAGGCGCATCCGGACTGGCGCGAGGCGCATGAATGCTTCCACGTGCTGCGCGCCTTCGATTTCGCGATCAGCAAGGCGCAATTGCTGAGAACCAAGCGCGATCTGCTCAAGCCCGAAGTGATCTGGAATATCGAGGAAGGCCTCAAGCTCACCGTGGATCAGCTCGAGCGGGCCGAGGCCCAGCGCGTCGGCATGACCGCGCGGGCGGTCGAGTTCTTCAAGACCTACGATCTGCTGCTGACCCCCACCACGATCGTGCCGCCTTTCCCGATCGAGCACCGCTATGTCGCCGAATGCGCCGGCAAGAGATTCGACAATTACGTCGAATGGCTCGGCATCGTCTACGCCATCACGCTGGCCTGCTGCCCCTCGCTGTCGCTGCCCTGCGGCTTCACAGCGTCGGGCCTGCCGGTCGGCGTGCAGGTCGTCGGCGCACCGCGAAGCGACGCCGACGTGCTCGCGGGCGCGAAGGTTCTGGAGGATATTTTGGGCCTGCGCGGCACGACGCCGATCGAGCCGAAGGGGAGCAAGTAGCGCGATCCATAATGCTAGCGCGGTACCCCTCTCCCCTTGTGGGAGAGGGTGGCTCGCCGCATAGCGGCGAGACGGGTGAGGGGTATCTCTCCGCGCTGAAATCTCATCGTGGGAGTTCGCTGAAGCAACCCCTCATCCGGCGCTTCGCGCCACCTTCTCCCACAAGGGGAGAAGGAAGATCACCTTCCGCTCGTCGCTTCCAGGCCGCGGCTATAGCGCGACATCGCGAAGCAGAAGACGAAATAGATCGCAGCGACGAAGATGTAGACCTCGACCGAGAACTGCTGCCACGCGGGATCGATGATCGCGGTCTTCGCCGTCGTCAGCAGGTCGAAGATGCCGATGATGAGAACAAGGCTGGTATCCTTGAAGAAGGCGATGAAGGTATTGACCAGCGGCGGAATGACATGGCGGATCGCCTGCGGCAGGACGATCAGCCGGTTCTTGCGCCAGTAGGACAGCCCGAGCGCATCCGCAGCCTCGTATTGTCCGCGCGGCACGGCCTGGAGGCCGCCGCGGATGACCTCGGCAAGGTAGGCGCCCGCGAACAGGATGATCGCGATCTGCGCCCGCAAGAGCTTGTCGATGTTGAAGCCGGCAGGCATGAACAGCGGAAACATCACGCTCGCCATGAACAACAGGCTCACCAGCGGCACGCCGCGGATCAGCTCGACATAGAGCACGCTGAGCGAGCGGATCGCCGGCAGCTTTGAGCGCCGGCCGAGTGCGACGAGGATGCCGAGCGGAAACCCGAAAGCCAATCCGAACGTCGCCAGGATCAGGGTCACCGGCAGACCGCCCCAGCGATCCTGCGAGACGAAGGCGAGCCCGAACACGCCGCCCCACATCAGCACGCTGATCAGCGCGAGCGCACCGATCCAGAGAAGGACCAGTTCGCGCCGCCACAGGGCGCGGCGGGTGGAGAGATAGAACAGCGCGATGAACAGCAGCACCGACAACGCCGGCCGCCACTGCTCGTCGAATGGATAGGTGCCGAACAGGATGAAGCGGTACTTTTCGGGAATTATCGCCCAACAGGCGCCGACGCCACGCGCCGCCCGGCAGGCACTGGAATCGTTCGCTGGGGTCAGCCACACTGCATTCGCGATGCCCCACTGAGCGAAGCTGAAGATGCCCTTGGCGAGCACCGCCAGCAGCACGACCGAGAGGATGCCATTCGGGATCGACGAGAACAGATTGGTGCGCAGCCATCGCAACACCGGGTTGCCGATCTGCGGGCGGCGGGCGGCGCGCGGTGTGTCCGGACTATCGGCGATCACAGTCATGATCAGCGCTCCACCAGCGCGATGCGCGCATTGTACCAGTTCATGAAGAAGCTGATGGAAAGGCTGATGGTCAGGAACACCGCCATGATCAGCGCGATGGCCTCGATCGCCTGCCCGGTCTGGTTCAGCGTGGTGTTGGCGATCGAAACCACGTCCTGATAGCCGATCGCGACCGCGAGCGAGGAATTCTTGGTCAGGTTGAGATACTGGCTCGTCATCGGCGGCACGATGACGCGTAGCGCCTGCGGCAGGATGATCTGTCGCAGCATGAAGCTGCGGCGCAGGCCAAGCGCATTGGCGGCGTCCCACTGTCCGCGCGGCACGGACTGGATGCCGCTGCGAACGATCTCGGCAATGAAGGCCGAGGTGTAGGTGACGAGCGCGATCAGCAGCGCGAAGTATTCCGGCGCGAGTGTCAGTCCCCCGACGAAGTTGAAGCCGCGCAGCTCCGGCCATTCGACCTTCCAGGACACGCCGAGCAGCACGGACATCATCGCGGGCAACGCGACGATCAGGGCAAGCGCAAACGGCCAGGCTGGGCGCGGCTTGCCGTCGCGCATCTGCTGCGCGATGAGCCGCCTCCTGACGAGATAGAACACGACAAACCCGAGCACGGCGGTGCCGAGCACCCAGAGTTGCAGCGGGCCAAGCGGAACTGCCGGCAGGATCAGGCCGCGATTGGAGAGGAACACGCCCTCGATCGGCCGCCATGCCGCGCGCGCGGCCGGCAGCGCCTGCATCAGCACATACCAGAACAGGAGTTGAAGCAGCAGCGGGATATCGCGGAGCGTTTCGACATAGACGGCGGCAAGTCGTGACAGCAGCCAGTTGGCCGACAGTCGCGAGATGCCGATCAGCGTTCCCAGGATGGTCGCGAGCACGATCCCGATCACGGCGACGCGCAGGGTGTTGCCGACCCCGACGACGAAGGCCCAGAGATACGTGTCTCTCGGATTATAGGCGAACAGGCTGTCGGCGATGGGCATGCCGGCCTCGCGGCCGAGGAAGGCAAAGCCGGTCGTGATGCGACGAGCCGAGAGGTTGGTGACGGTGTTGGACCAGAGGAAGCCGATCACCGCGAGCGCAATGCCGACGACCAGCACCTGCCAGAACAGGCCTTGGAGCTCGCGGCGTCCCCACGCGCCGAACAGGCGGCGGCGCGGCGGCGGTCTCGGAGCGTCCGTGGTCACAGCGCAAAAATCCTTCCCAACAGCGACGATTTCCGGCAGCGCACGTCAACTGTTGCACCGATCTCCATTTCATGCAACAAATGTTTCATGGCCGAGCCCGCGAAATCCTCGCCGCTGAGCGAACTGCGCATTGCATTGCCATCGCTCCCGATGCGGCTGCAGCAAGTCGGACGTTTCGTCGCCGCCAACGATTACGACGCCACCACCCGTTCGATGCGCGACCTCGCAGCGGAAGCGGGCGCCGATCCTGCCGCGTTCACGCGCCTCGCCAAGGCGATCGGCTATTCGGGCTGGGACGAATTGCGCGCGGCACTGACCGAGGCGCGGCGACCATCGCAGACTTCGCCATTCTCCGGCCGCGCCAAGAGCCACCTGCACGGCCCGAATTCCGATGTCGCGCTCGTCACCGACAAGCTCGTGGCCGAGGCCGCCGGCCTTCCGCGAATCCCGGCACAGCCGATCGCGGAAGCCGCCCGCGCGCTGCACGACGCAAAGCGGATCTGGATCGCGGGTTATCGTAGCTGCCGCAGCGTCGCGGAACTTCTGAACTACGAGCTGAGACTATTCCGGCCCGAGCAGGTGCAGCTCGTCGGCGCATCCGGTCCCGACGATCTCGATCTCGGCGCGTTCCGTCCTGGCGAAGCCGTCATTGTCGTCGGCTTCCTGCCTTACACACATGCAAGCGTCCGCGTCGCGCAGGCCGCTCATCGCAGCGGCGCAACCCTGATCGCGATTGCGGACAGCCTCGCCGCACCGATGGCCGAGGGCGCGGACCACGTGCTGCTGTTCGAGGCGGCCTCCTCTCCCGGCTTCTTCCCGAGTCTCACCGGCGCGATCGCGATCGCGCAGTCGCTGGCCGCAGTGACGTTCTCGCTCGGCGGTGTCGTCGCGAAGAAGCGCCTGGAGAATACCGAGGCGCGGCTCACTGCTGCCTCCACCTACGTTTCAGAGAAAGGTTGATCCATGGCCGCCCGCACCAGCCGCGTGCTGCACCGCTCGCTCCGCGAAACGCCGCCCAAGGCGATCGGCGGCGAAGGCGTCTATCTGTTCGCAGAAGATGGACGGCGCGTGATCGACGCCTCCGGCGGCGCGGCCGTCTCATGCCTCGGCCATCAGCATCCCCGCGTGATCGCGGCGATGGCGAAGCAGGCTTCGACGCTGGCCTATGCCCACACGGCATTCTTCTCGTCGGAGCCGGCAGAGGCGCTGGCCGAAACGCTGGTCGGGCAGGAGCCGGGCGGCCTCGCCTACGCCTATTTCGTGAGCGGCGGATCGGAGGCGATCGAAGCCAGCATCAAGCTCGCTCGGCAATATTTCATCGAGCGCGGCGAACCACAACGACAGCACTTCATCGCGCGGCGACAGAGCTACCACGGCAACACACTTGGCGCGCTCGCCGCCGGCGGCAACGCCTGGCGACGCGCGCCCTATGCGCCGCTGCTCTCGGCCGCCTTCAGCCATGTGACGCCGGCCTTTGCCTATCACGACAAGCACGACGGTGAATCCGATGCGCAATTCGTGGCACGGTTGGCCGCCGAGTTGGAATCCGAGTTCCAGCGGCGTGGCCCCGATACCGTGGCGGCGTTCCTCGCCGAGCCGGTCGTCGGCGCCACCGCCGGCGCCGTGGCGGCACCGGACGGCTACTTCAGGGCCGTGCGCGAGATCTGCGACCGCCACGGTGCGCTGCTCATCCTCGACGAGGTCATGTGTGGCATGGGCCGCACGGGCACCACGCACGCCTGGGAGCAGGAAGGCATCGCGCCTGATATCCAGGCCATCGCAAAGGGGCTCGGCGGCGGCTATCAGCCGATCGGCGCGATGCTCGCGAGCGGCAAGATCATCGACACCATCCGCGCCGGCTCTGGCGCCTTTCAGCACGGTCATACTTATCTCGCGCATCCCCTCGCCTGCGCAGCCGCTTTGGCGGTGCAGGAGGTGATCCGCGAGGATCGCCTGCTCGACCGCGTGAGGGAGCGCGGCAAGCAGCTCGAACAGCGCCTGACCGAGCGCTTCGGCAATCATCGCCATGTCGGCGACATCAGGGGCCGCGGCCTATTCTGGGCGATCGAGCTGGTCGCCGATCGCGCCAGCCGCACCTCGTTCGATCCCGCGCTCAGGCTCAATCAGAAGATCAAGGCGGAGGCCTTCGCCAATGGGCTCGGCTGCTATCCGGGCGGCGGCACCGTGGACGGGGTGCGCGGCGACCATGTGCTGCTGGCGCCGCCCTATATCGCCTCCGCGGACGAGATCGACTTGATCGTCGACAAGCTCGGCACGGCCGTCGACAACGTGTTGCGTAGTGTCAATCACTGAGGGGAGAGTAGCATGATGAGGAAAGTGGTTATCGCAGCGAGCATGCTCGCGGCATCGACGGCTGTCGCGTCGGCGGCAACGCTCGACACGGTGAAGAGCCGTGGCACGCTGGTGTGCGGCGTCAGTGCCGGCTTTGCCGGCTTCTCGGCGCCGGACTCGCAAGGCAACTACCGGGGTCTCGACGTCGACTATTGCCGTGCGCTCGCCGCCGGCGTGCTGGGTGACGCCAGCAAGGTGCGCTACGTCTCGCTGACCGCGCAGAACCGCTTCACCGCCCTGCAATCGGGCGAGATCGACGTGCTCTACCGCAACTCGACGCAGACATACTTGCGCGGTGTGACGCTGGGCTTGCGGCAAGGCCCGATCAACTTCTACGACGGTCAGGGCTTCGTCGTGAAGAAGGATCTGGGCGTAAAAGAGATCAAGGATCTCAAAGGCGCCACCGTCTGCGTGGCTCAGGGCACCACGCACGAAGTCACGCTCGGCGATTACGGCCGCGCCAACGGCATCGACTGGAAGCCGCTGGTGTTCGACCGCGTCGACACCATGTATCAGACCTTCTTCGGCGGCCGCTGCGATGCGATGACCCAGGACGCCTCCGCGCTCGCCGGCGCCGTGACGACCGCCGCGCCGAACCCGGCCGACTACGTCGTGCTGCCGCAGACCATCAGCAAGGAGCCGCTCGGCCCCTTCACCCGCAACGGTGACGAGGTCTGGAGCGACATCATCACCTGGCTGCATTACGGCCTGATCGAGGCCGAAGAGCTCGGCGTCACGCAAGGCAATGTCGACGAGATGGCGAAATCGCAGACGCCGGCGATCCAGCGCCTGTTAGGCGCCTCCGGCGATCTCGGCTCCCGGCTCGGGCT
This sequence comes from Bradyrhizobium sp. 141, assembly GCF_023074055.1. GTDB lineage: Bacteria > Pseudomonadota > Alphaproteobacteria > Rhizobiales > Xanthobacteraceae > Bradyrhizobium. Next base: position 31,548 of record NZ_JADPKR010000103.1, read on the forward strand.
CGACAACAAATGGCTGGTGACCGCGATCAAGGCCACCGGCAATTACGGCGAGATCTACGAGCGCAACGTCGGCAAGGCGAGCCCGCTCAAGCTCGACCGCGGCCTCAACGGCCTCTGGAGCAAGGGCGGCTTGATGTACGCGGTGCCGTTCAAGTAAACGTCTCGCGTGTCCCGGACGCGCTGCAGCTCCCGGCGAGGCGAAGCATCGTGCGGTCCGCTGCTGCGCGGAGCCGGGACCCAGCGGCCACGATGGGCCCCGGCTCTGCAGCGCAATACTCCGCATTGCGCTGCGTCCGGGGCACGAGACCTAGCAGGTAATCACCTCCAATGACGACGCCCCCTCGCATCGCCCTCATCCACGCCCTCAAACATTCCATCGCCCCGATCGAGGCCGCGTTTGCGAAGGCGTGGCCGGAGGCGCGGCTGATGAACCTGCTCGACGACAGCCTGTCGGCGGATCTGGCCCGCAACGGCGCCCTCAACGATGCCATGACCGAGCGTTTCCTTGCGCTCGGCGACTATGCGGCGGCGACCGGAGCGAACGGGATCCTGTTTACCTGCTCGGCATTCGGACCTTGCATCGAGGCCGTCGCACGCGCGCATGCGCCAATGCCGGTGCTGAAGCCGAACGAAGCGATGATCGAACGCGCGGTGAAGATGGGCAGGCGCATCGGCCTGCTTTCCACCTTCCCGCCGACCCTGGCCTCGATGCCGCCGGAGTTTCCGGCCTCGGTCCAGGTGGTGCCGAAGCTTGCCGAGGGCGCGCTGGCGGCGCTCGATCGGGGCGACCGCGCCACGCACGACCGGCTGATCGTCGAAGCGTCGAAGGACCTGCGCGATTGCGACGTCATCGCGCTGGCGCAGTTCAGCATCGCAGCGACGGCACCGTCGGTCGCAGACATGACCGGACGTCCCGTTGTGACCACGCCAGACAGTGCGGTCGACAAATTGATGGCGATGTTGGGGTTGAAGGCTTAGGGACCCGTTGTCTTTCGACGCCGCGCGCCCTTGATCGCGGCCGCGAGCGCGGCTTTCGTTTCGCTGACGAAATCCTCGACCAGCTCCTCGCGCGTGGCGTGGGCGGCCTCGCCGGTGAACAGGCCCTGCTCGGCCAGCATCACCACGCCGTGCAGCGCCGCCCAGATCTTGAGCGCTTGCCGTTCGCGCAAATAGCCGACCGCCGGAGCTTCCAGGGCTTCGATCACGAGCGAAAAGGTCTCGCGCGTGGCCTCGTGCAGCTCGCTGCCCTTGGCCGCGCATGAGACGGTGCGCGACGCAAACATCAAGCGGTAGATGCCGTTGCGGCGCAGACCGAAATCGAGGGTAACCTGCGCCAGCCGCGACAGCTTTGATTGCTTCGACGTCCCAGCCATCGCCTCGCGCATGATCGCGCTGAGCTGCCGGAACGCTTCCGCCGTCACCGCGGCAAGCAGCGCCTCGCGATCGGCAAAGTGCCGATACGGCGCCGGCTGAGAGACGCCGAGCTGCTTGGCCAGGGCCTTGATGCTGATCGCCTCGGCGCCGCCCTGCTCCGCCTCGCGCAGCGCGGCCTTGATCAGCGCGGCGCGGAGATCGCCATGGTGGTAGGTGTTCTCGGGCTTGCGAGCGAGTTGGGAGCGCATGTTGTGGCCAAGCCTATAAGTTTGCGCTTGACAGGGGAAGCCTGTCGCGAATGTAATAGCATATAACTTAGAAGAAGCGGCGAATGCCGCCGACAATGTCGACAAGAGGAACGCGCCGCCTTCGAGCCGCGTGCATACGACCGAGGAAACCGCCATGACAGAGCGATTGAGGGTTCACGTCGATCCCGACAAATGCCAGGGCCACGCGCGTTGTAAGGCTCTCGCGCCCGAGCTGTTCGACCTCGACGAATACGGCAATGCGCACGAAGCCGGCGACGGCATCGTCCCGCCGGGCCTGGAAGACAAGGCCTGGCTTGCCAAATCCAATTGCCCGGAAATCGCAATCGACGTGATCGAGGAGTAGCGCGGCCTTCCTGTGTGCCCGCCTGCGCGATTCGATTACCAGTTGGAGGATTCCCCCGACATGTCCGACGTCAACCAGCCTGTCGCCCATCCGCCCGTCACCGACTGGGTCAACGATTTCGACCACACCGATCCGCAGTGGACGGAAGACCCGTTCCCGATCTGGGACGAGCTGCGCGCCGCGAGCCCGGTCGTGCACACCGAGCGCTTTCTCGGCTGCTACATGCCGACGACCTACGAGGCTGTGCGCGAGATCGCCAACGACACCGAGCATTTCTCCTCACGCCGCATCATCGTGCGCGACGTTCGTCCAGAGGTCGCGAGGAACGCCGCTCCGCCGATCACCTCGGATCCGCCCGTGCACAAGCCGGCCAAGCAGTTGTTGCTGCCGCCGTTCACGCCGGATGCGATGAAGAAGCTGGAACCGCGGATGCGCGCGATCTGCAACGAGCTGATCGACGGCTTCATCGCCGACGGCAAGGTCGACGCCGCGGCGCGCTACAGCAAATACATCCCGGTTCGAGCCATCGCGCATATGCTGGGCATTCCCGAGAGCGACGGCGATCTCTTCATCCGCTGGATCCACATGATCCTGGAGCTCGGCATCAAGGACGAGAGCAAGCTGCTCGAGGCCGTGCATGAGATGAGCGCCTATTTCAGCGCGCATATCGAGGAGCGCAAGAACAAGCCGACCAACGATCTCATCTCCTACCTGATGAAAGCCAGGGACAAGGAAGGCAACCCGCTCGAAGACTCGCACGTCCTTGGCTCGCTACGCCTGCTTCTGATCGCCGGCATCGACACCACCTGGAGCGCGATCGGTTCCTCGCTCTGGCATCTTGCGAAGACGCCGGCCGACCGCGAGCGGCTGATCGCCGAGCCCGCACTGATCCCGACCGCTGTGGAGGAGTTGCTGCGCGCCTACTCGCCGGTGACGATGGCCCGCGAGGTGGTGAAGGAGACGACGATCTCGGGCTGCCCGGTCAAGGCGGGCAACATGGTGCTGCTGTCCTTCCCAGCCGCGAACCGCGATCCCAAGATGTTTCCGGATGCTGACAAAGTCGTGATCGACCGGCGCGAGAATCGCCACGCCGCCTTCGGCCTCGGCATTCACCGCTGCGTCGGTTCCAACCTGGCGCGCATGGAGATGCAGGTTGCGCTGGAGGAATGGCTGAAGCGCATTCCAGATTTCCGGCTCGATCCGGCAGGCACGGTGACCTGGTCGCAGGGCACGGTACGAGGCCCGCGCCAGTTGCCATTTTTGCTCGGAAAGGCGATGTAGGTCTTTCCAGACAATGGAGAGGCCGGACGTGACTGAGCAAGCGACCCAACTGGCCTCCGAGCATTTCGATGTTGCCGACGCCCAACGGCGGATCAAGGCGATCTTCATCGGCTCGATCGGCAATCTCGTCGAATGGTACGATTTCTACGCCTACACGGCGTTTGCGCTTTATTTCGCTCCGGCCTTCTTCCCCGGCAATGACCCCGTCGTCCAGCAATTGAACGTCGCCGTCGTTTTCGCGGCGACGTTCCTGATGCGGCCCTTGGGCGGATGGTTCTTCGGCTATCTCGCCGACCATTTCGGACGGCGCATCTCGCTGACCCTGTCGGTCGTCTTCATGTGCTTTGGTTCACTGATCATCGCGCTGACGCCGACCTATGCCACGATCGGGTTCGCTGCGCCGGTGATCCTCGCGCTCGCACGCGTCATCGAGGGCCTGAGCCTCGGCGGCGAATATGGCGCCAGCGCCACCTATCTCAGCGAGGTCGCCGATCCCAAGCACCGCGGCTTTTATTCGAGCTTTCAATACGTGACCCTGATCGGCGGCCAGCTCACCGCGATCATCGTGCTGCTGCTCCTGCAAAAGGTCTTCCTCACTCCTGAGGAGCTGAAGGATTGGGGTTGGCGTATCCCCTTCGCGATCGGCGCGGCGCTCGCGATCTTTGCCGCGGTGATGCGGCGCGGCCTGCACGAGACGGAGGCGTTCGAGGAAGCCAGGAAGGTGGTGAAGCCGACCGGTTCGATCACCAACCTGCTGCGTTATCCACGTGAGCTGCTGCTGGTGGTCGGCCTCACCGCGGGCGGCACCGCGGCGTTCTACACCTTCACCACCTACATGCAGACCTTCGTCAAGCTTTCGGTCGGGCTGACTGAGGACCAGACCACTTTCGTGATCTTCGGCACGTTGATTTTCGCGACCATTCTCCAGCCGATCTACGGCGCGATCTCCGACAAGATCGGACGCAAGCCGCTTCTGATCTTCTTCGGTGTCGCCGGCACGCTCGCGACCGTGCCGTTATTAATGACCCTGAAAGAGACCAAGTCGCCCTTCGTCGCCTTCATCCTGATCTGCTGTGCCTGGCTGTTCGTCGCCGGGTACACCTCGATCAACGCCGTGGTGAAGGCCGAGCTGTTCCCGACCAATGTCCGCGCGCTCGGCGTCGGCCTGCCCTATGCCATTACGGTGTCGATCTTCGGCGGCACGGCGCCAGCGATCGCGCTCTATTTCAAGAGCATCGGGCACGAGGAATGGTTCTACTTTTACCTCAGCGGCATCATCTGCTTGTCGCTGATCATCTATTCCACCATGCGTGACACCAAGCACGCCTCTGCAATGCATCGGCACGAGTAGACCATGGCTGACGAGACGCCATCCGACAGCAAACTGACCCGCACCAAGGAGAAATGGGCGCGCGAGGGCCGCTTTCTCACCGGGAAGATCACCCGGCCGGAGGACCAAAGACTGCCTCCCGGCCAGCACCTCACCAAGGACTGGCCTGTGCTCGACCTCGGAGTCGTGCCGCCGGTGTCACGCGAGCGCTGGCGGCTCGACGTTTACGGTGCGATCGAGACCCCCGTATTCTGGACCTTCGCGGAGTTCGCTGCGCAGAAGCAGGCCCGATTCACCTCCGACATCCATTGCGTCACCACCTGGTCGCGCTACGACAATGACTGGGAAGGTCTCGCCACGCGCGAGCTGCTCGCGGCCTGCCAACCGCGCGAGGATGCACGCTTCGTAACGCTGCATTCCCATGACGGCTACACCACCAACCTCGCGCTGGAAGACTTTGCCGCCGAGGATGCGCTGCTCGCCCATAGCTGGTCCGGCCAGCCGCTGACGGAGGAGCACGGCGGCCCGGTGCGGCTGGTCGTGCCGCATCTGTATTTCTGGAAGAGCGCCAAATGGCTCCAGTCCATCGAATTCCTGACCGAGGACGCGCCAGGCTTTTGGGAAGTCCGCGGCTATCATAACCGCGGCGATCCCTGGGCCGAGCAGCGCTATTCGGACGATTAGAACTCAAGCAAGAACGGGGGAAGCCCATGCCGACGGAGCGCTTTCAATTCACCGGCGAAGGCGGTCACCAGCTTGCGGCCGCGCTGGAGTTGCCGGACGGCGAGCCAGCGGCCTACGCGCTGTTTGCGCACTGCTTCACCTGCGGCAAGGACACGCTCGCGGCCAAGCGCATCGCGGTCGCGCTCGCAGCCAAGGGCATCGCGGTGCTGCGCTTCGACTTCACCGGGCTCGGTTCGAGCGAAGGCGACTTCGCCAATTCGACGTTTTCTTCCAACGTCGCTGATCTCGTCCGTGCCGCCGATCATCTGCGCAGCGTCCGCATGGCGCCGTCGATCCTGATCGGCCACAGCCTCGGCGGCGCCGCGATCCTCGCGGCAGCGGGACAGATCCCGGAAGCCAGGGCAGTCGCGACCATCGCGGCCCCATCCGACCCGGCACACGTGACCGGCCTCTTCAAGGAGCATGTCGACAATATCCGCGCGCAGGGCGAGGTCGAGGTCTCGCTTGCTGGACGCCCGTTCCGGATCAAGCGCGAATTCCTCGACGATATTGCCGAGCACGAGCTGATGAAAGACATCACCGGTCTGCACAAGGCGCTGCTGGTGATGCACTCGCCGGTCGACGACACTGTCGGCATCGACAATGCGACCAAGATCTTCGTTGCAGCCAAGCACTCCAAGAGCTTCGTCTCGCTCGACCATGCCGATCACCTGCTCACTAAGCCCGCCGATGCGCTCTATGCGGCCGACGTGATCGCGGCCTGGGCCAGCCGCTACATCGACACCGCAAAGCCAGCGAAGGCGATGGATCTGCCTGAGGCGCCGCGCCAGGTGGTGGTGCAGGAGACCCGGAAAAGCAAGTTCAACCAGACCATCACCGTCGGACCACATCGTCTCGTGGCGGACGAACCGGTCGCCGCCGGCGGAGAGGACGCCGGCCCCGGGCCCTACGATTTCCTGCTCGCCGGCTTAGGGGCCTGCACCTCCATGACCATGCGGCTCTATGCCGACCGCAAGTCGCTGCCGCTCGACCGCGTCACCGTCACGCTGAAGCATTCCAAGATCTACGCCAAGGACTGCGCGGAGTGCGACACACGCGAGGGCATGCTCGACCAGATCGAGCGCGACATCACGGTAGACGGCGCCCTCGATGCCGAGCAGCGCAAGAAGCTGATGGAGATCGCGGACAAATGCCCGGTGCACCGGACGCTGACGTCGGAGATCCGCATCGTGACGAAGGCGGCCGACTAGGCACTTGCACTAGAGGCACGATGCCATCGTTCGCACGGCCGCGCTGATTTCGCTCTCGCGCCAGGCCGCAAAGCCGAGCAGCAGGCCGTGATCGCGGGGCCGGCCAAGCGCCAGACTGGACAAGGCGCGCGTCTCAACCCCCGCAGCAACCAGCCGCTTCACCGCCGCCTGATCCGCAGTGCCGCGCTTGAGGCGAGCGACGAGTTGGATGCCGCCCGGGGGCACTTCGACCGAGAGCTTTCCACCCAGTTGCCGCTCCAGTTCCTCGACGAGGTGATCGCGGCGCGCGCGATAGAGGCGGCGCGTCCGGCGCAGATGCGCGAGGAAGTGGCCGTCGGCGATGAATTCGGCCAGGGCCTCCTGGACGTGGCTGGCGGCGATGAGCCCGATATGGCGCTGCGCGATCTCCAGGGTGCTGACCAGCGCCGGCGGCGCGACGAGATAGCCAAGCCGGATATCCGACGTCATCACCTTCGAGAAGGTGCCGACATAGAACACGCAGCCATAGGCATCGAGCCCTTGCAAGGCCGGCACCGGCCGGCTGTCATAATGGAATTCGCCGTCGTAATCGTCCTCCACGATCCAGGTCTTGCCGGGCCTGCTCAGGCCGAGAAACTCGGTGCGGCGGGCGAGCGACATCAGCCGCCCGGTCGGATGCTGATGCGAGGGCGTCATGAAGATCAACTTTGGCGCCGCAAGACCCGGCATCCGTTGCATGCCCTGCTCGTCCAGTCTGATACCGGTCACGCGCGCGCCGGAGGCCCGGACGGCAGCCACAGCACCGGGATAGCCGGGATCCTCGACCCAGACCTCGTCATCGGCCGCAACGACGGTTGCTGCAATCAAGGTCAATGCCGCCTGCGCGCTCGGGAGGATCATGATCTGGTCCGCGCTGGCGCGGACGCCCCGGCTGGTCGCGAGATAGTGCGCCAGCGCCTCACGCAGGCGCGCTCGGTTCACTGGTCCGAGCCCACGCTTGGCCGCACCTAGGGCGCTACGGCGCAGACAGCGCGCCCAGACCTCGTTCGGAAACTCCCTGAAATCGCCGTGCCCCGGTCGCAACGGCTTCAGCTGCCCCTGATAGGACATCGGCCAGTCGGTCTGCTTGAGCCTCGAAGCCCAGGGTGACAGCCGGGGCCTTGCGGAGCGCACGCTCGATACGACAGCGCCCGTCCATTCGGCACGCTCGTGGCCGTCGACCGCGACCACCGGGCGGCGGCCGTGCGAGGCCTCGAGATAACCCTCGGCAGCAAGCTGCTCGAACGCATAAGTGACGGTGTTGCGCGAAACGCCGAGATCGCGCGCGAGCCGGCGGCTCGACGGCAGCGTGCGGTCTCTGCCGAGGCGGCCGCTCGCGATCAGCTTTCTAAGCTGGCTCGTCAGCTGCGCCACCAGCCCCTCGTCGTCAGCTCGCTTCAGGTCGATCAGGGCCGAGATCATATCATCCGAAACTGGCACCTTGTTCTTCTCCAATCTGGCCCTTTTTTCAAGTACCAGACGGATGCTATCCGCCGGACCGGACTGCTTCAAGGAGATCCGAGATGAAGGCCCTGTCACCTCGCGCCGCCGTCGGCCTGTTCCTCATCGTGGTGCTGGCCTGGGGCGTGAATTGGTCGGTGACGAAGCAACTGGTGCAGTTCGTCTCGCCGCTGTGGAGTTCGGCGATCCGGAGCTGGATCGCGCTGATCGGCCTCGCCGTTATCCTCGGACTGAGCAACAATCTCGTGATCCCGGAACGACGCGACGTGCCTGTCATCCTCAGCGTCGCGCTGCTGCACATGACGCTGTTCTCGATCCTGGTTGCCGCCGGCCTTCGCTTTCTGCCTGCCAGCAAGGGCGTCGTGCTTGGCTACACCACGCCGCTCTGGGTCGCGCTCGCCGCGCCCATGCTGGGAAAGGACACGCTGACCGCGCCGAAGCTTGCCGGCGCCCTGCTCGGACTGATCGGGCTTGCCGTCATCCTGAATCCGTCCTCGATCGACTGGACCAATGCAGGAATCGTGCTCGGCGCCGGCATGGTCATCCTGGCAGCGATCTCCTGGGCCGCGAACATCATCTATATCCGCGCGCATCACTGGATCGCGTCTCCGCTCCAGCTCCTAATCTGGCAGGTGCTCGTGGCCACGGCGGTGCTTTCGACCCTGGCAATGACCATCGACGGGCTGCCGCAAGTCGAGTGGTCATGGAGGCTTTTGTCGCTCTTCCTGTATTCGGGGCTGATCGGGACGGCGCTGGCTTATTGGGCGATGTCGATGGTCAACAAGAGCATCTCGGCGCTGACGACATCGCTTGGCACCACTGGGACGCCGCTCGTCGGCATCGCAAGTGCTGCGATCCTGCTGGGTGAGCCCATCGACATGAGTTTGGCTGTCGCGGCCGGACTGATCGTCACCGGCATCGGGCTTGCGACACTCGGCGACCGGCTGTTGCGCGGTCAGGCCACCGCGAGCGGCTGAACCCGCAGCGCGCCGCGCAGACCTGCTGTCGTGCCGAGCAGGATGCCTGCGACTGCGACGAACGAGCTCAGTGCGAGTGTCGACATGCCGGTGAGCCCCTGCCCGATCGAACAGCCGAACGCCATCACACCGCCAATCCCCATCAGCGCGGCGCCACCGCTTGAACGCAGCATGTGGCGCGGCGACGAATAGCCTTCAAGCTTGAAGCGGCCCGTTGCCAGCGCCGTCGCAAGGCTACCGGCGAAGACGCCGGCCACGGTCGCAATGCCGAAATTCAGCGTCAAGCCGGTCGAGAGCATGGCGTATTGCAGGCTATCAGCGATCGGCGCGATGAACGTGAGCGAGGTCACCGCGACGGGATTGAAATCGTCGGCGCCGAGATGGCCGGTGACGAACCAGCCGGCCGCAACGAGGAGACCGACGATGACGCCCGCTGCGATCTGGCCCGGCGAGCGGCGGAACCCCGGATGCGCGAGGGCAAACAGGACCAGCGCGGCGACGATGACAGTCGCAGCCAGCGCGCGAGAGAAAGGTTCGGCGAGACCGAACGTCGCCAGCAATGACGGCAGCGAATTGGCGCTGACGGTAGTTTGCGAGGCATGAACCAGCGCGATGCGCGCCGGCGCGATCAGGCCCTTGAGCGTCATCTGCGCGGCGATGGCGAGCACGATCACGACGACGAAGGAGCGGAGGTTGCCGCGCCCGAGCAGCACCAGCGCGCGCGAACCGCAGCCGTTCGACAGCACCATGCCGTAGCCAAACAGCAGGCCGCCGAGGAACAGCATCGGCACTGAGAAGGATTGTTGCAGGTAGATGGACTTTCCGAGATCGACCATGTCACGGCCGGCGAGGAATTGGCTTGCGGCGATCGCTACCGCGATCGCCAGCGCATAGGTCCGTACCAGCCTCCCGTCTCCCTCCGCGAGCCAGCCGCGCATGCTGCTCATCAGGCAGAAGCCGCTGAGCAGGCCGACGGCGCCGTAGACGAGACCGATCACGAGACCGGCGAGGATGACAAGTTGGGCAGACGCTTCCATGATCACGGCTTCAGGATCACCCGGTCGCGTGAGGAGCCGGCGACGGCGACATAGGCCTCCTTGGCTCGCTCCAGCGGATAGACGGCGCTCGGCTTGATCGGGAACGGTTTCAGGTGGCCGCTGGCAAAGCCAGGGCCGAGATCACGAAGCACCGCGCCGGTTGCGGTCGAGGACAGGCCGAGCGTGTCGATGCCGACATAGGTGTGCTGTCCGCGGTAGAACTCGAGAATGTTGAATTGCACGATGCGGTCGATCGCGGCGATCAGGATCTGGCGACCACGCAATGCGAGCGACTTGTGCGCCGCCTGGAAATAGGGATCGCCCACCGTATTGAAAACAATGTCGGCGCCCTTGCCGCCGGTCACTTCGCGCACGCGCGCGGCAACGTCCGTCGCGGAGGCGTCGATCACCTCGATCGGTGCGTTGGCGTGGCCTTCGTAAGCTTCCGCCTTGCGTACCACGCCGATGACGCTTGCGCCCTGCCAGGTCGCGATCTGCACCGCGGCCTGACCGACCTTGCCATTGACGCCGAACACCAACACGGTCTCGCCTTTCTTCGGCAAGCCCGCGCGGCGAAAGCCTTCCATCGCCGTGACGAAGGGAACGCCGATCCCGGCGGCTTCCTCCCAGGACACCGTCTGCGGCTTCTCCACCACGGCATCGGCCTCGACCACGAGATGGCTGGCATGCGTGCCGTCGCGGCGGATGCCGAGATCGCCGGAGGAGCCGAACACCTCACGGCCGACCGTGCCGGCCGGCCCGTCGAGCACCACGCCGGAATAGTCACGGCCCGGGGTGCGCGGGAACACGGCATAGGGCATCAGCCCGGTCGCGGCCTTGACGTCGGAGGGGTTGACCGCGGCAGCCTTCACCTCGATCAGGACATCGTCCGGGCCGCGCGTGAGCGCCTGAGGCTCAATCACCGGCGAGAGCGCAGCGGCGTTTTCGGCCTTGGAGTTCAGGCGCACGCAGCGCGCTTCGACGGTTTTGGTATCGGCTGGCGACATCGAAAGACCCGTGGCTTCTCGCGGCCTTGTCGCCTCTGGGGTCGGTCAAGTCAATCCGTCAAGTCAGTCTTTGGGCCGCTTGTCGTAGAGGCGCTTGGCCTTGCCCAGCGAGCGTTCCAGCGTGGCTGGCGCGACAACCTGCACCCTGCAGCTGATGCCGATGGTGTTCTTGATGTGGGTCGAGATTCGATCGGCGTGATCGATGAGCCCCCGGCCGTCCCAGCTTTCCGGCCTCGCTTCAGCGATGATGGTCAATTCGTCCATGCGGCCTTCGCGGGTCAGCTCCAGAATAAAATGGCCGCCGCACCAATCGGTCGCGAGCAGCACCTCCTCGATCTGAGTCGGGAACAGGTTGACGCCGCGCAGGATGATCATGTCATCGGAGCGACCCGTCACCTTCTCCATGCGCCGCATGCCGGGGCGTGCCGTGCCGGGGAGAAGCCGCGTCAGGTCGCGGGTGCGATAGCGGATCACCGGGAACGCTTCCTTGGTGAGCGAGGTGAACACCAGCTCGCCCTTCTCCCCGTCCGGCAGCACCGCGCCGGTCTGGGGGTCGATCACTTCGGGGTAGAAATGATCCTCCCAGATATGAAGCCCGTCCTTGGTCTCGATGCATTCCTGCGCGACCCCGGGACCGATCACCTCAGAGAGGCCATAGATGTCGGTCGCGTCCATGTCGAAGGCGTCCTCGATCTCGCCGCGCATCGCATTGGTCCAGGGCTCGGCACCGAAGATGCCGACCTTGAGCGAGCACTGGCGCGGGTCGAGCTTCTGGCGCTTGAACTCGTCGAGGATCGCCAGCATGTAGCTCGGCGTCACCGTGATGATATCAGGGCGGAAGTCGTTGATGAGCTGCACCTGCCGCTCGGTCATGCCGCCGGAGATCGGCACCACAGTGCAACCGAGCTTCTCGGCGCCGTAATGGACACCGAGCCCGCCGGTGAAGAGACCGTAGCCATAGGCGTTGTGGATGATCATGCCGGTGCGGCCGCCGGCGGCACGGATCGAGCGCGCCATCACCTGCGACCAGGTATCGATATCGGCTTGCGTGTAACCGACCACGATCGGCTTGCCCGTCGTGCCGGAGGAGGCATGCACGCGCACCAACTTTTCGCGCGGCACCGCGAACATGTTGAAGGGATAGTTGTCGCGCAAATCCGTCTTCACCGTGAACGGAAATCTTGCGAGGTCGGACAGCTCGCGAAAGTCGGACGGATGCACGCCGGCCTCGTCGAAGGCCTTGCGATAATGTGCGACGTTGTCATAGGCGTGCTTCAGCGACCAGGCCAGCCGCTGCTTCTGCAGCGCCATGATCTCGTCGCGCGAGGCGCGCTCATGCGCGTCCATCTCGGCCCTATAGCCGTTGCCGCTTTGCTTGAGCCTCGTCAAAGCCATCCTCGCTTCCCCACAACATTGATTTATTCTTTTCTTGATTGGTCTCTTATTGGTCCTGCGTCGGCAGCCACGTGCCGGGAATGACACGCGAGTGCCCGCGGAATTCCGCGATGACGGTGTCGCCCGTGGTGACACGCACGTCGTAGATGCCGGAACGCCCCCCGCGTGTGATCTCGCGTGCTTTCGCAACGAGGCGATCCCCAAGCTTGCCTGGCTTGATGAAGGTGATCTGTCCTTGCGCGGCAACGACGCGATCATTGTGCGAGTTGCAGGCGAAGGCGAAGGCGGAATCGGCGAGCGTGAAGATGAAGCCACCATGGGCGATGCGCTGGCCATTGACCATGTCCGGCCGCACATTCATTGCGAGCGTTGCGAAGCCCGGACCGATCTCGACGATCTCCATGCCGAGACCCTTGGAGGCATCATCCTCCGCCCACATCGCCTCAGCGCAGGCGCGGGCAATATACTCTGGCGACAGAGCCGTCTTGACGTTCACGCGCTTCTCCCGGCCAGATGTTTGCCCATGATGTTCTGCTGGTTGGCCAAAACTGTCAAATAATGCGACGCATTTGCATCGTCAGGTCTGATGCGCCTGTTCAGACATGATCATAATCGACCACGACGCGCTCCGACGATGGTTTCGCCTGGCAGGTCAGGACGAAGCCTGCCTTCAGCTCCCAGGGTTCCAGCGAATAATTGATGTCCATTGGCGCTTCACCTTCGACCAGCTTGGCGCGGCAGGTCGAACACATGCCGCCCTTGCAGGCGAAGGGCAGATCGACGCCGGCGCGCAGCGCGGCATCGAGGATCGCCTCGTCCTCGGCAACCGGCACGTCACGGCGCTTGCCGTCGATGATCAGCGAGGCGATCGCCTTCGGCGGCGCGTCGGGAGCCACCACCTTCTTCGGCCGCGGCTTGCCGCCGAATTCGGAGACGAAGCGCTCGACGTGAATGCGTTCCTGCACGATGCCGAGCTCGCGGCAGGTTGCCTCGATATCCTCGCTCATGCCGAGGGGCCCGCAAATGTAGACATGATCGACGCTTCCCGCCGGCACCAGCGAGCGCAACAGCACCCTCACCTTGTCGCCGTCGAGCCGGCCATGCAGGATCGGGATGTCCTGCTCCTCACCGGAGATGACGTGGAAGATCGAGAGGCGATCGATGAAGCGGTCTTTCAGCTCTTCGAGCGCCTCGAGGAACATGATGTTGTCGGTGGTGCGGTTGCCGTAGAACAGGAAGAAGCGGCTGCCCGGCTCACGCGCGAGCGTCCCCTTGACGATCGACAGGATCGGCGTAATGCCGGAGCCTGCGGCAAAGCCGACATGGATGCGCGCGGCGTCCGCCTGAGGGATCGTACCGAAGCGACCCGTCGGCGTCATCACGTCGAGCACGTCGCCGCATTTCAGCTCATCCGCCGCCCAGTTCGAAAACGCGCCGCCGTCAACCTTCTTCACGGCGATGCGGATCTCGCCGTCGTCAGGGCCGGAGCAGATCGAATAGGAACGACGCACCTCTTCTCCATCCAGCGTGGTGCGGAGCGTGAGATACTGGCCGGGCGTGAAAGCATAATCGCGAGCGAGTTCGCCGGGAATGGCGAAGGTCATCGAGAAGGCGTCGGCCGCCTCGCGGCGGAGGTCGCTGACGGCCAGGCGATGGAAGCGCGGTGCGGCGGCTGACATGATCAATGACACTTGAAATAGTCAAAAGGTTCGCGGCAGGCCTTGCAGCGCCACAGCGCCTTGCAGGAGGTCGAGCCGAATTCGGACAAGAGTTCGGTCTTGTCAGAACCGCATTGCGGGCATGCTACCGCTTGCTCACCAAACAATGCACGGCGCGAGCTTAAGGCCAGTGGCGGCGCGATGCCGTAGGCGCGCAACTTGCGGCGACCCTCTTCGCTCATCCAGTCGGTGGTCCAGGCCGGTGACAGCACGGTACGGACCTTGGGACGGCGGAAGCCTGCGCGCTCCAGCGCCAGCTCGATCTCCAGCGCGATCATGTTCATCGCCGGACAGCCGGAATAGGTCGGGGTGATCGCGACCTCGACATGATCGCCATCGAGCGCAACCTGGCGCAGCACGCCGAGATCGGCGATGGTCAGCACCGGAATTTCGGGATCGACCACGCTCGCCGCAGCGTCCCAGGCGCGCCGGCGCAGCTCGCTATCGCGCTCCAGCACCGTCACCATGTCAGCCCCGGAAAGGTGCGCTGCATCGACTGCAGCTCGGACAGGAGATGACCGAGATGCTCGCTGTGCCGGCCCACGCGGCCGCCCTGCTGCATCCAGTCGTTCTGCGGCAGTTCAAGTGTCGCCTCGCGGGCGATATCAGACAACGTCGTCAACCAACGACCGCGCAGGCTCGCCGGATCGACGGCAATACCGGCATGGATCAAGGCGCGTTCGCCCTCGTCGACGCCAAACATCTCGCCGGTAAAGGTCCAGAGATGATCGATCGCGGCCTGTGCCCGTCGATGACTCTCATCGGTGCCGTCGCCGAGCCGGATGATCCACTCCGAGGCGTGGCGCAGGTGATAGGCGCTCTCCTTCTCCGACTTGGCGGCAATCGCGGCAAGCGTCGTATCGCGCGAGGTCATCATCGCGCGCCAGTAGAGATCGGCAAAGGCGGAATAGAAGAACTGCCGCACCAGCGTCTGCGCAAAATCGCCGTTGGGCTGCTCGACCAGCAACAAGTTCCGGTACTGCCTGACGTCTCGCAGATAGGCGAGCTTGTCCTCATCACTCCCCTTGGCTTCGGCCTTGGCGGCGTAGGTATAGAGTTCGCGCGCCTGGCCGATGAGATCGAGCGCGATGTTGGAGAGCGCCATGTCCTCTTCCAGCATCGGCGCATGCCCGCACCATTCCGATAGCCGATGGCCGAGGATCAATGCGTCGTCGGCGCGGCGCAGCGCGTAGAGCACCAGCGGCGTTTCAGAGACCTGGATGTTGGCGCTCGGCATCACATGTGTCCCACTTCTTCGGGGACTTCATAGAACGTCGGATGCCGGTAGATCTTCGATTCCGCCGGCTCGAACATCATGCCCTTCTCGGCGGGATCGCTCGCGGTGATCGCGGTGGACGGCACGACCCAGATCGACAGGCCCTCGCCGCGGCGGGTATAGATGTCGCGTGCAGCCTGCAGGGCCATGGTGGCATCGCTCGCATGCAGCGATCCCACATGCTTGTGCGCGAGCCCGTTGCGGCTGCGAATGAAGACTTCCCACAGCGGTGTGTTCGGCGTCGTCATCCTGATCCCCCTATTCCGCGGCTTGCGCGGTCTGGCGCTGCGCACGCTTCGCCGCGTAAGCGGCTGCCGCCTCGCGCACCCAGGCGCCCTCTTCATGTGCCTCGCGCCGCTCGGCCATGCGGTCGCGATTGCAGGGCCCGTTACCCGCGAGCACCTGCTTGAATTCGGTCCAGTCGATCTCGCTGTAGCGCCAGTGCCCCTCCGCATCCTGAATCATGCCGGGATCGGGAATGGTGAGTCCGAGATATTGCGCCTGCGGCACCGTGGCATCGACGAACTTCTGGCGCAACTCATCGTTGGAGAAGCGCTTGATCTTCCACTTCGTGGAGACGTCGCTGTGCTGGCTCGTGGCATCGGGCGGGCCGAACATCATCAGCACCGGCCACCACCAGCGGTTCAACGCGTCCTGCGCCATCGCCTTCTGCTCGTCCGAGCCGCGGCACAGCGTCAGCATGATCTCGTAGCCCTGGCGCTGGTGGAAGGACTCCTCCTTGCAGACCCTGATCATCGCGCGCGCATAGGGACCATAGGAGCAGCGGCACAGCGGGATCTGGTTCATGATCGCGGCGCCGTCGACCAGCCAGCCGATGGTGCCGATGTCGGCCCAGGTCAGCGCCGGATAGTTGAAGATCGAGGAATATTTGGCCTTGCCGGCGAGCATGGCATCGACCAGCTCCTCGCGCGAGGTGCCGAGCGTCTCGGCGGCGGCATAGAGATAGAGCCCGTGGCCGCACTCGTCCTGCACCTTGGCGAGCAGCGCAGCCTTGCGGCGCAGGGTCGGCGCGCGCGTGATCCAATTGCCTTCGGGCAGCATGCCGACGATTTCGGAATGGGCGTGCTGGGAGATCTGGCGGGTCAGCGTCTTGCGATAGGCCGCCGGCATCCAGTCGTTCGGCTCGATGCGCTCCTCGGCGTCGATGCGGGCCTGGAACTGCGCGGCCCTGGCCGCGTCCTCAAGACCGCGGTCGTCGGTCTCGGCCGTGTTCAGCGCCTGGGTGTACATGCGCGTCCTCCCATTTTATTGGGAGGCAATATATAACAAGAATTACTCCATGCAAGATATTTCTGTAACATAAAAATCAGGTACCGAACCTCCGTTCCAGAAGTTTTCGCGCTGGCGGCAATGGCCCTTTCTCATTGGTTCCATGACTATCAAGCCATTGTTCGGACGGCACGAGCAGTGCGCGATAGATCTCACCGCAGAGCTCTCGCGCCGCCCTGCCGGGCCAGTCCGCCGGCAGCAGGCTTTCCGGCAGCAGCGGATCGCGCAGCACGACGCGGCGGTAGTAGTGGATCAGGAGGATGCGCGCGGTGAAGGCCTCGGCCTCAGACAGACCCGTGCCGCGCGCGATCGCCGCTCGGAGCGGCTCGAACGTCTTCATGAACTTCTGATAAGCGTCCGCGGTCCGCTCCAGAGGCCAGCTCGCACTAAGCAGACGGCGGCCGCTGTCATCCTCCGCCGAGACTTCGAGACGGATCGCGCCAGCGGCCTCGTCCGGCATCGGCACGCCCGACGGCGCGACCCAGACGCCCGGCAGCGGACTGCCAAAACCGGCGTTGCGCAGCGCTTCGCGCGAGGCGTCACGGTCCTCCCCATTGCCGATCAGCAGCAGTTCGAAGCGTCCGGTCCAATCGGACGGCGGCGGATCGTAGATGTGACGGGTGGCAGCCTCGAACGTCTGAGTACCTTTCTCGGCTAGGCGATAGAAACTGTTGCGGCCGACTTTTTCGCGCGTCAGCCAGCCATCGGCAGCGAGCCGCGACATCGCGGTGCGGACGACGCCGCTGTCGATATCCAGGCTTTCAAAGAATTCCAGCAGCGTACCCAGCCACACGGAGCCGCCACGCGGCACGATGGCATCGCCGAACACGGTGATGACAATGGAGCCGGTGCGCGACGGTTCACGCTTGAGCTGATCGATGATGCGGGAGAGCGGATGCGCCATGCGCGAGGCATAGCGCGTTTGGTGCGGGCACGACAATGGACGGAAACGACTAGAGCCGGGCTCGATCCTTCGAGACGACGCTTCGCGCCTCCTCAGGATGAGGCCCGATCCCTTTCGCGCGGCCGCACTTGCTCTCAATCCTCATGATGAGGAGCGCGGCAAAGCCGCGCGTCTCCGGACGATGCTTCGCATCGCCGGGAGAACCATGCAGGCCCATCTACCGATGCGGATCGGGATAGACCACGCTGCGCCAGCCGCTGCGGTCGAAGGGACGCCACTGGCCTTCCTTCTGCGCGAGGCGGTCGGCAACCGCGTAGACCACGGCCGGATGATGGCCCATGCCGCAATGGCTGCTCTCGACCTCGATGCTCTCGGTTTGCGCGCCCGTCCTCTCCATGCAGCCCTGCCAGGCGCAGACGCCGTCGGTGCGGCTGAAGATGGCGGTGGTCGGCACCGGCGGCGGCACGGCAAGCTCGCCGCCGAAACGCGGATCAACCTCATCAGCCTTGCGCCCGCTTGCCCATTCGTAGACACGCCAGGCGTTGGTCGAGCGCGGATCGCCGGCAAAGGGGCTGCCGAGCGTGATCACCTGGCGCACGCTATTCGGAACCATTTTGGCAAGCTGGCGCGCATAGATGCCACCGAGGCTCCAACCAACCAGGCTGATCTTGCGGCCGTGGGTGTCGTTGAGCTCCCGGATCAAATCGAGCATCGCATCCTGCACGCCGGGCCGCAGGCCGTAGTTGCGGCCTTGGCGCCAACCAGCCACCGCATAACCCTTGCTGCTGAGAAACGAGCGCAGCGCGCCCGTGGAGGTGTCGGAGGCAACGAGGCCTGGCAGCACCAGCACCGGATGCCCATCGCCGCGCGGCGCGAGGCTCAGCAGCGGCAGCGCGCCGAGGAATGCGCCGAACTCGTGGATCGCCCGCCCTTCCAGAAACATCAGAGTTCTGGACGGCGGACGCAACGTCTGGGCAGAAGCGGTCATCAATAGTCCCCTGGGAAGAATTGCTGAAAAGGCCACCGGCCGCGACGCCGGAAAAAGGTATCAATTCCAACACGCCGGCTTCTTGATCGTTCCGCAGCGCAACATGAATCAGCTAGGCGGCCGGTTCCCGACATTCAAGCGGGAGAGACGCGTGGCGACAATAGGCCCGCGCGTTAATGCTCACGGCCGTGACGCAAAAGTCACAGCAATCGGAGCAGGAATTCTACGGAGTAGAGCGCGAGCCCGGCGAGACCGCCGATCAGCGAACCGTTGAAGCGGATGTATTGCAGGTCGCGCCCGATGTTGATTTCGATCAGCGAAATCAGCTGCGCCATGTCCCACGCCTTGACCTGGTCGGAGATGAAGATTGAAACGCCGCTCTTCTGGTCGGCGACGAAGCTGCGCAACACCGTCACCAGACCCTTGTTGATCTCGCCGCGCAGCTCGGCATCGCCGGCGAGCGCTTCGCCCGCCGCGACGAACATGCCGGCAAGATGATGCTGCAGCACTTGCGTCTCACCGCTCGCACTGCGCTCGATGAAAGAGCGCGTATTGGCCCACACCGTGCGGGCGAGATCGGCAAGCTCGGGCCGCGCCAACAGATCGCGCTTCAATCCGTCGATGCGGTCGATATAGGCCTGATCGCTGCCGAGCCGGTCGACGAAGCTTAGCACCATGCGGTCGAACTCGCCGCGGAACGGATGCTTGGGATCGCTGCGCACCTCATTGAAGAACGCTGTGGCGGACGCCACGATCTTGTTCACCAGAAACTTGTCGGCGCGATAAAGCCTGAGCAAGGTCGGCAACTCCGCGCGCACCTTCTCGCGGATCATCCCCATCGTCTCTTGCTGGTTCAGCGTCTCGTGCATCACGCGCAAGAGATCGTCGAACAGGATCTGGTGCCGTCCCTCCGCGACGAAGCCGCGCAGCGTACCGGCGGCTAGCGGGGCAAGGTCGATCGCCTGGAGCTGCGAGGACATGCGGCGGATGATGAAGGTCATCAGACCCGAGCTTTCCGTCGCAGAAACGGCCTCCGGCAGCAGGCGCAGCGCAAAACGCGCCAGGTCGTCGCTGCGCTTGCGGTCGCGCAGCCAGTCGGCGACGAAGGAGCCGAAATCGATCTCCTTCAGCTTGGCCTCGACCGGGCCGGCCTCGAGGAAATGCACCTGGATGAATTCGCCGAGCTTGTCGGCGATGCGGGCCTGGTTGCTCTGGATGATCGCGGTATGCGGGATCGGCAGGCCGAGCGGCCGCTTGAACAGTGCAACCACGGCATACCAGTCGGCGAGGCCGCCGATGGTTGCGGCTTCCGCGAATGCGGCGATGAAGCCGAACACGGGATGCACGGGCAGCAGGCATTTCGCGACGACGAACAGCGCCAGCGTCGACGCCAGCACCAGTGTCGCCAGCGCCTTGACGCGGCGAAGCTCGGCCGCGCGTTCGGCATCGCCGGGGGTGTCGAAGGAAAAGGTGGCGGGGGCGTTCATGGCGGATACTTAGCGCGTCAATCTCGGCGTGTCCCGGACGCGGTGCAGCGTACAACGATGCACCGCAGAGCCGGGACCCAGGAAGGGTCCAAGGCAAGATGGACCCCGGATCAGCAGTGCACCACGCCGCAAGAGCGGCGCGCTGCACCGCATCCGGGGAACG
The DNA here is from genome assembly GCF_023074055.1 of Bradyrhizobium sp. 141. GTDB lineage: Bacteria > Pseudomonadota > Alphaproteobacteria > Rhizobiales > Xanthobacteraceae > Bradyrhizobium. The sequence continues at coordinate 51,800 of NZ_JADPKR010000103.1, forward strand.
CAGGAGACAAACAAAAGGCCCGCCGAAGCGGGCCTCAAATTTCAGTTTTTACTCAGGGCGCCAGATCAGGCGGTCTTGGTGTAGACCTTGGCAAAATTGTCCTGAGCGGACTTCGCGCCGTTGGCGGCGAGCTTGCCGAAATAGTCGGCGGTCGCCTTGGCGCGCGAGACGAACACTTCGCCGCGCGAGCGGAGCAGGCCCGACTGGATCTCGACGGCCTCGCTGACCGACTTGGCGGAGGCGAGCTTGTCGATACCGGCGAAGAACGCCTGGGCGTCGTCATAGATCGCCTGCTGGATGTTGCGGCTGATCTTGCCGGCTTCAGTGACGGACTCGGTCACCGCGCTCTCGACGGCGGCGGTCACGCGCTCGGACCCAGCGAACACCTCGGCAGCACGGTCCTTGGCGGTGTTGGCGGACTTCTTCACGAACTCGCGGGCGGCCTCGGGAACTTCCAGGTTCTGGATGTTCTTGAATGCGTCCTTGAAGCCTTCGAAAGCGGTGTTGGTTTCGGTGGTCATTGGGGTTCTCTCCATCCTCGTTGCTCTGAGCTATGGGCTCACCCCGTCCGCATTGGCCCGGGGCCCGATCTATATGGCATAGTTAATTGTGCGATGCAATATTCTTGTTGCGGTGCGATATCACGAAATCGTGAATAGCCTCAACGGGAGGCAGTCTGGTGCCTCCTTCGCCAGACAGGTTCCCAAGGTGATGAGCCGGCCCTAGTGCTGCACCGCGCCCGGCAGCCCGTAGGCCTCCATCTGGGCCTGGACCTGCGAGATGTTGTGCCCGAGCACGACGATGTCGTGGGTCTTGCCATCGACGTCCCGGACGTGGTCCCGCAGCAACGCTTCGGCCTTGAAGCCGAGGCTCTCGAACACCGCGATCGCCGCCTGCTGGTCGACGGTCATCTGGACCGAGAGTTTTTCAAGGCCGGCGCCAAGCGCGAGGGCAAAGGTCTCCTGCGATAGCGCCCGCCCGACCCCCTTCCCGCGCACATCGAGCGAGACCACCATGCGGATCTCGCCGACATGGGGTGACCAGGAGTGGGGATCGCGCACCAGCGTGCCGCAGCCGACGACCTTGCCGTCCCTGACCGCAAGCAGGCTCGAAATCGCACCACGCTCGATCTCCTTGACCCAGGCCGACAGCACCTTCGGCTCGCTGATGTTGCGCGGCAGAAACAACAAATCGTGGGTCGGCAGGCCCTTGCCGAAGGCGAGCACCGCGGCTTCATCGGCGGGCGCCATCAGGCGAATCTCGATATCGCCGGCGTCGGTCTTGACGTGACGCGGATAGGAACGCTGTTCGCTCATGTCGATCTCTTTCCCAGCCAGGAATCCAGTTTTGGCCATAGCCGCTTCACGGCGTTGGCGCCCGCGACGAGCGAGACGTGACCGCCTTTCAGCATCACCTCTTCCTTGTCCGCAGATCCAATTTTCGCAATCAGGTGCTTGGCGGCCTCATACGGCACGATGTGATCGTGCTCGGCGACCGCATGCAGGATCGGCACCTTGATGTTTTCGAGCTTCGCGGCACGGCCGCCGACCGACATGGTGTCGTTGAACAGCTTGTTGTCCCACATCAGGTCCTTGGTGATGGTGCGGAAATATTCGCCGGCCAATGGCAGCGTGTCGGTCGCCCAGCGGTCGAACATGCGGTACGACTTGACGAACTCGTCGTTCCAGATGTTTTCCCACAGCTGGATCTGGCTCACCGTGCGCGAGGCCGGGCGCAGCATCTCGAACGAGGATAGGATCATCTCCGGCGGCACATTGCCGACGCTGTCGACGAGACGGTCAACATCGAAATAGCGGCGATCGGAGAAATTCGAGAACAGCTTCATCTCGCCGAAGTCAATCGGCGTGGTGAAGCAGATCAAATTCTTCATCGGCCCGTCCTTGTGGATCGCGCCGTACAGCAGCGACAGCACGCCGCCGAAGCAATAGCCGATGACGGAAACGTCCTGCTCGCCGGAATCCTGCTGCACCCGGCGGACGCAGTCCGGAATGAAGTCGAGGACATAGTCCTCCATCCGCAGGCTCTTCTCCTCCGGCCGCGGCGCGCTCCAGTCGAGCATATAGACGTCGTAACCGCGCTTGAGCAGGAACTCGATGAAGCTCTGCCCAGGAACGAGGTCGAGAATGTAGCCGCGGTTGGTGGTGGCCATCACGATCAGCACCGGCACACGATAGATCTCGTCCGACATCGGCCGGTAGTGATAGAGATTCATGGTGCCGCGCGAATGCAGCACGTCTTTCGGAGTCGAGCCGAGCGAAGGGCCCGAGGTCGAGAAATACTCAACGCCCTTGATGCTGCGCTGGATCGCGCGCTGCACCTCGCTCTGGATGCGCTCCGGGATAGATGCGAAATCGAGTCCCGTCGGCGCGTTCATGTCTGCTCTCCGCCTTCGGAGGGCGGACGTTTCGTCCGTGGCGGCCGCGGCGCGCTGTCGAAGCCTTGCGAGATCCCCGAACTTGCAGCCATCTGGCTCAGCATCGACTTCATCTCGCCGATCTGGGCTTCGATGGCCTGGAGCCGTTCCGCAAGGCCCGTGACCTGCTCCCGGCTCGGCAGGTTCATTGTGACGAGATATTTCTCCATGAGCTCGCCGAGCTGCTTCTGAGCACCTGCAGCAGCTCCGCCCGCACGGTTCATCGCCTGCGAAAATTCCGGCGAAGACATGGCCTGGTTGGCGAAGGAGTTGAACCCCTTCTCCATCTCGCCGACCATCTTCTGCCACATGGCAACGGGGTCGTTGGTCTTGTCGGTCATCGGCGTCCTCCTGAAATCGAGAGCTGCGATGCCCTTCTTTTCTCGCCATACCACACCGTTGCGCGGTGCCGGTCAACCGGCAAGCGCACCCGCCACTCGGCACGCCGCTTCTTTGCAGCGGGAAATCGTGCGATACAGCGTCGATCAGCAGGAGGGATAGCGTCCGTGACCACCCATCAGCCGCCCCAGACCGTCAGCGCCAATGGCATCGACATCTGCTACGAGATCTTTGGCAACGACAATGCCGAGCCGCTGCTGCTGATCATGGGTCTCGGGGCGCAGATGATCCACTGGGACGATGCGTTCTGCGAGCAGCTTGCCGCGCGCGGATTCCGCGTGATCCGCTTCGACAATCGCGACATCGGCAAGTCGAGCCATCTGACAGGCGGCAAGCGCCTGACGCCGCTCGAGCTGCTGAAACTTCGCTTCCTCAGGATTCCCGTGGCGGCCACCTACAAGCTGATCGACATGGCCAAGGACACAGTCGGTCTGATGGACGCGCTCGGCATCAAGTCGGCGCATCTGGTCGGGGCGTCCATGGGCGGCATGATCGCGCAGGAGGTGACGCTGTCGTTTCCCGGGCGCGTGCGCTCGCTGACCTCGATCATGTCGACGACGGGCAATCCGCGCATCCCGCCCCCGTCGCGCGAGGCCGCCGCGATGCTGATGGCGCCGCCGCCGCGCAGCAAGGAGGAGTTCATGGTCCGTTACGGCCAGACCTGGAACGTGCTGCGCGCCGGGCATTTTCCCGAGGAGGAAGCGCTGGACCCCGGTCGTGCCGAGCGTGTGTTCGCCCGCGGGCTCAATCCGGCCGGCGTCGGCCGGCAGCTCCGGGCCGTGCTCGCGTCGGGCAGCCGCAAGGAACGGCTGCATGCCGTCAAGACGCCGACGCTGGTGATCCACGGCACCGTCGATCCCCTGGTCCGTCCCGAGGGCGGAAAGGACACGGCAGAGTCAGTTCCGGGCGCCAAGCTCCTGATGATCGAAGGTATGGGCCACGCGCTGCCGATGCGGTTCTGGCCGGAGATCATCGGCGCGATCGACAAGCACGCGCATGGCGCGGCGGCGCAGGCAGCGTAGACCGCAGGTCTCCTTACGGTGACCATGTGAGCAGCCGGTTACTCCTTAACGAAAGCCGGCACGGAAGCTATACAGGCCTTCCTCAATCGCAAAGAGGCTGCGGCCTCGCGGAGCTCACATGCATTCCATCGTCCGGCCGGGCGCCATGATCGTTGCTGCCATCCTCATGCTCTCGCTGGCCAATGGCCCCGCGATGGCCGGCGGCGCGCAAGAGGAAGCCAATCGCAAGACCGTGCTCGACTTCTACGAGAAAGGCCTCAATCAGAAGGACGCCGATGCGGCTCTCGCCCATGTCGGCAATCGATATGTCCAGCACAATCCGAACGCGGCCGACGGTCCGGACGGCTTCCGAAAGTTCATCGGCTTCCTGCGCGAGAAATTCCCGAACTCACACAGCGAGATCAAGCGCAGCTTCGTGGACGGCGACTACGTCATCCTGCACTTCACGCGGTTCGCGAGCCCGGCAGCAAGGGGCGCGCGATCGTGGATATCTTCAAGCTGGAAGGCGGCAAGATCGTCGAGCACTGGGACGTCGTTCAGGACATTCCCGAGACGCCCGCGAACAGCAACACGATGTTCTAGCTCGTAGGGTGGGCAAAGGCGCGCTCTTCCCGCCGCCGTGCCCACCACACATCCGCAAAATCGATGAAAATGGTGGGCACGCTTCGCTTTGCCCACCCTACAATTCCGGTCCTAAGGATGCGCAGCGCGGATCAAGCGCGACGCAAAAATCGGCCTAGCGCTTCCTCGCGATCCAGATCACGTGGCGCGCGCCGCCACCTCTGCCGGTCGCGCGGACATTGACTTCGTTGACCTCGAAGCCGGCGGTCGTGAGACGGCGCGAAAATTTCGGATGCGGCCCGGACGACCAGATGGCGAGCACTCCGCCCCGCCGTAGCGCGGTGTGAGCGATCCTCAGCCCCGCGGCATCGTACAAGGCGTCATTGCCCTTGCGGGTGAGTCCTTCCGGACCATTATCGACGTCGAGCAGGATCGCGTCGAAGCTGAGCGGATGTCGCTCGATCAACTGCGCAACATCCATCTCGTGGATTTCAACGCGGGGGTCACTGAGACTGTCGCCGAAAATCTCGGCCATAGGACCGCGAGCCCATGCCACCACGGCCGGGACCAGCTCAGCCACCATGATATTCGCCTTGGCGCCGAGCACGGTGAGTGCCGCACGCAGCGTAAAGCCCATGCCGAGGCCGCCGATCAGGACGACGGGTTTTGCGACCTTCTCAATTTGCTTCGCCGCGAGCGTTGCAAGCGCGACTTCCGAGCCCGACAGGCGGTTGTTCATCAGCTCGTTGGTGCCGAGCTTGATGGAAAACTCCTTGCCCCGCCGCATCAGGCGGAGCTCTTCGTCGGAGCCGGGGATTTTGGCGGTATCGATCTTTTCCCAGGGAATCATGCCAGACGTTTAGCACGAATAATTCGTAGCCCGGGTGAGCGAAGCGATACCCGGGACCGCGAATTCCCGGATGTCGCTTCGCTCATCCGGGCTACAAGAATGAGCTTCGGCTACCCGCCCGCCCAGACGTCGAGCACGTAGCGGTTCTTCGTCCCCATCTCCTCGATCCAGCGTGCGCTTGCGGCCGCGTCGTTGCCGTTCTTCTCGCGGTGGATCGCGACCAGCGCCGCCTTCACGTCGGGCTCCATCTTCCCGCCGTCGCCGCAGACATAGATGATCGCGCCCTGCTCGATTAGCGGCCACACCTCGTCCTTCTGCGCGGCGAGGACATGCTGCACATAGGTCTTCGGTCCATCCGCGCGCGAGAACGCCGTGAACAGCTCGGTGATGCCGCTTGCCGCCAGTGCCTTCAGCTCGTCCGCATAGAGAAAATCCTGATCGGGGTGGCGGCAGCCGAAGAACAACATGGATGGCCCGAGCGTCGCGCCCTTCGCCTTGCGCGCGGCGCGTTCCTGGAGAAAGCCGCGGAACGGCGCGAGGCCCGTGCCCGGGCCGATCATGATGATCGGCACCGAGGGATCGTCCGGGAGCCGGAAGCCGGCCTTGGTCTCACGCACGGTGGCGTAGATCGCATCGCCGGTGCGCCGGTTGGCGAGATAGTTCGAGCAGATGCCCTTGTAGGTGCCGCGCCCGGACGCAGCCGGCCCTTCGACCACGCCGACCGTGATGCTGCAATGCGCCGGGTCGACCGACGGCGAGGACGAGATCGAGTAATAGCGCGGCGCCAGCAGCGAGAGCATTTCCAGATAGACATGGAACGGCAATTCGCAGGCCGGATATTCGAGCAGCAGATCGAACACCGATTTGCGCCTGGCCAGGATCTCGCTGCGATAGCGCTCGAGTGGCTCGCCCTCCTCGCCGACGAAGGCCAGCAGCTTCGGCTTGGTGACGGGGCAGCGGGTGTGCTCGGCCATGATCTGGATCTGCTTCCGTGTCGCGACCTGCTGCAGCTCGACGAACTCGCTGAGCAGGCGGCCGACCGACACGGCGTCCCCGACCGGCAATTGCGCGCGGCGCCCTTCGGCGACCTGAAGCCTGATCTGATCGGCCGGCAGGAAGCCGAAGCGGCGGGCCACCGAATCCACCAGCGTCGGATCATTGCGCGGGACGACGCTGAGGTGATCGCCGACGCGGTAGCTGACGTTGGACGGCAGCTGCACCTCGATATGACGCGTCGAGCGCTCCGACGGATTTTGGCCGTTCCTGTTCTGAAGCTCGTCATTGACCAGCACCTTCATCGCCACGGCGCCGCCCTGGGCCACGATGGTGTTGACGGCGGTCACCGCGACCGGCTCGATCGCGTAGAGCGGGTCGTCCTCCGCGGTGCGGGTGAAATTCCAGTCGATGCCGAATTCCTTGGTCGCGACCTGGGCGGCAGCCGGGAACCATTTCTGGAACTGGCCGTCGAGATCGCTGCGCGCATCGCCCTCGCCGCGCGGATAGACCGCGCGCGCACCGTGAGCCGACAATTGTTCGTCGATCAAGCGCGGCACAGATTGATAGGTCGCAGCCCAGTCGCTATTGCCGCAGCCGAACACGGCGTAGCGGACATTGGCAAAGGCATCCTTCGGCAGATCGCTGCCGAGCCATTTGACGAACTGCGTCGCATTGTCCGGCGGTGCCCCGTTATAGGAGGCGCAGATGATCAGCACGCCGCCCTCCTGCGGCAGGTTGCCGACGTAATCGTCGAGCGGTCCGAGATGCACGGCAAAGCCGTTGATCTCGGCAAGGTCCGCCATGCGTGTCGCGAGTTCCTCGGCGGTGCCGAGATTGGAGCCGTAGAGCACCAGCATCGGCGTGTTGTGGCCGAGCCGGGCCGTCGGCTGGCGCGGCGCCTTCGGCGCCGAACTGGCAGCCCCGACAGGCCCGCCATAGGCGCCGCGCTCGCGATCGGCGCGGGGGCGCACCTTGATCTTGAAGCCTTCCGGCTTCATCGTCAGGGTTTCCTTCAGGTGCATCTGGTAGCGCTGGTGGTCGATCAGCTTGAAGCGCTGCAGGATCATGCCGAGCGCGAGCGCGGCCTCGTGCATGGCAAAGCCCCGGCCGATGCAGGCGCGCTGGCCGTTGCCGAACGGCTTCCAGGCGTTGATCGGCCGTTTGGCCTCCGCCTCACGGCTGAAATTCTCGGGATCGAACGCATCCGGATTCGGGCCCCAGACGGAGGGATCGCGATGCAGCGCGGTCACCAGGATGGTGGTGAAGGTGCCTTTCCGGAGCTTGTATTTGCCGCCGCCGATGGTCTCGTCGCTCAGCGGCGAGATGCCGTAGGCCGGCGCCGGCGGCCACAGCCGCAGTGCCTCTTTCAGGATCTGCGTGATGTAGCTGAGCTGCGTCACCTGCTGATAGGTCGGCTTGGCGTTGACGTCGGGGCCGAAGACGCGGTCGACCTCGTCATAGGCCTTCTTGAGAATCTCCGGGTGCTTGAGCAGCGCATAGAGCGTGTAGGACAGCAGGCCGCTTGTGGTCTCGTGACCCGCGATCAGGAACGTGTTGATCTGGTAGCGGATATTGACGTCGTCGAGCTGCTCGCCGGTCGAGCGGTCGACGCCGGTCATCATCGCGGCGAGCATGTCCTTCTTGTCGTCGCTTCCTTCTGCGCCCTTCCGCCGCTCGGCGATGATCTCGTCGACCATCTTGTTCATGAAAGCGACGTCTTCAGCCATCGTCTTGCGCCGCTTCTGCATCCAAAACTGCTCGAGCGGCAGGCCGCGGGTCATCATGATGGTTTCGAGCGAGCGCACCAGCGACTCGACAAAGGGGTGGTAGTCGCGGCGGTAGAACGAATTGAAGCGATACTCGAAGCCACACAGGCCGATGGTGTCGAGTGTCAGCGCGGTCATGTCGTGGACGACGTCGATCTCCTCGTCGGCGTTGAGCCGCTCCCATTTGTTGACGAGCTGCTCGGCGATATCGACCATGCTCGGGTGATAGGATTGCATGGCGCGGTTGCCGAAGGGCTGAAGCAGGATGTTGTGCGCCTTGCTCCAGTTCGGCTCCCTGGTGTCCGCGGTGAACAGGCCGTCACCACCGACCGCGCGCACGCGCCGCAACGCCCCGCGCACCGTCTTGTCGAAGCGCTTCTCGTCGGAGAGCTCGTCGACGAGATCGTGGCCGGAGACGACGACGATCGGCGAACCCATCATGTCGAGCCAGAAGATCGGGCCCAGCTCCTTGGCAAGTCGCGTCAGGTGCTGCACCGGCGCAGCCGAGTCCAGCGACAGCATGTTGCCGACGACCGGCTTGGTCGGCGGATGCGGGATCGGATCCAGACGGTTCTTCGATGACATTAAATGCGCTTCCCCCTGCCTCGGTATTCAACGTCGTCATTGCGAGCGACGCGAAGCAATCCAGAAATGTATCCGCGGTGACACATCTGGATTGCTTCGTCGTTTCGCTCCTCGCAATGACGAGCTACCCAAACCGCCTTCTACGCCATTCGATCAGCTTGGCGCTGACCTCCTCCGGCTTCTCCTGCTGCGTCCAATGGCCGCTATCGCGGACCAGATATTTTTCGAGGTCGGGGATCAGCTTGTCCATGCCATCGGCGGAAGACGGCGGCAACACCGCGTCGTTCTCGGCCATGATCATCAGCGACGGCACGTGCACCGTATGATCGAGCCCTTCGGCGCGCGTCCAGTTGCGCGACATGTTGCGGTACCAGTTGATGCCGCCGGTGAAGCCGGTCCGTGTGAAGTTGTCGACGAACACCTTCTTCTCTTCCGGCGAAAGGATCGGCGTACGCGGATCGTGCTTCGCGTCATAGGCTGCAATCATTTGCGGAAATGCCAGATTGACCCGCGGCGAAGCGCCGACGCCGGCAACCACTTCCTCTGCCGGCGCATCGGGCGGACGCGGCGCCGGCTTGCGCATGAACGCATCAAAAGTCTGTTCGACGCGACTGCCGAAAATCCTGTCGGGCTCGCGCGCCGGGTCCTGGAACTGCACGATGTACATCTTGTCACCGAAGCGCGCGCGCAGGAGCTCGATCGGATCGGCCCAGGCGCGGTTGGTGTGAGGCGTGTTGATGCCGACCACCCCCGCAACCCGCTCGATGTGCCGCAACGGCATCTGCCAGACGATGAAGCCGCCCCAGTCGTGACCGACGAAGATCGCCTTGTCGATATTCAGATGGTCGAGGAGCCCGACGAGGTCGCCGGTCAGGTGCTCGATGTCGTAGTCCTCGACCGGCTCGGGCCGGTCGGTTGCGCCATAGCCGCGCTGGTCGGGCGCGATCACCCGAATGCCGGCTTCGCTCAATGCCTTGATCTGGTGACGCCAGGAGAAGGCAAGCTCGGGCCAGCCGTGGCACAGCACGATCGGCGGCTTGTCGCTGACCGGGCCCGCCTCGTAATAGCCCATGCGGATTCCGTTCGTCTGCGCGAATTGGAGCGGCGGCATCTCAATCATTGACACGTTCCTACTCTGCAGCGCCCTTGATGTTGGTCGCCGGCGGCGCGTAGGCCGCCTCCAGCGCGGCAAACTCCTCCGGCAGCATGTCGCACATCACCTGCACATGCGGGATGATGTTGGCGCCGACGATGAAGCCGAAATCGAGCTGATCGCGGTAGCTCTGCACGGTGATGTTGAGCGCCTGCCCATGAGTCGAGATCGACACCGGGAAGATGTGCAGCAGCTCGGCACCGGCAGCATAGAGCGTCTGTCGCGGTCCCGGCACGTTGGACACGGTGATGTTGGCGGCCGGCGGCAGCACGTCCGACAGGTTCGAGCGGCTGTAGAGCAAGGCCAGGATCTGCACCATGATCGGTGCGCCCAGCATCGAGATGTTGGAGACCTGCGGCATCAGCGCGCGCAGCGGATGCGACATCTCTTTGGACTTGGTCGACTGCGCGATGATCGCCTCAAGGCGCGCCTTGGGATCGTCGATATTGGTCGCGATCGCGCAGATCATGCCGAACACCTGGTTGTTGGCCTCGGTGTTGCCTTCTTCCCGCAGCGAGATCGGCACCGCCGCAGTCAATGATTTCGCCGGCAGCGTGGCATATTGCTGGAGGTAGCGCCGGACCACGCCGGACGCGAGCGCCAGCACCACGTCGTTGAGCTTGCCGCCGGCCTGCTTGGCGAGCGCCTTCGCCCGCGACAGCGAGATCGACACACCGGCGAAGCTTCGTTCCGACGAGATCGTCTTGTTCAGCATGGTCGGCGGCGACACCATGCTGGCGAGGCTCTCGCGCGACTTGGGATCGGAGACCTTGCCGAGCACCTCCGACACGCTCTTCAGCACCGTCGGAATATTGCCGGCGAAGCGCACTGCGCTCTCGATCTGGTACATCGCATTGTCGAACAGGATCGAGCCGATGTCGCTCTTGCCGGTGCGCGGCAATTGCAGGTTCTTCGCTGCGGCCGAGGCATCCAGCGGCTGGGTGAAGAGCTGCTGATAGGAATCGAGCAGGTTCGCGGCGATGTCGCGCGGCTCCTGTCCGGGCTTGGCTCCTGCCGCCGGCGGATCGACCTTCCGCGGGATCGGGGAGATATCGTAGATCATGTTGGTCAGCGCCGCACCGGCGCCGCCGTCGATGGCAGCATGGTGCATCTTGGAATAGAGCCCGACCTCATTGTCCTTCATGCCCTCAAACACGTAGAACTCCCAGAGCGGGCGGGCCCGGTTCAACAGCTTGGCGTGCATCCAGCCGACGATGCGCTCGAGCGTGGCCCGGTCGCGCGGCTGCGGCAGGCTGGCGCGGAAGATATGGCGGTCGATGTCGAACTGATCGTCCTCCACCCAGGAGGGATGATCGATGTCGAGCGGCGCCTTCTCCAGCCGCGCCTTCAGGATCGGCGCGATGTGCAGGCGCGAGACGATCATCGCCTTGAAGTCTTCGAAGAAGTCGCCCTTGTAGTCGTCGGGCAGACGAAAGATCGCCATGCTCCCGACATGCATCGGCATTTCCGGCGTTTCCAGATAGAGAAACGACGCGTCCAGTGACGACAGCTTCTTACCGTCAGCCATAGTTCCCTCCCGCAAGATTTGACGGGCGCCTTAGCCGGCGCTTCTCGTCAGGCCGATACTGCCTGTTCCGGCGGGGCATATGCAATGGCAAACGGCCCTGCCCGGTCAAATGGCGAGAATTCCCCCTCCGGTTGGGCCAGGCGGTCGGCCACGGCCCACAGCGCCGCGGGGTTCACCCCGAGCCCGATATGGCTCGCCAGGTACACCTCGATGTTCTCGGCACGGTCGGAGGGACGGAGCAAGCAGGTCCGCCAGTTCACGACACCGTCGGCGCGCGAATAGATCGAGGTTGCCGGCACCGGCAGATCGCCGGCGATCGCCTCGCGCGCTTCCGCAAAATCCTCGACCCGTTCGCCGGACAGTGCCTCGTAGAGCCGCGTGGCGTTGGTCGCCCGCACGTCGTTGGCAAAAGGGCTGCCGAGCGTGATGACATAGCGAACCTTGTCGGGCGCCCACAGCGCGAGATCGCGGGCATAGACGCCGCCGAGACTCCACCCGACCAGGCTGACCTTGCGCCCCGTAGCGGAATGGATTTCGACGAGACGGCTGCGCAGCGAATCCCGCATCCGCCCGAGGCCACCGAGATTGCGGCCCATTCGCCAGGCATGCGCCTCATAGCCGAGCTCGCTGAGATAGCGCCGCATCGGCATCATGGAGAGGTCGCTGGCGAGAAAGCCCGGCAGCGCCAGCACCGGATGGCCGTCGCCCCTGGGCGCGCGCATCAGAAGCGGCGACAGCAGCAGGCTGGCGTTGAATTCGAACAGGCCGCGAGCCTCGGCAAGCAGCAGGCCGAGGCCCGGCGGACGAAGCCGGTCTCTCTCCAGCGCCACGTCCGTCCCGGGCGACACTATTTCTTCTTGTCGCCGCTGCGCGGGCTGCCGAGACCGGCCATGGTGACGAACATGTCCTGAAACCGCTCCGCGATCTTCGGATCGAAGGTGAACCAGCTCTGGATCAGTGATTCCGGGGAGACCTTGTCGATGTTGGACATCATCTGTTGCTGCAGCTTGTCCATCACAGCGGTCTGCATCGGCATCACGTCCGGCAGGCCGAAGAACTGGCGGGCCTCGAGGGGGGTGCAGTCGATTTCGATGTTAACTTTCATGTCCCCTCCGGATTGAGATTCGAGCGGCTTGGCGCAGTATCGCCGCGAGTTGTGGTGCGACGCAAGCGACCTTATGCAGGCGCGACATGCCCCGTCCCGCAATTGGCCGATATGGTCAACCAAAGTCGAAAGACGCTGTCCTCTATGCCCGGCAGCACGGTCAGCATTGCTGCACAGCAGTGCAACTTGGCGCGTTCCTTGCTGGAATGGCGCTTGCACCGGTCGAGAACTCTGGGCAACATGGATTAATCGGCCGGCCGAACAATCAAAAACCACCGGCACGGCGGTGTGGAGAGGGTCAAGAATGTCAGTATGTCGGAGTCTGTTTGCGGCGGCGCTCGCCGGTACGTTTGCGTTGACGGTCTCGCCTGCGACCAGCCAGACGCTGCGCTATGCCAACCAGGGCGATCTGAAGTCGCTTGATCCGTACTCGCTGAACGAGTCCACCACCCACGCCCATCTCGGTCATGTCTATCAAGGCCTGACTGCACGCGACAGGAATCTGAAGATCATCCCCGCGCTGGCGGAGAGCTGGGAGACGCCGGAGCCGACCCGGTGGCGCTTCCATTTGCGCAAGGGCGTGAAATTCCACAACGGCGACCCATTCACCGCCGACGACGTCGTATTCTCCGCCGACCGTGTCCGCAACAAGAACTCCAACATGCAGACCCGGCTCGCGCCGGACGTCAAGGTCGTCAAGGTCGACGACTACACCGTCGATTTCATCCTGCCTTCGCCCAATCCCATCCTGCATAACTCGTGGGATGTCTGGTACATCATGGACAAGAAATGGGCCGAGGAAAACAAGGCCGTCGAGCCGACGCCGGTGTCCGCGACCTCGCCAAGCTATGCCTCGCTGCACGAGAACGGCACCGGTCCCTTCACCATCGAAAGCCATCAGCCCGGCGTGAAGACCGTATTCAAGGCCAATCCCAATTACTGGGGCAAGATGGAAGGTAACCTGAAGGAGATCGTCTTTACTCCAATCGCCTCCGACGCCACCCGCGTCGCGGCGCTGCTCTCCGGCGAAGTCGACGTCATCGAGCCGGTGCCGGTCCAGGATATCGCCCGCGTCGATGGAAGCCCGAACGCCCAGGTGCTGAAGGCGCCGGAGCTGCGCACCATCTTCATCGGCTTCGACCAGACCCGCGATGAGCTCCTCTATTCCAACATCAAGGGCAAGAACCCGTTCAAGGACGCCCGCGTCCGCGAGGCCTTCTACAAAGCCATCGACATCGAGCTGATCAAGACGCGCGTGATGCGCGGGCTGTCGACGCCGTCGGCCCTGATGATCGCTCCCGAACTGTTCCCACTCTCCAAGGAATTTACGCGGCCAAAATTGGACCCTGACGGCGCCAAGAAGCTCCTGACCGAAGCCGGTTATCCCGATGGTTTCGAGGTCACCATGGACTGTCCGAACGATCGCTACGTCAATGACGCCGCGATCTGCCAGGCCGTGGTCGGCATGCTTGCCCGCGTCGGCGTCAAGATCAATTTGCTGGCACAGCCCAAGGCGCAGTACTTCGCCAAGGTGCTGAAGCAAGGCGGCTACCAGACCTCGTTTTACATGCTGGGCTGGACGCCAAGCACGATGGACTCCCATAATGTGCTCTATGACATCATGGGCTGCCGCAACGATCCGAAATCCTCGCGTGGCGAGGCCAATCTCGGCGGCTACTGCAACAAGGAATTCGACGCCATCACCGACAAGGTGCTGGTCGAAACCGATACCGCCAAGCGCAATCAGCTGATCAAGCAGGCGTACGAGATCAGCATCAAGGACTGGGCCTACATCCCGCTGCACCAGCAGGCGCTGGCCTGGGGCGTATCGAAAAAGGTCGACCTACCGCAGCGCGCCGACAACCTGGTCATGTTCCACTGGGCGACCAAGAAGGAATAGCGCCACTTGAACACGAGGTCCCGGCGGCGTCAGGCTTCCGGGGCCTTTCCTTTTCCGGTCGACAGCGACGTCGGCCGGACGCCACCCAAGGAAAGTGGAAGGCATGCTCGCTTTCACTCTTCGCCGCGCCGTTCAGGCCGTCGGCGTCATGTTCGCCGTCGGCATCATCGCCTTCTCGATGTTCCGTTTCGCCGGCGACCCCGTCAACCAGATCGTCTCGATCGACACGCCGGCAGCCGAACGCGAGGCCGTGCGCAAGTCGCTCGGCCTCGACGATCCCGTGCCGGTGCAGTTCGTGCGCTATTTCGGCGATGCCGCGCAGTTCAAGTTCGGCGTCTCCTACCAGTTTCGTCAGCCGGTCTCGGCACTTTTGATGGAGCGCATGCCGGCGACGCTGGAGCTTGCGATCTGCGCGACCGTGTTCGCCATGGTGTTCGGCATTCTGATGGGCGTCTATTCGGCGCTCAAGCGCGACACCGTGCTCGCCAAATTATTTCAGGCGGTTTCATTGATCGGCATCTCGCTGCCGACTTTCCTGATCGGCATTCTGCTGATCTATCTGTTCGCGGTGACATTGGGCTGGTTGCCCTCGTTCGGCCGCGGCGAGGTGGTCAAGCTCGGCTGGTGGAGCACGGGTCTGCTCACGCTGTCGGGATTGAAGGCATTGATCATGCCCTCGATCACGCTCGGCCTGTTCCAGATGACCCTGATCATGCGCCTGGTGCGCGCGGAGATGCTGGAAGTGCTGCGAACCGACTATATCCGCTTCGCTCGCGCCCGGGGGCTGACCACCCGCGCTATCCATTTCGGCCACGCGCTGAAGAACACGCTCATTCCCGTGATCACGGTGGCCGGACTTCAGTTTGGCTCGGTTATTGCATTTTCGATCATCACCGAAACCGTGTTCCAATGGCCGGGCATGGGACTTCTGTTCGTGCAGGCCGTGCAAAATGTCGACATCCCGATCATGGCCGCCTATCTGCTGATGGTTTCGCTGATCTTCGTCACCATCAATCTGGTGGTCGACATCCTCTACACCGTGGTCGATCCGCGCCTGCGCGCGACCGTCGGCCGCGCCACATAAGGCAGCCCTGCATGTCCGACGCAGTCGCCTCCAACTCCGACAAGCAGAGCGCGCCGCCCGCGCATGCCGGCCGCAGCTGGCTCAGCCGCGCCCTCGACAGCGACATCTTCTACTCGTTCCGCCGCTCCAAGCTGACCATGGTGGCGGCGGCGATTACCGTGCTGTTCTTCCTGCTCGCGATCTTTGCATCCGCGCTCGCGGTGCAGAACCCGTTCGATCCGGCGCAGCTCCAGTTGATGAACTCGCGCATTTCGCCGCTCTGGACCGCCGACGGCCAGAGCCCGTTCCTGCTCGGCACCGACGAGCAGGGCCGCGACGTGTTCTCCGCAATTCTCTACGGCATGCGCATCTCGCTGGCCGTGGGCGTCGCCGGCGTGATCTTCGCCGGCGCGCTCGGCATCGCGCTCGGCCTGATCGCCGGCTATTTCGGAGGCGCGGTCGACGGCGTGATCATGCGGATCGCCGACGTACAACTCACCTTCCCCGCCATTCTGATCGCGCTGCTGGTCAATGGCATCGCGAAATCGATCCTCGGCAACCGGCTGGACGCCAACAGCATGCTGGTGGTGCTGGTGATCTCGATCGGCCTGAGTTTCTGGGTGGGGTATGCCCGGACGGTGCGCGGCTCCGTGATGGTCGAGAAGAACAAGGACTACGTGGCCGCCGCGCAGCTGATCGGCCTGCCCGCGCCAAAGATCATGCTGCGACACGTGCTGCCCAACACGATGGGTCCGATCCTGGTCATCGCCACCATCAACCTTGCGCTGGCCATCATCACCGAGGCGACGCTATCCTTCCTCGGCGTCGGCCTGCCCGACACCATGCCCTCGCTTGGCACGCTGATCCGCATCGGCAACAACTATCTATTCGCGGGCGAATGGTGGATCGTCGCTTTCCCCGGCATCGCGCTGGCCGGGCTGATCCTGTCGATCAACCTACTCGGCGACTGGCTGCGCGACGCGCTCAACCCAAAACTTCGATGAGCAAACCTTTGATAAGAGCGCCTCGCCCATGACCGAGCCGGTTCTCTCCGTGCGTAATCTTCGCGTGGAGTTCGCCTCCCGCCGCGGCACGCTGCGCGCCATCGACGATGTCTCCTTCGACATTGCCAAGGGCGAGGTGTTGGGCGTGGTCGGCGAATCCGGTGCCGGCAAATCCGTCACCGGCCTCGCCGTGATCGGCCTGATCGACCCGCCCGGCCGCATCGCCGGCGGCGAGATCCATCTCGCCGGCCTGCGCATCGACGATCTGCCGCCGGAGGAGATGCGCCGCATCCGTGGAAAGCGGATCGGCATGATCTTCCAGGACCCCCTCACCTCGCTCAATCCGCTCTACCGGGTCGGCGACCAGATCATCGAGACGATCAGAACCCACCTGAACCTGTCCGAGACGGCCGCCCGCCGCCGCGCCATCGACCTGCTCGCCGAGGTTGGTATTCCCGCGCCGGAAAAGCGCATCGACGGCTATCCGCACGAATTCTCAGGCGGCATGCGCCAGCGCGTCGTGATTGCGCTGGCGATCTGCGCCGAGCCCGAGCTGATTATCGCCGACGAGCCGACCACCGCGCTCGACGTCTCCGTGCAGGCGCAGATCATCTCGCTGATCAAGCGCCTGGGCCGCGATCACGGCACGGCCGTGATGCTGGTGACGCACGACATGGGCGTGATCGCGGAGACCTCCGACCGCGTCGCGGTGATGTATGCCGGCCGTGTCGCCGAGATCGGCCCGGTGCAGGACGTCGTGAAGAACCCCCTGCACCCTTACGCCAAGGGCCTGATGGGCGCGATCCCGACGCTGGCCGGCGACGACAAGCGCCTCATGCAGATTCCCGGCTCCATGCCGCGCCTCTCCGCGATCCCGCGCGGCTGCTCGTTCAATCCGCGCTGCGCCTTCGCGTTCGACCGCTGTCGTGTTGACCGGCCGGAGCCGCTGCCACGCGGCGCGCAATCGGTCGCCTGCCATCTCTATGACGATGTGCCGGCGGAGAGCGCGGCATGAGCGCCCCCTTCGTTCAGGCCAGGGATCTGCGCCGCGTCTTCGACGTCTCAAAACCCTGGCTCAACCGCGTGCTCGAAGGCGGGCACCTCGAATATCTCAAGGCTGTCGATCACGTCGCATTCGATATCAGGAAGGGCGAGACCTTTGCGCTGGTCGGCGAATCCGGCTCGGGCAAGACGACGGTGGCGCGGATGGTCGTGGGCCTGCTGCCGCCCAGCTCCGGCGACGTCCTGATCGACGGCATCTCGATGACGGATCCGCGGCAGGCGCCGGCACGCCGAAAGCTGCGCCGCCGCATCCAGATGATCTTCCAGGACCCCTATGCGAGCCTGAACCCGCGCTTCCGGGTGGATGCCATCATCTCCGAGCCGATCCGCGCTTTCAACCTGATCCAGGGCGAGCGCGACATCCAGGCCCGCGTCGGCGAGTTGCTCAGCCTTGTCGGCCTGCATCCCGACGACCGGCTGAAGTTTCCGCACGAATTCTCCGGCGGCCAGCGCCAGCGCATCGCGATCGCCCGGGCGCTCGCCTCCGACGCCGAGTTCATCGTCTGCGACGAGCCGACCTCGGCGCTCGACGTCTCCGTGCAGGCGCAGATTCTCAATCTGATGCGCGACCTCCAGGACAAGTTCGGCCTGACCTACATGTTCATCAGCCACAACCTCGCCGTGGTCCGCCACATGGCGAGCCGCGTCGGCGTGATGTATCTCGGCCGCATCGTCGAGATCGCGGAGGGGCGCGAGCTGTTCGCTCGTCCGCGCATGCCCTACACCAAGATGCTGCTGGGCGCAGTGCCTGATCTCGCCATGAGCGGCCGCCAGCGCATTCCGGTGAAGGGCGAGATCCCGAACCCGATCAACCCGCCCTCCGGCTGCGCCTTCAATCCGCGCTGCCCGCTGGCGTTCGACCTCTGCCGCAAGGAGACCCCGGAACTGATCGACGGGGTCGCCTGCCACGCGGTGAACACCGCGCCGGTCCCGGCGTGACGCGCGCGTGCCATGCTAGCAGCGCATTGGCGGCGCGGCATCGCCTGTGATCAATTGCGCGCGCCGCAAATGAGGTAGCCTATGGCCAGCAACGTCAATCCCGATCCCTTCACGACACGCCCCGAGATCGAGGGCACGTTCGGGGTCGTCGCCACCACGCACTGGATCGCGACCGCCGTCGGCATGGCCATCCTGGAAAAGGGCGGGAACGCCTTCGATGCCGGCGTCGCCACCGCCTTCACGCTGCAGGTGGTCGAGCCGCATCTGAACGGCCCCGGCGGCGACGTGCCCATCATCGTGCACGACGTCAAGCGCGCGCGCACCGAGGTGATCTGCGGCCAGGGTCCGGCGCCGGCACGCGCCACCATCGCGCATTACAAGAGCGAAGGCCTCGATATGGTGCCGGGCACCGGCCTGCTCGCGGCCTGCGTCCCCGGCACCTTCGAATCCTGGATGATGCTGCTGCGCGACTACGGTACGATGCGCGTACGCGATGTGCTGGAGCCCGCGATCTCCTATGCGCGCGACGGCTATCCATTGGTCGAGCGCGCCTGCGCCACCATTCAGACCGTCGCGCAGCTGTTCCGCAAACACTGGCCAACCTCGGCCGCAGTCTACCTGCCCAATGGCGAGGTGCCGAAGCCCGGCACGCTCTTCACCAACAAGACGCTGGCCGCGACCTACGCCCGCATTCTCAGCGAAGCCGAGAGCGGCGGCGGCGGCCGCGACGCCGAGATCGAGCACGCGCGCAAGTCGTGGTCGCAAGGTTTCGTCGCCGAAGCCATCGACAGGTTCTGCCGGACGCAGGAGGTGATGGACGTCAGCGGCTCGCCGCATCGCGGCGTGCTCTCGGCCGACGACATGGCGCGCTGGCAGCCGACAATCGAGGCGCCGCTCACCTACGACTATGGCCGCTACACCGTGTGCAAGGCCGGCGTCTGGAGCCAGGGCCCGGTGACACTGCAACAACTGGCCCTACTAAAGGGCTTTGCGCTCGATGGGCTCGATCCGACCGGACCCGAGTTCATCCACCTCCAGATCGAATGCGCAAAGCTCGCCTTCGCCGACCGCGAAAAATTCTACGGCGACCCAAAATTCAGCGAGATCCCGATCGCGACGCTGCTGTCGGACGCCTACAACGATGAACGTCGTAAGTTGGTTACCGAGAAAGCTTCGCTCGATCTCCGGCCTGGCATGGTGGAGGGCCTTGGCGGCGTGGTCAAACTGCGCCGCGCTGAAGGCCAACGCGAGGCGGTGGGCGCGCTTGGCGCCGGTGAACCAACCGTGGGGCGCTTCGGCGAGGTGCGCGGCGACACTGTGCATTTCGACATCATCGACAAAGCCGGCAACATGGTGTCCTCGACGCCGTCAGGCGGCTGGCTGCAATCCTCGCCTGTCATTCCCGAGCTGGGTTTCTGCCTCGGCAGCCGCGCACAAATGTTCGATTTGGAGGAGAACCAACCGAGCTCGCTCGCACCGGGCAAGCGGCCGCGCACGACGCTGTCGCCGACCATGGCGCTGCGCGATGGCGAGCCGTACCTCGCCTGGGGCTCACCCGGCGGCGACCAACAAGATCAGTGGATCACGCAGTTCTTCCTGCGCCACGTCCATTGCAACCTCAATCTCCAGGAAGCGATCGACGCGCCCGCCTGGCACTCCGAGCATTTCCCGATCTCGTTCTGGCCGCGCACCGCGCGCCCCGGCGTGCTCGTGGTCGAGAACCGCGTGCCCAAGGCGACGATCGAGAACCTCCGCGAGCGCGGGCACATCGTCGAGGTCGGCCCCGACTGGTCCGAAGGCCGCCTCACCGCGGCCTCGCGCGTGGGTCTGCGCCGGCGCGCCGCCGCCAATCCGCGCGGCATGCAGGGTTACGCGGCGGGACGCTGAAGGGCGCTCAGATCACCACTTCCCGCATCACCCGGCGGCAATCCATCTCGTATTCGAGATCGACCACAGGCGGCCGGGCGAAATGCCAGGTTAGGCCGGAGCGCAACGCGCCGCGCCGGACCAGTTCGTCGGCGAGCGCGTGGTGGAAGTCGTGCACGGAATAGGCCTGCACCGCGGTCGTGTCGTTCCAGCCGAAGCCGAAGGCCGCCATCCGGTTTTCCATCTGCGACGTCGTCGTGAAGCGCACCTTCTCCCGCAGCCCCTCCGGGCTGAGATCGCGGTAGCGCACGGTGCGCTCGACATAGGTGCCGCTGCCCTCGCCCGCCTCGGCGCCGCCTGATATCACGAAGCTCGGCGTTGTCGAGCGGGTCGGGCGCGTAAAGGAGAACGCGTAGAACGACGGCTCGGACGGCGGGTCGATCTCGGGACAGACATTGCTGCGCGCCACCGGATTGGTGGTGCCGTCGAAGATGCCCCATTCCGACAGCGTCTTCACATAGTGCAGGTTGAACGCGCGAAAGCCCTCTTCGCTGAATGCCGCGGGCGAACGCAGCTCGCAGGCGCAGAACGCGGTCAGCGGACGACCTGCCTCCTGGATGAATTTTGCAGCCAGCGCAAACCCTTCCGCGAGCGGCACCAGGCGGTCGAAGCGGACACGCTCGATCTCGTAGCCGTCGTCCGCGGCGGCACCCGCTGAATATTGAAACACGGACGGAATGAAGCGGTAATTGCCGGCAGAGAAGTCACGAATCATATCGAACCCCTATTCCAGTTGCATGCGAACGCCCTTGGCGCCGTTGAGCAGGCGCTTCAGGTGAAAGCCGGCCAGAGAATCGTCGGCGTGCATGCCGACCAGCGCGGCAAAGGCCGGCATGGCCGCGGCATCGCCGGCCTCCATCTTGGCGAAAGCCTCCGAATACAGCGCCGTTTCCGGCGCTTCGAATTTGGCTTGTGGCAGCGGCTCGAACGCGCGCAACGGCTCGCTGCGTCCGCGCAGCATCAGCTCCCCGACGGCGCGGCCTTTAAAGTTGTCGGCCGCCTCGGCGACGCTGCCGCTGACGCAAATGCGGGTGCCCAGATGCTTGTTGGCGGCCTCCAGCCGCGCCGCGATGTTGATGGAATCCCCATACGCGGTGTAGTCGAAGAAGCGATTTCCGCCGAAATTTCCGACCAGCGCTGGGCCCGCGTGAATGCCGATGCGGGTGGCACCGAAGGTGACGCCCATGGCGCTCTGACGCGCGCGAAAGTCCTGCGCCCAGGCATCGAGCTCATGGGCGCAAGCGACCGCACGCGTGGCATAATCCGGCTGATCGCCGGGCGCATTGAAGAGCACCTGGATCGCATCGCCGATGATCTTTGCGACCGTCCCCTCATGCTCAAAGACGATCTCGGTCATGCCGCCGACATACTCGTTGAGCAGCTTGCCCAACGTCTCGGGCGGCGCGCTTTCCACCAATGAGGTGAAGCCGGTAATATCGGTGAAGATGGTGGCGACATCGCGCCACTGCACTTCGATCCCCTCGCCGTCGCCGCTTGCGGCCAGACGCTTGGCAAGTTCGGGCGAGAAATGACGCGACAACGCGGCATGGGCGCGCTCGGCTTCCATCTGGCGCCGCCGCACGTCGCGCAGCATCTCCACATGGCGGATGGTCTTCTCGATCGTGGCTTCCAGATCGGCGAAGTCGATTGGCTTGGTCAGGAAGTCGAACGCGCCGCGATTCATGGCGGTGCGGATATTGCTCATGTCGCCATAGGCGGAGACGATGATAGTCGACTTCTTCTCCTCGGCCTCCTGGAGCTTCGCGAGCAGCGACAGGCCGTCCATCCTGGGCATGTTGATATCGGAGACCACCATGTCGACATGCGGATTCTGCTCGAGCGAGGCCAGCGCATCGAGGCCGTCGCGAGCAAACATGATATC
Source organism: Bradyrhizobium sp. 141 (assembly GCF_023074055.1). Classification (GTDB taxonomy): domain Bacteria; phylum Pseudomonadota; class Alphaproteobacteria; order Rhizobiales; family Xanthobacteraceae; genus Bradyrhizobium. The sequence continues at coordinate 73,975 of NZ_JADPKR010000103.1, forward strand.
GATCTGTCCGTCGCGAATCTGCCTGCGGAACTTTTGCAGGATCAGCGCCTCGAGATCCGGCTCGTCGTCGACGAAGAGGATGGTCGCAGTCATGCGGCTTGCTCGAGCCTCGTATCGATCTCCTGCCGCAGCAGCGCAAAGTCGATCGGCTTGGTGAGGAGCCCGACGGCGCCGCGCTCGATCGCCTTGCGCCGCGTCTCGGCGTCGCCATAGGCCGTGATCATGATGACGGGAACGTCCGGATGCGCGGCACGCACCTTCGGCAGCATGTCGAGCCCACTCATGCCGGGCATGTTGATGTCGGACAGGATCAGGATCAACGAGGGATCGCGAACCTCCGCGGCGCGCTTGAGTGCATCGGGCGCAGAGGAGGCGAACTCCATCTGGAAGCGGCCGGCGCGCAACTCGCGCCGGAACTGCTGCCGGAAAAGCGCCTCGACGTCGGGCTCGTCGTCGACGACCAGGATGTAAACGTTCACGACTTGCCTCCGGAAGTGCCGCCCGCCGCCATCGTGCGCGGCAGGGTGATGATGAATTCGGTAAATACACCTTGTGTGGTGTTCACGTCGATGGTGCCGCCGTGCTGCTTCACGACGATATCATGGCTCATGGACAAGCCGAGCCCGGTACCCTCGCCGACCGGCTTGGTGGTAAAGAAGGGATTGAACATCCTCTCCTTCACCTCGGGTGGAATCCCCGTGCCATTGTCGCGGATCCGGATTTCGACCTTGCCGCCGAGGTCTTTGGTTGTCGCGCTCAAGGTGGGCTCGAAGGCCTCGCCCGCGCTCTCCCGACGCTTGGCAGTGGCATAGAAGCCGTTTGAGATCAGGTTGAGGAAAACACGCGTGATCTCCTGCGGATAGATGTCGACCATGCCGGCAGCGGGATCCAACTCGCGCTCCAGCGTGACGTTGAAGGACGGTCGTTCGGCGCGCGCGCCGTGATAGGCGAGATTAAGGCTTTCCTCCACGACCGCATTGATGTCGACGGCGCGATGCTCGCCGGAGCCCTCGCGCGAATGCAGCAGCATGTTCCTGACGATGGAATCGGCGCGCTTGCCATGCTGCACGACCTTCTCGAGGTTGCTTCTGAGCATCCCGGTCAGCTCGTCGACCTCGTGCCTCGTTTTGTCGTCGAGCGCGGCCGATTGCAAGGTCTCGTTGAGCTCGTCGATCAGTTCGGTCGAGACCGCGGAGAAATTGTTGACGAAGTTGAGCGGGTTCTTGATCTCGTGGGCGATGCCGGCAGTGAGCTGGCCGAGCGAGGCGAGCTTCTCGGTCTGGACCAGGCGATCCTGGGCGGCGCGCAGGTCGTCGAGCGACTGCGATAGCTCTCTGGTGCGCTCCTGGACCTCCTCAAACAACCGGACATTCTCGATCGCGATCAGGGCCTGATCGGCAAAAGTGGTGGCGAGTTCGATTTGCTTTGCACTGAACGGCCGCACCTCGTGTCGCGTCAGGACGAACACCCCGATCGGTGCTCCCTCTCGCAACAGGGGCACGCCCAGCATCGTACGTACGTTCGAGCGCCTTCGAGCGGACGAGGGCGCAAATTCCGGGTCGGCCTGCACATCCGGGACATGAACCGTCTTGGCATCGAGCAGCGTACGGCCGACCACGCTTCCCCGTTCCGGCATAGACGCGAATGTCCGAAGCTTGTTTTCCTGCTCCGCGTCGAGCCCGCAGCTTGCCGCCAAATAGAAAACGCCATCGCTGGGCCGAAAGATCGTCCCCTCATCCGCGTCGCACAACCGGGCTGCCGAGCCAACAAGCGTGTTCAGCACGGTTTGCAGGTCGAACGCCGAACGGCTGATGACTTTCAGCACATCGGCGGTCGCCGTCTGCTGCTGCAAGGATTCGCTCAATTCCGCCGTCCGCTGCTCGACTTTCTTTTCCAGGTCGGCATAGGATTCCTGCAAGCGCGCGCCCATGTCGTTGAACTGGTCGGCAAGTCCTTCGAGCTCATCGCCGGTCCGGATCGAAATGCGCTGGGAGAAGTCGCCACCGCCGATCCTTTCGGCGCCGCTGCGCAGCGCCTGGATCGGCCCGACCATGCGGCGCGCCAGGAAAATCCCGGCGAGCACCGCGAAAATCGATGCTGCGAGCAGCACGATCGCAAGCCGCTGCAGCGAGGCGTAGAGCGAAGCGTAGGCTTCCTCGACCGGCAATTCCACGAACATGGTCCAGCCGAGCGGCGCGATAGGGGCGGAGGCGGTCAGAACCTTCTGCCCCTGGATGTTGGTCGCCTCCTGCAAAGCCCCCGGCATGGTGCCGCCACCGGCCTGGGCACCGCGCACCTGCTCGAGCCTGGACATGTCGGTATTGCGCAGCACCAGACTGATGTCGGGATGCGCGATCAGGCGCCCCTCCGGCCCCACCACATAGGCATGTCCATGCTCGCCAACCTTGATCTGGGAGACGACGTCCCAGATCAGCTTGAGATTGACCTCGGCGATACTGACCCCTGCGTCCTTGCGCGCGCCGGCCAGTGCCAGCGTCATGTAAGGCTCGGACTCCCGGCGGAAATAGACCGGGCCGTAATAGACCTTGTGCGCGACCGCCTCGGTGAACTTCGGATCGCTGGACAGGTCGATCCCGCTCTCGATCGCATCCATCGCCAGCCGCGAGACCCGCAACCGTTCCTTGCCGGTCGAATCGACCTGGGCGAGCTCGGTGATCCCGGGCACCTGACGCAGCAGCCGCAGCGCGTCGAACCGGCGCTGCTCGATCGAACCCGCCGACCACGGCAATTGCGTGGTCCAGCCGAGCTGGCTCTCGATCTCCTTGACGAACTGGCCGATCTTGGCCGCAGCCGCCTCGGCCTGCTCATGCTGGACCCGGATCAGCGAAGCCTTGTGCTCGCGATAATAGAAGAAGACCTCGAACAGGCCGTTGGCCAGCAGCGCGATGGCGACGACGGCCACGAACAGCGCAACATATTTGGTGAACAGCCGGGTCCTGATCCCGCGTCCCGCCGCCGCGCCCGAGGCAGCGCCATCCGGGGCCGCACTCGGCAGCGTCCTGGCTTGCGGGGTGTCGGGATGGAGGGAAAGGCTCATCCCTCGGAACCTAGCAAGAAGACCGGGCCTTGTCTCTCGCAAGCGCGGGAAGGCCCCCGACCGATGGCCGCGGCGCCGAATTGCCGATGCGGCGGCACAACGAAAAAGGGCGGCAACGGTTTGGCCGCTGCCGCCCTCCGGTTCGCTTGTTAGCGGCTTCAGGTCGGCCGCAGGGCCTTGGCGTCGAGGTCGAGTTCGGCAACCTGCTTGTTCCGCTCGGAATCGGCCGCCGCGCGGTGGTCGGTCGCCAGCACCACGTACACCGCCGGCAGCACGAACAGCGTGAACAGCGTGCCGATCGACATGCCGGCGACGACGACCAGACCAATCGAGAAGCGGCTGGCCGCGCCTGCGCCGGTCGCAGTCAAGAGCGGGATCAGGCCGGTCACCATGGCGGCCGTCGTCATCAGGATCGGCCGCAGGCGGATACGGGCCGACATCTCGATGGCCGAGCGGCGGTCGAGCCGCTCATTGACCTGGAGCTCGTTGGCGAACTCCACCATCAGGATGCCGTGCTTGGTGATCAGGCCGACCAGGGTGAGCAGACCGACCTGGGTGTAAATGTTCATGGTCGCGACGCCGAAGAACAGCGGGATCAGCGCGCCGACGATCGCCATCGGCACCGAGATCATGATCACCAGCGGGTCACGCAAGCTCTCGAACTGCGCCGCCAACACCAGGAAGATGATGATCAGCGCGAAGCCGAAGGTGATCGCGAGCTGGTTGCCTTCCTGCACGTACTGCCGGGAGTCCGCGAGATAGTCGTGGCTGAACCCTTGCGGCAGCTTCTTGGCCTCGCCTTCGAGGAAGTCGACCGCCGCGCCGACGGTCACGCCGGGCATCGGCACGGCCGAGAAGGTCGCCGAATTGAGCTGATTGTAGTGCGTCAACGAGTTCGGATCGGTCTTGGTCTGGATCGACACCACCGTCGACAGCGGAAGCTGCTGGCCGGTGTTGGTCGTCACATAGTAGCCACCGAGCGATTCCGGCGACAACCGCTTGGTGCGCGGCACCTGAGGGATCACCTGGTAGGACCGGCCCTCCAGATTGAAGCGATTGACGTAGTTGCCGCCGAGCAGCACCGCGAGCGTGGCGCCGAGGTTCTGCATGTTGACGCCAAGGTCCTGCGCCTTGCTGCGGTCGATCGTCACCTTCACGTTTGGTTGGTTGTAGGCAAGATCGCTGTCGGAAACGATGAACATGCCGCTCTTGCGCGCAGCGTCCTTCAGCTTCTCCATCTGCTCATAGACCGTCTGGAAGCCGGCGGTGGAGTTGATGACCATCTGCACCGGCAGGCCGCCCGGCCCGCCCGGGAGCGGCGGCAGGTTGAAGGCGAAGGCCTGCACCCCCTCGATCTTGGAGAGCTCGGCCTGCACCAGCGGCTTCAGCTGGATCGACGAGCGCTTGCGCTCGTCCCAGGGCTTGAGCAGCATGCCAGCGATGCCGCCCTGCGGGCCGTTGATGCCGTTCAGCACGAAGCGCAGATCGGTCTCGGGGAACTGCTGGAATTTCTCGTCGAGTTTCTCGCCGTAGAAATCGACATAATCGATGTTGGCGTATTTCGGTGCCTTGGTCACCGCGAACACGATGCCCTGGTCTTCCTCCGGCGCCAGCTCCTTTGACGTGTGCATGTAGAGGAAGCCGACGAGCCCGAGGATGGTCACCGCGAACAGGCCCGTGATGGCCTTGTAGTCGAGCGAGCGGTCGAGCCTGCGGCCATACCAGCGCGTGAGTGCGCCGAACACCTTATTGACGCCCTTGGCGAAGCGGCCCTCTTCGGTATTCTTCAGCAGCACCGAGCACATCATCGGCGACAACGTCAGCGCGATCACGCCCGACACGATCACCGAACCGGCGAGCGTGAACGCGAATTCGCGGAACAGCGAACCGGTGAGGCCGCCAAGGAAGCCGATCGGCGCGTACACAGCGGCGAGCGTGATGGTCATCGAGACGACCGGACCTACGATTTCACGCGCACCTTGCAGCGACGCCTGGACCGGCGTCTTGCCCTCCTCCAGATGGCGATGGATGTTCTCCACCACGACGATAGCGTCGTCGACCACGAGGCCGATCGCCAGCACCATCGCGAGCAGGGTCAGAAGGTTGAAGCTGAATCCCAGTGCCAGCATCAGCGTGCAGACGCCGATCATCGACAGCGGGATGGTGACGACGGGAATGATGACCGAACGCAGCGAGGCCAGGAACAGGAAGATGACCACGATCACGATGATCACGGCTTCGCCCAGCGTCTTCTCCACCTCTTCGATCGAGGACTGGATGAACTTGGTCGAGTCGTAGGCGACCTTCATCTTCATCGACGGCGGCAGATTGCGCTCGAGCTCGGGGAACAGTGCGCGCACGCCCTTGACCAGCGTCAGCGGGTTGCCCTGCGGGGTCGCCTGCACACCGATGAAGATCGCGTGCTCGCCGTTGAAGGCGACGCTCGCATCCGTGCTTTGGGCGGCAAGTTCGACGGTGGCGATGTCCTCCATCCGCACGAAGCCGCCATCCTTGGCCTTGACGATCATCTTCTTGAACTGGTTGACGTCAGTCAGGCCCGTGTTCGTCGAGACGTTCGAGACGATCAAATAGCCCTTGGTCTGGCCCGCCGCGGACTGGAAGTTGTTGGCGGTGATCGCCGCAGCGACGTCGCCCGGCGACACATTGCGGCCGGCCATCTTCTCGGGATCGAGCCACAGACGCATTGCGAAGGTCTGGCCGCCCAAAATGTCGGCGGAAGCCACGCCATCGACGGTCGACAGCACCGGCTGCACCACACGCGTCAGATAATCCGAGATCGCCGAGCCCGAGAGCTCCTCGGACGAGAAGCCGAGATACATCACGGCCGTGGTCTGGCCCGTGGTCTTGGTGACGATCGGGTCGTTGGATTCCTTCGGGATCAGGTACTTGACCGAATTCGTCTTCGCCAGCACCTCAGTGAGCGCCTGGTTCGGATCGAAGTTCAGCTTGATGTAGACCTGGATCGTCGACGTGCCGAGCACCGAGGACGAGGTGATGTAGTCGACGCCCTCGGCGGACGCCACCGCCTGCTCGATCGGCGTCGTGATGAAGCCCTGGATCAGGTCCGCGGACGCGCCCGGATAGACGGTCGTGATGTTGATGACCGTGTTCGACAGCTTGGGATATTGCCGGATCGGCAGCACCATTGCCGCACGCAGGCCGATCAGCAAGATCAGCAGGCTGACGACGACCGACAGAACCGGGCGCTTGATGAAAATATCGGTAAGGGCCATCGCGGCAATCTCGATTTCTTTGTCTCAAGAGAAGTGATCCGGCCAGGCCGGATCACTCGAATGTCATGGATCAGTAGCGCGGCGGCTGCGCCGGGATCTGCGGAACCGGGTCGGTCGAAATCGACACCGCCGCGCCCGATTGCAGCTTGAGCTGGCCGACGGCGACGACCTTGTCGCCCGCCTTCAGACCCTTGATGATTTCGACGCGACCTTCGACCCGGCTGCCGGTCTGCACGAAAGTGCGCACCGCGGAAAGGCTGGTCTTGCCGTCCTCTTCCTTCTTCTCGGTGATGACGAACACCGAGTCGCCGTACAGCGTGTAGTCGACCGACGTCTCTGGAACGGTGATCACGGCCGGCTTGTCCGGCAGCACCACCGTGGTGGTCACGAACATGCCGGGCTTCAGGATCTTCTCCGGATTGGCGACCGTTGCCTGCACGCGGATATTTCGGGTGTCGCTCGCGATCTGCGGCTCGATCGTGGTGATCTTGCCCTCGAAGGTGCGGCCCGGATAGGCGTCGACCTTGAGCCGGACAGTCTGCCCGACCTTGAGGCTGCCGGAATCCTTTTCGGTCACGGTGAAATTGGCCCACAGCTCGGAAAGGTCGGTCAGCGACACGATCGCCGTACCTGCCGTCAGATATTGGCCGAGCTCGACCTTGCGGACGCCGAGATCGCCGGCGAAAGGTGCGCGCACCAGTTTCTGCGAGATCAGCGCCTCGGTCTTGGCGATGCCGGCCTGCGCCTGGTCATAGGCGGCCTGCGCGGAGTCGACAGTCGCCTGCGGACCGAACTGGCGCGCGGCGAGCTGCTTGGCGCGATCGAGCGACAGCTGCGCCACGGTCGCCTGGGCCTTGTAGTTGGCAAGGTCGCCCTGCTCCGGCGCGTCGAACAGCTGCACCAGTGGCGTGCCGGCCTCGACACGCGTGCCCGGCTCGAACTTGATCTCGGTGACGCGGCCGTTGACGTCGGCGCTGACGTCGACCTGGTGCACGGCGACGAGGCCGCCGACTGCGGTGAGCAGGTTCGGCACCACCTCGGACTTCGCCTCCGCCGCGCTGACCGCGGTCGGCGGCGGCTTGTTGTTGGCAAAGAACTGCTTGATCATCTGGCCGCGGAAATAATTGAACCAGACGAGGCCGCCGACGAGCACGGCCAGCAGCGTACCGACGATGACGAACCAGAGCACCGGCCGGACCGGACGCTTGGGAGCCTTGTTGTCGATCGGTTCGCCCGAAATCTTGTGTTCGGTTACGATGTTCATGTCATGCACTTTCTGCAATCGCCGTCCTGCCGGCATCCGCGGCCTGATTGTGGCCCAGATGCGAAGCAATTGCGGCGTCGTTAAGTCCGATACCTCTTAGGAGAAACTCACACAGCTGCCTCTCGAGGTCTTCAGCCTTGCCGTAGACGAGGCAAGGCGTGGCCGGCAGCCTGGTCAGCGCTGCGGTCATCACCGTGTGATGCGCAAACCAGAACAGGTTGAGCGGTTCGCCGCTGCATAGCCGCGCGTCCCCGGCGGCAACGGCACGTTCGAGCGAGGCGACGAAGATCGCCCCGATCAGCGTCTCGATCTTGGCATACAGCAAACGGGCGAATTCGCCATCATCCAAATGGCTTGTGGCCATCAATCGCAGGCGCTGGGCCTCTTCCTGATCCGGGCCATCAGCGATGTGAAGGAAATGCTCGACCATGCCGCGGATCACTTCGACCAGCGTGGCGGTCGAAGGCTCCCGTTCGAGCAGTTCGGTGAGCGCCGGGTCCGCCTCGCATTCGTCGCTGAGGATTTCGGCGTAGAGCGCCGCCTTGGACGGGAAATGCTTGAACAGCAGCGCCTCGGAAATGGCAGCGGCGGCCGCCACGCTCTTCGTCGTGGTGCCGGTATAGCCATGTCGGGCAAAGCAACGCTTCGCGGCTCCGAGGATCAATTGACGCCTCAGGTCGCTCGTCATACGCAATGAGCTCATGCTGGTGAGTAAGCACTCACCCACGCAAAAGTCAAGCACTATGTTGCATCGCAACCTAAGTGGGTTGTAAATTCAGTGGAAATTGGCCCCGTCCGCACGGGTCGCGTGCAGGACGTGGGCGCCACCGGAATCGACAGGCCCGCCCTAGATGGGCTGGAAGCCGAGCTCGCCGCGGATCCGGTTGAGGATGTAAGTCCCATCCCGGCTTGGCAGAATGCGCTCCAGGCCGGCGCTGTCGATCTTCACATTGGCAAAGCGCGGCCCGGCCGAGACGTCGTGGACGGCTTTGGCAAAGGCCTCGACCTCGGCCATGGTCGTGACAGCCTTGCTGTCTTTAATGCCGCAGGCCCTGGCGACGCCGACGAGATCGGCGGCGGCCGAGGTGTGGCTGGTCTGGCCGCCTGTCTCGCCATAGGCCTCATTGTCGAGCACTGCGATCGAGAGGTTGGATGGTTTCTGCAGGCCGATGGTGGCAAGGCTGCCAATGCCCATCAGCATTTCGCCGTCGCCGGTGATGACCAAGACCGGCAGCTTCGGCTGCGCCAGCGCCAAGCCGAGCCCGATCATCGCGGCGCCACCCATGCCGCCCCAGAGATAGAAGTTGCGGGCGTGGTCGCCGGCCGCGCACATGTCGTTGGTCGAGGCGCCAAGGCCGCCGATCGCAACGACGTCCTTGCGGTTCGCGAGCAGCGTGGAGACCACCTGCCGACGGTCGAGGAGATTGGCCTTGCTCATTTGGTGAAAACCTTGGCGCCGATCAGGCGCTGCGACAGAAGGACGGCGGTGGGGGTGAGCGCGTTGTAGGCCTGCGACGCGGCGGCCTCCAGCACCGCCGGCACCTCGGCCGCGTTCGAGGCGCGCAGCACCTTGACGCCGGAGAGCTCGAACACGCCCTGCGTTGTCGATCCCATCGGGACCTGCCACGGATTGAACTCGCCCCACTCGCCGCGCATGGTCACGAGGGTGAGGAATGGAAAGCGCAGAATCGGGATCAGCGACAGCATGTTGATGCAATTGCCGACGCCACTCGACTGCATCAGCAGCACACCGCGCTGCCCGCCGGTCCAGGCGCCGGCGAGGAGCGCCACGCCCTCCTCCTCGGTCGTCAGAGGAATGCCCCGCATGGTTGAAGAATCCAGCACGTGCTGGATCAGCTTCGAATGGCCGGCATCGGGCACATAAGGCACCTGGCGGACGTCGAAGCGTTGCAATGTTGCGAAAATTTCGTCGGGCCAATTCGGGGCCGTGTCGGGAGCGTCAGCGCGCGCGTGCATTTTCCTGTCCGGTCGGCTAGCAGTGTTCGAAGACTGTAGACGCATGCACGCGCCGACCAGAACAACAAAAACGGCATATCGGCTTTAACCGGCGAGTATAACGGGATGAACGCAGATGCGAAGGAGTTGGCGGCAAGCTTCGATCTCGAGAAGCTGACGCCGGAGTTTTACGACAACCCCTACCCGACTTATCGTGCACTGCGGGAGAACGAACCGGTCAAGCGCCTGCGCAGCGGCACCGTGTTCCTGACGCGCTATGACGATCTCGTCACGACCTACAAGAACACAAAATCGTTCAGCTCGGACAAGAAGCGCGAGTTCGCGCCGAAATACGGCGACACGCCGCTCTACGAGCACCACACCACCAGCCTCGTCTTCAACGATCCGCCCGCGCACACCCGCGTGCGGCGCCTGATCATGGGCGCGCTGTCGCCGCGGGCGATCGCGGGGATGGAGCCTGATATCATCAAGCTGGTCGACGGCCTGCTCGATGCCATCGCCGCCAACGGGACTTGCGAGTTGATCGAGGACTTTGCCGCCTCCATTCCGATCGAGGTGATCGGCAATCTGCTCGACGTCCCTCACCAGGAACGCGGGCCGCTGCGCGACTGGTCGCTGGCGATCCTGGGCGCACTCGAACCGGTGGTGTCGCCGGAAGCGGCTACGCGCGGCAACACGGCGGTGCAGGACTTTTTGGCCTATCTCGAGACGCTGGTCTCGCGGCGGCGCCAAAAGCCCGGCAATCCCGAGCGCGACGTGCTGACACGCCTGATCCAGGGTGAGGAGAATGGCGAGCGGCTGACCGAGAAGGAGCTGCTGCACAATTGCATCTTCCTGCTCAATGCCGGGCATGAGACCACCACCAATCTGATCGGCAACGGCCTCGTCGCCCTGCACAGGAATCCCGGGCAGAAGCAGCGCCTGATCGACAATCCCGACCTGATCAAGACCGCGGTCGAGGAGATGCTGCGCTACGAGAGCTCCAACCAGCTCGGCAACCGCATGACCACGGAGAAGGTCGAACTCGGCGGCGTCATGCTCGATGCCGGCACGTCGGTCACGCTGTGTATTGGCGCGGCCAACCGGGACCCCGCGCAGTTTCCGGACCCTGAAAGCTTCGACATCGCGCGCACGCCGAACCGGCACCTCGCCTTCGCCACCGGCGCGCATCAATGCGCCGGCATGGCGCTGGCGCGGCTGGAAGGCGCGATCGCGATCTCGCGCTTCCTGGCGCGCTTCCCGAACTATGCCGTGAGCGGCCAGCCGGTGCGGGGCGGACGGGTCCGGTTCCGCGGCTTTTTGAGCGTGCCCTGCTCGATCGGGTGAGGCCTCCAAAACAAAAACTGCGAAAACAACCCCATGCACCGTAGAGACCGGGTCGGCGAACGATGCCCTGTGGTTCCGCAGAACCATCTGACATTGCGGGGCAAATCAGGCCTCGCCACGCAATCGGGCGCTTGAAGGCTTCCAAGGCGGCCGACCGATACCCAAATCAAGTTGAGAGCCCGGTGCGTGCAGCAATGGAGCGACGACAGATGAGCTCATCCGTCATTGATTTAGTCGCAACAGAAGCACGCTTTGGCGCCCATAATTACGAGCCGATCGGGGTCGTCCTGTCCCGTGGCGAAGGTGTCTGGGTCTGGGATATCGAAGGTAACCGTTATCTCGATTGCCTCTCGGCCTATTCGGCGGTCAACCAGGGCCACTGCCACCCCAAGATCCTGGCGGCAATGGTCGAACAGGCACGAAGGCTGACGCTGACCTCGAGGGCGTTTCGCAACGACCAACTCGCCTTGTTCTACGAGGAGATCGCGGCGCTCACCGGTTCCCACAAGGTGCTGCCGATGAACAGCGGCGCCGAGGCGGTGGAAAGCGCGATCAAGTCGGTCCGCAAATGGGGCTATGAGGTGAAGGGCGTGCCGGACGGCCAGGCCGAGATCATCGTCTGCGCCAACAATTTCCACGGACGCACGCTGGGCATCGTCGGCTTTTCAACCGACCCCGAGACACGGACGCACTTCGGGCCGTTCGCGCCGGGCTTCAAGATCATCCCGTTTGGCGACGCCGCGGCGCTGGAAGACGCAATTACCCCGAACACGGTTGCCTTTCTGGTCGAACCGATTCAGGGCGAAGCCGGCGTCATCATTCCTCCAGCCGGCTATTTCACTGAGGTGCGAGAGCTCTGCACCGCCAACAATTTGATGCTGGTGCTCGACGAGATCCAGACCGGGCTCGGCCGCACCGGCAGACTGCTCGCCGAACAGCACGAGGGCATAGAGGCGGACGTGACGCTGCTCGGCAAGGCCCTGTCCGGCGGCTTCTATCCGGTGTCGGCCGTGCTCTCGAACAACGAAGTGCTCGGGACATTGAGGCCCGGGCAGCACGGTTCGACCTTCGGCGGCAACCCGCTTGCCTGCGCGGTGGCGCGGGCGGCGATCCGCGTGCTGGTCGAGGAAGGCATGATCGAGAACGCGGCCAGGCAGGGTGCGCGCTTTCTGGAAGGCTTGAAGGACATTCGTGCCAACACGATCCGCGAAGTGCGTGGGCGCGGCTTGATGCTGGCGGTCGAGTTGCATCCCGAGGCCGGGCGCGCCCGTCGCTACTGCGAGGCGCTTCAGGGCAAGGGCATCCTCGCCAAGGATACCCATCAGCAAACAATCCGTATCGCTCCGCCACTGGTGATCACGAGCGACCAGGTCGACTGGGCGCTGGAGCGGCTCGCCACCACCCTGACGCAGGATTTGTCTTGAGGCGGCCTGCGTCGGAAGATCGCAACCCCGGCCGGGGCCGACAACGAACGATTCCGCCGTCTGTGCGTTGAAAGTCGTGGGCGATTACGAGCTGGGAGCCGAGATCATGCTTCCGCGTGGCGTTTGCCTGACGGCTGGTTTGGTTGGTGTCTCGATGCTGGCGGCGAGCGTCGGCGCGTTCGCCCAAGGGCCGGGCCACGGACACGGAAGAGGCGGACCACCCGGTCCAGCGGCAGCCCCGGCAGCGCGGCCAGCAGCACCACCGGCCATGGCCCGTCCGGCGGCACCGCCCGCGATGGCGCGTCCGGCGGCGCCGCCAGCCATGGCGCGTCCCGCCGCGCCGGCCTTCCATCCACCTTCCGTGCCGCAGCGGCCGGCGATGGCGCCACGTCCGGCGCCGCACATCGCCTCACCGCCACCGCGTCCGTCCCCGCATTTCAGCGCCCCGCGAGCCGCCCCTCAGGTGGCGGTGCCCCGGCGCGAATTCCATCGGGCGCCGGCAGCGCCGCAACGTCCGGCCATGGCGCCGCGGCCGACACCGCATATCGCCGCCCCTTCTCGCCCAAGTGCACCCCAGGCCGTGAGCGAGCGATCGGGACCGCCGCGCGAGATGCTCTCGCGCCAATCCGCGGAACGCCAAGACCGCATCGACCGCATGCAGCGACGCGTGCAGCAATTGCAATCGCAGAAGCCGGAAGGCGCAAGGGCGCAACACCAGCAGCAACGGTTGTTGCAGTCGCAGAGCCGCCTTCTTGAGCGCGAGCAACGCGTCCAACAGCGCTCGCAGCACGTCGAGCAGCGACAGCGCGAGATGCTGTCGCGCCAGACGACGGAGCGCCAGACCCGCATCGATCGCCTCCAGCAGCGCGTTCAGCAATTGCAATCGCAAAAGGTGGAAGGCGCGCGAGCGCAACGCGAGCAGCAGCGGATGCTCCAGACCCAGAACCGCTTGCTCGGCCGTGAGCAGCGCGCGCAACAAAGTGACCTGGCGCGCCAGCAGCGACTCGGACTCCAGGCTCCGGCGGGGCGCGCTCCGGCGCTTGCGGCCGCAGCGCAGGCCGCCGAGCGCGGACGATTTGCCGAGCGCTTCCGCGCGCAGACTACTCCGCAGACCCAAGCGGCCCTCGTCGCCCGTCAGAGCGGCTGGGCGCCCCGGCAGGCCTGGCGTCACCGCCATCCCGCAGTGTTCGTGGCGTGGCTTGGGCCGGTGTTCTGGCCTTACGCCTATTCCGACATCTTCAACTACACGTTCTGGTCCTATGCCTACGAGCCCGGCTATTGGGCGTACGCCTATGACGATTTTGTCGACACCGTGTTCTGGGGTGGTGACGGCCCCTATTCCGCCTATGCCAGCATCAACCCCAATGACGATCCGCAAGCCGGCGGCGGCCGCGCGCGGCCGCGCGCCAACGTGAGCCCGCAGACGCTACGGCAATTGTGCGGCACACCGGACAAGGGCGTGACCGCCTGGCCGCTTGACGATATCGCGCGAGCGGTACGGCCGGCGCCGGAACAACGCGCACTGCTCGACGAGTTGAAGACCGCGGCGGCCAACGCTGCCGATGTGTTCAAGGACTCCTGTGCGGAGACCTATGCACTGACTCCGCCTGGCCGCCTGCGCGCCATGATGAACCGCATCAGCGCGACGCTGGAAGCCGTCAAGATCGTGCGGCCAGCCCTGGAGAAGTTCTACAACTCGCTCAGCGACGAGCAGCAAGCCCACTTCAACGCGCTTGGCCCCCATGTCGGCGAGCGCTCGTCACAGCCGCAGGAAGCCAGCACCGAGGCCTGCGGCGATCCCAAGTCCAGCCTGACCCAGTTGCCGATCCAGAGGATCGAGGCCGTGCTCCACCCCGCAGGTAAGCAAAAGGAGGCTCTCGACCGCCTCGGCGAAGCCACGGCGAAGGGCGTCGAGGGCCTACAAGCGGCCTGTCCGAACGATGTGCCTCTGACGCCGGTCGGACGGCTGGAGGCGATGCAGCACCGGCTTGAGGCCATGCTGACGGCCGCCAAGCTGGTCGAACCTGCGCTGGACGAATTCTATGCCACGCTGAGCAGCGAGCAGAAGGCGCGCTTCAACACGCTGCAACAGGTCGCAGGGCCGTGACCGCTGCCAGCGCTGCCCGGCGACATCAGCCGGAGGCCATCGCTATCTCGCACTTTCTCGCGCGCTTCCCGAACTATGCCGTAGCGGTGGAGCCGCGGCGGACGGGTGCGATTCCGCGGCTTCTTGAGTGTGACCTGTGCGATTGGGTGAGAGTGCTTAACGTAGACTTCCGTGCGAGCGCTCGGTGCCGCCTTCATCAGCTCACCGGCCTTTGGCGCTGCCGTCACCACCGCCACAGCTTATAGGGCGCCGGCGGACAACCACTAGAACCAAACCTTTGTTCAATCTCGTCCATCAGCGGGTCAGAACGGCCGTTGGCACGCAATTTCTGGAAATCCTGCAAGACTCCGTCTCGCCAGGTAACGGCTCCCTCAACCTCCAATTTTTCTGCGCAATGTTGCAGATATTCTTTACGAGCCGAGTCCGTCTGGCCCAGGAACATGAGCGCATGCGCGCGATTGACCTTTGTCCAGAGCTTCGAGGGATCGAAATCAATGCCGAGCTGGGCGGCATCCAATGCAATTCGAGCGTCGCCGCCCTTCTTCAGGACATCGTCAGAGAAATTGCCGAATTTATCCGAAAGCTTCGGGTCCAAACGCTGCTTTCCGGCCTCCCAATCGCGCCAGAACTCCGTGTTGTAGGGATACTTACCTTGCTGGATACACCAAGTCGGAGGCCTGGGCGTCAACTCCAAGTCGATGCGTTCGTCGAGGGTGAGACAACGGGGCACAACCCGCCTCCCGACCTCGACAAGCACCTGCGAGACCGCTGTATCGTCCGGCGTGTCAACCTCTGCGTACGGCCTCACGACCTTCCAAATTCTCGCCGTGTTGTCTGCCGATACCGTAACGATCGCACGACCATCAGGCGTGATGGCCAGGCTCCGGACATCGCCACCGTGACCTCTCAATCGAATGAACTCGAGAGTCTTTGTCGCGAGAATGGAGGCCGCATCCTTGCGTTGAGCCACGGCCCATACGCTCACGGAATCATCATCTGCTCCAACAACGATCGCGTTCGTTCGGTTTACGTTCGGTGCCCACGCAACGCTTAGCGGAGTGGCGTTGAGCTCGATTCGTTGCAATTCCTCGCCTGACTTGCTGTCCCACAATCGAACCGTACGGTCTGCAGACCACGTTATGATCCGGGTCTCATCCGGTGACACGGCCACTCCTGAAACCGACCGCAAGTGCCCTTGAAGCTTGAGCAATTCGCTGCCCGTTCTTGCATCCCAAACCCTGGCCGTCCTGTCAGCCTGACCCGTGACAAGTTTCTCGGCGCCGGGCGCCACTGCCACGCCGAGAATCGCGTTGGTTTGCTTCTCCAGTTCGAGCAGTTGCTTGCCACTATCGACATCGTAGACGCGCGCGACACCGTCGTCTGACCCGGACACAATGCGCGTGCCATCTTGTGCCAGTGCGACGGAAAAGACGTGACTGCCGTGACGATCGAGCGCGTACGACGTTCCTTGCAGACTGGCGGGCCAGACTCTCACCGCTCCATTTGCAAGCCTTGTAACGATGCGCTGTCCATCGGACGAAGCGGCAACGCCCAGGATTGCATCTTCAACCTCAACACGCGCAAGCTCTTCGCCTGTGCCGGAGTTCCAGAGCCGCACGGTGCGGTCGTCAGAGCCGGTGATGATGCGCTTGCCGTCGGCCACGACGGCCACGCTGTTGACGGCCTTCGTATGACCATCGAAAATCAGGACTTCGCGCAGATTTCTGATCGAGCTGGCGAGCAGCTGCTGCATTTTCTGAATTCGCGGCCGTCCTGCTACGTCTGCGTCCGAGCTCTTCTGGTCCGGCAGACTTTCCAACGCCAACAGAATCTTCTTGGACTGATTGTTTGGATCTTGCGCCGCCAACACTGCAAGCCGACTTGATTTCGAGCGCTCCGATTGCACAAGGGCGCGCCGGGAGATTTCGCGACTCGCGTCCGCATCGACCGACGCCTGGCGAGCCATCCAGCCAAAGTAGCCGGCAGCGGCGGCAAGCAAGGACATGCCGAGCGCTGTCGCCTGCGTGATCCGGAGCGCACGTTGCTGACGCCGTTTCTGTTCGGTCGCTTTGGCCCTGCTCTTATCCAGAAAAGCCATCGCCCCGGCGAAGCCGGGATGATAGCGGTCGGCCCACGTCGCATTGGGCTTGTTCTGCTTGCGCCAATCGAGCGCGACCTGAAGCTGAGGATCGGTGTAGAGGCTTGTCTCCCCTCGATCGTACTCCTGCGCCGCTTCGGCGAGCCGTCGATACACGCGAACCGACTGCGCCTCCTCGTTGGCCCAGCTATTCAGTTGTTCCCACACCCGCATCAGGCTCTCATGCGAGATGTCGACAACCGAATCGGGGCGCAGCTCTTCCTTGATCGACGGCATCAGGAAAGAGCGGCTCTTCTCGCGGAACACGTCCACCACGCTGGTGATCTCGTCCATGCTCCCATCGCTCAGGGCGCACAGGGTTGCGGCCATGGTCGGACGACGGACGCCACGCGGATCGCTCGCCTTGTCCGTGAGCGCCTTGAACATCTTCTCGCAGATCTGCCTCTGCCGGTCGTTCGCCAGATCGCGCAACGCCTCGTCGGCGTGCTGGTTGAGCGCCTTGGCCATCGTACCGATCGCCGCGTAATGTTCGAGTTTCAGCGGACCCTGGCCGCCCTGCTTTCGCCAATAGGCCCAGGTGCGGTTCAGCGCATGCTGGAGAATCGACAATTGGTCCGGGTTATCGCCGACGTCGTTGACGAGTTGCGTCAGCAGCACCGGCGAGAGCTCCGCACCACGCACCTGGACCGGCCCCTCGATCGCGTCGCGGCGCTCTTCGCGCGTCAGACGCGGGACCAGATATTGTCCGGCATTGATCGCCTCGGCGAGCCCGGGAAATTGGGTGCAATCCCCGAGGAAATCGGAACGCATGGTCAGAACGACGAAAATCCGCGCCGGTGCACGCTCCCTGATTTCCAGCAGCAGGTTCACGAAGGCCGTCACCTCTTCCGCGGCACGTCCTTCGTCCGGGCTCGCGATGACGAGTTGCCGATAGCGGAACAGCTCCTCGAACTGGTCGACCACAAGCAGAAGATTGACGTCTTCGCCGAGCCCCGCCTGCTCGAAGACATCGATCAGCCCAAGCTTGCTCATGCGCAAGGTGGTCTCGACGAGTTGTGGAAGCGGGAGAACGTCGTCGTCATCATCGGAGAACACCACGTCGTCTTCGACGAGTGCACGCGCCATTGCGCGGATTGGTTCGTTGCCCGGGCGGAACTGCGCCATGCGCCATGACGTTCCGGCGCCAGCCATGAGACCCCGGCGCAGCGCCGGCCGCAGTCCGCAATTGACGAGGGAGGATTTGCCGCTGCCGGACGTGCCAACCACAGTGAGGAAATGGGTCGCGGCGAGCTTGTCAACCATGGTGTCGACCTGATTCTCGCGCCCGAAGAACAAATGCTCCTCTTCCTCCTGGAAAGACCGCAACCCTGGGAACGGATTTTCCAGCGCGTCCTGGGCCAGCTCTCTCATGACGAATCCCTCATTGGGGCAAGCCACGGTTCTTGAAGGCGTTCTTCACCGAGTTCGTCAACGCCGCATCCGTCATCCCTTCCAGAGCGACAATCAGCCCGTCGTCCTCCGTCTCGACGATCTCCTGCTTGTCCGGGGTGCTTTCCCCGGCCACGCAGGTGTATCGCGCCGGTAGCGCCTTGCCGCGCCGATAGCCGCCGACCTTCCTGAGTTCACTCTCCATTGCGCGCTTCCACGTGGGATCGCCGGCGCCGTAGAACAGAATGATCGCATCGCATGCTCCAAGTAGATCCCTATGCGCCTTGCGTATGCTCGCCGCATCGCCCTCGAATACGGGCGTCTCGACCCTGAAGCCGAGCTGGCGGCATACCTTTCTCAACGGATTCGCGATCTTGCGCTCGCGATCCTTCTTGTCGCAGATGAGATAGATCAGTCCGTTGTCCTGCTCCGCCACCTCCGCCTCCACCTGGCTGACGCGCACCGGTGCGGGCCGCTCGATCGCCTCCAGCGTGGCGCGAATCGACGCCCTCAATTCTTCGACGTCGCCAGCGATGAGATCGGCTCCGTATTGCACCTCGGCATCCTCGCGGAGCGCCTTGACGAACGCCTGCTGCGCCGGTTGTTCCGAGTGGGTCGTTGCTGGCAGACTGATCAGGCGCTTGAGCCCGCCACTTTTGGCGCGCGCCACGGCGCGCTCGTTCTGGTGGATCGTGACCGATTTGCCGGAGGGACCGTCCGGCACCGCCCCATAACCGGCCCCGACCAGATGGACCGACAACGCGCAGCGTGACAGCATATCGTCCACGACTGCGACGCATTCGTCTTCGTCGGGAGGCAGGCGACGATCCGGTAGGACCGTGTATCCGAGCCTCAACAACTCCCCGCCGATCATCTCCCTGTCACGCCTGCGGTCGTGGCCGCATTCGGCGAGGTAGACGACCGGCTTCTGCGACACGGGCGAGCCGTTGCCGCGCAGGGCGTTGAGCGCCTCCTTGAGACGAAAGGCAAGCTGAAGCACCTGCTTGAGGAAATCCTGACCGTACTTTTCGCCGTAAGCCTCGTCGAATTCGATGGGCACACCGTCTTCCAACGTAAAGAAATCGCGGACCCAAACGTCCTTCATGACTGGCGGAAGCGGGCCGTCGACCGGTGTCTTGACGATTGGGACCAGGCGCTGCGTGCTGCCGACCACCAGCCCGCCGCTCCGCCGAGCGTGCTCGCAGAACTCGTGCATCTCCCGCGTGCACCATTCCGATTTGAGATAGCGTGGCGAAATCACCGAGAGCATTACCGCCGACTGCTGCAACTGGGTGATGATCTCGTCTTGCAGCACATGGCCGTCGGCAAGCCTGGTGTCTCGCCAGATCTTCGCTTCCGAGCCGAGGTGCTTGCTCAGGAGTCTCGCCAGCACCATGTGAAAGCGGGTAATCCAGCCGTCGAACCGGTCGCTGATCCGCTCGTTGTCGATATGGCTAAAACTGATGAAAACGTCATTCTTGAAATCCATTCGCGCCATCCAAACGACATGCGACGCGCTTCACCGCCAGCGTCGCGAAAGGCAAAAGGACGTGCAAGAGAACGGGGCAGGCAAAAAGCCTGCCTGCCGTAGCTGACAAAACTGCAGCAACCTCAGGTGATTTTATGTGAAATAGGCCACTTGCGGAGGATCACAAATTCGGCATCGATGATTGCGCCGTTCTGTGGCAGAATGCCGCAAGCAAGGCGCCCTGCTACACCACCGTCTTATGGCGCGTGATGCAGGTGCGGAGCACCTCGTCCATCGGCTTGCCCCACCAGTCGCTGGAGAAGATCTCGATCTCGGAATAACCCGCAAAGCCCTGCGCTTCGACCGCCTGACGCACCGATTTGATGTCGATGACGCCGTCGCCCATCATGCCGCGGTCGTTGAGGATGTCCTTGGTCGGCACCAGCCAGTCGCAGACATGGAAGGCGAGCAGGCGGTCCTTGCCGGCGCGCGCGATCTGGCCCATCAGCTCCGGGTCCCACCAGATGTGATAGACGTCAAGCGCGACACCGAGCATGCCGGTGCGGGCAGGATCGAGCCGGTCGCAGATGTCGAGCGCCTGCTTCGTCGTGTTCACGCAGGCGCGGTCTGCGGCGTAGGCCGGATGCAAGGGCTCGATGGCCAGCGGCAGGTTCGCCTGCTTGGCGTAGTCGAGCATCTCGGCGAGCGCTTCCTCGACCTGCCCACGCGCCGCCGCGATGTCCTTCGAGGCCTCGCTGCCCGGCCGCGAATATTGCGGCAGGCCACCGACGACCAGCACGATGCAGGGTGCGCCCAGCGCCTTGGCTTCATCGACGCAGCGCTTGTTGTCGTCGCGCACCTCGCTCCGTCGCGAGGCGTCCGAGGTGAACATGCCCCCGCGGCAATAGCCTGAGAGATCGAGGCCGGCATCGCGCACCGCACGCGCGGCACGCTCGATACCGACGGATGCGACCTGATCGCGCCAGGGATCGATGGCGCGGATGCCGTGCTTCGCACAGGCATCGATGATCGCGACGAGGTCCCCCTGCTTGCGGACGGTCGCCGTGTTCAGCGACAGCCAGCGGTGGTCGGACGAAAAATCGCGCATCAGGATTCGATACCGTGGGTGGCGAGCACGGTCTTCATCCGCTGCGTCGCGAGTTCAGGATTGGCGAGCAGGCCGGCCTTGTCGGCGAGACGGAACAGCTCGGCCAAATGCAGCGTCGAGCGCGTGCTCTCCTGCCCGCCGACCATGGTGAAATGATCCTGATGGCCGTTCAGATAGGCCATGAACACGACGCCCGTCTTGTAGAAGCGCGTCGGCGCCTTGAAGATGTGGCGCGACAGCGGGACGGTCGCTCCGAGCACGTCGTGGAATCCGGCCTCATCGCCGGCCGCCAGCCGCGACAGCGCGTAGGACGCCGCCGGCGCGATCGCGTCGAAGATGCCGAGCAGCGCGTGAGAAAAGCCCTGCTCGTCGCCGGCGATCAGCTCGGCATAATTGAAGTCGTCGCCGGTATACATCTTGATGCGCTTGTCCAGGCGCCGGCGCATGTCGATCTCGCGCTGCTTGTCCAGCAGCGAGACCTTGACGCCATCGACCTTGGCGGCATTGCCGTTGATGATGGCCACAGCCGTGTCCATCGCCTTGTCGAGATCCTTGGTGCCCCAATAGCCCGTCAGCGCAGGATCGAACATGTCGCCGAGCCAATGGATGATCACGGGCTCTCGGACTTGCGACAGCACGCGATCATAAACCTTCGCATAGTCGTCGGCGTTGCGGCCGAGTTTCGCCAGCGCGCGCGACGCCATCAGGATGATGCGGCCGCCGACCTTCTCGACCGCCGAGACCTGCTCCTCATAGGCGCGGATCACGTCGTCGATGCTCCTGGCATCCTCAACCGCGAGATGATCGGTGCCGGCGCCGGAGAACACGAGCGCATTGCGGCGCTTTGCGGCACCGACCGAACGCGTGATCAGCTCCAGCGAGGTCGGCCAGTCCAGCCCCATGCCGCGCTGCGCGGTGTCCATGGCTTCGGCAACGCCGAGGCCGAGATCCCAGACGTGCTCGCGGAAGGCGATGGTCTTGTCCCAGTCGACCGCGACCGACAGCCAGGGATCGTTGTCGGCGAAGGGATCGACGACGGTGTGCACGGCGGAGAAGGCGATGCGGCTCAGCGGCCCCTCCAGCTTTGCCGGGAACGTTCGCGAGGCCGCAAGCCGGTAGGTCTCGATGGACCGGTCGGCTTTCGGCAGCTTGAGCGACAATGAGGACATCGGCTGGACGGGCTTGTTCATCTCGTCCCCTCCTTAGGCCTTGATCGGGGCGACGTCGATCCAGCGCCGCTCCTTCCAGCTCTTCAGCGCGCATTCGGCGAGTTGCACGCCCTTGACGCCTTCAAGCAGCGTGAACTTGTAGGGCGCATCCTCGTAGACGTGACGGATGAACATCTCCCACTGCTCCTTGAAACCGTTGTCGTAGGTGACGTTGTCGGGCAGCTTCTGCCAGTCGCCGTAGAAATCGTGCAGCCGCTTCTCGTCGGGATTCCAGACCGGCCGGGGCGTCGCCTGCCGCGCCTGGAGCATGCAGTCGGTGAGGCCTGCGACCGCCGAGCCGTGCGTACCGTCGACCTGGAAGGTGACGAGGTCGTCGCGATAGACGCGCGTGACCCAGGACATGTTGATATGGGCGATGACACCGCCCTCGAGCTGGAAGGTGGCATAGGCGGAATCGTCCGCCGTGGCCTTGTACTTGTTACCCTGCTCGTCAAAACGCTCGGGGATGTCGGTGTTGCCGATGCAGACGACGCTCTGGACGTTGCCGAAGAGATTGTCGAGCACGTAACGCCAGTGGCAGACCATGTCGAGGATGATGCCGCCGCCGTCCTCGTCGCGGTAGTTCCAGGACGGGCGCTGCGCCTCCTGCCAGCCGCCTTCGAACACCCAATAGCCGAACTCGCCGCGCACCGAGAGGATGCGGCCGAAGAAGCCGGAGTCGCGCAGGAAGGCGATCTTCTTGAGGCCCGGCAGGAACAGCTTGTCCTGCACTGTGCCGTGCTTGACGCCCTTGGCGTTGGCGAGCTTGACGACTTCCAGAGCCTCCTCGAAGTTCGTCGCGATCGGCTTCTCGCAATAGACGTGCTTGCCGGCGTTGATGGCCTGGGTCAGAAGACCAGGGCGCGCCTGCGTAGTCGCGGCGTCGAAGAACATGGTGTCGTTCTTGTCGGCGAGTGCCGCATCAAGGTCGGTGGTCCAGCGCGTGATATTGTAGCGCTTGGCGAGCGCCTCGACCTTCTCGGCGCTGCGGCCGACCAGGATCGGATCGGGCATCACGCGATCGCCGTTCTTCAGGCGGACGCCGCCCTGCTCGCGGATCGCGACGATCGAGCGGATCAGATGCTGGTTGAGCCCCATGCGGCCGGTGACGCCGTTCATGATGAGACCGAGGCGTTGGGTGGTCATGCCGTTTGCTCCTGAAGTGATTTCGGCTGTTCGAGCGGGCGCAGTGCCGACCAATCCGGATGGACCGACGTCGCAAAGCCCGTTGCATGAAGCGATCCCGTAAGAAGATCGCCGTTGTGAATCGAGAGGCGGATGCCCTGCCCGGCATCGGCATAGAGATCGGGATGCGCGGCCGCGAAGGCTTGCGCTTCAGCGGAGGGCGTCTCGCCAAAGCCGTCGACATAGTGGTGACCGTTGCGTTCGGCGTGGGTGACGCCGAGGAAAGCGCCGAGCGCGAGATCCTGCTGCACGGCAAGGCCTGCCTGGCAAGTGAGGTCCTCGCCGGTCACGAAGAACCTGTCTCCGCCCGCGCTCCACTTCGCCGCACGCGTCGCGTTGACGATGGACTTGTACAGTCCCTTGCAGGACTTCGAGGAAATGCCGCAATAGCCCAGCGCCCGCGCCGCCGGGAATGCATCGTAGGAATCGTCGGCCTCGTCGATGATGAAGCCATGCGAAGCCAGCGAGCCAAGCGGCAATTGCCGCGTGATGTCGCGCGGCATCGGCTGCTCGACATAGAGCAAGCGCGAAGCGATCGGCCGCAATGCGGGATCATGATCGAGCCGGTCCATCAGCGCGCCCAGCACGGCAAGATCGGCGTACTGCTCGTTGGCGTCGAGCGTCACCTTGGTGCCGCGCCCAAGCGTATCCAGCTCCTTGCCGATCCGCACCAGCCGCGACGCATCGGCCACAGGATCGCCCGACAGCTTCAGCTTGAAGTAATTTGCGCCGGCGTTTTCGTGGGCATCGGCAACACCGCCCTCGCCTTGGACGGTATCATCGAGGCCGACGGTATGCCTGATGGCAACACGGGTTAGCGGCTTGCGGCCGGAGAGAAACGTGCTGATATCCCTCTCGCTCAGGTCAGGAGACAGCCGCGCGTCGATGCCGGCAATGTTGACGGCCATCCCGTCGAAAAAGCTGGTCTCGACGCCGCGCAGCAGCGCATCGAGGATCGCCTTGTCGATCTCCGCCGGACCATAGGCCGCCGCAAGCGCCGGAATGTTCTTTTTTGCGCAGGTCGCGACCTGGGCACCAATGCATGAGGCATGTAGGTCAAACGCCGTCAGAAATCCCGTCCGTGCCAGATAGAACCCGCGCGCGATTTCCAGCGACCGACGCAAACCATCGACCGTCTGCGCCAGCGACAACTCCGGCCGCTTGTCGAACCATTTCGGCACCAGCAGCTCGGCGCTGGCGCCGACCGCGCTTCCCCTGCCCTCGACCTCGATCTCGACCCGCACGAACAGTTGCGGCGTCGCATTGATGGTCACAGCACCAAAGCGGAACGGCCGCGCGAACTGCACGGGACGTTCGAAGAAGGAGATGTCTCGCAGCTTCAGGCGCGGGGACATGGTGCTACTTGGTCCCACAAATCTGGCCGCGCGGACGGTGCACCTCTCCCGCTTGCGGGAGAGGTCGGCACAAAGTGCGGGTGAGGGCTTTCTCCTCTTGGGGATTGTCCCATTGCGGAGACACCCTCTCCCCGACCCTCCCCCGCAAGCGGGGGAGGGAGCGCACCGTCTCCTTGGTTACGGCCAACACCAAACGCATTTCCTTAATCCAATGCACCTTGCGAGAAGAAATGCTTGCGAATGCGCTGCACGAGCTCGGTGAAAACAGGATCGGCCATTACGTCGAGCGAACGCGGGCGCGGCAGCGGCACGTCGTAGATCGCGGCGATCGCGCCGGGGCGCTCGGTCATGACCAGCACGCGGTCGGCGAGGAACACCGCCTCCGGAATCGAATGCGTGATCAGCAGCACCGTCTTCTTCGTCTCGCGCTGGATCCGCATCAACTCGACATTCATGCGCTCGCGCGTCAGCGCATCGAGCGCGCCGAACGGCTCGTCCATCAGCATGATCTTGGGATCGTGCACCAGCGCGCGGCAGATCGAGGCGCGCTGCTGCATGCCGCCGGAGAGCTGCCAGGGCAACTTCTTCTCGAACCCTTCGAGCCCGACCAGCTTCAACAGCGCCTTGGCGCGATCGAGATATTTTTGCCGCGGCAGCCGCTTCATGTCGATCGGCAGCATCACGTTGCCGAGGATATTGCGCCAAGGCAGCAGCAGCGCATTCTGGAACACGATGCCGACATTGCCGTGCGGCGTCGTCACCTTCTCGCCCTCGACCAGGATCTCGCCCGTCGTCGGCGGCAGCAGGCCGGAGATCAGCTTGAGCAGCGTGGACTTGCCGCAGCCGGATGGACCGACCACGACGAAGAACTCGCCGTCGTTGATGTGGAAGTCGAGCGGCCGCAGCGAGGGCACATCGCCATCGCGCGTCCGGTAGGTTTTGGACACGCCTGATAGCTTGATGCCCGACGCATCGCCGGCAGCCCGGTCGCTCACCAGTCTCAGATGTGCGGCCGGCTGCGCGGTTTCACTCATGACTGTCGCAGGTTTCACGAGCCACTCTTCGGCAGATAGTCGTTGGTGTAGAAGGCCTTCGGGTTCTCCTTGGCCTTGGCATCGAGGCCGCCGTACTCGACCATCAGATTGACCGAGTCCGTCATGTTCTGATCGGTGACCTGGAACGGCCGCTTGCTCTTGGTCTCCGCGGTCCGGTAGAGCGGAATGGTCAGCTCGAAGCCTTGCGTCAGCGTATCGATCTTGCCGCCCTTGGGGTTGGCATCGAGGATCGACTGTGCCGCGGCCCTTGGCTCCTTCTCGGCGGCTTCAACCGCCTTGGTCGTCGCCGACATGAAGCGGCGGACGAGATCGGCGTTGGCCTTCACATAGTCGGTGTTGGCGATGATGCCCGAGGAGACCATGTTGATGCCGTAGTCGGCGAACTTGATCGGATAGACGTCCTTGCCGGTGGCGTCCTTGATCTTCATCGACTGGTCCATGACGTAGCCGAGCAGGAGATCGGCCTGGCCGTTGATGACGGCGTTGAGCTTGGTCTGGCCGTCGCCGGCAACGGTTTTGAAGTCGCTCTCCTTGAGGCCGGTCTTCTTCAGGAACAGCGGCCAGATCTGGGTCATGGAGTCGGCCGGCGTGATCGCCACCGTCTTGCCCTTGATGTCCTCGGGCTTCTTGATGTTCTTGTCGGCGAAGCCCATGGCGGACATCGGTGAGGTCTGGAGCAGCACGCCGGTCGCAACCACGGGCGCACCCTTGATGGCGGCCCGCATCATGGTGGGGACGTCGACATAGCCGAAGTCGGCGGTCTTGGCGGCGACGGCCTGGGTGGTCGCGGCCGAGCCGCGGCCCTCCTGGATCTCGAGGTCGATGCCCTCGGCGGCGTAGATGCCCTTGGCCTTGCCGTAATAGAACGGCGCGTGCTCGCCATAGACGTACCAGTTCAGCATCAGCACGACCTTGTCGGCCGCCTGCGCCGGCATGGCCGCGAAGGTCATCAGCACCGCCGAGACAGCCCCTATCCACCGCTTCATCGTCACTCTCCCTTGCCGTTATGTTTCGGCCGTTGGTGGCCGTTGCTTGAAATCAAGAGGCGAAAATCACGTCCTCGCGCTGGCTGACATGCCAGGGAATGACCAGCTTCTCGATCCGGTCCACAACCCAGAACAGGATCACGCCGAGCAGCGCGAGGATCACCAGCGCCGCAAACATCGTCGGCAAATCGAAGGTGCCGATCGAGCGCTGCATCACGTAGCCGATGCCGGAATTGGAGCCCACGAACTCGCCGACGACGGCACCGACCACAGCGAGCGTCACCGACACTTTGAGCCCTGAGAAGATCGCGGGCAGCGCGTGCGGCAGATTCACCGCACAAAACACCTGGAAGCGACTGCCCTGCATCGCACGGGCAAGATCGACCATGTCGGGGTCGACCGATTTAAAGCCCTGCACGGCCGAGACCACCACCGGGAAGAAACCGAGCAGGAATGCCGAGATGACTTTGGGAATGATGCCGAAGCCGAACCAGACCACGAACAGCGGCGCGATCGCGATCTTGGGCACGGACTGCGAGAACACCAGCAGCGGATAGACGTAGCTCTCCACCGTCTTGGACCCCGCGATCAGCATCGCGACGGGAATGCCGAACAGAGCGGACAGCGCGAAACCGCAGACGGTCGCATAGGTCGTCGGCCAGGACTGGCGGAGCAGTTCCGGCCATTCCGTGCGCAGCACCGCGACGACATCGAGGGGCGCCGGGATCTGGTAGGCGGGAATCCTGAACAGCCGGATCGAAAGATCCCAGGCGACCACGATGAAAACCAGGAACAAGAACGGCCGAACCCAGGCCGCGTTCAGCACCTTGGACACTGCACCTTGCTGCTTCAGCTCGGCCAATTTTCACTCCCGGAAGTCTTGTCGTTGGCGGAGAAATTAACCCGTTGGATAAATACTGTCCAGAGCTTTCCCTGTGACGTTTTGCGGCGGGTTCCGGTGGGCGGAGCCGACGAACGGATGCTTCCATGTCCCGGACGCGCTGCAACGCGCTAGCGTTGCTGCGCAGAGCCGGGACCCAGAGCCGCACGCTCCGCTGAATCATGGGCCCCGGCCCTGCAGCGCATCACTTGCGTGCTGCGCTGCGTCCGGGGCACGAGAGTGCCCTTGGGGCGCCCGCCCGCCTCCACCGCGTCATTGCGAGCGCAGCGAAGCAATCCAGACTACCGCTGCGGAAAGAGTTCCGGATTGCTTCGCTACGTCCGCAATGACGGAGTTTGCAGCAGCAGTAGCGCTCCATCCGCCCAATTGACCGCGTTGCTATACCGTCTGCACCACGGCCGCGCGCGCCTTCGGCGCTTTGGCAATCTCGAACAGCGCGACCGACTGTCCCGTCAGCGCAGCAAGGACGAGGCCCACCATGTGTGCCAATCGCTCGTCCTTGGCCTTCTTATCCAGGAGATCGCGGCCGAAGATCACGCTGAGCGTCGCCGAGTTCGAGAGATAGAAGAAGCACAGCCCTGCGATGGAGATGTAGAGCTGCACCGGATCGACTGCGACCTGGAAGTCGCCGCTGTCGACGCCGCGGCGCACCACGGTGCGGATCATCTCGACGAAGGGCGAGTGCATCGACTTGACCTTGGTCGACTTCTTCAGGTGCTTTGCGCGCGCGAGGTTCTCGGTCTGGAGCAGCGACAGGAATTCGGGATTGCGCAGGAAGTAATTCCAGGTGAACTCGATCAGGCGCCGGATGGCCTCGGGCGGCTCGAGATGTTCGAGATCGAGCCCGCGCTCCTCACTGCGGATCTTGTCATAGGCGCCTTCGAGCACCGCCAGATAAAGCTCGTCCTTGTTGCCGACGTGGTAGTAGAGCATGCGCTTGTTGGCGCCGGCCTTGGCCGCGATGCGGTCGACGCGCGCGCCGGCAAGGCCATGGGCGGAAAATTCCTGCTTGGCGGCTTCGAGAATGCGCAGCCGCATCCCCTCGGGGTCGCGCTGCCATTTCAGAGTTCGCTTTGCCTTCGCCAAACCGGGGTGCTCGCTGGGTGCTGTCGGTATGCCATGTACCACGGCCCCGCCGTCATTGCGAGGAGCGAAGCGACGAAGCAATCCAGACTGTCACCGCGGAAGGATTCTGGATTGCTTCGCTTCGCTCGCAATGACGGAGGACAGCCTCGTAGGGTGGGCAAAGGCGCACTTGCGCCGTGCCCGCGTCTTCTATCAAGTCACCAAGACGTGGGCACGCTACGCTTTGCCCACCCTACAGGAGTCTTCGAGAGGAGAGACCAGCGCCCCTCAATCCACCGGCTTCGGCGAGCGCTCCAAGAGCACCGTCTGTATCCCGCAGGTCCCGTTCCGCACCGTCATGATCCGCGTCCCGGGCTTGCGGCCGTTGCGGACCTCGGTGACGTCGAGGCCAGCAGCGATCAGGCGGGCGCGCGTGACATCGATGTCGGCGACGCGCCAGCTCAGGCCCCACAGACGGTCATGCGTGAGGTCACCGCCGGCGACGGGCCGGCGTACCACCTCGACGATGAGGTCGCCGCAGCGGAAGAACATCAGCTGGCCCCAATCCTGGTGCGAGCGGTCGAGCGCCAGGTCGAGGCCGAGCCGCGCGCCGTAGAGCGCGGCGGCGCGTTCGGAATCCTCGGTGGTGATCACGACATGGTCGAGCGCGTCGATCGGCGCGATGTCGGTCGCGGCCGACTTGGGACGCTCGTCGGCCAATTCGAGGAAGAACATGCGTACACCGCGCGTGAGCTCCGTGGCGGCCCGCGTGCGCTTCCAGTGCAGAACGTTGCCTGATTCAGCGTCGCTGCTTTCGACCTCTGCAACCGGATCCGGGCTCAAGGCCACCCGTTCCAGCCGCCGGTGCATTCTGCCGATGTCTGCGACACGAAAGCACAGGCTGGCGAGCACGCCTTCCTGGTCGTCTAGCAGTGCGCGCATGCGATCCGCAGTCACGCTGAAGCCGCTCGGCGCCATCAATTCGATCGTCATGTTGCCGAGCGTGAACAGCACCCGGTCGGCGCCCTCGCCCGAATTCTGCCAGGCCGGCGCGCGAGCGAGCAGCGTCTGGTAGGCCGCCTTGGCCGCAGCGATATCGCTCACCAGAACGACGATGTGATCGAGCCCGGTGATCATCCTGCACCCATTTGATCGACTTGGAACCCACGGACCGAAAGACGGCGATTGTCCGGGCTTGGCATTGGCCTGACATGGTCGTATTCCGGCACCCTGCTGACCTCAAGCGCTCCGGGCGGCAGTTTTGCGAATAATTTCAGCGTCCCTCCGGAGCGGAACCGGTGCTAGAGTAATCCCGCCGGCCGGGACCACAAGCGCATCACGGACAAGCAATGCAGGCTCTCTTCATCGGACAGACCTATATCGACGTCGTCTTCATCACCGACCACATGCCAACCGGCGACGAGAAGCACGTGGCGTCGGACTACGCGGTCTCCTTCGGCGGCAACGCCGTGACGGCAGCGTTCTGCTGCGCCAAGCTCGGCATCGTGCCCGATCTGATTGCGACGGCGGCCAATGACTGGCTGGGGCGCATGTTCCAGGACATGTGCGCGAAATACGCGATCTCGCTGCACGGGCGGAAGGTGAACCAGTCCTCGCTCTCCTTCATCATGCCCAAGGACGGCAAGCGCGCCATCGTCCGCTGCCGCGACGACGAGCACATCCATCCCTTCCCGATGCTCAATCTCGGCGGCTGCCGCGCGCTGCATGTCGACGGCCATCAGCCGGATGCGGCGATCCACTATGCCAAGGTCTGCCGCGAGGCCGGTATTTTGACCTCGCTCGACGGCGGCGGACTGCGCACCAACACGCATGAGCTGCTGGAATTCATCGATGTCGCGATCGTCGCCGAGCGCCTGTGCGAGCAAATGGACCTGACGCCGGAGAAGATGCTCGACTACCTCAAGAGCCGCGGCTGCAAGATCGGCGGCATCACCATGGGCGAGAAGGGCCTGCTCTGGTACGACGAAACCGGGACGGTGCAGGTGATGCCGGCGATGCCGATTCCGCGCGAGCGCGTGATCGACACCAACGGTGCCGGTGACGTCTTTCATGGCGCCTATGTCTATTCCTACCTCGCCCATCCCGGCAAAAGCTGGCGCGAGCACTTTGATTTTGCCCGCGCCGCCTCGACCTATAAGATCCAGCGCCTCGGCAACGAGGCCGGCCTGCCGACGCTGGTCGACATCGCCAAGGTCAGGCACGAGTTCGAGGTCAGGGTCTAGATTCAAATGGGGCGCGTCTTCGTCGCCGGCAGCATCAACATGGATGTGGTGGCGACCGCCGATCGCCACCCCAAGGTCGGCGAGACCGTCGCCGGCCGGCAGGTGCTGTATTTTCCGGGCGGCAAGGGTGCGAACCAGGCGGTGGCGGCGTCACGGCTTGGCGCAGGGACGACGCTGATCGGGCGGCTGGGCAGGGATTCGTTTGGGGCCGAGTTGAGGACGTTCCTCGGCGATCAGGGTATCGATCTTGGCTCCATCAAGGAGACGGCCGAGGCGCACACCGGCACCGCGATCATCACGGTCGCCAAGGCTGACAACACCATCGTCGTCATTCCCGGCAGCAATGCCCTGGTCAGCGCGGATGATGTCGCGGATGTGCCGGTGGCAAAGGGCGATGTCGCAGTCAGCCAGTTCGAGATCCCGCTGCCGACCATCGCCGCCTTCTTCCGGCGCGCGCGCGAGGCTGGCGTTGTGACCGTTCTCAACCCGGCGCCGGCGCAAATTATGTCCGGCGAGCTGCTCGCGCTGGTCGACATCCTCGTGCTGAACGAGACCGAGCTTGGCTTCCTCGCCGGCGTGGAACTGTCAGACAGCGACGAGGCCGCACGGATCTTCGACGTGGCGCGGCAGCTTCAGGCGCGGCAGGATCAGACCATCTGCGTCACGCTCGGCAAGCGCGGCGTGCTTGCGCTTGCGGGGCGCGAAGAGGTCGCGGTGCCCGGGCGCGCCGTGAAGGCGGTCGACACCACAGGCGCCGGCGATTGCTTCGTCGGCGCATTAGCGGCGCAACTGGCTGACGGTGTGCCCTTGCGCGCCGCCCTCACCTTCGCCAACGCCGCCGCCTCGATCAGCGTGCAGCGGATGGGCGCCGGGCCGTCGATGCCGACGGCCACGGAGGTCGCCGCAGCGATCACCGCAAGCTGATCACGCCAACGCGCTCTTCAGATCGAAACTTTCGTCGGCGGCCTGCTCCGGCGTGATCGAGCGGTCCATGCCCTGCAACCTGCGGCCGAACATGTGGTCGCCGGCGCGGTTGATGGACTCGATGCCGAGCAGCTTCTCGCCCTTGTAGCAGAACGCGGAAAACGCCTTCTTGGCGGGATCGCCGCGCAGCACGACGCGGTCGTAGCCGGTGGTCAGCCCTGCGATCTGGAGCTTGTCATCGCCCTGATCGCTCCAGAACCAGGGATGGCTGTCGTAAGACTTCTTGTCGCCGGTCAGCCGCGCCGCGAGGCAGCGGGCGTGGTCGGTGGCGTTCTGCACGGATTCCAGCCGCAGCGATCCGCCGAAGCGCGGGCTGGCGAACAGCGCGCAATCGCCGATCGCGGAGATATCTGGGTCGGCCGTCGAGAGATATTCGTCGACGATGATGCCCGCCGCGACCGGCAATCTGGCCTCGGCCGCCAGCTCGATGTTCGGCAGCACACCGACGCCGACCACGACGAGGTCAGCGGGCAGATGCCGTCCGTCGCTCAAGGAGACGCCGGTGACCTTGCCGTTCTCGGCTTCGATCGAGGTGGCCTGCACACCGAGATGGATGCAGATGCCGGCCTGGCGATGGCGCTCTTGAAAATACTCCGAAACCTCCGCCGTCACGGCTCGCGCCATCACGCGCGGGGCAAGCTCGAGCACGTCGACCTCGAGGCCCTTGATCCGCGCGGTCGCGGCGAATTCCAGGCCGATGAAGCCGGCGCCGATGACCACGACCCGTGTCTTCGAGGGCATGACCGCGCGCAGCGCCTCGCTCTCGTCGAGAATGCGCAAATATTTCACGTCAGGCAGATTGGCATTCGGCAGATCAAGCAGCCGGTTGCGCGCGCCCGTCGCCAGCACGAGGTGACCGTAAGGCAGCGTCTCGCCCGAGGCGAGCAGGACCTTGCGGCCCGCACGGTCGATCGACACCGCGCGGCCCGCGATCAGCTCGATGTTCTGGTCGTGGTAGAACTTCTCCGGCCGGAACATCAGGCTCTCAGGCCCGGCGGAGCCCTTGATGTAGGCCTTGGACAGCGGCGGCCGCTGATAGGGCAGATGCGCCTCGTCATTGATGAGGCAGATGCGCTGCGAAAAGCCCGCCTGACGCAGGGATGCCGCGGCCTGGTAGCCGCCATGGCCCGCACCGACGATGATCACCGGACCGTCGGTCATTGGAGCAGCCTACTTCCGGAGACACGAGCGTGACCCATGTCGTCTCCTCTTTCGCTGATTTTGATTTGCTGGCCTTACGAGGAGCCGGCGCTCGTGTCCGTTCCTTGGCGAAGGCGGCCCCATTTGAGCCTATCGCTCCGCCCAGCGCAAGAGCCGCCGGAGCACTGGCGGCCCGGGGATTGTCACCTCTCGCCTTCTGCGATTTAGTTGCAGCAACCACCTCCTGCCGGGGATTTCCAAATGACCGCGCCCGCCTCCCAACCCGATGATCCCGCGCTGCTCCGGATCGACGGCCCGATCGCGACCATCACGCTCAACCGTCCCGCCGCGTTCAACTCCATCAATCTCGCGATCGCACAGAAGCTCGAACATCTCGCCGCCTCCATCGAAGGCAACGACAACATCCGCGTCGTGGTGCTCGAAGGCGAAGGCCGCGCCTTCTCGGCGGGCGGCGATCTGCAGACGATCGGGGCGGCCGCCGAAGCCGGTACGGTGACGCCGGTCGTCGGCGAACTCCTGAAGCACTATCACGCCTTCATCGAGATCGTCAGGCGCATGCCGAAGATCTCGCTGTCGAGCGTGCACGGCTCGGCCGCCGGCGCCGGCATGGGCCTCGCCTTCGTCACCGATCTCTGCATTGCCGCTGACGACGCCAAGTTCACGCCGGCCTATGCCAAGATCGGGGTGTCACCCGACGGCGGCTCGACGGTCGGCATCGTCGGCACGGTCGGCTCCCGCCGCGCGCTGCAGATTTTTCTCGCCGAGGACAATTTCACCGCGCAGCAGGCCCATGAATGGGGCCTCGTTGCCAAGATTGTTCCCGCCGCGGAACTGAAGGCGGCGACGCGAAAGCTCGCCGAGCGTCTCGCGCAAAACCCGCCGGCCGCAATCGCCGGCACCAAGTCTCTGGTCTACCAGGCCGCCACCACGCCGGTGAAGCAGCAGTTAGACGCCGAGGAGCACAAGATCATCATGGCGATGAGCACGGAAGAGTTTCGCACCGCCGTGAAGAAATTCACGAGTAAGTCAAAGTGACGACGCCCGCGCGCAGCTTCTACGGCCTTCGTCACGGCGCGACCGACTGGAATCGCGAGGGACGATTCCAGGGGCGGACCGACAATCCGCTGAACGAGGACGGCCTGCGGCAGGCGCACGAAGCCGTGGACATGCTGCGCGGCGCCGGGATTAGCCGCATCGTCACAAGCCCCCTGATGCGCGCGGCGCGAACGGCCGAGATCATCGCGGACGCGATCTCGGTCCCGCTCGCGATCGACGAAGGCATCATCGAGTTCGATTTCGGTAGCTTTGAGGGCCTGCCCGTCCGCGACCTCATGACCAAGCACGGCCTCAAATCAGCGATCGGCCTCGTGTCGATCCTTCCGACCGACGGCGAGAACTGGGACGCCATGGCCGAACGCTCGCTGCGTTGCGTCTCGACTTGGCTCGAGCGTCATCCTGACGACGATCTCTTGTTCGTTTGCCACGACGCGGTGATGCAAGGAATGGCGAACGCGCTGTGCGGCAGCTATTTCAAGAACAGCCATGGCACGCCGTTCCGCTACGTGCACGAAAAAACGCGATGGCGCATCGAGCAAATCGCTACTGCGGACAGATATAGCCCGTCCCCGCCGGTGACTTGAAGCAGCCGACCGATTCAGGGAGCACGTGCCGCGGTAACCATAGCACCACGCTCGGGAAATAGATGGCAAAGGCAATCGTCGCCAGGAACACCAGGTAGATCGGCAGCGCCGCGCGTAATGCCTTGGCGAAGCTGATGCCGACGAATTTCGAGGCCATCAGCAGCACAAGGCCATAGGGCGGCGTGATCAGGCCGAAGGCGAGCGTGGCGATCAGCACCACACCCATATGCACGGCGTTGATGTCGCCGGCTTCCGTCAGCGCGTTGACCAGCGGCATGAAGATGATGATGGTCGGCACCGGCTCGATGAAGTCGCCGACGATGGTGAAGAGCAGCACCATCAACAGCATGATCAGGTGCGGATCGTTGCCGGCGATCGAGGTGATCCATTCGGCGATGTAGGTCGCGCCGCGCAGATAAGCCAGCATCCAGCCGAAGGCGTTGGCAGCGCCGATGGTGATCAGCGGCAGCGAAAAGATCAGGCCGGCGAGGCAGAAATCGTAGGGGATCTTTTTGATATGCCCGCGGTTGAGCGCTGGGATCACGACCAGGACGATCCAGACCACGGCGACCACGCCCGCCTCCGTCGGCGTGAACCAGCCGGTTAGGATGCCCCCGAGCAGAATCACCGGGATCATCAGCGGCAGAGCGGCATCGCCGGCCGCGAACACCACCTGCTTGAGCGGCGCACGCGGCTTGCGCAGTCCGGACGGGCCGAAGAAATAGCAATAGATCATCAACCCGAAACCGATCATCATGCCCGGCACGACGCCTGCCATGAACAGGCCGGCGATCGAGACGTTGCCGACCGCGCCATAGACCACCGCCGTGATGCTCGGCGGCACCAGCGCTGCAATGGTCGAGGCCGACGCGATGATCGCCGCGATGAAGGCGGGCTCGTAGCCCTCTCGCTTCATCGGGCCGCCCAGCGCCCGGCTCATCACGGCAACGTCGGCGGTGGTCGAGCCCGACATCTCCGAGAAGAACATGCTGAAGACGACCACGACCTGCGACAGCCCGCCTCTGATATGCCCGACCAGCGACACCGAGAGATTGGCTATTCGCACCACGACGTTGGCCGAGCTCATGAGCTCGCCGACCAGCAGGAAGAACGGGATCGCCAGCAGCGCTTCGGAATCGACGCCGTCAAAGATCTTCTGGATGATGGCGGCGAGCGAAACATCCGACAGCAGCGCGCCGATGAAGACGCCGGCCATGAGTGAGAACGGCACGGGCACGCCGAGATAGCCGAACGACAGGAAACAGACCGTCATCAACGCCAGGACAATGGGTGCGCTCATGGTTGCACCCCCATCTGTGCGGCAGCAACGACCGGCTCCGCATCTTCGTCCGGCGGCTCGGGATGGTCAAAACCATTGCGCAGGCCGTTGACGAGCTGCTCGATGGTGAACAGGCCGATCAGCACGCCCGAGAGCGGGATGATCGCGTAGAGCGAGGCGATCGGCGTGCCCGACGGCAAGCGAAAACTGCCGAAACCGCGCAGATAATTCTGGTAGCCGTACCAGATCAGGCAGAAGGCGACGCCGAGCACGACGAGACGGATGATCACCTCGACGATTAGCCGCGAGGTGCCGTGCATCGCTTCGGAGATGGCGGTGAGATAGAGGTGGTCGTTGCGGCGCGTCGCGGCCGCCGTGCCGATGAAGATCGCGTAAATGAACAGCGTCGACGTGACCTCCTGGAGCCATAGCCAGGGATGGCCGATGGTCCTGGTGACGATGTCGGCGGTCACCGACAGCGAGAATCCGAAGCAGAGCACGCCGCAGAGGATCATCAGCGCAAGCTCGAGCCAGTCGAGCCAGCGCCATTTCAGGTGACGCTGGCGTTGCACCAGCAGTTTGTCGGCGATGGCCATTGGTGTCCCCGGCTGCAGCTTTCTCGTCATGGCCGGGCTTGTCCCGGCC
Organism: Bradyrhizobium sp. 141; assembly: GCF_023074055.1. GTDB lineage: Bacteria > Pseudomonadota > Alphaproteobacteria > Rhizobiales > Xanthobacteraceae > Bradyrhizobium. The sequence continues at coordinate 110,194 of NZ_JADPKR010000103.1, forward strand.
ATCCACGCACTTGGCGCTGGCTCGAAGGAAGAACGTGGATGCCCGGGACAAGCCCGGGCATGACGACAGTGCTAGTAGCTAATTGATCGACCGGATCAAATCCTTGATCTTCTCGGCATGCGGGCCGAGCTCCTTGGCGAGCTTGTCGAGATAGGGATCGGCGACCGCCGCGAAGCTCTTCTTGTCGACATTGTCGACGATCTTCACGCCCATCTTCTTCAGCTTCTCGGCCGCGGTGCGCTCGAGCTCGAACGCCTTTGCCGGCTCCTTCGTGCTGACCTCGTTGGCCGCGGCCTGCACCCACCCCTTCTGTTCGGCCGAGAGGCTCTGCCAGAGCTTATCCGAGATGAACACCAGCGCGTTGTTGGCCTCGTGCTCGGTGATGTTAAGGACCGGCGCGACCTCGTAATGCTTGTTGACGAGGTACACGTTGATGCTGTTCTCGGCGACGTCGACGACGCCGGTTTGCAAGCTCGTGTAAACGCTGCCGAACGGCATGTGCACCGTCTGGGCGCCATAGGCCGGGAACATGGTGTCCTCGGTCGCGGTCGCCTGCACGCGGATCTTGGCGCCCTTGATATCGCCGACGTTATGGATTTCCTTTCTGGAGTACATATGGCGCACTCCCTGCGAGCCCGTCGCAATCACGTGCAGGCCCTGCGTGGTCTCGTCGATCATGGCTTTGAGCGCTTCGAACACGCGGGGATCGGCCAGACCTTTGACGACGTGGTTCTCGTCGCGGAACAGATAGTGCAAGGACATCACCCCGGCCTGCGGCGAGATCGTCGCGGTATTGGCGGAGGAGATGATTGAGAATTCGACGTCCCCGGCTTTCACGAGCTGGAGCACCTGCGGCTCCTGTCCGAGTTGCGCGCCCGGATACTGGTCGATGATCATGGTGCCTTTGCTCAATTCCTTGAGCTTGTCGGCAAAGAGGTCGCCCGCGATGGAATAGCCGGTGTTGCGCGGCTGGTCATAGGCAAAGCGATAATGCTTCACCTCCTGCGCTCCGGCCCCGGTGACGAAAAGCATAGCGGCCGCAGCCGCCAACCCACGCATGGATCGTGCAATCATCGTTTCCCCCTATGTTTTCGCCCGCCGCTTGTGCGGTCTGGGCGCTCGTCGTTCGGTCAGCTTGTCTCGGTCTTCTTCCCAGTCCTCTGCATGAAATCGAAATCGCAGCCCTCGTCGGCCTGCATGATGGTCTCGTTGAACAGCCAGGCGTAGCCGCGCCGAGCTTCCTCCGGCGCGGCGGCCGGCTTCAACGCGGCACGGCGCCGATCCAGCTCCGCCGCATCGACCAACAGCTCGATGCTGCGCTTGGCCACATCCAGGCTGATCATGTCGCCGTTTTTCACCAGCGCCAGTGGCCCGCCGACGGCGGATTCCGGCGTGATATGCAGCACGATGGTGCCGAATGCGGTGCCGCTCATGCGTGCATCGGAGATGCGCACCATGTCCTTGGTGCCGCCGCGCGCGAGCTTCTTCGGGATCGGCAGATAGCCGGCCTCGGGCATGCCGGGCGCTCCCTTGGGGCCGGCATTGCGCAGCACCAGCACGTCGTCGGCGGTCACGTCGAGATCGGGATCGTCGACCCGCAAGGTCATGTCCTCGACGGATTCGAACACGACCGCCCGCCCGGAGTGTTGCAACAGCTTGGGGCTCGCGGCCGATTGCTTGATCACCGCACCGCGCGGCGCGAGATTACCGTGCAGGACGGCAAGGCCGCCCTCCTTCTTGATCGGATTGTCGCGCGGACGGATCGCATCCTGGCCGGGCACGTCCTCGGCAGTCGCGACGACATCGCGCAGCGTTTGGCCACTGATGGTCTTCGCTTCGAGATCGACGAGGTCACCGAGCTGCGCCAGCAGCTTCGGCACGCCGCCGGCGTGATGGAAATGCTCCATGTAATGTTCGCCGGACGGCTTGAGATCGACCAGCACCGGTACCTCGCGGCCAATCTGGTCGAACACCTCGAGATCGAGCCGGTGCGGCGAGCGATGCGCCATCGCGGTCAGATGGATCAGGCCGTTGGTCGAGCCGCCGATCGCCTGAAGCACGACCTGCGCATTCTTGAAAGAGGCCGGCGTCAACACCTCGCTCGGCTTCGGCCCCTTCGCCTTCGCCATCTCGGCCGCCACCTTGCCGCTCGCCTCCGCCAGACGGAAACGCTCGGCGTGCGGCGCGGGAATCGTCGCGCTCATCGGCAGCGACAGGCCCATGGCTTCGATCATGCAAGCCATGGTCGAGGCCGTGCCCATCACCATGCAGGTACCAACCGATGGCGCGAGACGGCCGTTCACCGCCTCGATCTCGGTATCGTCCATCTCGCCGGCGCGGTATTTCGCCCAGAGGCGGCGGCAGTCGGTGCAGGCGCCCAGTACCTCGCCCTTGTGATGGCCGACCACCATGGGGCCGACGGGAATGACCACGGTCGGCAGGTCGGCGCTGATCGCCGCCATCACCTGCGCCGGCAACGTCTTGTCGCAGCCGCCGATCACGATCACCGAATCCATCGGCTGGGCCCGGATCATCTCCTCGGTGTCCATCGCCATCAGATTGCGCAGATACATCGAGGTCGGATGCGCAAAGCTCTCGGCGATCGAGATGGTCGGGAACACGAACGGCATCGCGCCCGACAGCATCACGCCGCGCTTGGCGGCTTCTATGATCTGCGGGACGTTGCCGTGACAGGGGTTGTAATCGCTATAGGTGTTGGTGATGCCGACGATCGGGCGCTCCAGCGCGTCGTCGGAATAGCCCATGGCCTTGATGAACGCCTTGCGCAGGAACAACGAGAAGCCGGCGTCGCCATAGCTCGTCAAACCCTTGCGCAACCCACTCGTCATCATGCCACTCCTTACGTTGCCATTGTGGTACAGCCTGCCCCTCGATTGTCAATAAGGTTGGTCCATATTGTCGCATTTCCGGCTTCAGGCGCCGTTATTGGCAGGAGTTATTGACAATCTGCGCCTTCCCTGCTCCACAGGGGCAGACCGGCTGAAGCCGGAGGCTGAGGGCATGTCCGAGATTCGCACCGCAGACGCCATGCCAGTCCGGCGCGACGACCCGGACGACGTCGTCGCGCGGCTGGAAGAGGACATCATCTTCGGCCGCCTGCCGCCGGGCGCGCGGCTGACCGAAGACGCGCTGATGTCGCGCTACGGCACCTCTCGCCACTTCGTGCGCCAGGCCCTGGTGGATGCGGAGCGGCGCGGCATCGTCCGCCGCGAGAAGAACGTCGGCGCCACCGTGCGGTACTACTCGTCCGAGGAGGTCCGGCAGATCTACGAGGTCAGGGAGATGCTGACGCGGCAGGCGGCGCTGATGATCCCCCTGCCCGCGCCGCAAGGCCTGATCGACGAACTAGCCGCGCTGCAACAGCAATATTGCGCCAAGGCCGACATGCAGGATCTGCGCGGCATCCACGAAGCCAACGATGCCTTCCACCTCGCGCTGTTCTCGGCTTGCGGCAATCCCTATCTGGTGCGCTCGCTCCAGGACTACATGAACCTGACCTTGCCGATGCGCGCCAAGAACCTCGCCGACCGCGACGGCCTCGCGCTTTCGCGGCGGCAGCACGAGATGATGATCGAACTGCTGAGGGGGCGCGACAGCTGGGCGCTGGCTCAGCTGTGTGTGGATCATATGCAGTTCAGCAAGTCGGATTATCTCAAACGCATCGCTGAGGATGAGGCGGGGCTCTAGGTGGCCAGGTTCCTGCCACGATACGAGCCGTATACGTCCGAGACGGAACGTCGCCAGCCCAGCCGCGTTGGAAGGCTTGAGCGAGATTCACTCGCGCGTCGTGCTTCGGACGTGGCAGAGTGACGATGTCAGCCCAAGGAGGACTGGCTAGCGCACAGGTTTGAGCAATGAGGGTCTGCGGAGTGATGCGGGCCGGTTTGTTCATCGCATTGATTGCAGCGGCCTGGCTCGGCGGACAGGTCCAGGAGTCCCTCGCACAAACGCGACCTTCCGCTTCTCCAAGTGAACCCGGGAAAGCGTCTCCGCGAAAAGAAAGCGTCCCCAGGAAAGCAACGGGACGTTCTGCGGACCCATTTACGGTGGGTTTCGTAACCGGTACGCCGCAATGCACTGAATTCGCCATGGCTCAGGATATTGCGACCACACTGGCCAGTGGTCAGGAGACGGGCCCTCGTGGCGAAGTCGCTTTGCGGGTTGTGCCAATCGTCGGAAACGGCGGCACCCGCAGCGTCCTGGACGTGCTCACCTTGGCAGGTGCCGACGTGGCGATCGCACCTGTTATCCTGGTCGACCGGCTCCGGGAAGCAAAGACGTTCGGAGACATCTCTAACAAGCTAACCTATATTGCCCCGCTCCATATCGAAGAGTTCCATCTCCTCGCGCGACCGGAGATCGCAAGCCTGACGGATCTTGCGGGAAAGAAGGTCAATCTCGGCGAGGATGGCAGTGCCGGTGCCGTGCTTGGCCGCGAGGTGCTGAACCGTCTGGGCGTCAAGATCAGGGAGTCGAACTTGGGACCTGAGGCCGCGCTGCACGGTCTGAGGAAGGGAGATCTCTCCGCCGCTCTGTTGGTCTCAGGAAAGCCGGTCAGCTTCCTGACGCAGATCTCGCAACTCGATGGTATTCGCCTCCTGCCTATCCCCTACTCCAAAGAGCTGCTGCAAGAAGATTATCTGCCATCGACGCTTCGCCATCAGGACTACCCGAATATCATTGCGGCCGAAGCAAGCGTCGACACGATCGCGATCAAATCCGCTCTGTTCGCCTACAACTGGCCCAGCGGCAACGAGCGATATCGGTTGCTGGAATTCTTCGTCCAGACATTGTTCACGCGCTTTCCTGAGTTTCTTGGCGACGCACATCACCCCAAATGGCGCGAGGTGAGCCTGGCCGCGCTGCTCCCCGGATGGCGACGATTCCGACCGGCAGAGCGCTGGCTCCAGCAGCAATCCGGGGGCGAGGCCGCGCTTCGCAAGGCGTTCGGCCGGTTCCTCGAGGGAAAGCCAACCGCGAAACCGCCAGACGGCGAAGAATTGTTCCAGGATTTCCTGCGCTGGCGAGAACGCAATCCAGGCAAGTGAGCAAGCCAAACAAACCTCGGCAAAACAAATCTCGGGAGGTGTCGATGCGCAAAGCGCTTGTGAGCACAGCCTTGGTTGCGTTGCTCGCCCTGATCGCCGATGTGAGGCGCCCAGCCGCCCAATTTGCCCCCTTCTGGCCATCAGCGCCGCAGACCCTTGCACCGGCCACCGCGCCACCATCTGACCAGGTCGAACAAGCCAGGACAGCCCCCCATCGAAGCAGCAAGCCGCGCAGGAAGCACGAAGTCGTTCGTCCGCCGCCAAATCAGCGGAAGGTCGCGGAAAGAAACGGATACAAGCGGGTCAGCGATCTCGTGAACTTCCCGAAGTTCTTTCCGGGCCTTGGCATCATCTTCGTCAAGCCCGACACTTTGCCGCTGGGGCCATTCCTGTGTTTCGATCGCAGGGATCGCCTCGTGGCGACCGTGTACATGGTCCCGAACAAGGACATCGACGATCACAAGTCGTTGGAGGGGGCGGGGCCAGCGCGGTCAGTTGACCACGTCAGCATCTACTTCAACCCGGGTCACCCCGGCGTGGATGTGCCGCATTACCATGTGGTGCTCTGGCATGTGACCAGGAAACAGGAAGCGCGCGTTGCAAAATGAGGTACAACAGGTCCTGCGATCACACGAGCCCGATTTGCCCAAGCACACTGACGATCTGCGCGCGGCGCTCGCGGACAAGCGTGGATCGACACTTGCCCGCCTTGAGCCGCCAGCGGCGCTTGATCAGTCGCAGCTAATGTCAGGACTTAGACAAACGCGGCCTAGCGCTTATTCCAGTCGATGATCCGGCTCGCATCGCCGTCGAACTCGTTGCTGCAGAACGCGCCGCCCTGGAAATGATCCCCGATCGGATCCGGCTTCAGCTTGGCCTGCTCGGCCATCGCGTGCGCGACGTGATCCTCGGAACGGCCGGTGGGGCGATAGCCGAATTCGTAGGCGCGGTGGTTGTCCCACCAGGCGCGCTCGTTCAGCGAGACGCCGTAGAAGATTTCGAAATGGATGTCGGGATGCTCGAGCCCGATCTGACAGAGCTGCACCAGGTCTTCCGGCTTCAGCCAGATCGAGACGCGGCGATGGTCGAGCGGCATGTCGCCGAAATTTCCGATGCGCAGACACGTCACCTTCAGCCCGTGCTTGTCGGCGTAGAGCGCGCCGACGGCCTCGCCGAACACCTTGCTGACGCCATAGCGGCCGTCGGGACGCGGGGTGACGTCAGTGCCGATCTTGTGGTGGCGCGGATAGAAGCCAACGGCGTGATTGGACGAGGCGAACACCACGCGCTTAACGCCCTTGCGGTGGGCGGCCTCGAACAGATTATAGCAGCCGATGATGTTGGCCTGGAGGATGTCGTCCCAGGGGCCTTCGACCGAATAGCCGCCGAAATGGATGATGCCGTCGACGCCCTCGCAGATCGCCTCGCACTGAGCGAGATCGGCGAGGTCCGCCGCCTTGAATTTTTCGCTCGCTCCGAGATCGGCCGGCGGCTTGATGTCGGAGAGCAGGAGATCCGGATAGATCGGCGGCAGCAGTTTTCGCAGGCGCGTGCCGATCCCGCCCGAAGCTCCCGTCATCAAGATGCGCGGCATGTCTTTCCTCGTATGTAGTAACCGATTTGCGGCCACAGATATCTGATGCTAGCAGACTTTGACAGAGGGAACGCAACAACGAGAATTGCACATGAACGATGCATCGTCCCGCACTCAAGGCTGGCAGCCGGCGACCTATTACCCCGATCCCGCGATAAAAGCACTGGATCCCCGCTTCGAAAAATACTGGCTGAAATTGTCCGCGGTGGAGCGGCTGGCGACCGGCCTGCGCTGGGCCGAGGGACCGGTGTGGTTCGGCGACGGGCGCTATCTGCTCTGCAGCGACATCCCGAACCAGCGCATCATCAAATGGGAGGAAGAGACGGGCGCGGTCAGCGTGTTCCGCAAGCCTTCGAATTTCGCCAACGGCAACACACGCGACCGGCAGGGCCGGCTCGTCACCTGCGAGCACGGCGGGCGGCGCGTGGTGCGCACCGAATATGATGGCAGCATCACCGCGCTGATGGATCAATTCAACGGCAAGCGGTTGAACTCGCCGAACGATGTCATTGTTAAATCGGACGGCTCGATCTGGTTCACCGATCCGACCTTCGGCCTGCTCGGCAATTACGAGGGCTACAAGGCCGAGCCCGAGATCGATCCGAACGTCTACCGGTTCGATCCCGCGACCGGCAAGGCGACCATTGTCGCCGAGGGCGTGCTCGGTCCGAACGGGCTATGCTTCTCGCCGGACGAGAAGATCCTCTACGTCGTGGAATCCCGCGGCGTGCCGAACCGCAAGATCCTCGCCTATGACGTCGCGGCGGACGGCACCTCGATCTCCAACAAACGCGTCCACATCGATGCCGGCCCGGGCACGCCCGACGGCATGCGCTGCGACGTCGACGGCAATCTCTGGTGCGGCTGGGGCATGGGCGATCCCGAGCTCGACGGCGTCGTGGTGTTCGCGCCTGACGGCGTCATGATCGGCCGCATCGCGCTGCCCGAGCGCTGCGCCAATCTCTGCTTCGGCGGCGTCAAGCGCAACCGCCTGTTCATGGCGGCGAGCCAGTCGATCTACGCGCTGTATGTGAACACGCAGGGGGCGGCGGGGGGATAGGCGCACCGCAAGCGACGATCTCGTAGGGTGGGCAAAGGAGCGCAAGCGACGTGCCCACCATCATGCCGTCGCGGACGCGAAGACGTGGGCACGCTTCGCTTTGCCCACCCTACGGCACCTCGCGTTCTCGCCCGTAGCCCGGATGGAGCGCAGCGCAATCCGGGGACCGGTCCCGCATTCCGCTTCGCTCCATGCGGGCTACAAAGAAAAACGCCGGAGCGGTTTCCCGCTCCGGCGCCATGTTGCTCAGACGATAAAATTTACGCCGCGTTGAAGCCGGCCACGGCCTTCACTTCGAGGAAGTCCTCGAGGCCGTACTTGCCCCATTCGCGGCCGTTGCCCGACTGCTTGTAGCCGCCGAACGGCGCGGTGCGGTCGTTGGGAACGCCCTGGAGATTGACGTTGCCGGCGCGGATCTGCCGGCCGACGCGCTTGGCGTCCTCGACCGAAGCGCCCGTGACGTAGCCGGCGAGCCCATAGGGCGTGTCGTTGGCGATGTGCACGGCTTCGGCTTCGTCCTTGGCTCCAATGATGGTCAGCACCGGTCCGAAGATTTCCTCACGGGCGATCGTCATGTCAGGGGTGACGTCGGCGAAGATGGTCGGGCGAACGTAGAAGCCCTTGTTGACGCCCTCGGGCAGCCCCGGGCCGCCGGCGACGAGGGTAGCGCCCTCGTCGATGCCCTTCTTGATCAGGCCCTGGATCTTGTCCCACTGGCCGCGGTTGACGACCGGGCCGATGGTGGTGCCTTCGGCGCGCGGATCGCCCGCCTTGGTCTTGTCGGCGACGGCCTTCGCGATCGCGGCGACTTCCTTCATCTTCGAGGCCGGCACAATCATGCGGGAGGGCGCGTTGCAGGACTGGCCGGAGTTGTTGAACATGTGCATCACGCCGCCGGTCACCGCCTTCGTGAGGTCGGCACCTTCCAGGATGACGTTCGGCGACTTGCCGCCGAGCTCCTGGCTGACGCGCTTCACGGTGGGAGCTGCGCGCTTCGCAACGTCGATGCCGGCGCGGGTCGAACCGGTGAAGGAGATCATGTCGATATCGGGGTGCTCGCTCATGGCGGCGCCGACCTCGGGGCCGAGACCGTTGACGAGGTTGAACACGCCCTTGGGCACGCCGGCTTCATGGAGGATTTCCGCGAAGATCAGCGCCGAGGTCGGGGTGAACTCGCTGGGCTTCAGGATCATGGTGCAGCCGGCAGCGAGCGCGGGCGCGACCTTGCAGGCGATCTGGTTGAGCGGCCAGTTCCAGGGCGTGATCATGCCGACCACGCCGACCGGCTCGCGCAGCACCATGGCGGTGCCGGCCGGCTCCTCGAAATGATAGTTCTTAAGCACGTCGAGCGTGGTCATGAGATGGCCGAGGCCGGCGCCGGCCTGGAGCTTCTCCGCCATCGGCAGCGGCGCGCCCATCTCGTCGGAGACGGCGGCACCGATCTCCTTGAGACGGCCCTTGTAGACTTCGATGACCTTGGAGAGCAGCGCGACGCGCTCGTCGCGGCTGGTCTGGGAGAACGTTGCAAAGGCGCGCTTGGCGGCGGCGACGGCCTTGTCCACGTCAGCCTTGGAGCCCAGCGCAACCTCGTACATCGCCTCTTCCGTCGCGGGGTTGACCACGGCGGTGGACTTCTTGACGGCGGGATCGACCCAGGCGCCGTCGATGTAGAATTGCATGCGATTGACCATCGTTAACCTCTTTTTGGGGGCATGTGGGGGCGTTTCGGCAGGCATCCTTGCACGAAAGCGCCGGCAATTGAAACCGCCATATGCGGGGCCAGCGTTGCGGCGGACGCGCGGAATATGGGGCGCGATTTGAAGCGAGGCAAGCGGCTCTGGGTCCCGGCTCAGCGTCGCGACATTTCATGTCGCGCCGCGTCCGGGACACGAGATTGGAAGGGATGCAAACACGCTCGTGCCCCGGACGCAGCGCAGCGCTTCCCCGGCGATGCGAAGCATCGCCCGGTGCAGCGGTGCGCTGCTGAGCCGGGGCCCATGCTCAAGGTTACCCCGACTACACCGCCATCTTCCGATGCAGCACCGGCGCGCCGGTGGTGAGGCTTTCGGCCGCATCGATGATGGCGTTGGCATCGATGCCGTAGTGCCGATACAGGTCAGCGATGGTGCCGGTCTGGCCGAACTGCTCGACGCCGAGCGCCTCGACGCGGTGGCCGCGGACGCTGCCGAGCCATCCGAGCGCGGAAGGGTGGCCATCGATCACGGTCACGATGCCGCAGTCGCGCGGCAACGGCGCCAGCAGTTTCTCGATGTGGCTGAGATGCTGCACGCCGCGGCGGTCACGCCGCAATTTTCGCGCGGCGGTCCAGCCTGCGTGGAGGCGGTCTGCCGAGGTGATCGCGAGCAGGCCGATATCGCGGCGGCTCTCGCCGATGAAGCCAGTGGCCTCAATCGCCTCGGGCGCGACTGCGCCGGTATAGGCGATCACGACTTCGGCATTCGGGCCGGGCTTGCGCAGCCAATAGGCGCCGTCGGTGATGCCCTGCGCAAGCTCTGGTGTCATGATCCGCTGCGCCTGCTCGATGCTGCGCGTCGACAGCCGCAAATAGACTGAGCCGCCCTCGCCCGGCTCGCGCTGCATGTGGTCAAACCCCCAGCCCATGATCACGGCGAGCTCGTCGACGAAGGCCGGCTCGAACGAGGCGAGCCCGTCCTGCGCCATGCCGATCAGGGGCGTTGCGATCGACTGATGCGCGCCGCCTTCGGGCGCGAGCGTTATGCCCGACGGCGTCGCCGCCACCATGAAGCGCGCATCCTGGTAGCAGGCATAGTTCAGCGCATCGAGGCCGCGCTCGATGAAGGGATCGTAGAGCGTGCCGACGGGCAATAGCCGCTCGCCGTTGATCTGGTGTGACAGGCCAAGCGCCGAGAGCATGATGAACAGGTTCATCTCGGCGATGCCGAGCTCCAGATGCTGTCCTTTTGGCGAGGCATCCCAGTTGAAGGTGGACGGAATTTTCTCGCTGCGGAATAAGTCCGCCTTCTCCGCGCTGGCGAACAGGCCGCGCCGGTTCACCCAGGGGCCGAGATTGGTCGAGACGGTGACGTCGGGCGAGGTCGTGACGATGCGCTTGGCCAGCTCGCTGTCGCCGCGGGCGATCTCGTTCAGCACCAGGCCAAAACCCTGCTGGGTCGACATCTGCGGCGATGGCTTGAAGGCGAGCTGCGAGGGCACCTCAATAACAGGCGCGCTCAGCCGGCGGCCGTCCTGGTTGAACGGCACGCGCGCGAGGAACGCGTCGAGCTCGCCGGCGGATTGCGCGAGGCCTTCGTATTTGTCCCATTCATGGCCGGGCCGGATGTTCTGGCTGTCGCGATACTTTTCCATCTGCGCGACCGTCATCAGGCCGGCATGGTTGTCCTTGTGGCCCTGGAACGGCAGGCCAACGCCCTTGATGGTGTAGGCGATGAAGCAGACCGGGCGATCGTGATCGATGGACTCGAACGCTTCCAGCATGCTTGCCATGTCGTGGCCGCCAAGATTCGACATCAGTGCCAAGAGCTCGTCGTCGCTGCGCTTGTCGATCAGCTTGGTGATCGGGCCCTGATCGCCGATCTCGTCATGCAGATGCTTGCGGAAGGCGGCGCCGCCCTGAAAACACAGCGCGGCGTAGAGTGCGTTCGGGCAATTGTCGATCCAGCGCTTCAGCGCCTCGCCACCGGGCTCGGCGAAGGCCTCGCGCATCAGGCGGCCGTATTTCACGATCACCACGTCCCAGCCGAAATTGCGGAACATGGTCTCGAACTTTTCCCAGAGCCCCTCGCGGACGACGGCGTCGAGCGACTGGCGGTTGTAATCAACCACCCACCAGGTGTTGCGCAGGCCGTGCTTCCACCCCTCCGCAAGCGCCTCGAAAATGTTGCCCTCGTCCATCTCGGCATCGCCAACGAGGGCAATCATCCGCCCCTCGCGGCGATCCTTCATCCAGCCATGCGCCTTGACGTAGTCCTGCACCAGCGAGGCGAACAGCGTCTGCGCAACGCCGAGCCCGACCGAGCCGGTCGAGAAATCGACGTCGTCGATGTCCTTGGTGCGTGAGGGATAGGATTGCGCACCCTTGAAGCCGCGAAAATTCTCCAGCTTCTCGCGGCTCTGCCGGCCGAACAGATATTGGATGGCATGGAATACCGGGCTCGCATGCGGCTTCACCGCGACGCGATCCTCAGGTTTCAGCACGTGGAAATACAGCGCCGACATGATGGTGGCGAGCGAGGCGGAGGAGGCCTGGTGGCCGCCGACCTTGAGTCCATCAGCGCTCGAGCGGATGTGGTTGGCATGGTGGATGGTCCACGACGACAACCACAGCGCCTTGCGGGCCAGCGCGTTCAGAGTGTCGAGGCGAGTGGTATCAACGGGCATGGCAATGCTCCCGGCAACAGGTCCCCCCGATGATACGCCCGCGGGCGGCGCCAGACTTCTCAATTTTTTGCGCCATACCCGGCGCAATTGGGATATTTTACCAACAGATCGCCCAAATGACAGGTTTTGTCCCAATGTCAGAGCTCGACGCCATCGACCGAAAAATCCTCGCGCTGCTCCAGGCCGACAGCCGGCTGACTATGCAGGAGCTCGCCGACAAGGTCGGGCTGTCGGTCTCGCCCTGTCACCGCCGGGTCAAGCTGCTGGAGGAGCGCGGCGTCATCTCGCGCTATGTCGCGACCGTGGACCAGAAGGCGCTCGGCCTGCATGTCAGCGTCTTCATCTCGATCAAGCTGGCGCGACAGAAGGAGGAGGACCTCAACCGCTTCGCGCGTGCGATCTCGAAATGGGACGAGGTGCTGGAATGCTATCTGATGACCGGTAACCGCGACTATCTACTGCGCGTCGTCGCTGCCGACCTCGCCTCCTACGAGACCTTCCTCAAGACCAAGCTGACCCGCCTCGACGGCATCGCCTCGATCGAGTCCAGCTTTGCACTGAGCCAGGTGAAATATTCGATCGCGCTGCCGGTGTGACCTGCTTCAGCGGGATTGGAGGGCTGTCACATGGGCGCAACAAACCCCGTCGATGGTCGTTGGTAACACTGGCACCCTAGCCGAGAGAAGAAGCCCATGACCGCATCCGATCGCACCTCCCAAACCGCCAAGCGCGAGCGCATCATCCAGGAGATGGCCGACGACCTCGACGAAGAGCTGGAGATGGAGCTCGATGACACGCGGCTCGACGAGCTCCTGGACGAGACCGACCTGCTGAGCCCCACGGTCGACCGCAGGCTCTATTTCCGGGAGCTGCTTCGCCTCCAGGGCGAGCTGGTCAAGCTCCAGGACTGGGTCCAGAGCGAGCGCAGGAAGGTCGTAGTGCTCTTCGAGGGCCGCGACTCCGCCGGCAAGGGCGGCGTGATCAAGCGCATCACCCAGCGTCTCAATCCCCGCATCTGCCGCGTCGCCGCCCTGCCGGCCCCGAGCGAGCGCGAGCGCACGCAATGGTACTTCCAGCGCTACGTGTCGCACCTGCCGGCCGGCGGCGAGATCGTGCTGTTCGACCGCAGCTGGTACAACCGCGCCGGCGTCGAGCGCGTGATGGGCTTCTGCACCGAGGAACAGTACCAGGAATTCTTCAAGACGGTGCCGGAGTTCGAGCGGATGCTGATCCGCTCCGGCATCATCCTGGTCAAATATTGGTTCTCGATCACCGACGACGAGCAGCAGTTCCGCTTCACCATGCGCATCAAGGATCCCCTAAAGCAGTGGAAGCTGAGCCCGATGGACGTCGAGGCCCGCAGCCGCTGGGAGGCGTACACCAAGGCCAAGGAGACGATGCTCGAGTACACGCACCTGCCGGATTCGCCCTGGTGGATCGTCGATGCCGTGGACAAGAAGCGCGCCCGGCTCAACTGCATCGCGCACCTGCTCAGCCAGATCCCCTACCAGGAGGTCTCGCGCGCGCCCGTGGTGCTGCCGCCGCGCGTCCGCAACCCCGACTATCAGCGCGGTCCGGTTCCGCCGGAGATGTACGTGCCTTCGAAATATTGACGAAGGTCTCGTAGGGTGGGCAAAGCGTAGGGTGCCCACCATGCATCTGCGTTTGTGGTGAGAATGGTGGGCACGCTACGCTTTGCCCACCCTACGAGACCGTCATCTCCACGGCTGCACGATGATCTTGGTGTGGGCTTCTGGGTTGGCGAGGTCGGCGAACGCCTTTGCGACGCCGTCGATGCCGACCTCGGAAGTCACCATCGCCGCCGCATCCACCTGCCCTTCCGCGATCAGCCGTAGCGACGCGGCGAACTCCTCCGGCGTATAGCCGAGCACATATTGAACGTTGAGCTCCTTCATGATGCCCAGCATCGGCTCGTTTCTGTCGCTCTCCATGCAGACGCCAACCACCACGATCCTCGCGTCACGCGGGGCGCCCTCGAATACCTGCTGCAGCAGACCGGGCACGCCGACGCATTCGAAGATGATTGCAGGTTTGAGCGCCGGCAGCATGGCCTGGAACGGCGGCCGCGCCGCCTTCTCCGCGTCCGACATCTGCGCGTGCTCCGCCCAGGTCGTATAGGGCTGCGACGTCAGGGGATCGACGACGATATCGGCGCCGAGCTTGGCCGCAAGCGCCCGCCGCGCCGGCGAATAGTCAGCGGCGACGATCGGATGCAGTCCCCTAAGCTTCAGCGCCGCGATCACCGCAAGGCCGACTGGACCGCAGCCGATCACGAGCGGCACCTCGCCGCCACGGATGTTTGCCTTGGCGACCGCGTGAACGCCGACCGCGAGCGGCTCGGTCAGCGCCGCGTGTTCCGGCGCAAGACCGTTGGGCACTTCGAGCAGCAGCGGCTCGCTGAGCAGCATCGCCTCGGCATAGCCGCCGATATTGTCGTTGGAATAGCCGATCCCTTCGATGCCCTGCGGCGTCACGAGGGCCGGCAGCGAGCAGACGCGCGTACCCGGCTTGAGCTTGCGCGCCGTGCCGGGACCATAGTCGACGATCTCACAGCAGAACTCGTGGCCGAACACGACGTCGCGGCTGAGATCCATCGGCTTGCGCCCGGCCTTCCGCGCCATCTCCACCATGCGGTGAGCATGCTGGCGCGCGTGCAGGTCGGAGCCGCAGATGCCGCAGGCGAGCGTCTTGACCAGCACCTGGCCGGGACCCGGCGTCGGCTCGGCCATCTGTCCCACGACAATCTCGCCGTTCCTGAAAATCGCAGCGCGCATCCGGCTCCTCCCCTATCGTTGGAGCCGTTGATAGCACAAAGCGGGACGCGCCGACTTGCGTCAGGGGTTCGGGGAACGCTCTTCCAGCACCAGCAACTGGGCGCGGCGCACGCGCTCGCGATGGGCGATGTAGAGGCCGCTCGCAACGATGAAGGCGGCGCCGACGATGGTCCAGAGGTCAGGCACCTCACCGAAGATGAAGAAGCCCAAAATGCTGACCCAGAGCAGTTGCGTGTAGGAGAACGGCGCCAGCACCGAGGCATCGCCATAGCGATAGGCCAGCACGATGATCCACTGGCCGACGGTAGAAGCGACACCGATCACGATGCCGAGCCCGATCGCGGTCCAGCTCGGCGTGACCCAGACGAACGGCACCATTAGCGAGAGGATCGCAACGCCGGTCAGCGCGGAATAGGCCATGGTGGTGAGGACCGCCTCACGACCGCTCATCATGCGCGTCAGGATCAGCGCGGCAGCCCAGCACAATGCCGAGATGATCGGGAAGAAGGCGGCAGCATGAAACGCGCTCGTGCCTGGCCGCAGGATGATCAGCACGCCGGTCAAGCCGATCGCCGTCGCGATCCAGCGGCGCATACCGACCTTCTCGCTGAGGAAGATGATCGACAGCGCGGTGACAAACAGCGGCGAGACGAAGCCGGTGGCGGAGGCTTCCGCGATGGGGAGGAATGCGAGACCGGTGATGAAAAACAGCGAGGAGCCGAGCAGCGCGACACCGCGCATCAGCTGCAGGCCAAGACGCTCGGTACGCATCGCATGCAGCGGCGAGCCCGGAAACATCACCGGCGTGAACATGAGCGCGAAGGTGACGAAGCGGATCCAAGTGATCTCGATCGATGGCAAGCTGGTCGAGAGATATTTCGCGGTAGTGTCGGAGGCTCCGAGAAATACCGTCGACAACAAGACCAGCGCGATGCCCTTGAAGGGATGATCGACGCGCGCGGGCGCACGGCGAACTTCCTGCTTCTTCTCCGGCACGGGCATGGGAATACTGTCGAGCCTTGCGGCTGCAGCGGGCGGCGGTGTCACGGTTGGAACCCGGGAAATTGCGAATCGAGAACACGCGTAAAAAACGACAAATGCGCCGCGTTCACAACTTCCGAAAACAGGATGCCGATATGCGCGAGCCGCCGCGCGCGTCAATGCCCCGTTAATAAGAGGGGTTTGTGCATTACAGCATGGGCAGGCTTCGCGGCTTCGGACCGCGCGGAAACGCCGCATCGAGCGCCGAAATCTCCTCTTTCGTCAGCACGAGATCGCCGGCCGCCGCGTTCTCGGCGGCATGTTCCGCGGACGACGCCTTCGGGATCGCAAACACCGTAGTCGCACGGGTGAGAAAGCTCAACGCGACCTGACGCGGCGTCACGCGACGCGCCTCCGCAATCTTCGCCAGCACGGCGCCGCCCTTGCTGCGCGCATCTGGAAAATCGTCATGACCAAACGGCGAATAGGCGACCACGGCGACGCCATGCCGCTCGCACCAGGGGATCACCGCGTGCTCGATCGCGCGCTCCTTCAGATGATAGAGCACTTGGTTGCAGGCGATGCGGCCCTCGCCGGCCACGTCGAGAATCTCGTCGAGATCGTCGGCGTCGAAATTGGAAACGCCCCAGGATTTGATCTTACCCGATTTCACCAAGTCCTCGAACGCAGCGACGGTGTCTTCCAGCGGATAGGAACCACGCCAGTGCAGGAGATAGCAATCGAGACGGTCGGTTTTCAACCGCTTCAGCGAGCGCTCGCAGGCAGTGATGGTTCCGCGGCGCGAGGCGTTGCTCGGCAGCACCTTGGAGACCAGGAACACCTCATCGCGCCGGCCCGCGATGGCATCGGCAATGACGAGCTCCGCATCGCCATACATCTCGGCCGTATCGATATGGGTCATGCCGAGATCGAGCCCGCGCTGAAGCGCGGCAATCGCGCGCTTGCGGTCGCCGTGGTCGAGATACCAGGTGCCCTGCCCGATGACGGAGACGTTGGCCCCGGTCTTGCCGAAGGGATTTGTGTTCATGTTGGAGCTCAGAGTCCGCTGATATCCGCGACCAGCACGCTGCCGGTCGCGGACTCCGTAATATAGAGCCGATCCTTGCTCGCGCCACCGATGGCGACATTGGTGCAGTTCGGCCCCGCGCACGACTTGATCCGCGCGAGCAATTCGCCATTCGGCGCGAAGACGAAGACGTGGCCGAGCGAAGCATGGCCGACGAACAGGCGGCCCTTGGCATCCATGGTCAGGCCGTCGGGTCCGCTGGTGCCGAACAGCGAGCAGAAGCGGCCGACCTTCGACACGCTGCCGTCCTTCATAAACGGTAGCCGCCACACCGCATTGTCGCGCGTCATCGCGACGAACAGGACAGTCTCAGTCGGGTCGAGCACGAGACCGTTCGGGCTGATACCCCTGTTGATGAGACAGTCGAGTCGGCCATTCGATGCCAGCCGATAGACCCGTCCACTCGGATCGTGCAACCCGGTCTGCCCCTGGTCGGTGAAATAGATGTCGCCGTTGGAGGCGAGATGCAGATCGTTGCAGCCGCGAAACGATTCCGAATTGCGCGCGGTCAGGACCGGCTTGACGCGGCCGGCCTTGGCATCGAGCTCCATGAGGCCGTGCATGTAGTCGGCGACCAGGATGCGGCCATCGGATGCGATCTTGAGCCCGTTGGGCCATCCCTCATATTCGGCGACCTGCGACCACTCGCCATCCGGCGCGATGCGGAAGATGCGACCGAAGGGAATATCGACGATGTAGAGATTGCCGTCTTTGTCGAAGGACGGCCCCTCGATGAAGCTATCTGTGGCAACGCCCGGCCGGTTGGCGTCGGCCCAATCCGTCCGCACGCCCTTACGGCGGAACTTGTCGGGCATCGCGGAGAAGAGCTTGGTCTCGATTAGGCGCGGCGGCGTTTCCAGGTACATCATTGTTGTTGTGGTTGTTGGCTGGTGGGATGCGCGGCAGCATAGGGCACTATCGAGGGCGCGTCGATTGGCGGAGGGCATGGCTGCGTCCACGCCACTCTCGTGTCCCGGACGCGCTGCAACGCGTCAGCGTTGCGGCGCAGAGCCGGGACCCAGGAAGGCCAAATACTCCGCTGCTAGATGGGCCTCGGCTCTGCTGCGCATCACTTCGTGCTGCGCAGCGTCCGGGGCACGAGACCTACCTACCCCACCGCGCTCGCGACTTTCGCCTGCTTCGCCGGCACGTCCGTCGTCGCGATCAGGCGCTTCAGCTCGGGGATGCAGGAGCCGCAATTGGTGCCGGCCTTGAGCTTGGCGCCGATCTCGGCCGAGGTGCGCGCGCCTGCCGCGATGGTATCGCAGATGGTGCCGCGGCCGACGCCGAAGCAAGCGCAGACGATCGGCCCGGTCGAGGCTGTCCCCTCCGTCGATTTGCCTGACAGCAGCATGCGGCGCTGATCGTCGGTGACGTGATCGGCCGCAAAGGCGCTTCTGACCACTTCCCAATCGCCGGCATCATGCCCGGGGCCAACGAACACACAGGCCTCGATGCGATCGCCGGCGAACGAGGCTGCGCGATAGACGCCCCCGCCAAAATCGCGATACTCGGCGACGTCCTCACCGGCGACGCTCTCGAGCCAGGCCGGCCAGCGCGAAAGGTCTGCATTGTCGGCGAAGAGATAACCGAAGCCCCCCGCGATCGTGACGCGAGCCCACAACAGGTTCGGCGGCAGATCGAGCTGCTTGCGTGACAGTGCGAAACCGCGGAAGACGTATTCGTAAGGTGCAATCGCGGCCGGCGTCGCCTTGGACTCGGGCTGCCCGGAGAACGGATCGGTGAACGACTGCACCAGCGCCCCGACGCGGCCATGCGAGGCGTTCATGGCGCTCCAGTGGATTGGAACGAACAGCGCGCCGCGCTGCTGCCGATCGCTGACCACGGCCTTCAGGATGCACTGGCCGTAATCGGTGGTGGTGCGGGCGTAGCCGTCATGGACGATGCCGTATTTGCTGGCGTCGTCGGGATGAATCTCGACGAACGGCTCGGGCAGATGCGCGCCCAGCCGCTGGCTGAGGCCGGTGCGCGTCATGGTGTGCCACTGGTCGCGGATGCGGCCGGTGTTGAGCCTGAGGGGACGCGAGGCGCCGGTCTCGCTGCGCAGCGACGGCACCTCCGGGGCGACGAAGCGGCCCTTGCCGTCACTGGTGAAGAAGCCGCCCTTCGCAAAGAAGCGCTCGCCGGGCGCCTCGCCTTCTCGCACCGGCCACTGCACCGGCTTCAAGGCATCGAAGCCTTCGTCGGACAGTGAGGTCAAGGCGCCGATGTCGAAATCGCGGCTGCCCTCGTTCTCGAAGGCCGAGAGCGCGGCGTGCTCACGAAAGATATCGGCGGCGGATTTGTAATTGAAGCTATCGCCGAAGCCGAGACGTTTGGCGGTCTCGCTCAAGATCCACCAATCGGGACGGGCCTCGCCGGGTGCCGGCAGGAACGAACGCTGACGCGAGATGCGGCGTTCGGAATTGGTCACGGTGCCCGACTTCTCGCCCCAGGCGAGCGCGGGTAGCAGCACGTGCGGGCCGGCCTCAACCGTGTCGTTGGAGAGCACGTTCTCGGAGACCACGAACAGTTCGAGTTTCTTCAGCCCCTCGCGCACGAAATCGGCATCGGGCAGCGACACCGCCGGGTTGGTGCCCATCACCCAGAGCGCCTTGACCTCGCCGCGGTTGATGGCCTCGAACAGCTGAACCGCCTTCAACCCCTCATGGGTGGCGATGTGCGGCGCCTTCCAGAACCGCCTGACGCGATCGATGTCGGGCGGCGTGAAGCCCATATGGGCAGCGAGCATATTGGCGAGACCGCCGACCTCGCGGCCGCCCATGGCGTTGGGCTGGCCGGTGAGCGAGAACGGCGAGGCGCCCGGCTTGCCGATGCGCCCGGTGGCGAGATGGCAATTCAGGATCGCGTTGACCTTGTCGGTGCCTTGCGCCGACTGGTTGACGCCCTGCGAGTAGAGCGTGACGACGCGCGTCGTGTCGCGGAACATCCTGAAGAAGGTGGCGACGTCCTGCTCGGAGAGGCCCGTGGCGAGCGCGGTCGCCGTGACGCTGCCGGCAATGCTCCGCGCCCGTGCCAGCGCGTCGTCGAAACCCGACGTGTTCTGCGCGATATACTCCTGATCCAGCGCGCCGTTGTCGGCGAGATGGACGAACAGCCCGGAGAACAGCGCGGTGTCGGTGCCGGGCTTGAGCCCCAGGAACAGATCGACGTCATCAGCGGTGTCGGTCCGACGCGGGTCGATCACGATCATGCGCGCGCCGCGCTCCTGCCGGTTCTTCAGCATGCGCTGGAACAGCACCGGATGGCACCAGGCCGCGTTCGAGCCGACGAAGACGAGCAAATCGGCCTGATCGAGGTCCTCGTAGCAGCCGGGCACCGTGTCGGCGCCGAAGGCGCGACGATGGCCGGCGACCGACGACGACATGCAGAGCCGCGAATTGGTGTCGACGTTCGCCGTGCCGACAAAGCCCTTCATCAGCTTGTTGGCGACGTAATAATCCTCGGTCAGCAACTGGCCGGAGAGATAGAACGCGACTGCGTCGGCGCCGTCACGCGCCACGATGTGCTGCATGCGATGGGCGACATGATCGAGCGCATCGCTCCAGGCGACGCGCTCCAGCACGCCCTTGCAGCGGATCATCGGGTAGAGCAGACGGCCTTCCAGCCCGACGGTCTCGCCGAGCGCGGAGCCCTTGGAGCACAGCCGGCCGAAATTGGCGGGGTGATCAGGGTCGCCGGCGATCGCAGCCCCGCCCTTGCCGTCGGGCGTCGCCAGCACGCCGCAGCCGACGCCGCAATAGGGACAGGCCGTCTTGGTGGCACGAAGCGTGGGATCGATCGCCGTCATATCAGGCTGCTTTCGAAGGAAGCGCGAGCGCGCGGCCGAACATCATGTCGGTGCGGATCATCGCCACCTTGTCGCGATTGCGGATCAGCTCGAGGTACCAGAGCGCATCGACGGTATCGCCGATCAGCACGGCGCCGGTGAGCCGTCCGTCCGCGATGACGAGCTTCTTGTAGGTGCCGCGCCTGCGATCGGTCAGCACGAGGCTCTCGCTGCCCTCCCCGCCCATGAAATCGCCGGCGGAGAACACGCTGACGCCGGAGACCTTCAGATTGGTCGAGACCACGCTGCCATGATAGGAAGCAGGACGTCCGGCAAGATGCCGCGCCAGCACGCGCGCCTGCTCGTAGGCGGGCTCGACCAGGCCATAGCAGGTGCCGTGATGCTCGGCGCATTCGCCGAGCGCGAAGATGTCGGGCGAGGACGTCTGCATGACGTCGTTGACGACGATGCCGCGATTGACCGCGATCCCCGCCTCTTTCGCCAGCGCCGCGCTCGGTTTGATGCCGGCCGCGAAGATCACGGCGTCGGCCTCGATACGGCTGCCGTCGGCAAGCTCGACAGCTTCGACATGACCATCGCCATGGATGCGTGCGGTCGAGGCGTTGAGCAGGATGCGGATGCCCTTGCGCTCGACCAACGTCTTGAGCAGGTCGGCGGCCGGCCCATCGAGCTGACGCTCCATCAGCCGGTCCATCAGATGCAGCAGCGTCACCGGCGCGCCGGCCTTGGCGAGGCCGTAGGCTGCTTCAAGTCCGAGCAGCCCGCCGCCGACGACGACGACGCGCTTCTTCGCTGCAGCCAGCGTCAGCAACAAGTCGACATCGCGGGTGTCGCGAAAGGTGTGCACGCCGGCGAGATCGGCGCCGGGCACGTTCAGCCGCAGCGGCGTCGATCCCGTGGCGAGCACGAGCTTGGAATATTCCATGCTCTCTTCGCCTTCGATCTTCAGCTCGCGGCGGCCGACATCGATTTCGGTGACGCGATAGCCGTAGCGGACGGTGACGCCGCGATGGCGCCACCAATCCGCCGGCCGGAGCTCGATCTCGTGCGAGCCGGTCTCGCCGGCCAGCACGGATGAGAGCAGCACGCGGTTGTAAGCGAGCCGCGGTTCCTCGCCGATCACGGCGACCGCGTAGCGGCCGAGCGCGGTCTTGGCGAGTTCGTCGACCAGACGTGCGGCCGCCATACCGTTACCGACGATGACCAGCGGTTCACTCACGAGGCATCTCCTATTCAGCAGCCTGCGGCTGCGCGCCGTAGGCTTCGGACATCATGTAGCCGGACAGCACGCCATAGGCGTCGGTCCAGGCCATTGCGAGTTCGGGCGTCCAGGCCTCGCCAAGACCCTTTTCCAGAGTCCACAGCAGGGTCGCGCCGACCACGGGATAGTGCTCGGCCACCGCGCCGTAAGCGACATGGCGCTTGGCGAGTGCAGAGGCCGCGGGAAGAATCGAGTCCAGGTTCGACAGGCCGCCGACGACGGCAGCGAGCATCCCCATCAGCTTCTTGCGCTGCTCGGTCATGTCTTCAGGAAACATTGCGCGCACGGGCGGCGCCAGCTCGAACAGGCGATCGTAGAACAGCACCGCGGCCTGCTCCGATATCGGGGCGACCTTGGAAAAGCTCTGCTGGATGAGGGCGATCTGTTCGGGCGTCATGATGTTCTCCTGTCTGTTTCGGTTTGCCTTGGTGCGCGCCGTTGCGAACAAGGTTCATGGGTCAAACGTCATCAGAGAGTCCTCTCCCCGCGTACGGGGAGAAGCGAGATTCGTACCAAGTTCTAGATCCTTGCTTCGGCAAGGCTTCCTGCGCCTTCGCCCTGCGGGCTGCGACGCAGGTAGAACCACCAGGTCAGAGCGAGGCAGGTGGCGTAGAAGGCGAGATAGACCACGAGCGCGAGCTGCGGCCCGCCGGTCATGGCGATCGACTTGCCGAAACCGGTCGGGATCAGATAGCCACCGACGGCGCCGATGGCGCCGATGAAGCCGACCGCTGCACCGCTCTCGATGCTCGCCGTCTTGAGCGCCACCGCGCGCGCCGCATCGCCCTTGCCGCGCACCTTGAACAGGTTCTCCTCGCGGAAGATCGAGGGGATCATGCGATAGGTCGAGCCGTTGCCGATGCCCGTCGTCACGAACAGGATCAGGAACATCGACAGGAAGCCGATGAAATCCTTCTGCCCGACGAAGTAGAGCACGCCGACCGTGGCGCCCGCCATCACGATGAAATTCCAGAACGTGATGATCGAGCCGCCGATCCTGTCGGCAAGCCAGCCGCCGAGCGGACGCGACAGCGAGCCGACCAGCGGCCCCAGGAACGCGATCGCGATCGTGACTTGCGGGAACTGCGTCTTGATCAGCAGCGGGAACGCGGCGGAGTAGCCGATGAAGGATCCGAACGTGCCGATATAGAGATACGCCATGATCCAGGTGTGCTTGCGCTTGACGATGGCAAGCTGGTTCTTCACCGACGATTTCGCTGTGGTGAGGTTGTTCATGAAGAACACGGCACCGAACACGGCGATCGCGATCGGCAGCACCCACATCAGGCCGGCGTTCTGGAGGAAGATGCCGTCGACCGGCGTTGCCTGGAACAGGTTGAAGACGGCGAGCGTCATCAGGATCGGGGTCAGCAGCTGCACGCTGGAGACCCCGATATTGCCACCGGCCGCGTTGAGGCCGAGCGCCCATCCCTTCATCCGGTCGGGGAAGAAGAAGGAGATGTTGGTCATGCTGGAGGCGAAGTTGCCGCCGCCGAGACCCGCGGTCGAGGCGATCAGCAGCATCAGCCAGAACGGCGTGTCGGGCTGGCTCACGAAATAGGCAAGCGACAGCGTCGGAATGAACAGGATCGCCGCACTGAAGATGGTCCAGTTGCGGCCGCCGAACGTCGTCACTGCGAATGTATAGGGAAAGCGCATCAATGCGCCGATCAGGCCCGGCACCGCGACGAGCTGGAACAGCTGGTCGGTGGTGTAGTGGAAGCCCGCCTGCGGCAGCTTGGTGGTGACGATGCTCCAGATCAGCCAGACCGAGAAGCCGATATGCTCGGCCACGATCGACCAGATCAGATTGCGTCGCGCGACGGTCTTGCCAGTCGCATTCCAGAACGCCTCATCTTCGGGGCGCCAGTCTGAAATCCAAGTAGGATTCTTCGTCATTGAGTATCCCTTCTAGGCTCACCGCTGCGTCGTTGCAGGCTCTGCCTCACATGGAGGCGCGCTCCGAGGCTTCACCCCGGTGGCGAGTTCACGATGCTGATTGATGGTGTTGAGGGACGTCGTCGTTGGCGTCGCGCAAAGACATTTCAATTTCCGTGCCAATTGCGCGCACGCTGGAAATACAGAGATTTCAGGACGTTATTCGCATTGCCCGAATTTGTTGCAGGGCTTTTCCGCTCGCTAAATTTGCGATTCGCTCAATCCTTGTGCGGCGCACAAGGATTGAGCGGGATGTCGATTAATTAGGCGCGTGCATGTCTCGCGTTAACATTCGGTTTACGCGGCCTCGACGAAGCGATGACGCTCGTAGAGGAATTCGAGCACGCGCTGCCGGCACTTCAAGTAGGTGGCGTTGGTCGCGAGATCGAGCCGCTTGCGCGGACGCGCCAGCGGCACCTCCAGCACCTCGCCGATGCGCGCGCTCGGCCCGTTCGTCATCATCACGATGCGGTCGGACAACAGCACGGCCTCGTCGACGTCGTGGGTGATCATCAAAATGGTGTTGCCGAGCTTCTGATGCAGCGCCATCACCGAGTCCTGCAGATGCGCGCGGGTCAGCGCGTCGAGCGCGCCGAACGGCTCGTCGAGCAGCAGCACCTTCGGCTCCATGGCCAGCGCCCGCGCGATGCCGACACGCTGCTTCATGCCGCCGGAGATCTCCGAGGGCCGCTTGTCCCTGGCATGGGCCATCTGCACGAGGTTGAGATTATGCATCACCCAGGCGTCGCGCTCGGCGCGGGACTTGGTCTTGGCGAAGACCTTGTCGACGCCGAGCCTGACGTTCTCGTAGACGGTCAGCCAAGGCAACAAGCTGTGGTTCTGGAACACCACGGCGCGGTCGGGCCCGGGCGAGTTGACCTCGCGGTTTTCCAGCAGCACGCCGCCGGTGGTGGCGTTGGTCAGGCCTGCGATGATGTTGAGCAGGGTCGACTTGCCGCAACCGGAATGGCCGATGATCGAGACGTATTCGCCCTTCTCGATCGTCAGGTTGATCTCCTTGAGCACCTCGGTGGTGGCGGCGCCGCGGGTGAAGATCTTGTCGATATGGTCGAGTTTCAGATAGGCGGTCATGTGCCCCTCTCCTTCAATTCTGCGCGGTGCCGCGGGTGACGAATTTGCCGAGACCCGCGATCAGGCGGTCCAGCACGAAGCCGACGATGCCGACATAGAACAGCGCGAGGATGATCTCGCTGATATGCGAGGAGTTCCAGGCGTCCCAGATGAAGAAGCCGATGCCGACGCCGCCGATCAGCATTTCAGCCGCGATGATGGCGAGCCATGACAGCCCGATGCCGATGCGCAGGCCCGTGAAGATGTAAGGCGCGGCCGCCGGGATCATGATCTTGGCGAAGAATTCGAGCGGGTTGAGCTGCACCACCGCGGCGACGTTGCGATAGTCCTGCGGGATGTTGCGGATGCCGACGGCGGTGTTGATGATGATCGGCCAGATCGAGGTGATGAAGATGACGAAGATCGCCGAGGGCTGGCCGTCACGGAAGGCCGCGAGCGACAGCGGCAACCAGGCCAGCGGCGGGATGGTGCGCAGCACCTGGAACAGCGGATCGAGCCCGCGCATCGCCCAGACCGACTGTCCGACCAGCACGCCGAGCGCGATGCCGGCGATCGCCGAGAGCGAATAGCCGAAGGCGACGCGCTGCAGACTGGCAGAGAGATGCCAGAACAGACCCTTGTCGATGCCGCCATGGTCGAAGAACGGATCGAGGATCAGCTCCTTGGTATCCCTGAACACTTTTGACGGCGGCGGCAGTGCCGAGCCGGCTCGGCGGCAGATCAGCTCCCAGACCAGCGTGAGCAGCGCGATCACGACCAGCGGCGGGATCACGCGCACGGCGGTCTCCCTTGCCATGCGTGCGTAGGCATCCGTGCGCGGGGGACGCTTTGGCGTCATCGCAACGACCGGCGCGATGGTGGCGGCAGGCGTCACAGTCTCGATCTTGGCGGCAGACATATTCATCGCAATATTTCTCCGGCTGCAAAAGGCGATGCGGCCGCCTAAAGGCGGCCGCTGGCTCCATCAGACTTCGACGCGCTTGATCGCGAGCGACTTCAGATAGGCAGCCGGATTTTCCGGATCGAATACCTTGCCGTCGAAGAGGGTCTCCTTGCCGCGCGAGGTGGAGGTTGGAATGTCCGAGGCCGCGACACCGAGCGTCTTGGCCGCATCGCGCCACATGTCCTCGCGATTGACCTTGGCGATCAGCGCCTTGCTATCGAAGCCGGCTTCGTATTTGCCCCAGCGGATGTCCTCCGTCATGAACCAGAGATCGTGGCTCTGGAATGGATAGGAGGCATGGTCGCGCCAGTACTTCATGATGTGCGGCGAGTTCTCGACCACCTTGCCCGGAATGCCGTAGTCGAACTTGCCCTTGGCGCGATCGGCGATGTCCTCGACCGGGCAGTTGATCCACTGCCGCTTGGCCATGATGGTGGCGAGTTCCTCCTTGTTCTCCATCTTGTCGGCCCATTGCTGCGCCTCCATCACCGCCATCAGGATCGCTTTCGCAGCCTTCGGGTTCTTGTCGACCCAGGCTGCGCGCATGCCGAGCGATTTTTCCGGATGCTTGCTCCAGATCTCGCCGGTGTTGACGGCGGTGTAGCCGATGCCCTGATGGACGAGCTGGCCAGGCCACGGTTCGCCGACGCAGAAGGCGTCCATGGTGCCGACCTTCATGTTGGCCACCATCTGCGGCGGCGGCACGGTGATGGTCTCGACGTCCTTGTCGGGATCGATGCCGCCGGCGGCGAGCCAATAGCGAACCCAGAGATCATGGGTGCCGCCCGGGAAGGTCATTGCCACCTTCACCGACTTGCCCTCGGCCTTCTTCTTGTCGAAGGCCACCTTGAGCGGCGCCGCATCGGCGCCGATCTTGAGGTCGGCGTATTCCTTGGCGACCGAGATGCACTGCGCATCGAGATTGAGCCGCGCCAGGATGTACATCGGCGTCGGCTGGTTATTCTGCGTCACCCTGCCGGCGGAGATCAGATACGGCATGGGGGTGAGGATATGCGCGCCGTCGATGCCGTTGCCCTCGGAGCCAAGCACGAGATTGTCGCGCGTGGTGCCCCAGGAGGCCTGCTTCTGCACGTCGACATCAGGCATGCCGTATTTGGCGAACAGGCCCTTGTCCTTGGCGACGAAGAGCGGGCCGGCATCGCTCAGCGCGATGAAGCCGAGCTTGGCGCCCTTGACTTCGGGGCCTGCGTCCTGCGCGAAGGCGCCGGCGGGAAAATTTAGTTTAGCGGCGGCGAGAAGTGCGGCGGTCGAGCCTGCGGCCTTCAACAATTGGCGGCGGCTGAGCCCGTTGTCCGAGGGCCGGCGGGTGCGCTTGGTCATGTGTCGTCCTTTGCATCGTTGCAGAATTGATGGCGTCAGTGCACACGAGCAGCCCGTCCGTCCGGCGGCGCCGTCTTTGGCGCATGCGAACGCACGACGGGGAAAACCCCCGTCTGGTGGCGTCGGCAAGTCGGATGAGAAGTCTCGCGGGACGGCTTCAATGGCGTCGGCGTGGAACTATTCAAGCTTCATGCCAAGCCCGACGACCAAAAAAGCAAATAATAATCAATGTGTTATCGGCATTGCGGCAGGCCGCCGCATGTCGGCCGCGCATGTGAAACTTGCGGTCTGCTCAATCCTTGTGCGGCGCACAAATCTTGTGCACGAGATCAAGCAAGAAGCCGACCAGCGCTGCCCCGGCAGATCGCACTAAGATCCATGCCGTTGATATTACTATATTTTTCTATTTTTTCGACGCGGCACGCAACTTGCTTCTCCGTGGACGTCAACGAAGACTGCGGCTTGCCGCATCGTTGCAGCCTCTGGCGGCTGCATTCGGAAGCTCAACTGCTTCGCGGCCCTCTCCGGCTCAGTCCTCGTGACGCGATTCCCAAGGCTTCCAAACTTTCAATAGCCCTCGTGCGCGGCAGGCCGGCCCGCACGGCCCAAGATGTTCAGCCGCGCTCTCCCTGAGGGTGTGTCGATCTCACTTACGAAGCAAAGGAACCATTGATGTCGTATCTCGCGCCTTCGGAATTCGTCACCAAGATGGTGGATGCGGGCGAGTCCAAGATCTTCATGTCCACCCGGGATACCATCATCCGCGCCTACATGGCCGGCGCCATCCTCACGCTCGCGGCATGGTTCGCCGTCACGATCAACGTCAACACCGGCCAGCCGCTGATCGGCGCGCTGCTGTTTCCGGTCGGCTTCGTCATGCTGTACCTGCTGGGCTTCGATCTCCTGACCGGCGTGTTCGTGCTCTCGCCGCTTGCCCTGATCGACAAGCGCCCGGGCGTCACGATCGGCGGTGTGTTGCGCAATTGGGGCCTCGTCTTCATCGGTAATTTCGCCGGCGCGTTCACTGTCGCCTTCATGATGGCCTTCGTCACGACCTTCGGCTTCTCGCAGCCGCCGGACAAGGTCGGTACCGCCATCGGAATCATCGGCGAAAGCCGGACGCTCGGCTATGCCGCGCATGGTGCGGCCGGCATGGCGACGCTGTTCCTGCGCGGCATGCTCTGCAACTGGATGGTCTCGACCGGTGTCGTCGGCGCCATGATCTCGACCTCGGTCTCCGGTAAGGTCATCGCCATGTGGATGCCGATCCTGGTATTCTTCTACATGGTGTTCGAGCATTCCGTCGTGAACATGTTCCTGTTTCCGTCCGGCTTGCTGCTCGGCGCAAAGTTCTCGATCCTGGACTACCTGATCTGGAACGAGATCCCGACCGTGCTCGGCAACCTCGTCGGCGGCCTCGCCTTCACCGGCATGACCCTCTACACCACGCATGTCATGACGCTGCCGAAGCGCCAGGCTGACAAGGCTGCGAAGCCCCGCGTCGCGGCCTGATCGAATACGTCTCGACAAGGGAGCCTCGCCCAAGCAGGGTGAGGCTCCCTTCCCCTGGTGATGACGATGTCCCGCGGACTCCTGATCTCGGTTGGCCAGCACTCGGACAAGGGTCGCAAGCCCGTCAACCAGGACTTTCACGGCGTCCTGATTCCGGAAGAGCCGCTGCTCAGCCTGAAAGGCATCTCGGCCGTCCTCGCCGACGGCATCTCCTCTAGCACGGTAAGCCAGATCGCCAGCGAGTCGGCGGTCAAAAGCTTCCTGATGGACTATTATTGCACGTCGGAATCCTGGACGGTGAAGACGTCCGCGCGCCGTGTGCTGGATGCGACCAATTCCTGGCTGCACGCGCAGACGCGCAAAAGCCAATACGCCTATGACCGCGACAAGGGCTATGTCTGCACCCTCAGCGCCATGGTCATCAAGGCAACCACCGCGTACATCTTCCATGTCGGCGATTGCCGCATCTACCGCGTCGCCGGCAAGGCGCTCGAGCAGCTGACCGACGATCACCGCATCATCGTGTCCTCGGAGCAGACCTATCTCGGCCGCGCGCTCGGCATCAATCCGCAGCTCGAGATCGACTATCAGGCCTTCGAGGTCGAGGCTGGCGACATTTTCCTGCTGGCGACCGACGGTGCCTACGAATTCGTCGACGCGCGCTTCGTCACGAGCGCGCTAAACGAACATGCAGGGGAGCTCGACGGAGCGGCCAAGGCCATCGTCGAAGAAGCCTACAGGCGCGGCAGCGACGACAACATCACCGTCCAGATCCTGCGGATCGACGCGGTGCCTCAACGCGAGCCGGCCGGCATTTTCAGTCAGACGTCACAATTGCCGCTGCCATCGCTGCCGGAGCCGCGGGCGGTCTTCGATGGCTACCGGATCGTCAGGGAAATCCACGGCAGCAGTCGCAGTCATATCTATCTCGCGATCGACGTGGAGACCGAGGAGCCCGTCGCGCTCAAGCTGCCGTCGATCGACCTGCGCGACAACGCCGCCTATCTCAAGCGTTTCCTCATGGAGGAGTGGATCGCGCGCCGGATCGACAGCCCGCACGTGCTGAAGCCGCTGTCACACTCAAAGCGGCGCAGCTACCTCTACGTTGCGACCGAATTCGTCGAAGGCCAGACCTTGAAGCAGTGGATGACCGACAATCCACGCCCCGATCTCGAAACCGTCCGTGGCCTCATCGAGCAGATCGCCGCCGGCCTGCGCGCCTTCCACCGTATGGAGATGCTGCATCAGGACCTCAGGCCCGACAACATCCTGATCGACAAGACCGGCACCGCGAAGATCATCGACTTCGGATCGGTCAGGGTGGCCGGCGTCGCGGAGGCGGCACCGCCGGACGAGGCCGACGAAATCCTGGGCACCGTCCAGTATACGGCGCCGGAGTATTTTCTTGGGCAGGGCGGCACGCCGCGCTCCGACATGTTTTCGCTGGCGGTGATCTGCTACCAGATGCTGACCGGAAAGCTTCCCTACGGCACCCAGGTAGCCAGGATCCGACGCAAGGCGGACGTGCGAAGGCTCAAATATCGCCCGGCCGACGACGATCGCAACGTGCCGGCCTGGGTCGACGGCGCGCTCAGGCGCGCGCTGCATCCCGATCCCTACAAGCGGCACGAAGATATCTCCGAATTCGTCTTCGAGCTTCGCACGCCCAATCCGGTCTATCTCGACACGCGGATCACCCCGCTCCTGGAGCGCAGCCCCCTGATGTTCTGGAAGCTGACCTCGGCGGCGCTCGCCTGTGCCGTCGTCGTGCTGCTGGCGCTGCTGCATGCGCGTTAGGGCCTAAGGGCGGAAGCGTCAGCCTTCCGGCGCCAAGCGCGGCGCAGTGATCGCCCGGGGCGATGTCGAAGATTTTAACTGACTGTGAAGTAGTTTACACCCCGGTGCTCCTGGCCCAGGCTAATATCGCGGAGGCTTCTTGCTTTGAAGGAGGCATCCAATGCTCGCGGCAATCAAATGGAACTCCCGATATAGCCCTCGCGAATGGGTGATGATGGCTGGGGCGCTTGTCGGTCAACTCCGCGCACCGAATGCAAACCGACAGAACGGTGAAAGCAAGCCACCGCGACCGCTCTGGAAACACTTCGACGACACCCATCATTGGGACTCAACCGCTGAGGAATGGGTCCCCAACCAGGATCGGTGATCGTGCAACGCTTCGTACGTCGCACA
This sequence comes from Bradyrhizobium sp. 141, assembly GCF_023074055.1. Lineage (GTDB taxonomy): Bacteria > Pseudomonadota > Alphaproteobacteria > Rhizobiales > Xanthobacteraceae > Bradyrhizobium. The sequence continues at coordinate 141,248 of NZ_JADPKR010000103.1, forward strand.
GGCCGAATTCCGAGACTTCAAGTTCCCTCTCGCTGAGGGGCCTGTCGAGCGGTGCGATCTCAGGCCTTGGCTTCGTCTGCTCGGACGTCTGTATCACTGACTGGCGCGATCGCCTCTCACTCGTGCCCTACTGGGCTTGATCGTAGGCCTGCAGTATCCGGACAAAATCAGCCATGCTGGATCGATCTCGGTTTTCAGCCATAACCACAACCTGGGCATTGGAGGCGGGTTGGCGTCCCTGCCAGAACCGCGTCAGGAGATCGGCGATGTTTCTCATGGCGTTCTCTCTGCACCAACCATGGCACTAAGCATCAGTTGAGCGGGAAGCGCCGCTAGATCGGGAGAAGCGCCGGCGGGCGCTACGCCGCCGGCCTTGACCCGCAACTGCCGGCTCGCTGGGCCGGTTCCGCTGCTTTCACTCTGGATGTATCGGTAGCATCAGGCACTGGGTCGACGCCATCGCGCGCAGGTATCAGGCGACCATACTTAGGTAGGCTTGGGCTAGAGCATGAACCGGAAAAGTGGGTAGCGATTTTTCCGGAAAGATCATGCTTCAATAACCTAAAGCGCTATGACGATTCTCCTCATCTCATCGCGCTTTAGTGAAGGCCGTCAGGCCGGCTCCTCGGCCTTCACCCCCAGCGGTTTCGGCGCCATGCCGCCGCCGGGCTTGAGGTGGAATTCGTAAGTCATCAGGTGCCACTTCCCGCTCGCCTTGGCGCCGTCGGGCATTGCCGGATCGTTGCGCGGCTCGACCCTGGCGACGAGGTCGTCCTTGACCCCGAACACCACGTCGGAATCCAGGTATTTGTCACCGTCCATGAAGACGTGGGTGATCAGCGGCTCATAGCCCTTGGCATTGACCAGGAAATGCACATGCGCGGGGCGCATCGGGTGACGCTTGGTCTGCATGATCATCTCTCCGACGGGACCATCGGTCGGGATCGGATAGCTGCACGGCAAGATGGTACGGAAGAAGAAGCGGCCGTCGCTATCGGTGACGAAGCGCGCTCGCGCCGAGGCGCCGACCTCGTCATAGTTAGGCTTCTGGGAATCGTAGAAGCCGTCGTCATCGGCATGCCAGACGTCGACAGGCACGCCAGCGAGCGGCTTGCCCTTGAGATCGGTGACACGGCTCTGCACGAACATCCGCTCGCCGGTTTGATTGTTCGGCGAGATGTCGGTGCCGTGCGCCGTTACCTTGTGCTCGCCGACATAGAATGGGCCGAGCACGGTGGTCTGGGTGGCGCCGTCGCGATCGCGATGGTTGACGGCATCGACCAGCATGGAGACGCCGAGCACGTCGGACAAAAGAATGAACTCCTGGCGGGTGTCGGTGCATTTCTGCCCGGTGCGGGTCAGGAAATCGATGGCGTAGTCCCATTCCTCGAAGGTGAGGCCGGTCTTGCTCACGTAATCGTGCAGCGACTTCACCAATTCCTGGAGCAGGAATTTCGCGCGCGGATTGGGCGTGTTGTCGAAGCTCCCGACGACGGCTTCGGTGAGATCAGTCTCGTTGAACTGGGTCATGATGGCTTGCCCTGTGTTTTTCTCGTTCGCCCCGGGGGCTCCTTGGCGGCGTTCCAGGGGGCAGCCTACACCAGCCGGCCCCCCTGCGTTAAGCGCGAGCGGCTTGGAATGGGGCCGTCATTTGGCTATCAACGGACCGACGAAACTGCCCGGAGGAACTGATGCTTGCCCCTACCCCCGCCTCGCCCGAATCCGTCGGCATGTCCAAGGCCGCACTCGACCGCGTCGATGCGCATCTGAAGAGCCGCTACATCGATGCCGGCCGCTTCCCGGGCGCGCATCTTCTGGTCTACCGGCGCGGCAAGGTCGCGCACAGCTCGGTTCAGGGCCTTGCCGATGTCGAGCGCAAGCTGCCGGTCAAGGACGACACGATTTACCGCATCTATTCCATGACCAAGCCGCTCACCAGCGTCGCCTTCATGATGCTGGTCGAGCAGGGCCTCGTCGCCATCGACGAGCCCGTCGCCAAATACATTCCGGAATGGAAGGATCTCGGCGTGTTCGTCGCCGGAACAGCGCCGGCGTTCCTGACGCGGCCGCCGTCCCGGCCGATGCTGATCGTCGATCTCCTGCGCCACACCTCCGGCCTCACCTACGGCTTCCAGCAGCGCTCCAATGTCGATGCCGCCTATCGTACCGAGAAGGTCGGCGAGGTCGAGAAATCAGGCACGCTACAAACCATGATCGAAGCGCTTGCCAAGATCCCGCTGGAGTTCTCGCCGGGCGAGGCCTGGAACTACTCGGTCGCAACCGACGTGCTCGGCTATCTCATCGGCAAGATCTCCGGCATGCCCTTCGAGCAGTTCCTTAAGTCACGCATCCTCGATCCGCTCGGGATGACCGACACCGACTTCCACGTGCCGGCCTCGAAAGCGCATCGGTTCGCGGCCTGCTATTCCGCCGATCCCGGCGGCGGCATGACCTTCCATGCCGGCCAGCGACGCGAGGGCCTGACGCTTCAGGACGACCCGACAACGAGCTCCTTCCTGTCTCCGCCCTCCTTCATCTCGGGCGGCGGCGGCCTCTGCTCGACGGTCGCGGACTATCTCACCTTCTGCCGCGCGCTGCTCAACGGCGGCGAGCTCGGCGGTGTCAGGCTGATCGGGCCGAAGACGCTGGCGCTGATGACCAGCAACCACATTCCGGGCGGACGCGCCCTGCCCGAGGTATCGCGTTCGCTGTTCTCGGAAGCAACCTACAACGGCATCGGCTTCGGCCTCGGCTTTGCCGTGACGATGCGCCCGGCCGAAACGCTGATCGCGGGCAGCCCCGGCGAATACAATTGGGGCGGCGCGGCAACGACCTCGTTCTGGATCGATCCGGCCGAGGAGCTGATCGCCATCTTCATGACGCAGGTGCTGCCGTCGAGCGCCTACCCGCTCCGCCGCGAGCTGCGCAGCATGGTCTACGCTGCGATCACCGAGAGCAACCTGTAACAAATTGGCTGGATCCCGCAGCCGTCGGCTGCGGGATCCACTGTCAGTTGCTTATTTGAGCATTTCCGGCACGATCAGACGCGGCAGGAACAGCGACACGCTTGGCCAGACGATGACGGCCGCGAGCACGAGCAGCATCGGGATCAGCATGATCACCGTGTCCTTCAGAGCATAGCGCAGCCGCACGCCTGCGATCGAACAGGCGATCATCAGACATAATCCATAGGGCGGCGTCACCAGTCCGAACGCCAGCGATACGATGGAAATGATCGCGAACTGGACCGGATGGAGATCGACGGACCTGGCGAGCGGCTCCAGCACGGTGCCGACGATGACAATCGCCGGGATGGCGTCGAGAAAGCAGCCCACGACCAGAAAGCAGAAGGCGATGAAGAAGCCGGCCGCAACGGTGCCCATGCCCCATGTCGAGACGTTGGCCAGCAGCTCTTCCGGGATCTTGTAATAGGCGAGCAGCCAGCCGAAGGCACTTGCGGTGCCGACGCAGAACAGCGCCACGCCGGCAAGGCGCCCGGTGTCGAGCAAGGCCTTGTACAATTCCCGGATGCCCGTCTCTCGATAGAAGAATGCCGAGAGCGCGACCGAATACAGCACCGCGACGCAGGCTGACTCGGTTGCGGTGAACCAGCCGAGCAGAATGCCGCCAACGATGATGAAGGGCGTCATCAGCGCCGGAATTGACTTCCAAATGGCACATCGCATCTCGACCCAGCTTGTCTTCGGATAGGTCGGGTAGCCGCGGCGCACGGCATAGACGTGCACCGTCGCCATCTGCGCGCCTGCGATCAGCAGGCCCGGCACGATGCCGGCCAGATACATCGCCGCAATCGAGGTCGAGATCAGCCCGCCCCACACGATCATGAGGATCGACGGCGGGATGATGACTGCCAGAACCGCCGACACCGCCGTGATGGCAATCGAGAACGAGAGATCGTAGCCCTCCTTGGTCTGCGCATCGATGAAGATCTTGGACTGGCTCGCCGCATCAGCGGTGGAGGAGCCCGAGATGCCGGCAAAGAACACCGACAACACGACATTGATCTGCGCCAACGATCCCGGCCAGTGCCCGACCATCGAGCGCGACAGCGCCACCAGGCGATCGGTGATGCCGCCAATGCTCATCAGGTTGGCCGTCAGCAGGAAGAACGGCACCGCGAGCAGGATGAATGAATTGTAGGCGTTGAAGGTTTCCTGCGCGAGCATCATCATCGAGAGATGAGGCTCGATCAGCAGGATCGGCACGCAGGCAAGGCCGAGCGCGAAAGCGACCGGCACCCGCACAACGAGCAGGCCGACGAAGACCCCGAACAGCACCATCGCGGCCTGTCCGGCAGAGAGTACATTGCCGCTCATCGCTCTGCCCCAACCAGAATGCGCATTTCATCGATGATCTGTTCACCCGCAAAGACGATCCACGTCACGCCGGTCACAGGCCAGGCGACGTGAATCAGCCAAAGCGGCAGATCGGCCAGCTCCGACGTTCTATTCCAGGCAAAGCGGGTGAACTCCAGGCCGGCCGACACGAACACCAGCGCCAGCGCCAATACGCCGGTCCGCGCCAGGATCCGCACCGCAGCCTCCGACCGCCGCGACAGGTCCGGCCACACGTCGACCTCGAAATGCTGCGCCTCGCGCACGCCGACCATGGCCCCGATCATGATCGTCCAGACGAACATGAATCGCGCCATCTCCTCCGTCCAGATGTAGGACGGAATGAGGGGCGTGTAGCGGGAGACGATTTGCAGCGTGACCGGAATGACCAGAATGCCGACACAGGCGGCCAGCAGAAATTCCAGGAGTTTCGCATAGGCCGCCGTGACGCGACGCCACAGCGATGGTGTGGACGGGACGGGCATTTCAGACATTGGGACTCCGTGCGGCAGTCATCCGCCATGTCCGGGCAGGAAGCGGGGCCTGCCCGGAATGCTGTCGGCGGACAGAGCGACCTCAGACGACGTTGATCTTCTCGAAAATGCCTTCCGCACCGATTTCCTTGGCGTAGGTGGCCATCACGGGGTCGGCGAGCTTCTTCATGGCGTCCCGCTCCTCGAAGGGGACGCGCTTGAGCTTGCCGGCTTTCTCGAGCGTGTCGAGCTTGACGACCTCTTCGCTCGACTCGAGCTGACGGCCATAGTCGCCGGCCTCCTTGCCGGCCTTCATGATCGCGTCCTGCAAATCCTTCGGCAACGTCTTCAGCGTCTTCACCGAGAAGCAGATCGGCCGGATCGACACGGCGTGCTGGGTCAGGTTGAGGTGCGGAGCCACTTCATAGAACTTCATCGCCTCGACGCCGGCCGCCTCGTTTTCGCCGGCCGATATCACGCCGTTCTGGATCGCGTTGTAGATTTCGTTATAGGCGATCACCGTCGGGCTCATGCCGACGGCCGCAAAGGTCTTCGACCAGATCGGCGCGCCCTGCACGCGAACCTTGAGCCCCTTGAGATCGGCGAGATTCTTGAGCGGCTTGTTGGCGAAGATGTTGCGGATGCCGCCGCCGGAATAACCGATCAGAACCACCTCGGCTTTCGCCGCGACTTCATCGGCGATCGGCGCCAGGATATTGGCTTCGACGACCTTGTTCATGTGCTCGATGCCCTTGAAGACGAAGGGCGCATCGATGAACGGGGCAGCCTTGGCGAAGGTCGACATGTGGGCCGGCGAGACGATGCCGTAATCGACCGCCTTGCCCTGCGACATGTACTCGAAATATTGCTTCTCGAGGCCGAGCGAGGAGTTTCTGTGCAGGGTAAAATTGACGGGCTTGCCGTAATACTTCTTCACCAGCTCCTCGAACCGGAGCAGCGCCCGGTTGAAGGCGTGGTCGTCGTTGAACTGCACGGCTCCGTTCAGGGTGATCGGCGCTTGCGCCCTGAGGATCGACGGCATGCCAATCGTCGCCGCCGCAGTGGTCGCGCCGATACCAGCGAGAAATGACCTTCGCTTCATCGTCTCCCCTCCCTTTGATGCTCCGCCCCTGTCGCCGGGGCGTGAGCGCAGCCGGTATGCGGCTTGCTGGAGGAAGCGTATGAAAAACCTCGCCGGGACGGAAGTCATTTCGACTGCGCTGGAGGTACTCCTTCGTCGCAGGGCTCCCCTGCACGACCTGTTGCACTGCAACTCGCGCTCGGGCCGGCGCGCGGTCCGCGCTCTCAAAAATCCGAAAACTTGCGAGGTCCGAAGACTTACCGGACCTGTGCGCTGCGCGCACAGGTCCGTTCGCCTGCTGATGCAGGCCTAGTGCATATGGCCAATCAGATAAATGCCGCCGCCGATCACCAGAACGGCCGGCACGGCCCACAAAATAAAGACTGGCATTTGTCATCCTCCTCAATTCGACGTGCAGACCTTGACGGTCTTCATGCCGCTTTCGGCCTCGGTCCGCGACTTGTAGATCGTGCCCGACGGGCTGACCACGGTCATGGACGTCTCCGTCGGCTTCTTGTCGACGACGGTGCACTTCTTGGTCTTGAGGTCTTGGACGACATAGAACTCGTCGGCCGCGAACGCCGGCAGGGACAATGCAGCAAGCATCAGCGCTGCGGTCGCTATTCTCAGCTTCATTTTCTCCTCCTCCAATCGCCGGGCTTCCGGCCCGGTCGATCTGTAAACGGGAAAAAATGGTAATTTGTTCCTGTGCCAGGGAACGCTGTGCACGTGCGCTGGTTGAGGAAATCGATTGATCGAGGCGTGGGTGGCCAGTGCAAAGCTGGTCGCCCTCGCCGGCCGCATGACATCGCATCGAGAGGCCCGGGTTTGCAGCTCAGCCTGGCGGCTGCCTACATCATGTGTCTACTTTTGACCGCAATGAGCCTGAGCTGATGCGCGGGCATCCCGGACTGCGCTGCAAAATCGCAGCTCTCGGCGGCTTGCGGATGCGAAAATCGTGGCGCCACGCAAGTCCCGCCCGTATGGTCTTCCCAAAATCATAATCCGGCGCCGCTGCGCCGGAACCGGGACGCCTGCGTTTGTCAAAGCTCACCCTGCCGGTCCGGCTCGCTCTTCTCGTCACGGGGACGATGTTGCCGCTGATCGTCTTTGCGGTTGGCATTGTCTTCTACAACTACAAGCAGGATCGAAGCGACGCGAGCCGCCGCGTGCTGGAGAACGTGCGCAGCATGCGCCTCGTGCTCGACTCCGAGGTGCAGCGGATGACCGGCGGCCTGCAGGTTCTGGCGCTGACGAATTCGCTGCGCAACGACGACTTCCAAAATTTCCGCCGCATCGCGCTCGGCTTCGTCGAGCAATACGGCAAGGGCGGCCTGGTGCTGATCTCCGACCGAAAAGGCCGGCTGTTGTTCTCCTCCGCAACGGAAGACACTGCAAGCCTAGCGCCGCGCGGCCATCTGGAGATCATCGAAAAGGTGTTCGCGACCAGGTCGCCGCAATATTCCGACCTGTTCACAGGCGCGATCAATGGGCGGCAGGTGCTCACCGTCGAGGTTCCGGTGTTCCGCAACGGCGAGGTGATCTACGACCTCTGCTTCAGCCCGCCGATCAGCATCTTTCAGGAACTGGTGGAGAAGCAGCGGCCCGACCAGCTCTGGACCGTGTCTCTGCTCGACACCAAGGGCATCGTATTTGCACGCGCGCCGAACCCGGATGAATCGTTCGGCAAGCGTGCTTCCCCATCGCTGTATGCCGAGATGTTCGGCCGTAGCGAGGCAGCGCTCCCAACGGTATCGCTCGACGGCGTCGCCCTGGCCGCTGCCTACACACGATCGGGACTGACGGGCTGGACGATCGCCGCCGGCGTCGACGAAGGCTCGCTGATTGCACCGCTCTGGCGCAACATCGCGATCACCAGCCTGATCGGCGGCATCCTGCTGCTGACCGGCCTGACCTTCGCGGTCAGGATGGCCACCACGATCGCGCGCGGCGAGATGCTGCACAATCTCCTGATCGAGGAGCTCAACCATCGCGTCAAGAACACGCTGGCCTTGATGCAGGCGATCGCGGTGCAGACCTTCCGCAGCGCCAGCCGGGACGAGCGGACCAAGTTCGAGGGCCGGCTCGGTGCGCTGGCCGAAGCGCATAACCTTCTGAGCCAGGAAAAATGGGCGGGCTCCGAGCTCCGGGACGTGATTACCCGCGCCCTTCAGCCTTTCCTTCTCAATGGTCCCGACCGCATCCGCATGGCCGGTCCCGCGGTGCCGCTGTCGCCACGGCTCGCCGTGGTGCTGTCGATGATCGTGCACGAGATCGCCACCAACGCCGCGAAATACGGCGCCCTGTCCAACGAGACCGGCCGGGTGACACTGGACTGGGAGGTCATCGCCGATGCGCCGAAGCCACGGCTGCGGCTGATCTGGACCGAGATCGGTGGACCGCCGGTCACGGCGCCGGTGCAGCGCGGCTTCGGCTCGCGCCTGATCGAGCGCAGCGCACGCGACCAGCTCGGCGGCGAGGCAACCGTCGACTTCCTGCCGCGCGGCGTGGTCTGCACCGTGATCTGCACGCTGGACGAGGCGCGTTGAATAGACCGAAGGGACATCGGCGATGAAAATCACCCATGTGCACACGCACATCCTTGAGACCAAGCTCTCCCAGCCCTTCGCCTATTCGCGAGCCTGGTACGACATGCGCACAGCGATGCTGGTCGAGATCGAGACCGATGTGGGCCTCACCGGCTGGGGCGAATGCTACGGGCCGGCGCGGATGACGGCGGCGGTGGTCGGAAGCGTCACGCCATGGCTGATCGGCGAGGATCCGCTGCGCACCGACGTGCTGTGGCAGACCGTCTACGCTCGCTTGCGCGACCACGGCCAGAAGGGTGTCGTGATCCAGGGGCTGAGCGGAATCGATATCGCGTTGTGGGACATCAAGGGCAAGCACTTTGGCGTGCCCGCGTACCAGCTTCTCGGCGGCGCGGCGCGCACGGAGGTCGCCGCCTATGCGACCGGCCTCTACCGGCGCAGATCGGGCGATCCACTGAAGTATCTGCCGGAGGAAGCGGCCGATTACGCCGCGGAAGGATTCCGCGCCGTGAAGCTGAAAGTCGGCTTCGGCCTCGCGGAGGATGCCGCAGTCACGCGCGCCGTGCGCGAGGCGATCGGCCCCGATGTCGCGCTAATGGTCGATGCGAACCACGCCTATGACGCGGTCGCCGCGATCCGGCTCGGCCGCGTGATCGAACGTTACGACATCGGATGGTTCGAGGAGCCAGTACCGCCGGAGGACGTCGCGGGCTATCGCGCGGTGAGATCCGCGCTGACGATCCCCATCGCCGGCGGCGAGTGCGAGTTCACCCGCTTCGGCTTCCGCGATCTGTTCGCCGCGCACGCGCTTGACATCGCCCAGCCAGACACCTGCGCGGCCGGCGGTCTCTCCGAATGCAAGAAGATCGCCGACATGAGCGAAGCGTTCGGCATCCGCTACAATCCGCATGTCTGGGGCACCGGGATTGCGATCGCCGCCTCGCTCCAGCTTCTCGCCGTTCTACCGTCGCACACGCCGAGCTCGCTGGCACCGCTGGAGCCGATGCTCGAATTCGACCGCACCGAGCATCCGATCCGGCAGGCGATCCTGAAGGAGCCGATCGAGCATGCGAGGGGCGTCGTGCGCGTGCCGGACGGGCCGGGACTCGGAATCGATGTCGATCGCAAGGCGCTGGCGCGCTTCACCAAGAACTAGGGGCGCACATTCGCCATAGACTTTCTACCCAATCCTCATCTGCGTCGCCGGCGTCCGGTCAACCTCGCGAGCAACGTCGGTCATGATCTCGCGCAACCAGACCAGCCCCGGATCCATATGGAACGATGCCGGCCATTGCAGGGCTTCGCGAAATGCCGGGATGCGGACCGGCGCGCGCAGCAGCTTCAGCGGAAAGTTTCGTGCAAAGATAGCCGCCAACCGGCGATGCATTGTCGCGATGCGGTCCGTCCCGATCACCATCGCCGCCATCGCGGTAAAATTCGGTGCGATGACCTCGATGCGACGCCTGTAGCCCAGCTGGACGAGCGCTCGTTCATCAAACGACAGCCCGCGGATGGGTCCGAGCTGAGCCGTGATATGCCCGAGTTGAAGATAGCGGTTGAGCGAGATCGAACGCCCGATCTGGCGGCTTCCGCTCCACGCGACGCAACAGAACTCGTCGGCAAACAGATGCAGGCTCGGATGGCCGTCAATGAGACCTGTATCCGGAATCACGACGAAATCGACCTCTCCACGCTGAAGCTGATCACCGACCCGGTCGCTGAAGGGCAGGATTTCGAGACACACGCGTGGAGCGGCCCGATAGACGCGCTTCATCACGGCGTGCATCAACACGATACTCGCATAATCGGAGACGACGAGCCGAAAGCGCCGCTCCGAGCTCACAGGGTCGAATTTCGGAGGCGAGATCAAATTGGCCCGGATACGCAGCAATATATCCCGCGTAGGCTTTTCGAGTGACTGCGCCAATGGCGTCGGCACCAGCTTTCGCTGTGAGATCGTGAATATCTCGTCGTTGAAATACTGACGCAATCTCCCGATGGCGGCGCTCATCGCCGGCTGGCTGAGATGAAGGCGCCGGCTTGCCGCCATGACGCTGCGCTCTTCGAGGATGGCATCGAGCGCGATCAGAAGATTGAGGTCCAGGCCTTCGAATCGCATCCGGATACATCCATGCCGTAAATATCACGGATCAATATAATCGATTTTCCAAATTTCAAAAACCCGTCAAGAATGCCGTTCAACAAAACAGCCGACCAACAAGGCCATGTGCGGGAGGGAATATCTTGATCAAGCCGTGGATCTTTGAATTCATGCAGGCCCCGGCCTCGAGCGACGGGACATCGTTGTCCGATGCCGTGACCGCGGCCTTCGGCGAGGGTCTCACATTCTGGCTGGAGGCCGAGCGGCTCGGGTTCGAGGGCATATTCTTCAGCGAACATCACTTCGGCCTCTCGCTGAGCCCGTCGCCCAATCTCCTGATCGCAGCGATCTCTCGGCAAACGACCCGGCTGCGTCTGGGAACGATGGGCAACGTCGTGCCATTCTATGAGCCGTGGCGCCTCTTCGAAGAACTGGCAATGCTCGACCATCTGACAAGCGGGCGCCTGGAAATCGGCTTTGCTGCGGGCGTACCTCAGGAGCTGGCCCGGATTGGCCTCGGGATGGAGGAGGCCCGCGAACGGTTCAACGAGGCTCTGGACATCATCGACGCAGCCTTCGCAAACCCTGTCGTCAACCATAGCGGGAAACACTGGAAGCTCGAAAACCTGACCCTGATGCCGAGCGTCTTTCGACAGCCCTCCCCGCCCAAATGGACAACTGTCGTCAGCATCGGCTCCGCACAGAAATCGGCGCAGAGGCGATCCAAGATTTGCACCGGCTTCGAGTCGGTCGGTCGCGTCTCGGAGATCTTCGACGCGTATCGCAGCGAGGCTGCGCGGCTGGGACTGCCGGCGGGGCCCGATCAGCTCGCCATCCGGCGGAACATCTCGATCTCTCGCGATGCCGCCTTGGCGCGAGAGGAATCCGAGATCGCAAAGGCAGCCACACGGAAAGTCGTGGCCGGCGATCCGCGCGTCGTCGAGCGCTCATCCTCCCTGCTGGATGCACCGCGGGCCGGAGCCGGATTTTCGCTGCATGACGACGACTATATCGCGGGCACTCCGGCGCAGGTCGCCGAACAAGTCATCGACCAATGCCGCCAATCCGGCGCCGGCCATCTTCTCGCGATGCTTGGCAGGAGCTCCTCGCCGCGGCGGCTCGAATCGATCGCCCTCTTCGGCGGGGAGGTCATCCCCCAAATGCGTCGCGCTCACATCGGTTGATGAAGAGATCACCGAACAAGCTAGGACCCCGACGTGACCTTCGAAACGATAAGGCTCGACATCGATGGCATCGACACTGCGATCAAGGTCATAGGAGCCGGCCCTGCCGTGCTGGCGCTCCATGGCGCGGCGACGATCGAGGGGCATGAATGGGCCCGCGCTCTGGCCGACAGGTTTCGGGTCTATCTGCCGTTTCATCCCGGCTTCGGCGAGACTGGGCCCGCACCGCATATTTGCGGGATGCAGGATCTGGTCGTTCACTACCTGCGGCTCATCGCAGCGTTGGGTCTGGATCGACCGCACCTCGTGGGGCATTCCATGGGCGGATGGATGGCCGCGGAAATCGCCGTGGTGGCCGGCGAGCGTTTTGCCCGTTTGGTGCTCAACGCCCCTGCCGGCCTCAATCACCCCGATCATCGCGCCACCGACGTCAGCAAAGTCGCCCCGCAGGATTTGCCACAATACCTGGCGCATCGCACGAAGGTTGCCGCCCGGTATTTTCCCGGAGGGTCGCTTGCTCCTTCTTCGGAGCAATTCATTGCGGCGAGGGACAGGGAGGGCGAGGCGCTGGGCAATATTCGGAAGGCCCACGGCATGGGACACCCGAATCTTGGTCGCTGGCTGAGTCGGATCCCCAACGAAACGCTCATCGTATGGGGCGACAAGGACCGGCTGGCCCCCGCCAGCCAGGCGGAGCTCTGGGCCAGCGAGATTGCGAAAGCACGCATCCATATCGTGCAGGGCGTCGGACATTTCGCGATGCAGGAAGAGCCAGCCTGCGTCATGGCGATTGGCGATTTCCTCGCTGGTTAAGGGGCGTCGGCCGGGTCCTCTCCCGCATGGGGAACGCAATCCCGGCGACAGACCGGGAATCCAACAATCTGTCCCGATGAAACAACCGAGGGAGACGAACATGAGGAGCATTGTGATCGCGCTCGCTTTCACCGCGAGCATGATATCGGCAGCGCTGGCCCAGACATCGTCGGCACAGCCGCCACTCGCGCAGGCCTGGCCCACTCACGCCGTGCGCCTCATTGTCAACTTCCCGCCGGGAGGGGCGGCCGACCTGCTTGCGCGGCTCATTGGTCAGTCGCTCAGCGAGACCTTCGGCCAGCCCGTGGTCGTCGAAAACAAGGCCGGCGCAAACGGAAATCTCGGCGGCGACGCGGTGGCCCGGTCCGCACCGGACGGCTATACCCTGCTGATGTCCTCAGGCAGCATGGTCGCGATCAATCCTCACATCTATGCCACCATGCCTTTCGATCCGGCCAAGGACATCGTTCCCGTCGCCTCCGTTGCGCGTGTCCCCTTCTATCTCGTCGTCCGGGTAGACAATCCGGCGCAAGATCTCAACGCGCTCATCGGCGACCTCAAGGCCAACCCGGGAAAACGCAATTTCGGATCGCCCGGTGTCGGCAGTTCTCCGCATCTCGCGGCGGAATTGCTCAAGAAGATGACCGGTACGGATGCCGTCCACGTGCCTTACCGTGGAGCGGCACCTGCACTCAACGATCTGCTCGGCGGGCAACTCGACTTCCTGTTCGATCCCGGCATCGCCATCGAGCATGTAAAGGCGGGCAGGCTCCGGGCCATTGCAATCGGCAGTCCGCAACGCTCGCATCAACTCCCTGATGTGCCGACGCTCGCCGAATTAGGCCTCACCGGCTTTGACGCGGACGCCGTCTTCGGCGTCTACGCGCCGGCGGGAACGCCCAGCGATATCGTCGCGCGCCTGAACGCCGAGATCAACCGGGCGCTTGCAACCGACGCGTTGAAAGAGCGCATCATGGCGGTCGGCAATGTGCCGGCGGCAATGTCGCCCGAAGCGTTCGGAGAAAGAGCCAGCGAGGATTCCAAGCGATTCGGATCGCTCATCCGGGAGCGCGGAATCACCGCTGGCAGCAACTAGAGCATGCCCCGGAAACTGTGCAGTTCTACCCGATCGTCTGCAGCGCCGGAAACGTCTCGAGCAGCCAGATGCTCACATTCGAGACCGCACCAGTGAGAAAGCCGATGCCGGTGATGACCATCAGCACGCCCATGGCGCGCTCGACCGTGACGAGGTGGCCCTTCATGCGCGCGAAAAGCGCGGAGAACTGTTCGATCATCAGCGCGGCGATCAAGAAGGGAATGCCGAGGCCGGCGGAATAGACCGCGAGCAGGCCGGCTCCCTTCGTTACCGTGGCTTCAGCCGCGGCGATCGAGAGGATCGCGGCGAGGATCGGGCCGATGCAGGGCGTCCAGCCGAAGGCGAAGGCGAGGCCCATGATATAGGCCCCCCAGAGGCCAACAGGCCTGGGGATCGGCAGCCGGCCCTCGCGCATCAACAGGCCGATGCGCGTCAGGCCCAGGAAGTGCAGGCCCATGACGATGATGACGAGGCCGGCGAGGATCGACAGTTCGGCCGACCAGGCGCGGATCAGCCCGCCGATCAGCGAGGCGCTGGCGCCGAGCGCGACGAACACCGTGGAGAAACCGAGCACGAACAGGAGCGCCGACATCATGATCGCGCGCTTGGAGGTCGAGGCCGGCTCGTCGCTCTCGACATGCTCGATCGTGGCGCCCGTGAGATAGATCAGATACGGCGGAACCAGCGGCAGGACGCAAGGAGAGAGGAAGCTGACGAGGCCGGCAATCAGCGCCGCCGGGATCGAAACATTTTGCATGATGCCGTCTGAGCCATCTCAGGTGCCGGTCGGGCGCGCGGCGGAATGCGCCCGGCCCGGAGCCGAACCGGCTCTGGTGTAGCCGATGCCGGGGAATGCGCAACAGAGGCGCACGAAACCAGGGCTCCGCCCGATGCCGTCTGCGATCACAGGTGCGGCATCGGGACGCGCACAAACCTCGCCAAAAAGCGAGCTTCGGCGGCGCGGCTACTTCACCACGCGGAGCAGCGGACGCCGGGGCTGGTCCTGCGTCTGCTTGGAAGGGGACGGCGGTTCGCTCGCAGCGCTCCGCAGCATTTCGTCGCACAGCGCCTTGAGATCGGCACTGTCAATTCCTTTGAGTTTCATCCTGACGTCGAGGATGACGATGGACAGCAGCTCGGCCGACTCACGGCTGTCGCACGCGTTGAGAACCCTGCGGCACTCCTCAAGCGTTTCCAGCACCGACTGCAACTGTTCGTCTGAATGCGACACCGGCGTTCTTTCCGTTAATTCGGCCTGCGAGACGTGGTTGTGACGACCCCTTCGGCCCCCATGGAATACCGAGGATAGCATGAGGCCGCTGCGCCTCCGAACCTGATTTCAGTCGGGTTCAGCCCTGGAACCGCGATTCTGGCCGACATCGCCGCGCTGCGCAGCTGGCCATTGTCGAAGCGGTCCGGGAGCAAACGCCTGGCGCGCTGTGATTGATCCGTCGAGGGAGACGGCGCCGGCTCTCGCGCATGGTCATTCATTGCGGACAGCGCCTGCAATTCCGCAGCCATTTCGCGGCTCGCAACGGAACTCACGCTACACCCCTCATCCGGGCAAATAGTGCGCCCGATTCCCCAGCCATTGGCAGCACTCCGATACCACCCACGAGGTAGTAAGGATGACGTTCAAAACTTTACGTCCCCCAACCCGCAGTGGTTGTGGTTTGCGCCAGATTCTGCCAGTTTAGTCGCCCGAAGGAAATTGTATGCACTCCTTAGCGGAAAGGGGCGTTCATCTGGCGGAACGCCCAAAGACAAATCTCAGCGGCCTCTCTGATTGGGATACGGCCCGCATATTTCTGGAAGTCGTCCGATGCGGAAGTTTCCGCTCGGCGGCCGAGCGCTTGTCGCTGTCGATCAATGCCGTGCGCCGGCGAATCGACGATTTCGAACGCCAGACCGGCACGACGCTGTTCACCCGCGACGTCCACGGCACCCATCTGACCGATGAAGGCGCGCTGGTGGTCTCCGCCGTCGAGCGCATGGAGGCCGCCACCTTCGACGTGCTGCGCGCCAGCGATTCGATGGCCAATGCTTTGTCCGGCGAGGTTCGGGTCGCCGTCACCGAGGGACTCGGTACGTTCTGGCTCGCCCCGCGCCTGGTTGAATTCCAGCAGGCCTATCCGAAGATTCTGGTCGACCTGCATTGCGCGATGCGTTCGGCCGACGTCTCGCGTCACGAGGCCGACGTCGCCATCCATCTGTCGCGTCCCTCGGCGCTCGACATCAAGCTGGTGCGGCTCGGTCGCATGCACCTGATGTTCTGGGCCTCCGAGAAATACATCGAAAAACATGGCGCGCCGCGTTCGGCGGCGGAATTGATCAAGCATCGCCTGGTGCTGCAATTCGCCGACCAGCTCGCCGCCAAGGAATCCTTCGAGAGCTTCTTCCCCGGCGTTTCGGAACGTGACCTCCTGGTCATGAAGACCAACGTCTCAAGCGCCAACTATTGGGCCGTCGCGAATGGCGCCGGCATCGGCGTCTTCCCCAGCTATGCCATTGCGCTTGGCGGGAAATTGATTCCACTGGAGGTCGAGCTGAACCGACCGCTGGATATCTGGTTGTCCTACCATCCCGGTAGCGGCCGTATTCCGCGCGTGCGGCACATGATTGACTGGCTGATCGAAGCTTTCAGTCCGGCTCGCTTCCCGTGGTTTAAGGAAGAGTTCGTGCACCCGCATGAATTCAAGAACTCGTATATGGGCGAACCCCTGACCCAGCTCTTCGGGGGATTTTCAACCGAAGAACAAAGGTGAGAACAGAGATGAAAGCAGCGGCGAAAAGAATGAAGCAGCGCAGTGCCGGCAAGCCGGACATTGAGCTTGGCAAACGGATCCGTCTGCGGCGCGTCGAGATGAAGATCTCGCAGGCGGAGCTCGGCGAGAAGCTGGGCGTCAGCTTCCAGCAGGTCCAGAAATACGAGAAGGGCGTCAATCGCGTCGGCGCGGCTCGACTTCAGCAGATCGCCACCGCCCTCGATGTGCCCGTGACCTTCTTCTACGACGGCGACAACAAGGCCCGCGAAGTCGAAAGCCTGCTGTTCCTCGACAGCGCCTTCAGCCTCCGCCTGCTGCGCGCCTACAGCAAGATCAAGGACCAGACGGTGCAGCGTCAGCTCGTCTCGCTGATGGAATCGATCGCAGCGAACGAAAGCTGAGATCGATCGACGGTCTGCCTTAAGGGTCGATCTTCAATCCGCCGCGTCGCGGGGGCGCGGCCGGATTGAACGAGACCGGACGAGCATATTCCGGCTCGCGCGCTTGCGTGCGGCCTTTCCGGGGCGGTTCGACCGCCCCTTTTTCTTTGCGGCACGATGCTTAGGACGAGGCGCCATGCAATCGCGGAACAGGCCGATGCAGACTCGCGCGCCCTGCTCCGGTTGACCCCGCAAGCACCCGCGCAGCACATTGCCCCTCGCACATGACAAGCGAGCGCGCGATGCCCGACATTTCCAGCACGACCGAAACACCTTACGCCGACGGCAAGATCCTCAAGCACGCAGCCAGTGGCGTCGGCGTGATCACCTTTAACAATCCCGACAAGCGCAACGCGATGTCGCTGGAGATGTGGGAGGGATTCGGCGAGGCGCTGACGGCCTTGCGCGACGACGAGATGGTGCGCGTCGTGATCCTGCGCGGTGCCGGCGGCAAGGCGTTCGTCTCCGGCGCCGATATCAGCCAGTTCGAGAAGACACGCCATAACGCGGCGGCGTCCGAGGAATACGCCAAGCGCAGCGCGGCACAGCGTGCGCTGCTCGCCGACTATCCCAAACCGACGATCGCCTGCATCGAGGGCTTCTGCCTCGGCGGCGGCATGCAGGTCGCGATGCTCGCCGACATTCGCATCGCCGCACACGGCAGCCAGTTCGGCATTCCCGCCGCCAGGCTCGGCATCGCCTATGGTTATGAGGGCTTGAAGCATCTGGTGTCGCTGGTCGGCCCGTCCTGGGCGCGCCTCTTGATGTACACGGGCATGCGGATCGAGTCCGCCGAGGCGCTGCGCATCGGTCTCGTCGAGCGCGTATTCCCGGAGGGCGAGCTCTGGGGCGAGACCATGACGATCGCGCAGACCATCTCCGAGAACGCCCCGCTCGCAATCAAGGCCGCCAAAATCACCATCGCGCAGGTGCTGAAGGACGAAAGCCAGCGCGACATGGAGGCGATCAAGGCGGTCGGCCATGCCTGCATGGACAGCGCGGATTTCCGCGAGGGCCGGCAAGCCTTCATGGAGAAACGCCGACCCAAGTTCCAGGGGCGCTGAATCTGAACCTTCATTCAGGAAGATTAAATCCGCGCACGGCCGCACCTTGATAGCAACCAGTTGATCTGTCGCAGGTTCTCTCGCCACCAACGAGGGAGATTGCGATGAAATTCAAATTTGCTGTTCTCGGTCTGGCTGCCTTGGGCGGTGCGGCGCTCGCCTCGGGCTCGGCGCTCGCGGCAATGCCGAACGGCATTCCGCAGGCGGATCGAATCGCGAGCGGACCGGCCGCTGATGTCGATCAGGTGCGCTGGGTCTGCAACCCCTGGGGCCGTTGCTTCTGGCGCCCGAACTATTACCGCGCCTATGGCTATTACGGTGGCCCGCGCCGGTACTATGGCGGCCCGCGCTGGGGCTATGGTCACCGCCACTGGCGTCGCTGGTGAACGAAATAAAGGGGCCGCAAGGCCCCTTTGCTTGTGGCGTTCGACTACAGCGCCGCCAGCACCGCCTTGGTAATATCCGCCGTGCCGTTGCTGCCGCCGAACTCCATCGGCTTGATGCCGCCGGCATAGACCTGATCCACCGCGCGCTCGATCGTCTCACCGGCTTCCGCCGCGCTCTCGATACCGTGCTTGTCGGCGAGCCAGTCCAGCATCATTGCCGCGGACAGGATCATGCCGGTGGGATTGGCCTTGCCCTGCCCCATGATATCGGGCGCGGTGCCGTGGCAGGGCTGGAACACGGCGTATTTGTCGCCGATGTCGGCCGACGGCGCCATGCCGAGGCCGCCGATCAGGCTCGCGGTGATGTCGGAGACGATGTCGCCGAACATGTTCTCCATCACCATCACGTCGAAATCCCAGGGTCGCTTGACCAGCATCGCCGAGCAGGCATCGACATAGAGCCGGTCGGTCTTCACATCAGGATGCTTCTTCTCGATCTCGTCGAAGATGCCGCGGAAGAACGCAAACGCCTTGAACACATTCGCCTTGTCGACGCAGGTGAGCGCACCGGGCTTGCCGCGCGCCTTGCGCCGCTCGGCAAGGCGGAACGAGAACTCGAACAGGCGCTCTGATGTCCGGCGCGTGATCACCATGGTCTCGCGGGCGTCCTCATGGGTGACGACGCCCTTGCCCATCGAGGCGAACAGGCCCTCGGTGGATTCGCGGATCACGACGAGATCGATGCCGCGCTGGTCGGCACCGACGATCGGGCTCGGCACGCCGGGAATGAGACGCGCGGGCCGCACGCCGGCATAGAGATCGAAGATGAAACGCAGCTCGATCTGCGGCGCGATCTCGGTATTGTCGGGGTAGCGCACCGACGGCAGACCGCAGGCCCCGAGCAGAATAGCGTCCGCCTCCTCGCACAGCTTGATGGTGGTGTCAGGCATCGACTTGCCGGTGGCGAGATAGTTATTGGCGCCGGCCGGGGCCTCGGTGAAGCGGAATCGCAGATCCGATTTCTGCTCGATCTTGCGCAGCACCTCGATGGCCGGCGCCATGACTTCGGGACCGATGCCGTCACCGGCAAGCACGGCAATATGGAAGGCGTTGTTTGCGGACATGGAAGGCCTCGAGAAAGAAGTTAGCCAAGTCGTCATTGCGAGCGAAGCGAAGCAATCCAGAATCTTTCCGCGGGGGCAGTCTGGATTGCTTCGTCGCTTCGCTCCTCGCAAATGACGGAGGAGAGAGCGTTCGTTACGGCGTCAGCACCGTACGCCCGACCACCGCGCCCTGCTGCAATTGCACCAGCGCGTCGTTGGCCTTGGCGAGCGGGGCCGTCGTCACCGGGATCGGCGGCACCTTCTTGGTGCGCACGAGCTCGAGCAATTCCTGCGTCTCGCGCAGGTTTCCGACGTAGCTGCCCTGGATCGTCACCGCCTTGATCGGAATCAGCGGCAGCGCCCAGGTCGCGCCGCCGCCGAACAGGCCGACGATGACGAGCTTGCCGCCCTTGGTCAGGCAATCGAATCCGAGCTGCGTCGTCGCGGCGTTGCCGACGAGGTCGATCACGGCGCGGATCGGCCCGCCCGCCTTCTTCGCAAGCTGCTCCAGCGCATCCGGCGCCTTGGGATCGACGGTGGCGAGCGCGCCGGCCTTCTCCGCCGCCTCGCGCTTTCTGGCGTCGATATCGACCATGATCGCGCCCTTGCCGCCCATCGCCTTTAGGAGCGACAGGGCCATCAGGCCGAGGCCGCCGGCACCGAACATCACGATCGGCGTGTCGAAATGCTGCTCGACTTTCTTGAGCGCGCTGTAGGTGGTGACGCCCGAACAGGCATAGGGCGCGGTCGTCGCCGGGTCGAGGCCCTTCAGATTGAGCAGATAGCGCGGATGCGGCACCAGCATGTGATCGGAATAGCCGCCGTCGCAATAGACGCCGAGCGAGCGCGGCGTCAGGCACATGTTCTCGTCACCCGCCAGACACGTGGCGCATTTGCCGCAGCCGATCCAGGGATAGACGAGACTAACGTCGCCGAGCTTGACGTCGCCCTGGTCGGTGGGCTTCACGTCGGGGCCGAAGGCCAGGATTTCGCCGACCGTCTCATGACCCATGGTCAGCGGCAGATTGATGCCGCGGTCCTTCAGCGACAGCGGCTTGCGGCCATGGCCGAGATCGTAGCCGCCTTCCCAGATGTGGAGGTCGCTGTGGCAGACGCCAGCCGCCTTCACCTTGATCAGCACCTGCGTGCCCGAGGGCTGCGGCGTGGCCTCGTCGAACTCCTGCAGCGGCGCCTTGAAATCGGCAACCTTGAAACTCTTCATCGGCGTCCTCCCGGCATGCTTGTCGTTATCGCCACCATGCCACGGGTGGCGTGACGAGACAAACCGGGGCCTGTCTAGTTGACGCTAGCCGATGATGACAAGCCGACGGAACGCAAGGCCGCATTGCTTGCCGCACGACACTCGGCCTCAGCGTGTCGCGGCCGTTTTGCCTGTCGGAATTGGCGCATCATCGGCGAGGCCGATTTCGTCGCGCAGCGCATCCGTGTGCTCGCCGAGCACGGCCATTGTCCTGGCGGGCGTGGTGTCGGCGCCGGACATCCGGAACGGCAGGTTGAGCACCTGAAAGGAGCCGCCCTCGTCGCGCACCTCGGAGAGCGCCTGCCGGTGCGCGAGCTGCGGATCGGCCAGCGCCTCGGACACGGTGCGATAGGCCGAAGCCGGCACGCCGGCCGCGCCCAGCGCAGCAAGGCATGCATCGGTCGTGAGTTGCCGTGACCAGGCTTCGACGCCGTCCATCATCTCGACCCAGTTCTCGCGGCGCGCGGCGTAGGTCGAGAAGCGCGGGTCGGAGATCCAGGCGGGGCGGCCGATCACGCCCATCAAGCCCTGAAACGTCTTCTCGCTGGCGACAGTGATCATGACATAGCCGTTTCCCGTCTCGGTCGGCCCGAACATCGGGCGCGCGGTCGCCTTCACTGTGAATTGCGAGGTCTGCAACTCGGTCAGCGTCAGCGACAGCATCGTTTCCATCATGGAGACGTCAATGTGCTGGCCAAGCCCTGTCACGGTGCGCTGATAGAGCGCGGACGTGATCGCGCCGAAGCCGTAGGTTCCGGTGACGACGTCGGCGTGATAGATGCCGCAATAATCGGGGCGGTTGCGGCCGGGCTGGTAGGAGAGATGCGCCATGTCGTAGCCGGAGGCCGCGTGAATCACCGGCGCATAGGCCGGCAGCTCGGCCGAGGGACCGGTCTGGCCGTAGCCCGAGATTGAGCAGTAGATCAGCTTCGGGTTGATCTGACGCAGGCTGTCGTAGTCAAGCCGCAGCCGCTGCATCACGCCGGGGCGAAAGTTCTCGACCAGGATGTCTGATGTCGCCGCCAGCCGGCGGACCGTCTCCTTGCCGTCTTCGGATTTGAGGTCGAGCACCAGGCTCTTCTTGCCGACATTGAGCTGGCCGAACGCGGTGCTGCACCCCTGGCGCAAGGGAGGCCGGGTCCGCATCGTCTCGCCGCCGTCTGTCTCGATCTTGATGACCTCGGCGCCCATGTCGGCAAGCATCCGCGTGCAATGGGGACCTGCGATCGTGGTCGAAAAATCCAGGACCCGCAGCCCCGCGAAGGCCTTTGTCGTCGTCCCCTCATGCTTATCTGCTAGCTGCATGCCTGCTTACGTCCTTGGGTCTCTTAGGAACTATCGAAGTTCTCTGTTGTTGATGCGGCGACCCTAGAGGGCGGCGGCTGAGTAGGAAAGTGTTTACCGAACGGGCGCGCCGCGTGGGCGGGCTTTAAGAATTCCGGGACAACTGGACCCGTTCTTGCATAGCAGCAAACGGGATCGGAAGAGGGCAGCTGTTCTTGAGGGTCTTGTTCGTCACCACAGAGATGGATGACTTCGTCCGCGTTGGCGGACTTGGAGCCGTTTCGGCCGCTCTCCCCCGCGCCCTTCGCTCCTTTGCCGATATCCGGATCTTGCTGCCCGGCTATCGCGATATCATCGAGCAACTCACGCATATTCAGATCGTTGGCCGCTGCCCCGCGTTCGCGGAAATGCCGGCCTGCTCGCTCGGCCGGGCCGCGACGAAGGACGGAATGCCGGTCTACGTGCTGTTGTGCTCACAACTCTACGATCGGCCCGGCAACCCCTATGGCGACGAGTCCGGGCGCGACTGGCCGGACAACGACATCCGCTTCGCGCGCTTTGCCTCGGCAGCCGCTGAGCTGGCCATGGGCAAGCTGGACAAGAATTGGGCAGCAGACCTGATCCATGCCAATGACTGGCAGGCCTCGCTCGTGCCGGCCTATCTTGCCTGGCGCGGCGCCAAGCTGCCGTCGATCCTGACCATTCACAACCTCGCCTATCAGGGCCTCTTCCCGAAGGACTCGCTGCGGCGGATCGGCGCACCGGAGAGCTCCTTCCACATCGACGGCGTCGAATTTTACGACCAGGTCTCCTTCCTCAAGGCCGGCCTCGTCTACGCCTCGCACCTCACCACCGTCAGTGGCACCTATGCGCGGGAGATCACGACGGCCGAGTTCGGTTGCGGTCTGGAGGGTCTGCTCCGCCTGCGCTCGGACGCCGCCGAGCTGACCGGCATCCTCAACGGCATCGACGAGAGCTGGGACCCGCTCTCCTGCGCCCAGCTCGCCCAGCAATTCGGCGCCGGTGATTGGATCGGCAAGAAGGCCAACGCGGATTACGTCCGCAAGCAGTTCGGGCTTGCGGTCTCGCGCGGCCCGATGTTCGGGATCGTCGCCCGCCTCGTGCATCAAAAGGGCATCGACCTCGTGCTGTCGGCGGCCGACGAGATCGTCGATGCCGGCGGGCAGATCGTGGTCACCGGCTCCGGTGAGCCGGCGCTCGAACAGGCCTTGATCGACGCGCATCGCCGCCGCCCCGACGCCATCGGCGTCGTGATCGGCTTCAACGACGCCCAGGCGCGCCGCATTTTTGCCGGCAGCGACTTCACCCTGATGCCCTCGCGCTTCGAGCCGTGCGGGCTCAGCCAGATGTACGCCCAGCGCTTCGGCTCGCTGCCGATCGGGCACCAGACCGGCGGCCTCGCCGAGACCATCACCGATGGCGAGACCGGATTCCTGTTCTCGAAACCCTCGCGCGATTCCTTCCTCGGCGGCGTGCGCCGAGCCTTCTCGGCTTTCGTGGCGCACGACCAGCTCGACACCATGCGTCGCAGCGCCATGGGACGCTCGTTCTCCTGGAGCGTCTCGGCGGGAAGTTACAGCGCGCTGTACCGGAAGCTGGCTTCGGTGTGAGAGGCGACGGCGCGTCCTCACACTCCGTCATTGCGAGGAGCGAAGCGACGAAGCAATCCAGACTGCCTCCGCGGTGACAGTCTGGATTGCTTCGCTGCGCTCGCAATGACGATGTGGAGAAAGCGAATCTCACATTCGTGCCCCGGATGCAGCGCAGCGTCTCTTCGACGGTGGCTGCTGAGCCGGGGCCCATGCTGCACGAGAGCTCCTGGCCTCTGGGTCCCGGCTCTGCGCCGCAACGCTTATGCGTTGCAGCTTGTCCGGGACACGGATGATAGCTTTTGCCCGTCACCCCTTCCCGCGCACATCCATCTGTGGCCGGCCGATCCACGCCCTGTTGAGACATCGGGTCATCCAGTCCGGCTGCGGCTCGCCGCGCAGCCGCGCCTGCGCTTCCTGGTAGGGCCCGACGTAGCGCAGCCTATCCGGCAATCTTGGATAGATGCGCCTGATCCATCGCAGCGCGCTGTCGGCCGCCCTCTCGTCCCGATCATCGGCCTCAAACCCGAAGCCCGTGCGCAGGCGCTCCGGCAACATCCTCGCCGTGAGCGCGCGATACCAACGCGGCGGCCGCAACCACGGACGCGCGCCGCCAAAGATCTGCGCGGCTATCTCGCGTGCCGCCGGGCTGACGGTCAACGTCTCCGACTGCGTCATCGCCGCAGTGTAGGCCTTAAAGCCCGACCAGTCCGCCGGCAGGTCGTCCGCCGTCAATCCGAACAAGGCACCGAACAGCCGGCACTCGCTCCAGTAACGCTCGCGCTCCTCCGCCGAGAAAGGCGGCAGGACCAGATCGTGCGCCATGAGCGCGGACTCCACCAGCGTCGCATGAACCCAGCGCAGCGACGGAATGTCGTTGGCACAATAGCGCGAACCTGCCGCAAAGGGGCCGACTGTCTCGGGCATCTCGCCAACGATCATGCCGTGGCGCCGATGCAGTTGCCGGGACGATAGCAATGCCCGGTCGAGCGAGCCGAACACCATGGCAAAGACGATGTCGAAGGTGCGATGGAAGCGGCCGATCGGATCGGCCAAGGTGCGCGAATGCTCGGCGATGGCGGCCGCGACCCAGGGATGCGCCAGTTGCAGCAACAACGCGCGTCCGGCGCCGAGGAAGATGACGGCCTCCCGGTCGATCCGCCAGGTCAGCGTGTCAGGACCGAACACGCCCGCAACCGGTCCCGCCGCATTGGCGCGGACCTGATCGAGGGTCGATTCCAGATCTTTCTCGGCGACCAATGGCAGGATCTCGGCTGAGAACGAGACCGAACAATCCGCAAGGCCTGTGGCAATTCGATGAACGGGCAGGCCCTCAGCGTTTCGCCGGGGCTTCCTGCGGCTGCTCGTCGTCGGCGATGGCGCGCCAGGCGGCGCCGTCGAGATCGTCGTATTGGCCGCTGCGGAGCGACCAGAGGAAGGCGACGAGACCAGCACCTCCAAGCATCAGCGCCAGTGGGACCAGGATGACCAGGATCTCCATCACATGATCTCCCGCGAGGCGCTGCGCGCGCGCAGCGAATTCAGCATGACCAGGATCGAGGATCCGCTCATGGCCGCCGCCGCGATCAGCGGCGTCACGACGCCGCTGATCGCAACTGGCACCGCCAGGACATTGTAGCCGATCGCAAGCCACAGGTTCTGCCGCATCAGGTGCAGTGCCTTGCGCGAAGCGTCGATGGCCGCGACCACCGGAGCCAGCGGCCGGCCAAGGAAGACGAGGTCGGCGGTGGCCTGGCTCAGATGCGCGGCCGAGATCGGCGACATCGAGACATGGGCTGCCGCGAGCGACGGCGCGTCGTTCATGCCGTCGCCGACCATCAGCACCTTTGCGCCGCGCCGCTTCAATTCCTCGATCCGCGCGATCTTGTCGGCCGGCGTGAGCCCGGCGCGCCACTCGGGAATGTCAAGCGCATGGGCCGCCGCCTTCACCGCCGGCTCGCGGTCGCCGGAGAGAATCTCGATGCCGATGTTGCGCGCCTTCAGTGCCGCGATCACAGCCTGCGCATCCGGACGCAGGCCCTGGCGGACCGAGAGGATGAACCTGTCGCTTCCCTTGCTGAAAGCGACGATGGAAGCTTCGGGATCGACCATGGCGCTGCCGACCAGTGCCTCCGCGCCGCAGAAAGAAGGGCGGCCAAGGCGGAGCTCGACGCCGTCCACGGTCGCACGGACGCCCTGCCCGGCCTCTTCGGCCGCACCGACGATCGGCGATCTGGCGCCGGCCGCTTGAGCGACGGCGGCGGCAACCGGATGATGGCTCGACAGCGCGAGCCGGCCCGCGAGCTCGAAGACATCGGCGGGAATGTCGGCGGCATTCATCACTTCGAGATCGGGCAGCGTCAGCGTGCCGGTCTTGTCGAAGATGACATGGTCGGCCTCGGCCAGCCGCTCGATCGCGTCCCCGGAATTCAGCAGCACGCCGGACTTGAACATCGCGCCGGAGGCGATCGTCTGCACGGTCGGAATGGCAAGCCCCAGCGCGCAGGGACAGGTAATGATCAACACGGCAACGCCGGTCACGATCGCGTCATGCCAGGACGCGCCGGCAATGACCCAGCCGAGAATGGTGATGAGCGCGGTCGCATGCACCACCGGGGCGTAGAGCCGGGAGGCGCGGTCGGCGAGGCGCATGTAGCGCGAGCGCGCCTGGAGCGCGTTGTCGAGCAGCCGCGTGATCTCGGCGAGCAGCGTCGCCTCGGAGGCGGCCGAAACCCGCACCCGCAGGGTGCCGGAAATGTTCATCGATCCGGCATAGACCGGCGTGCCGTGCTCGGCCGTGACATAGAGCGTCTCGCCGGTGATCAGGCTCTGGTCGATCTCCGAACGGCCCTCGATCACGGTGCCGTCGACCGCGCAGCGCTCGCCGGGCCGCAACAGCACGATGTCGCCGGGATGGATCGCGGCCACCGGCACCTGCGAGATCTCATCAGATCCGACGAACTTCGCGGCCGTCTCCGCCTTCAGCGCCGCGAGATTGCCGGCGACCGCGCGGGTCCGCCGCCGCATGTTCTGGTCGAGGAAGCGGCCGACCAGCAGGAAAGTCAGCAGCATGATCGCCGCGTCGAAATAGGCGTGCTCGGCGTGGTGGATGGTCTCGACCACGGACATGCCGAGCGCCAGGATCACGCCGATCGAGATCGGCACGTCCATGTTGGTCGTCTTCGCCGACAGCGCGCGCCAGGCCGAGCGGAAGAACGGCTGGCCGGCATAGGCCGCCGCCGGCAATGCGATCAGCGCCGACAGCCAATGGAAGAAGTCGCGCTGCTCGGGCAGCATGTCCGAGACGTTACCCGACCACACCGGGATCGACAGCATCATCACGTTCATGGTGGCGAACGCCGCGACGCCGAGGCAGCGCAGCAGGAAGCGCGATTCGGCGACCTCCGCCACCTCCGCGCTCTCGGTCTCGAACGGATAGGCCTTGTAGCCGAGCTCCTCGAGCCGATCGATGAAGCGGCTCGGGTCGAGCGTACCCGCCTTCCATTCCAGCGCGACGCGGCGGTCGGTGAGGTTGACGCGCGCCAGCGTGACGTCGGGAATGGCAGACAGGCCGCGTTCGATCTTGGCCATGCAGCCGGCGCAGTGAACGCCTTCGACCGCGAGATCGATGTGCTGGACGCCCTCGCCCGCGGTCCGGACGTAGTGCGAGAAATCCCGCGTGACGTGCATGTCGAAGTCCTTCAGTTCAGGATCACGCGGTTGCGCGACAGGAACACGCGCGTCCCCCGCGCCTCGCCCTCGATCACCAAGTCCCACTGGCCCGGCGCGACGGACGCTGCGTTGCCGCGATAGAGGCCGATGCCGGCCTCGGTGAGCTCGACGGCGAGATCGGAGCGCTTGTCGGTCGGCCGCTCCAGGCGTCCGCCGAATTTCAGTCCGGCGATCGGCTGGCCGCCGGCATCGCGGGCTTCGACCTGGACCACGGCGCCACCGTCGTTGCGGCGCTCGATATAGGCGTTGACCTTCCATTTGCGCGCGGCCTGATCATGCGCCGCCGAGATCTCGCGGTCGTAGGTCAGGCCGGCGGCATAGGGGCTGTCGACATCGGTGCCGGGCAGCGTCGCGATCGCGAGCTTCATCATGGTGACGTTCACGCCGATCACGAGGCCGAAGAAAGCGACCAGCATCAGGAAGACTTTTGTTCCGGTCAGCGGCTTCGGGGCGGATGCCATGGCTCACTCCAGACTTTTCTTAAGGCGAGACGAAATTGTCGGTGGCGGAAGCGACCTCGCCGAGCCCGATATCGGTGACGTGGAAGCGAACGGGGACCGACTTCTCCGGATTGTTCTCGGCCGGCGCGGTGACGAGCAGCCGCAGCTCGCTGGTGGAGTCGCGCGGGATCACGATCATCGGCCGGTCCGGGGTCACCGAATCGACGCCGATCACGTGAATGGTCGCGTTGGCCGGACCGTTCGCGTCGATCGCGATGATGCGGTCGTAGCCGCTTTTGTTCAGCAGGCGCACCGTGTAGGCGTTGCGGATCGAGCCGTCGCTGAGCTTGACCGCGACCGGATTGCGATCGTGCAACACGTTGACGTCGAGCAGGCTGCGCGTCGCCAGCGTGTAGATCATGAAGCCGCCGATGGCCGCGATAATGGCGCTGTAGCCGATGGTGCGGGGGCGGACGATGCGGTAGATCGGCGCCTTGCCTTCCTGGCGGCGCTGAATGTTGATGTCGTTGTCGTAGCCGATCAGCCGCTTCGGCCGGCCGATTTTGGTCATCACGTTGTCGCAGGCGTCGATGCAGAGACCGCACTGGATGCATTCCATCTGCGGTCCGTTGCGGATGTCAATGCCGGTGGGGCAAACCGCGACGCACTGGTAGCAATCGACGCAATCGCCAACCTGCTCGCCGAGCGCGCGCAACTCGGCGGCCTTCTTGACCGACGTGCGCTTCTCGCCGCGGTCGTAGCGGTAGGTGACGTTGAGCGCCCATTCGTCGGTGAGTGCGGCCTGGATCCGCGGCCACGGGCACATATAGGTGCAGACCTGCTCGCGCATGTAGCCGGCGAGCAGATAAGTCGTCGCGGTGAGGATGCCGATCCAGACATAGGCGATCATCGGCCCCTGGAAGGTGACGAGCTCTTTCACCAGGGTCGGCGCGTCGTTGAAGTAGAGCACCCAGGCGCCGCCGGTCCACCAGGCGATCATGAGCCAGATCGAATGCTTGAGCACGATCTCGGAGATCCGCTCGAGCTTCAGCGGGTCGGAGGATTTGTCCTTCTTCATCCGCTCGCGCCGGTCACCCTCGACCAGACGCTCGACGGCATAGAACAGGTCGGTCCACACCGTCTGTGGGCAAAGATAACCGCACCAGATGCGGCCGCCGACCGAGTTCATCAGGAACAGCACCACCGCGGCCACGATCAACAGGCCGGTGAAGTAGTAGACCTCCTGCGGCCACAACTCGATGAAGAAGAAGTAGAAGCGGCTGTTGGGAAGATCGATCAGCACCGCCTGGCTGGGGGCACTGATACCGCGGTTCCAGCGCACGAAGGGGAGGAAGTAATAGACGCCGAGGCAGACCGCCATCAGGCTCCATTTGATCCGGCGGAATGTGCCGGAGACGCTCTGGGGATAGACCTTTTTTTGGGCCGCGTAGAGCGGCCCGTTGTGGTCGTCCGATGTGAGGTCTTTCGGGTTCACGGTCTTGTTCATCGCTTAGAACTTCTCGAAGAGGTGCGATTAAACCTAGACCCGACATCGTTGCGCCATTTGATCCAGCTCAAACGGGGGCGCTTTTGTTCGCCCCCGCTAGACTCCTTTGAGCCACGGGATCTGCTATTTTCCGCCGCCCAGCGAGTGGACGTAGACCGCCATCGCCTTGATGGTGGCGGGATCGAGCCGCCCTTCCCAGGCCGGCATCACGCCGGCGCGGCCCTGGCTGATGGTCTCGATCAGGCTCGCCTCGTCGGAGCCGTAGAGCCAGATCTTGTCGGTCAGGTTCGGTGCACCCATCTCCGGGTTGCCTTTGCCGCCGTCGCCGTGGCAGGCGACGCAATTCTCCGCGAAGATCTTCTCGCCCTTGGCGGCATCGAAGCCATTGCGGATCGGAAGGCCAGCCAGCGACCGCACGTAATTGGCGACCGTGACGATCTCGTCGCCCTTCAGCACGCCGTCCTTGCCGAAGGCGAGCATCTGGCCCTCATGGGTCTTGGCATGACCGGAACGCGCGCCGAACTGGATGGTCTGCATGATCTGGTCGAGCGTGCCGCCCCACAGCCAGTCGTCGTCGTTCAGGTTCGGATAGCCCTTGGCGCCGGCGGCACCAGAGCCGTGGCAGGGCGCGCAATTGTCGCCGAACACGGTCTTGCCCTTGGCGCGAGCGAGCGCCAGCAAGGCCGGGTCCTTCTCGATGTCGGCGAGCGAGGCCGCGCCCAGCGCCACCATCTTGTCACCGCGAATCTTCTCGAGGTTGGCGAGCTCGACCGCGACGTCGGCGCGCGAGGAGTAGCCGAACATGCCCGTGGTATTGCTGGAGATCAGCGGCCAGGCCGGATAGACGATCCAGTAGGCGACCGCCCAGACGATGGTGATATAGAACGAGATCACCCACCAGCGCGGCAGCGGCGTGTTGAGCTCCTTGATGCCGTCCCATTCATGTCCGGTCGTGGACTTGCCGGAGACGGAATCGATGTCGCTATGATGATCGGTCATGGTCTCTCACTCCTCCCGCAACGGCAGGTGCGCTGCTTGATCGAAAACAGCCTTGTTACGGGGCCAAAAAGCGTAGGCGATGATCGCGAGAAAGATCGCGACGAACACCGGCGTCCAGATCGTCGTCACGAGCTCGGACGCTAGATTGTGGACTGTCAGGATAGCTTTCATCGTTCATGCCTTCTCAGCGAAGATTGGCTTTCTCGTTGTAGATCTTGAAGTCGACCAGCGTGCCGAGCATCTGCAGGTACGCGATCAGCGCGTCCATCTCGGTCGGCGTGCCGGTCTTGCCGTCGAAATTGCGCACGACGGCCTTGGCGTAGCGCTTGTTGAAGGCATCGGGGCCGGCATTTTCCGGGTCGGCCTGGGCCTTCAAATCGGCGCCAGCACTGGCGATCTGGTCGTCCGTATAGGGCACACCGACGGTCCTCAGCGTGCGCATGTGGTCGGCGATCGTGTCCGGATCGACCTCGCTATGGCTCAGGAACGGATAGCCCGGCATCACCGACTGCGGCACGATCGCGCGCGGGTTGGTGAGATGGGTGACGTGCCAGTCGTCGGAATATTTGGCGCCGACGCGGGCAAGGTCCGGACCGGTGCGCTTGGAGCCCCACTGGAACGGGTGGTCGAACATGCTCTCGGCGGCGAGCGAGAAGTGGCCGTAGCGTTCGACTTCGTCGCGCAGGGGGCGGACCATCTGCGAGTGGCAGAGATAGCAGCCCTCGCGAACGTAGACGTTGCGTCCCGCGAGCTCCAGCGGCGTATAGGGCCTGACGCCGTCGACCTTCTCGATCGTGCTCTTGAGGTAGAACAGCGGAGTGATCTCGACGAGACCGCCGATCGCGATCACCAGCAGGATGCCGACGATCAGGATGATCGAGTTCTTTTCGAAGACTTGGTGGCGTGTCCAGAACGACATTGCTTTAGCTCCTCATTCCGCCGGCTGAAGAGCGACGGGCATCTGGGCTTCCTGCTCGCCGACGCGAACGGTCATCCAGAGATTGTAGGCCATGATCAGCGCACCGATCAGGAACAGCCCGCCGCCGGCGGCGCGGATGATGTAGAAGGGATGCATCGCCTCGACGGTCTCGATGAAGGAATATTCGAGGAAGCCGAGCGAGGTGTAGGCGCGCCACATCAGGCCCTGGAGGATGCCGGACACCCACATCGCCGAGATGTAGAGGACGATGCCGAGGGTCGCGACCCAGAAGTGCCAGTTGACGAGCTTCAGGCTGTAGAGCTCCTTGCGATTCCACGCCCACGGCACCAGGCAGTAGAGCGCGCCGAAGGAGACGAAGCCGACCCAGCCGAGCGCGCCGGAATGCACGTGACCGATGGTCCAGTCGGTATAGTGGCTGAGCGAGTTGACCACCTTGATCGACATCATCGGGCCTTCGAAGGTCGACATGCCGTAGAAGGCGACGGAGACCACGAGCATGCGCAGCACGGGGTCGGTGCGCAGCTTGTCCCAGGCGCCGGACAGCGTCATCAGGCCGTTGATCATGCCGCCCCAGGAGGGCATCCACAGCATGATCGAGAAGGTCATGCCCAGCGTCTGCGTCCAGTCCGGCAGCGCCGTGTAGTGCAGATGGTGCGGGCCGGCCCAGATGTAGAGGAAGATCAGGGCCCAGAAGTGGATGATCGACAGCCGGTAGGAGTAGATCGGCCGCTCGGCGCGCTTCGGGATGAAGTAGTACATGATGGCGAGGAAGCCGGCGGTCAGGAAGAAGCCGACCGCGTTGTGGCCGTACCACCACTGGAACATGGCGTCCTGGATGCCGCCCCAGGCGACGTAGGACTTCGAGCCGAACACCGAGACGGGGAGCGCCGGGTTGTTGCCGAGATGCAGCACCGCGATCGTCACGATGAAGGCGAGATAGAACCAGTTCGCGACGAAGATGTGCGGCTCCTTGCGCTTGATGACGGTGGCAAGGAAGACGAGCAGATAGACAACCCAGACGATGGTCAGCCACAAATCGGCATACCATTCCGGCTCGGCATATTCCTTCGACTGGGTGACGCCGAGCAGATAGCCCGTGCCGGCGATCAGAATGAAGAAGTTGTAGCCCACCACGACGAACCAGGGCGCGAGGTCACCGGCGAGGCGCGCGCGGCAGGACTTCTGCACCACGTAGAACGAGGTCGCGATCAGCACGTTGCCGCCGAAGGCGAAGATCACGGCGGAGGTGTGCAGCGGCCGCAGGCGGCCGAAGCTGGTCCAGGGCAGGTCGAAGTTCAGCGCCGGCCAGGCCAGCTGCGAGGCGATGAGAAGGCCGACGAGGAAGCCGGCAATGCCCCAGAACATCGCCATGAAGGAGGAGAACTTGATCGGGCCCATGTTGTAGTTCGGGCGGCCGTTGATCTCCGCCGGCGGCAGCGCCGCCGGACGGTCGAGGTAGCGGTTGACGATGACGAACACCGCAGCCAGGCTCGCCGCCGCGCTGAGCGCGGCATGGAAGGCGAAGGGCGCATCGAGCGCCTTGGCCGAAGCGATCACGCAGAGGAAGGCGGTGACTGCGAACACGACAGCCAAGCCGCTTTCACCTGATGTCATGGATTTGGAAATGGAGGGCTGGCTCATGCGGATTCTCTCTGAAAGAACACGCCGCCAGAAACCACATTCACCCTCGCGGGGAATTGATTGAAATCAAGAGCGGCACTTAAGTTCTGGATCGGCTCATTCTTTGGGGATTGCCCCGTATTTCCGCGGAGCCGGCAGTTGATGTGCCCTCTCCCCTTGCGGGAGAGGGCAGCGCCGCCGGGATATACAAACTCACTTGGGTGAGGGGTGCAGCTCCGCGAGAGCAGAATCGTAGGGTGGGCAAAGGCGCGCTTGCGCCGTGCCCACCATCCATCCAACACCGCTGGCAGAAATGGTGGGCACGCTGCGCTTTGCCCACCCTACGACTCATAACATGAGGAAAAAGGAAGTCAGTCCCTTGCCGTCGCCTTGAGTGCCGCGATGACGTCCTCGCGGGCGATGATTCCGACCAGCTTCTGCGCGTTATCGAGCACGATGATGCTCCTGATGCGGTGCTCGACCATGATCTGGAGCACGCGCGTCAGGCGCGTGTCGGGACTGACATAGATGAATTCGGGCGTCATGACGTCGCCGACCTTGCGGCTCATCAGGTCGTGATAGCGGGGCAGCATCTGACTCGGGGTGAAAGCGAAGCACTTCAGGATGTCGAATTTGGTGACGATGCCGACCACCTGCCCGTCGTCCTCGACCGGATAGGAGTTGAAATCGTCGGTCTCGAACATCTCGCTGAGCTCGAGCAAGTCGCAGTCGCGCTGCACCGCCTTGACGTTGCGCGTCATGTAGCCGTCGACGGTCTGTTCAAGAAATCTGTACACGGCGCGTCCTCCTCGATTGTTTTCCGGCCAGCCGTCAATGCGACAGCAGCACGCTGCGGGCAGTCTGCGTGACCAGATACTGGGTGACGCCGCCCAAGATCAGTTCACGAAATCTCGAATGACCATAGGCGCCCGCTACGATCAGGCCGGCATCAACGTCGCCGGCGACTTTCTCCAGTTGCGCGGCGGCGGTTTCGCTCCGTGCGCCTTCGCAGATTCGCACCGTCGCGGTGACGCCGTGGCGGGCGAGCCAGGCGGCAACGTCGGTGACGCCGGCCATCACGACCGAACGATCGTCGTCGCGCTCCGGAATCGTGGCGACGGTGACGTCCCTCGCCTTGCGCAGCATCGGCAGCGCATCAGCCACCGCCCGCCGCGCCTCCGGCGTGTCCTTCCACGCCACCAGCACGCTACGCAGATCGAGCCAGTTGGCACGGTCGGGGACGACGAGAAGCGGGCGGCCGGCCTGCATCACCAGATCCTTGGGGCTTGCGAGCGCGAACGCGTCGGAGAAGGCCGGGCTCTGCCCGCCGCTGACCACGATGTCGGCGTAACGCGCCTGCGCCAGGGCGAATCGCGCCGGAAAGTCCATGGCGCTGCGCCACTCCGCATGTCCGCCACGATTCTTGGTAGCGGCACGGAATTGCGCCTCCAGGCCCGCCAGCCGCCGCTTGATCGAAGCTTCGCCCTCGTCGATCAGCGCTTGCGCCTCGGCGCCGTCGGTGAAATAGAGCGGCGGCGCAAACTGCGCCGCCGCGACCCCGACGATATCAGCCTCGAATCGTTCGGCCAGTTCACCGGCGACCTGAAGACGCGCCTCGTTGGACTGATCGAGCGCCAGGCTGACCATCACCGTCGCGTATGTCATCGGAATTCTCCAGTGCAAAGACTTCGGTGAAATTACGCCTGCCTCCGCACATGGAGATGAGATAGATCAAGGAGACCACCGGCCCCCGGCTTGCCGTCCATCGGCAAGCGACAGAACTTGCCTCCGGCCCGGCCTTGGGCGACATTAGGAAAGCGGTAACCGCGTCCGGAGCCGCCGCATCAGGATTAGGAGCATCACTTGTCGCCGACCCGCGTAACGCACTCGCAGGACGATGGTCGAGGCGAAAGTTTTCGCGTTCGGATCGAAGGATTTGGCGTCGGCACCTGGGATCTCGACCTCGCGACGCGGGAATTGGACTGGTCCGATACCGCCAGGGCTCTGCTCGGCGTCGAACGGGATCAGCCGGCGAGCTACGACCTCTTCCTGTCGCAGCTTCAACCCGCGGACAGAGAGCGGGTCGAGAGCGCGATCAAGCGCGTTTCCGAACGTGGCGGCAGCTTCGACGTCTCCTTCAGGGTCGCGAATGCCTCCGGCAGCGCACAGTGGATTCGCGCCCGGGCCGGACTCATTCGCGACGAATCCGGCGCCGCCCGTCATCTCAGCGGCATCTTTCTCGACATCGACGAGGAGAAGCAGGTCGAGGAGGCGCTGCGCACGCGCGAGAGTCACCTCCGCTCCATCCTCCACACCATTCCCGACGCCATGATCGTCATCGACGGCCACGGCATCATGCAGCTCTTCAGCACGGCGGCGGAACGCCTGTTCGGCTGGCCCGAGCACGAGGCGATCGGCCAGAACGTCAGCATCCTGATGCCGGAGCCCGATCGCACCCGCCACGACGGCTACATTGCCCGTTACCGCACCACGAGCGATCCGCACATCATCGGCATCGGCCGCATCGTGACCGGCAAGCGCCGCGACGGCACGACTTTTCCGATGCACCTGTCGATCGGCGAGATGGAATCCGGCGGCGAGCCCTATTTCACCGGCTTCGTCCGCGACCTCACCGAGCACCAGCAGACCCAGGCCCGGCTCCAGGAATTGCAATCCGAGCTCGTCCACGTCTCGCGGCTGACCGCCATGGGCGAAATGGCCTCCGCTCTCGCCCACGAGCTCAACCAGCCGCTGGCGGCGATCAGCAATTACATGAAGGGATCGCGGCGCCTCCTCGCCGGCAGCAGCGATCCCAACATGCCGAAGGTTGAAAGCGCGCTGGATCGCGCGGCGGAGCAGGCCTTGCGCGCCGGCCAGATCATCCGGCGCCTGCGCGACTTCGTCTCCCGCGGCGAATCGGAAAAGCGAGTCGAGAGCCTGTCCAAGCTGATTGAGGAGGCCGGCGCGCTCGGGCTCGCCGGCGCGCGCGAGCAGAACGTGCAGCTCCGCTTCAGCCTCGATCCCGACGCCGATCTCGTCCTTGCCGACCGCGTGCAGATCCAGCAGGTGCTGGTCAATCTGTTTCGCAACGCGCTCGAAGCAATGGCGCAGTCGCCGCGGCGCGAGCTCGTCGTCGCCAATACCCGCGTCGGCGACGACATGATCGAGGTGGAGGTCTCCGACACCGGCTCGGGCTTCCGGGACGACGTCATTCCAAACCTGTTCCAGACCTTCTTCACCACCAAGGACACCGGCATGGGCGTGGGGCTCTCCATCAGCCGCTCGATCATCGAGGCTCACGGCGGCCGCATGTGGGCCGAGAGCAACGCAGCGGGCGGAGCGACATTCCGCTTCACCTTGCCGGCAACCGACGAAAGCTGATTCATGACGACCAAGGGACATGTCTACGTCATCGACGACGACGCCGCGATGCGCGATTCGCTGAATTTTCTGCTGGATTCCGCCGGCTTCGGCGTCACGCTGTTCGACAACGCAGTCGCCTTTCTCGACGCCATGCCCGGCCTCGGCTTCGGCTGCGTCGTCTCGGACGTGCGCATGCCCGGCCTCGACGGGATCGAGCTGCTGAAGCGGATGAAGGCGCAGCAAAGCGCGTTCCCTATCCTGATCATGACAGGTCATGGCGACGTGCCGCTCGCCGTCGAGGCGATGAAGCTCGGGGCGGTCGATTTCCTGGAAAAGCCGTTTGACGACGACCGTCTCACCGCCATGATCGAGTCGGCGATCCGCCAGGCCGAGCCCGCCGCCAAGAGCGAGGCCGTCGCGCAGGACATCGCCGCCCGCGTCGCGTCCTTGAGTCCCAGGGAGCGCCAAGTCATGGAAGGGCTGATCGCGGGACTGTCCAACAAGCTGATCGCCCGCGAATACGACATCAGCCCGCGCACCATCGAGGTCTACCGGGCCAATGTCATGACCAAGATGCAGGCGGGCAGCCTCTCGGAACTGGTCCGGCTGGCGATGCGCGCCGGCATGCTCAACGATTGAGGCAAGTCAATCCCCCGTCCCGGCACTGTGCTAGCCTAAGCAGCATGATCGAGGTCGGTTCACATCATGAGCGGCCGTCGTCCTCAGCGCTCCGCACCGTCTATGTGGTCGATGATGACGCCGCCGTCCTGGGGTCCCTGCGGTTCCTGCTGGAGACCGACGGCTTCGCCGTGCGAACCTTCAGGAGCGCCACGGCGCTGCTTAATCTCAGCGGCGCGCCTGGACCGGACTGCTACGTCATCGACTACAAGATGCCAGGCATCAACGGCATCGAGCTCGCCGGCCACTTGCGCGAATCCGACCGCGACGCGCCTGTGATCCTGATCACCGGCTATCCCGACGAGAACATCTCGGCCCGGGCTGCGACGGCGGGCATCAAAGACGTGGTTTTGAAGCCGCTTCTCGACGAAAACCTGGTCAAGTGCATCCGCCATGCCATCCAGGACCGTCCCCGCGCCTGACCTACGGGATTCTACGTAGGTAATCGTCCTTAAGATATCGCTCGAAATTTCCGGATTGCACGATCCCGCGTAGCAATGCTCCATCACAACGGAGATGGCGCAGATGCTGACCCAGACGCTCAACACCCAGGCGATCAACACCCAGATCGTCGGCAAGATTGCTCCCGCCCATCCCGTTACCGACCAGTTCGGCGCCATCACGGGCCATGTCGGCCTCGTCGCCACGGAGTTCTCCTACCGCAAGGACGAGGAGATCTATGGCGAGGACGAGCCGGCCGAATATGTCTACCAGGTCGTGTCAGGCGCAGTGAGCAGCTACAAGCTCTTGTCGGACGGCCGCCGCCAGATCGGTGCCTTCCATCTTCCCGGCGACGTGTTCGGCCTCGAATCCGGCCCCGCTCACCGCCTTGCTGCCGAAGCCATCATCGACACCACCGTGCGTCTCGTGAAGCGCGCGAGCCTCGAGAAGGCTGCAGGCACCGACGTCCAGGTCGCCCGCAAGCTCTGGGCGATGACCGCCTCCGAGCTTCGCCACGCCGAGGACCACATGCTGCTGCTGGGCCGCAAGACCGCGATGGAGCGCGTTGCGACCTTCCTGCTCGAAATGGACCGCCGCCTCGCCGTTGCCGGCATGATGGCGCTGCCGATGTGCCGCCGCGACATCGGCGACTATCTCGGTCTCACGCTCGAAACCGTGTCGCGCGCACTGTCGCAGCTTCACGCCCAGGGCATTCTCGGTTTCTCCGGCGCCCGCCAGATCGTGCTGCGCAACCGTCAGCGCCTGCAGCATCTCGACGCCTGATTTTTGCGACGTCCTCCCCACCCACTGGCCGGTTGAATTCGTTCAGCCGGCCATTTCTTTCGTGGCGACCAGACCCGTGCGCCGTGTCTCCGGCATCACGAAGAGAATCAGCAACAGCCCCGTCGCGGCAACGCCGGACAGCCCGATGAAGGCGGTGGCATTGCCGAACTTGTCGCTGACATAGCCTCCGAGCGCCGTGCTCAGTGACGCGCCGATGCCGATGGCGGTGCCGACGATGCCCTGCGCCAGGTTGAAATGGCCGCTGCCGAAAGCGACGTCGGCCACGATCAGCGGAATCATCACCGCGAACACCGCCGCGGTGATGCCGTCGAACACCTGCACTGCTACCAGCAGGTACGGGTCGCGCACGGTCGCAAACAGCAGGCCGCGAATCATCAGCGCGCCGAATCCGATCAGAAGCAACGGCCGCCGGCCCCAGAGCTGCGCCTTGCGGCCGACCGTCGGCGACAGCAGCGCCACGATCGCCTGCGGAACGACGATGCAAAATGCGACGAGGACCGTTGCCCATTGGCTGGACCGCGCCGTCACAGCACTTGCCATCAGCGGCATCATCGCAGCGTTCGCGAGCTGCAACAGCAGCACGCTGAGGGCGAAGACAATGAGCGGACGCTGCCGGATCAGATGCCAGAGATTGGTGTCGCCACGGTCGGCGGCTTCAGGCGGCATCTCGCCGTGACAACGCCTGATATCGACCTCATGCTCGCGGATGCGCGAGAGTGCGATCAGGGTCGGAATTGCGAGCAGGAAGGTGACCAGGAATACCGAGCGGCTCGACAAGAGATAGCCCGCGGTGCCCATCACCGCCGCTGCGACGCCGTTGCCAAGCGAGGCAAAGCGCGCATTGCGGCCGAGCCGTTCGCCGATCGCGAGCGGACCGACCAGGCCAAGGCTGATCGCCGCAATTGCCGGCCCCAGCACGCAGCTCGCCGCCGCGTGCAAGGTGGCCGCGGCCACCACGACGGGGAAGATCGGCATTGCCGCATAGGCCAGCGCGCAAGCGCCGATCGTCGCGATCGCCAGGCCGGCGACCAGCCGC
Organism: Bradyrhizobium sp. 141; assembly: GCF_023074055.1. Lineage (GTDB taxonomy): Bacteria > Pseudomonadota > Alphaproteobacteria > Rhizobiales > Xanthobacteraceae > Bradyrhizobium. The sequence goes on from NZ_JADPKR010000103.1 coordinate 180,373, forward strand.
TCCGATTTCGCGGCATCGATGATCGCCCCGCCCGGCATCTGCCCGATCAACGCGACGATCCCGCCGATCGACAGCACGAGGCCGATCTCGACCTGCGTCCATTTCTGGGTGGTCAGATAGACCGCGATGAAGGGACCGAATCCGGTCTGGACGTCGGCGAGGAAGAAGATGAACCAGTCGAGGCCGCGCAGGCTCTGGCGCGACGGCGCCGGAATGCCAACGGCCGATGGCACGGCGACGTCGTCCTGTTCAACGCGGCCATCGCGATCTGCTTGGTTCGGCTTCCTCGACAACAGCACAGCCGGTCAGCCCTCCCCGCACCTCACTGGATCACTTGCAGCGGTTGAAGGCTGCCGGACGCGCCAAGCACCACGATCGGCGTGTCTTCCTTGTATTCCGGCGCGGCCGCGACCTGCGCCTTGGTCAATTCCAGCGTGATGCTGTCCTTCTTGTTGGCGATCTTGCCGAAGCGCAGTGCGTTCCAGTCCACCACGATCTTGCGACTGCCGACGCCGAGAAATCCGCCGAAATCGATAGCCGCGGCGCGGACATGGCCGCCGCGATCGACGATGACATCGACGATGCGGCCCATATCCTCACCGGCAGCACTGCGCACGTCGCGGCCGAGCACGCCGTGAGCCTCGCTCGCGCCGATGATGGTCACCGACGGCGGCGGGGCGGCGTCCTTCGGCGTGACGGGCACGGTCGAAGCCGGCGGCTGGGTCGCCGGCGCATTCGCCTCACTCGGGTCCGTGGGCGGCTCGTCCGCGGCACGCGAGGTGGCGACCGCCAGGTTCGCGACGATAGCTATGGCAAGAATCAATACTCCGATCGCACGCATGACGCCCTCCTTGCGCGCCGCTAGCGCGCCAGCACGATCGAGACCTGGATCTGGCCGCGCGTGCGCAACACCTCCAGCGCCACGTCGTCGCCGTGGCGGCTGACGCGAAGATCGACGCTGGACTCGCCCAGGCGCAGATCGCGCAGGATCACCTCGTGGAGGAACGTCGGCAGATGCGGGTTGCGCAGGCGAATTTCGCCGCGCGCCACGTCGAACTCGAGGCCGAGGGCCGCTTCCAGCAATGTGAACGGCGTCGCGCTGGCCCAGGCCTGCGGCGCGCAGGCGACCGGATAGAGCGTCGGGCCGCGCCGCTTTTCGCGCCGGAAGCCGCAGAACAATTCGGGCAACCGGCGCAGGTCCATGTAGGTCGCCGCGTCGAACAATCCCTTGAAGACATGCGCCACCGAGTGCTTGAGGCCGTAGCGAGCAAGCCCGAGCGCGATCAGCGCGTTGTCATGCGGCCAGATCGACCCGTCATGATAGGACATCGGGTTGTAGCGCACCTCGCCTTGCGCGACGGTGCGGATGCCCCAGCCCGAGAAGAAATGCGGCTGCATCAGATCGGCTGCGACGAGACGGGCGCGGTCCTCGCGGATCATGCCGCTGAACAGGACCTGACCGGCGTTCGAGGTCCGCACCTTGCACGGCCGCTTCTTGCCATCGAGGGCGAGCGCATAGGTGCCGAGCTCCTCGCACCAGAACGCCGTCTCGAAGCGCTCGGCCAGCGCCCTGGCCTCGGCCTCGAGCTTACGCGCACGGTCCGGCTTGCCGAGCCGCAAGGCGCAACGCGCGGCGAGCTGCTTGGCGGCGTAGACGTAGCCCTGGACTTCGGCGAGTGCGATATTGCCTTCCGCGAGCTGCCCGTCGGCGTGGAAGATCGCGTCATACGAATCCTTCCAGCCCTGGTTGGCCAGCCCCTTTTCGGTCGCGCGCTGGTATTCGACGAAGCCGTCCTGGTCGGGATCGCCGGGACCGTCGATCCAGGCCAGCCCCGCCTCGATTGCCGGCCATAGCTCGATCAACGTGGCCTCGTCCCCGGTGCGTTCGAAATAGCTTCCGGCGAGCAGGATGAACAGCGCGGTCGAATCGACGCTGCCGTAATATTGTGAGAACGGCACCTCGCCCAACGCCGCCATCTCGCCGCCGCGCATCTCGTGCAGGATCTTGCCGGGCGCGGCATCGGCGAGCGGATCTATCGCCTTGGCCTGAAAATGCGCAAGCCGGCGCAGCACGCCCTTGGCGACGCGCGGATCGACCCACAGCATCTGGAGCGCGGTGATCAGGCCGTCGCGACCGAACGTCGTCGAGTACCAGGGAATGCCGGCATAGGGATAACGCCCCTGCGGCGTCTCCGTCATCAGCATGTTGAGGTCGGCCATGGCCTGACACAGCACCTCGTTGAAGATGTTGTTGGAGGTCTCGATGCTGGCGGCGCCCATCGTGGACTGGCGCATCTCGCGGCGATGGGCGAGCAAGCCCCTGAAGAAGCGCGCAGGCTTCTCCGCGATCGGCCGGTTGCAGGACACGGCCACAAACAGCGATTCCGATTCATGCGGATCCAGTTCGATCTGCCAGGTCGCGGCATTCACCGACAGCCGCGTCGGACGCGGGTCGAAATGCAGCCCCGTGGTACGTTCGGTGTCATCGAGACCGCGATATTCGAACAGCACGTCGGTCGGCCCGAGCAATTTGCTCGTGCCGGTCCCGCGGCGCGGGCGACGCTCGCCGCGGACCTCGAACAGATCGGCGAAATCGTTGTCGAACAGCAGCGTCAGCTCGAAGCTGGCGCGTGCGTCACCGTGGTTCTGCACGCCGATGCGCTGATAGGCGGTGCCGCGCCACAGGAAGATCGTGCGCACGATGTGCAGCAGGTCCTTCTGAAACACCAGGCGGCCCTGACGGTAGATGTCCGGATTGGTCAGATCGACGGTCAGCGCCGAATTGTCGTCGCGCAGGTTGGAGCCGAGCAGCAGCGGCTGGAGATCGTCGAGCACGAGCTCCAGCCGCGCCAGATAGCGCGTGTCATAGTGAAACAGTCCGTCCGGCCCGCCGGCGGAGGCGCCGATGTCGCCATGGCTGTCGAGCACGATGAACATGTCGTCGTGCTTGAGGGACCGCCGCGGTCGTGCTGCGGGCCCGGTCATCGGGATGTAGAACGTCTGCTCCGCGACGGCGTCCACCGTCTGCGATACGGAGATGATCTGGGTTACGGCTTCGGCTGCCATGAGCTGCTCCCCTGCGCATTGTTTCGAAACGCAACCAACGCGAGCGCGACTGTTGGATTTACGCGGCGAACTTCGCGAGCCGGCTCATCTCCTGCGTCACCAATTCCCGATAGGGGCCGTGGCCTTGCATCAGGCGGTCCGGCGCGCCGTCCTCGATGATCTTACCATTCTTCAGCACCACCACGCGGTCGAAATTGCGTAGCGTCGCGAGGCGATGCGCGATCGCGATCACCGTGCGGCCCCGCATCAGCCGCGACAACGCCTCGCGGATCGCCTCTTCCGACTCGCTGTCGAGCGCCGCGGTCGCCTCGTCCAGCAGCAGGATCGGTGCGTCCTTCAGGAAGGCGCGCGCGATCGCGATGCGCTGACGCTGGCCGCCCGACATCTTGACGCCGCGGTCGCCGACCATGGTGTCGAGACCATCCGGCATGCTCTCGACGAAATCGCAGCGCGCGGCGATCGCGGCGCGCAGCACCTCGTCGTCGGTCGCGTTCGGGCGGCCGTAGCGGATGTTCTCGCGGATCGACCGGTGGAACAAGGAGATGTCCTGCGGCACGACGGAGATCGCCTCGCGCAGGCTCAGCTGCGTGACCTTCGAGATGTCCTGCCCGTCGATCGTGATACTGCCCTCGTCGGTATCGTAGAAGCGCTGCAGCAGCGTGAACAGCGTCGATTTGCCGCCGCCGGACTGGCCGACCAGGCCGACGCGCTGGCCGGGCTGCAAACGAAGGCTGAACCGCTCGAAAATCTTCTCGCCGCCGGGATAGCCGAAGGTAACATTGTTGTACGCGATCGCCGCGCCGCTCTTCACCAGCGGCTCCGCTTCGGGGTGATCGCGCAGATCGTGCGGCACCAGCAGCGTCGCGATCGCCTCGGTCAGCCGCGCGACGTGCTGGGTGACGTCGACCAGCGCCACCGCGAGATCGCGCGTTGCGCTCAAGATGGAGATACCAAGCGTACAGACCAGCACGACGTCACCGGTCGTCGCTTCGCCCTTCTGCCAGAGCGTGACTGCCCAGGCCATCAGCGCGATCGTCAAAAGCACGGTCACAGCGGCATGCAACAACCGCAGCTTTTCCAGATAACGCAAGCTGCGGCTGCGCGCGGTCAGCTCCCGGTTCACGGTCGCGTCGAACCGCTCGTGCTCGTGGCCGATGCCGCAGAAGGCCCGCACCAGCGGCATGTTGCTGATGACGTCGATCATCTCGCCGTCGACCACGGCGGCCTTGTCGGCGAAGTCGTCATGCAGCGGCTTGCCCGCGGCGGCGAGACGGAACATCGCAACCACCATGCCGCCGGCGATCACGATCAGGCCAAGCGCCATGTAAGGGCTGACGGTTCCAATCAAGGCGATTGCCGCAATTGTGGCAATGCAGGGCGGCAACACATTCCAGACGAACATGTTCTCGACCGTGAACACCGCGTTCGACGTCGCCGTGATGCGGCTCGTCAGCATGCCGGGCATCCGGTCGGAGAAGTAGCTCGGCGCGTGCCCGGTGAGATGACGAAATATGTCACGGCGTAAATCACCCGTGACACGAACGAAGGTGAAGCTCGCCGTCCAGCTCGCGATCCGCCACAGGAAGTTGTCGGCGGCGATCAGCGACATGAGTAAAATGAATGCCAGCCATACGTTCCCGCCGTGTGATGGTCCCGCGGACAGGCTGTCGACCAGCGACTTGACGCCGTACTGCGTGCCCACGGAGCAGGCAACGGCTGCCACGACGGCAGTCAGGATCACCAGATGCGCCGCAAGCCGACGCCGGAGATAGCGCAAGACAAAGGCAAATGGCCTGCGTGCGTATCCAGAAAGCTGATCCATATGGCTATCGCCCCGTTATGCTGATTTTCGTTTTGTTACTGATCGACTGAACATCGACCTCTTCGCCTCGGTTCCCGAGCCGGGCGATCACGACATGCGGATGCGGACGATCTGAGAAGATGTAGTGGCAGCATCGAGACGGCCCGCGGACGTGTCGAATATGTAACGTTCGCAGGAAGGAACTTCGCAAGTGCGGGAACGTTCCCTTGTCTGGCATGCCGGTGCCGTACTGGCGGGGGTTTCAACTTCATGATCGCAGAGGAGATGGTGAGATGCGCATCGCGCAGGTAGCTCCGTTGACGGAGGCTGTTCCACCCAAGCTGTATGGCGGCACCGAGCGGGTGGTGCATTGGTTGACGGAAGAGTTGGTGGCCCTTGGGCACGACGTGACTTTGTTCGCCAGCGGCGACTCGCGGACATCAGGCAAGCTGGACGCGCTGTGGCCCCGGGCGCTCCGTCTCGACGGTTCCGTGCGCGACCCCAATGCGCTGCACATGGTGCTGCTGGAGCGCGTGCGGCAGAAATGTGACGACGAGGAGTTCGACTTCCTCCACTTCCATCTCGACTATTATCCCTGGTCGTTGTTCCACCGGCAGCCGACGCCGTTCCTGACGACGCTGCACGGCCGGCTCGACCTGCCGGAGCATCAGCCGGTCTTCAACACCTTCTCCAAGATGCCGGTCATCTCGATCTCCAATGCGCAGCGACGGCCGGTGCCGCAGGCGAATTGGGTGACCACGATTCATCACGGCCTTCCGGAGAACCTGCTGACGCCGAAGCCGGCGAAACAGGAATATCTCGCCGTTCTCGGCCGCATCGCGCCCGAGAAGGGCGTCGACCGCGCCATCAAGATCGCGACCCACTGCGGCATTCCGCTGAAGATCGCAGCCAAGGTCGATCGTGCCGATCAGGATTACTACGACGAGCTGATCCGGCCGATGATCGAGAACAATCCGCTGGTGGAGTTCATCGGCGAGATCAGCGATCATGAGAAGTCGGATTTCCTGAGTGGCGCGCTCGGACTTCTGCTGCCGATCGACTGGCCGGAGCCGTTCGGCCTCGTGATGATCGAGGCCATGGCGTGCGGAACGCCGGTCGTCGCCTTCAACCGCGGCTCGGTGCCGGAGATCATCGACGAAGGCCTCACCGGCTTCATCGTCGAGGACGTCATCAGTGCCGCGGGGGTGGTGAACCGCCTTCCGCAACTCGATCGCGCCGCGATCCGCAAGCAGTTCGAGACGCGCTTCACGGCGCGGCGCATGGCGCTGGACTATCTCGCGGCCTACCGCAGCCTCGCCGAGGAGCAGGCGCCGCGGATCAAGCTGGTGAGCAGCGCGGAGTAGCGGCAACTCTCGTGTCCCGGACGCGCTGCAACGCTCTTGGCGTTGCGGCGCAGAGCCGGGACCCACGCCGCCGGCTGTACTCTCGGAAACATGGGCCCCGGCTCAGCAGCGCACCGCTGAAGAAGCGCTGCGCTGCGTCCGGGGCACGCGCCCCCCTACCTCACCACCGCCCGCTTCGGCTCCACGATCTCGAACATTCGCGGAAACTCGTCCATCAGGCCCATCAGCTCGGCGAGCTTCATCGGGTTGCCCGCGAGCTTAACCTTGCCGGCCGCGACGGCTTCCGGAAAGCTCGTCAGCTTGGCGATCACCTCGTCGAGCGTGGAGCGCGCCAGCGTGAAGCTGGCATCGGCGCCTTCTGCCTGCACGCCCTCGGAGTAAGTGAGCGCGCAGTTCTCCAGGTTGAGCACGAAGGTCTCGCCGGTGTCGGAAAAGCTCCAATTCAAGACGATGTGCTTGCCTTCCGCCTTGGGGCCGTTGAGGCGAATACCCAGCACATCCCAGAGCTGGGAAGTGCGCAGCGCGGCCAGCGTCTCGCGCGGCATTGGCGGGCGCGCCGGCACCTTCGGCATGCCCAGGCGCAATTCCTGCGCGCCGAACAGATAGGCGTTGCGCCAGGTCGCGCTTTCGGCCGCGTAGCCGAGCTGCTCCAGCGTGTCGGCAAGCAGACCGCGCGCCGCCGCATTGTCAGGCTCGGCGAAGACGAGATGGCCGAGCACTTGAGCCACGAAACGAAATTCCCCCTTGTCGAAATCGCGGCGCGCCCGTACGAGGATCGCATCCGCTCCGCCCATATATTCGACGTACTTCTTGCCTGACTCCACCGGCGGCAGCGGATCGAGATTGACCGGATTGGCGTCGTACCAGCCGAGATATTTCTGGTAGATCGCCTTCACATTGTGCCGGATGTGGCCGTAATAGCCGCGGCCGTGCCAGGCACCTTCCAGGCTCTTCGGCAGCTGGATCGTCTCGGCGATCTCGGCTGCGGTGAGGCCGTGGTTCATCAGGCGGATGGTCTGGTCATGCGCGAATTTGTAGAGGTCGCGCTGCTGCCGGATCATCGTGCCGATGCGCTCAGCTCCCCACACCGGCCAGTGATGCTGACCGCACATCGCCTCCGCCTTGCCGTCCCAGAGCTGCAGGGCCTCGTTCAGATATTTCGACCAGGCCAGCGCGTCGCGCACATCGGCGCCGCGGAACGGCAGCAGATTGTGGAAATTGTGCGTGCAGTTCTCGGCAAGGTTCAACAGCTTGTAGCGCGGGATGAAGAAGTGCATCTCCGCCGGCGCTTCACTGTTCGGGGCCATCTGGAATTCGAATTCGACGCCGTCGATGACGCGCGTGTCCCCGGTCGCCATGATCAAGTCGGTCGGCCGCAGCAGCGCGACGGAGCCGGCCGCCATCGACTTGCCGAGCCCGCAATCGACCTGCCCTCGCGCGCCCTTGGCGAGCAGCGGCCCGAACTGGTACTGCGCCCGGCGCAGCATCGCCGGTCCCGCAATGATGTTCTCGGAGACGGCGTGCTCCATGAACAGGTTCGGCGCGATGATGGGCACGCTGGCATTGGCGAGCACGTCCTCCTCCAGCACGCCGCGCGCGCCGCCCCAATGGTCGGTATGGGTGTGCGTGAAGATGACGGCCGCAACCGGCTTCGAACCTCGATGCCTGAAATAGAGATCGAGCGCGGCGCGGGCGCCCTCGATCGAGGTCAGGGTGTCGACGACGATGACGCCGCGCTCGCCCTCGATCAGCGTCATGTTGGCGATGTCGAGCCCGCGCACCTGGTAGACGCCGGGCACGACCTCGAACAGGCCGTGCTGCATGTTGAGCCGTGACTGCCGCCACAGGCTCGGATTGACCGTGGGCGGCGCCTCTTTAGTGGACAGGAATCCGTAAGGCGCGAGGCTCCAAACCGTCCGCCCTTGCGGGCTCGTGATCGCTGCATTCTCGATCGTGCCGAGAAAGCCGCGCGCGGCATCGTCGAAATCCCGCGTGTCGGAAAACGGCAGCGCATTCAGCATCGCCTGCTGCTGAGCGATGACGGACGGAGAGGCGTCTTTCGGCTCGCTGCTGCGCTCTGTCATGTTTCTCCTCCCCGCCTGTCGCGCAGCATCTAACCGCATCTTGCGGTCGATTGCTATCGGCGACGGAGGAGTGCAGTTGTCCCTTCCCTTCTCCCCTTGCGGGAGAAGGTGGCGCGAAGCGCCGGATGAGGTATGTCTCCGCGATTCAATGAGAGTTGAGCGAGCGGAGAGAGACCCCTCACCCGGCTTCGCTTCGCGAAGCCACCCTCTCCCGCAAGGGGAGAGGGTGCACTATTCGTGCGGCTTACTGCCTACATCCCCAGCAGCCGCGGCAGCCACAGCGACAGACCGGGCCAATACGTCACCACTACGAGGAATCCCAACATGGTGAGAAGCCATGGCCACACCGCGACCGTGAGCTCGGTGATCCCCATCTTGGCGATGCCTGAAGCGACGTAGAGGTTGAGGCCGACAGGCGGATGGCACAGGCCGACCTCCATGTTGACCGTCATCAGGATCCCGAAATGGATGGGATCGATGCCGAGCTTGACCGCGACCGGAAACAGGATCGGGGCCATGATCAGGATGATCGAGGACGGCTCCATCACGTTGCCCGCCACCAGCAGCAGCAGGTTGACGAGCAGCAGGAAGCCGATCCACCCCAGGCCCTGGTCGATCATCCATTGCGCGAGCGCTTGCGGCACGTTCTCGTAGGTCATCAGGAACGAGAACAGCACGGCGTTGGTGATGATGTAGAGCAGCATCGCCGAGAGATTCGCCGATGACAGCAGCACCCGTGGGACGTCCCGCAGCTTCAGATCCTTGTAGATGAACACCGCGACGATGAAGGCGTAGACCGCGCTGACGGCGGCAGCTTCGGTCGGCGTGAACAGGCCGCTGTAGATTCCGCCGATCACGATCACGATCAGCAGGATGCCCCAGATCGACTTGCGGAAAGCGTCGAGGCGCTCGAGGAAGGTGGCCTTGCGCATCCGCGGATAGTCGTTGCGCCAGGCCCGATAAAACGTCGTCATGCCGAGCAGCGTGGCGAGCGCAAGCCCCGGCACGATGCCGGCGATGAACAGCTTGCCCACCGAGGTGTTGGTGGAGACGGCATAGAGAACCATCGGGATCGACGGCGGGATGAGAATTCCGAGCGAGCCCGACGTCGTGATCACGCCCGCGCCGAACCGCTTGGGAAACCCTTGCGCCACCATCGCGGGCAGGATCACCGAGCCGATCGCCACCACGGTTGCCGGCGAGGAGCCGGAGATCGCGGCAAACAACGCGCACGCGACCACCCCCGACAGCGCGAGACCGCCGTACCAATGGCCGACCAGCGAGGTTGCGAAGGTGATCATCCGCCGCGCCACCCCGCCATGGGTCAGGAAGTTGCCGGCGAGGATGAAGAACGGGATCGCCATGATCTCGAAATTCTCGATGCCGGTGAACAGCTTCAGCGCCACCGATTCCGTTCGCACGTCGGTCAGCGTGAACATGAAGCTCAGCACGGTGAGACCAAGCGCGATCGAGATCGGCATGCCCGTCAGCATCAACGAGAGCAGCAGCGCGAACACGATGGCGACGCGCAGGCCCTGCGGCAAGGTGATGACGTGGCCCGCATGCGCGAAGCATATTGCGACGATCAACACCGGCAGCAACATCAGGATCCAGCCGAGCGGGCTGCGCTCGTCCCGGACCACTTGGGTCGGCGTGACCGGGGCCGGATGCACCGGGTCCACGTCGACGCCTTCGACGCCAGCCATGTCGTGATGCGGCAGCTCGCCGGTGCGATGGAACGACCAGGCGACCTGCAGGAAGCGGAAGCACATCAAGCCGGATCCGAGCGGGATGGTGAGATACACCATCCACATCGGCGCTTCCAGATCGTTGGACTGCTGGCCGGTCTGCCACATCTGGCCGACGAAGGCGGCGCCGAAATAGGCGACGATGGCGGTGAACAGCGCGCCGCACAGAAGGCCGAAAGTGATGACGCGGCGGCGCGATCCGCCCGGAAGAATATTGACGAGCACGTCGACGCCGACATGGATGCCGGTCCGCACGCCGTAAGCGGCGCCGAACTTCGCCATCCAGATGAACATGTAGATGCAGAGCTCCTGCGCCCAGGACAGGTCGAGGGCGGCAAGCCAGACGAATGCCGCGCGGGCCGGGACGGCCAGGAAAGCCAGGTTGCGGGCTTCCGCCCATTTGGCGATGTCGATCGACAGCCCGGCGCCGTAACGGTGCAGCACGGCGACGAAGATGAGCGACGTCGCAGCCGCGATCATCGTCGCGATCAGCCATTCCTCGAGATGATCGAGAAAACGATTCAGCACACGCAGCAACTTGGTCCCCCCAGCATTGGCTCGTCCGTTCGGATGCGAAACGGCCGGGAGTGCGATCACCCCCGACCGTTACTATTGTCCTTATTAGCCCGGCCGTCAGTTCATCTTGACGTCGAGTTCCTTGGCGATGAGATCGAGCACTTCCTGCCCGACCCGGCCCTTCGCCCATTTGTAGGTCGGCTGCATCGCCTCCTGCCACGCCTTGCGATCGGCGTCGGTGAGGTAATGCAGACTGGTCTTGCCGGTCTTCTTGATCTCGGCCAGCGCGTCCTCGTTCTCCTGGCGTGCGATCGAGTTGGTGTAGTCGGTCGCCTCCGCCATCGCCTTGTCGAGCTGGGTACGGATATCGGGCGGCAGGCCCGACCAGAACTTTGAATTGACGATGACGGCATATTGCAGATGCGCATGATAGGACACGGTGATGTCCTTCTGCACCTCGTAGAACTTCTGCGTCAAATAGTTCGATGCGGTGTTCTCGCAGCCGTCGACCACGCCGGTCTGCAGCGCCTGGTAGACTTCGGAGAACGCCATGATCTGCGGGATCGTGCCGACCAGGCGGAAATACTGGTCGGCGACCTTGGATCCCGAGATGCGGAACTTGAGGCCCTGGAAATCCGTAGGTTTCATCAGCGGACGATTCGAGGAGACCATGTGGAAGCCGTTGTCCCAGTAAGCGAGCCCGGTGATGCCCTTGGCCTCGAGCTTCTGGAACAGCCACTTGCCGATCGTGCCCTTGATCGCGTTGGCATAGGTCTGGTCGTCCTTGAACAGCCAGGGCAGATCGAGCGCTTCGAACTCCTTGATACCGAGCGGCGCGAATTTCGCGGTCGAAGGGGCAAGCATGTGCACCGAGCCGAGCTGCAGCGCCTCGATCTCCTCCTTGTCCTTGTACAGCGTGGAGTTCGGATAGACTTCGACCTTGACCTTGCCGTCGGTGTACTTCTCGGCGAGCTCCTTGAACTTCAGCGCGCCCTTCCCCTTCGGGGTGTCGTTGGCGACGACGTGGCTGAACTTGATGACGATCGGGGTTTGGGCTTGCGCAACGACAGGGGCCAGAACGAGCGCGGCCGCCGCGACCGCGAGAAGCAGTTTGCGCATGAAGACCTCCCCAACAACCTCGAAAACCGGGTTCTTCTTGTTTTGCAGGTCAGTAGTGGCAGCAATCCGCAAGCCGAACAACTAGACCTAAGCCCAATTTGCCGCAGCCAAGCTAGCTTGACGAGTGCGGTCTACGCAACCCGGCCCCCGCGCCCGTTCAAGGGAAAGAGCGCTTATGTCGCATTGCGGCAGTGCATCAGCCCTTGCGCTGGGCCACCATGAAGAGACGGCGGAACGGGAACAGGGTCTGCCCCGCCCCGTTCTTCGGATAGGCCTTCGCAAGGCGCGCGCCATAGGCGGCTTCGAACGCGATCTTCTCGTCGCCTGCGAGCACGTCGAGATAGCGCGTCAGCCAGGTCCCCTTGGTCCATTCCCTGACGGGGTTCTCGCCTTCGAGCACTTGCAGATATTCGGTCTCCCAGATGTCGATGTTGGCCGACATCGGCGTGAGAAGATCGTGGTAGAAGGCCGGCCCCTCGACCGGCGGCGGCGTGACGAGATGCTCGACCTTGGACCGCCACGGACCATCGAGCGCGGTCTCGCCGATCAGCACATGCGAGGGCGCGGTAAAATTGCGCGGCATCTGCACGGCAAGCGTGCCGCCAGGCGTCACCTTCTCCATCACCGCCGGAAACAGTGCCGCATGATCGGGCAGCCAGTGCAGTGCGGCATTGGAATAAATCAGGTCGTATTGCCTGGCGGGGCGCCAATGGCCGAGGTCTTCGTGCGACCATTCCACATCGGGCGCGGCCTTGCGCCCGGCCGCAACCATCTCGGCCGAACCCTCGACGCCGGTCACGCTTGCATCCGCCCAGCGCTCTTTGATCAATTTTGTCACGTTGCCGGCGCCCGCCCCGAGATCGGCGATTGCCCGCGGAGCAAAATCCGGAATCCGCATCAAGAGGTCGACGGCGGGCCGCAGCCGGTGGCCGGAGAATTTCAGGTATTGCTGCGGATCCCAGACCATCGCCCGACGCCTTTTCTTTTTGATGTTTCCTTCGCCAAGGGGCTTGGTTACCACTGCTCGTCCCCGTCGAGCAAATCACCCCGACCGGGACAGGGCCGGAAAACGAGCAGCAACAAGCAAAAGCAAATAAGAGAGCGTGTGACCATGGACCTCGGGCTCAAAGCGAAAACCGCTGTTGTCACGGGAGCGAGCATTGGCATCGGCCGCGCCATCGCCAAGGGCCTCGCCGCCGAAGGCGTGCGCGTGGTCGGCGTGGCGCGGCGTACCGATCTGCTTGCCGAGCTGGTGAAGGAGGAAGGCTCCGGTCTGATCACGCCGTTCGAGCAGGACGTGATGGCCAAGGACGCGGCGGAGAGGATCGCGGCCTTTGCGCTGAAAGAGCTCGGCCATGTCGACATCCTCATCAACAATGCCGGCGGCAGCCGGCCGCTGCCGGTCGATGCGCCCGACAGCAAATGGGACGAGGCGATCGCGCTGAATTTCACCAGCTACCGCCGCATCGCGCATGTGCTGCTGCCGCAGATGATCGAGCGCAAATGGGGCCGCATCGTCAACATCACCGGCAAGTCCGAGCCGGAAGGGCTGAATGCTGCGTTCGCCGCGAAGGCCGCCGTGCACGCCTGGGCCAAGGGCCTGTCGCGCGAGATCGGTGAGCACGGCATCACCATCAACTGCATCCCGCCCGGCCGCATCATGAGCGAGCAGATCCGCCGCAACTACGCGCCCGATTATCGCGAGCGCTTTGCCGAGGAAGAGATCCCGGTCGGCTATTGGGGCGAGCCGGAAGATCTCGCCGCACTCGCAGTGTTTCTGGCCTCACCGGTGGCGCGGTACATCACGGGCACGGTGATCCCGGTGGATGGGGGGTTGAGGCGCCATCAGTTCTAGCAATTCACGGGATGCGTGCGGGTATCGCAAGGCGTGAGTGTTGCGGTCGGCCTTTTCGACAGCATCCAAGGTGAACCATGATGGGTATTCGCAAGTGCTCTCCCCCATCCTACAGGCTGAATTGCCAGAGCCCTGAATGGGCAAAGATCTAAATAGTATGATGTATGCAAGAGCCTGCTTTGCGAGAACAGCGGCAAGCGCCCCGCATTTCTCCGCGCTTGATCTCGACTGATGCCTCTGTTTGGATAGTTTCGTTGGGGCAGTTCGTATTTCGGAACATCATGGTTGATGAAATAGATGGATATCGTCGTTCGTTGGGTGCGCGTTCACGAGAAGGCGTCGTGACCGTTCACCGCACGGGAATCGGCAATCGGCTACTGGCGGCATTGCCGCCTGCGGATCTCGGCTTGCTCACGCCGTATTTCCAGAAAGTCTCGTTCGAAACCGACGCCGTCCTGGTGCGATCGGGCGATGAGCTCGACCCGGTTTATTTTCCTCACAGCGGCGCAATCGCCTTCATGCTCGATATGCCGGATGGGCAATCGGTCGCAACCACCCTGATGGGACGGGAAGGCGCTTTGGCCTCGTTTTCCGTGCTCGGCCCGTCGCTTTCATCCGTGACCGCGATTGCTCGCGTGACCGGCACGGCGTCGATGATTTCCGCCGCCAAATTCAGGGCTGCCTATGCGCAAAGTACAGCCATCAGGAATGTCGTGCAGGTCCACGCCCGCGCCCTGTTATTGCAGCTCCAGCACGTAGCCGCTTGCAACGCGCTGCACCGGGTGGATGGCCGCATGGCACGCTGGCTCCTGCAGCTTCACGACCGCGTTCCCAACGACCTCCTTCCGGTGACGCAGGAGGCGCTTGCGCAACTGCTTGGGGTGCGGCGAACGACAGTGACTCTGACGATGAGCAAGCTACGCAAGGCCGGCGCCGTCCCGTCCGACCGGCGGGGGTTTATAGAGATCGATCGGGCACGGCTCGAGAGGGTCGCATGCGATTGTTATGCGCTCATGCAGCACAACATCGACCGGATGTATTGCCAGGAATTGTCGGAACCGCAGCCTGCCGATCGGCCATTCCGGCAAAGCGTCATCGGCGCCTCCGAGGGAGCGGACGGTGAATCCAGATGCGCTTCGCGGGCCGGAAAATAGAGAGCAGAGCCTGCAATCGCGATGACAGTGCTCGACTGCACCCAGTCGACGAATGGCGGAGGTTCGCCCCGCCTCCAGTCGCGGCCGTCAACGAGGCGCGATCTGATTTAGGTCGTGGATTCCCATCCGCTGCTCCAGTTGGGTAAGCGGGCCGTCATTTTCCCGAATCCGCACGGTGATCCCGGTGGATGGGGCTGAGGAGGTATCAGTTCTAGGGCGGCCTCCTGAATCCACCGCCCGCGAGCGCACGCGATGATGTCCAGCCTCTCCGCCCGACCTCACGGTTTGACGTAGCTCCAGCCCTGCTCCTGCAGCTCCATGACCCGGACGACGCCGGATTTGACAATCGTGGCCTGCGGAATCAGGCTTATGTCCTTGTTCTCCGCCTTACGCATGTTTTCCTGCGTGTTGCCGCAAGCCTTAAAGGAGATTTCGGGATGGCTCATCGCGAGCACCTCGATGCGCGGCTTTACCGGCGAGGTGTCATCGCGCAGCATGTGAAGGCCGGGACCAAAGGTGACGACCTCGATCGACACCGGTTCACCGAGATCGCGATAGTATTGCGCGACGTTGCTCGCATTGTTGAGTGTGAGGTTCATCATCGCAGGTTCGTTGGAATTAACCTGGAGCACCAGCCGGTGCGGCTTTTTCGCGCTCTCGGTTTTTGTAGCCTGAGCCATCTTCGTGTTGTTCGGAGGATCCTGCTTGATCGCGTGATTCTGCCGCGGCTTGCTCACCTGCTTCTGTCCACCCGGATGCTTCGGGTTGCTCGCCTGGCTCTTCTCGCGCGCCTGCGGGATCCACTGGTTGTCCTGCTGCGCCTGCGCGCCTGGTCCGACCAGAAGCAACATCGTCAAGCCGCTGATGACTGCGATCGCCCATTTTGGATTGATCATCTCGTGTCTCCCATTCCCTGACCTTCACCTACCCGGTCTAGCGACGGCATGTGGCCATTTGCATGCAGCCGCCATTTTCTTGCGCACGTTTTCGAATCCGCTGAGCAGGAATTGTCCGTCTTGCACCGGGCCAGTGCGGGTGAAAAGGCTCACAACGATGTGACCGTCGTCGGGTAGTGAGCTTAACAACTTTACGACGTCGCCCCCGAAAGCAATGCCGGAGCCGAATGACGGCGACGCTGCAGCGAATTGCATTGGCGTATCCGCGTTCAGCCGAAAGGAGATGACGTATTCGTTGGCGCTGCGTGACAGCGCCGGTCCGGCGACTATGACTTCCGTGCGGCCTCTGCGGCAGTGGATTGCGAGTTGCATCGCGGCGCCATCCGAGCTGCCGACAGAAGTGGTGGTGGCGGTGACGACCGGCAGATAATCCACGGGCGAAGTCGTCTCGCTGACGATCCAGCCAGCATCCCGCCTCCCCCGACTGGACGGTGGACCCTTGCGCGATAAGTCTTGCAGACATTCCAGCCGGGCTTGTCCCTCCATCGCCGAACAAGCCCTAAGTGTTTCCATGGAATCGCTCGCACTTTGCGCGTAGGCGATACCGCAGGCGACGTTGAAGGCGACAGCGAGCGGAGGAGCGGCAGCCTTCATGGCCTCGCCTGTACGCTGCGCGCTTTGCGATCCAGCCATTCCTGCGCGGCTTGGAAGCGTGTGAGACCCGGGACGGATGCCGCAAGATTGATCGACTGCCATTTCGGATCGAAGCCTGGTGCCTGCAGGCGGTCGATGCGCGAGAACAGGTACTCGACAAGGCGAGCCACGCGTTGGTAGCGATTGGAGCGTAGCGGCCAGTTGAAGGCGACAAGTGCTGTCGGGACCGCGATGGTCGAGACCCGCTCACCCTGCTTGATCAGATTGGGATACTCATTGGCGTCCAAGGTCGCGGGCAGATAATAGTCCTCGAACGTCTTGTCGTAACGGATCGGGAGGAACTTGAATCCAGCCTCCCAGCGGCCCTTTACAAAGGCGTCGACGGGTTTCGACGTGATGAACACAACGGCCGACATTTCGCCTTTGCGCATCTGTTCCAGGGCAACCTGATGCGGAATGAATGTCTTATCGACATCGATCCCCAGACGGCTGAAGATCAGTGGTCCTGAATAGGCGGCCGCGGTGCCCAGGGTGTTGAAGTTCACCCTCTTGCCGACAAGATCCTGCAGGCTTGTGATTTCAGGCCGCACAAAAATGTGCAGTTCGGATGGGAAGAGATTGAGCAGATAGGTGATGCGGCTTCGGATCTGCGGCGCCTGAATCTTATACTCCTCGAGCGCGTCGGAATTGATGATGGCAGTATCGACGCCGCGCAAATAAAGTAGCGCATTCAGATTGTCGGTGGCCCCCCGGGTGACGATCGGCAGGAGATGCAGGTCTGCTCCGTCGTCGACGACGCGAGCCATTTCTGCGGCGAGGCGGATCGGCGCGCCCTCGAGCAAGCCCCCGGCGAGCCCGACCGTCCAGGCGTTCATCCGGTCTTTTTCGTTCTCTTTCGGGAGCGGTCGGACGAGCTGTGCATCGGCCTTGGCATTTCTCGCCGTTTGCGCTTCCGAGCAGGCCGTTTGAAGCATCATCGCGACCGGCACCAAGCAAGTGAGCAGGAGCAACGAGTGTGACTTTGGCGCCTTGTTCATGTCGTTCCCTTCCGGCTCAGCCACCGCGAGCTTTCGTCCCTCGGACTGCAAGAAGCCCATTCTCAGGGTCGCAACGCATCCAGCCGTTCCTTCGCTTCGCGAATACCGCCCCTGTGTGCCTTCGCGTAGAGTTCTCGCGCCTTGGCCGCTTCGCCGCGCGTTCCATAAGTACCCCAGGCGGATAAGACCGCCGGATCGTAGGTCTCGGCGAGCATGAAACTTGCCTGCGCAATGTCTTTCTCAGCCGCGAGCTCGAGTACGATGCGTGCTGCACCAATATTTCCCTGATCGAGCAGCGCCCTGGCACGCGGGATCAAGCGGGCCTCCGCCTCGTTCGGGACTGCGGCGGTCGGTGGCTCCGCCACTTCCACGCTCCGCGTCGCCGGCAAGACCGGGACGTCATTTGCTTGCACTGCGAGGGCGCGCTCATGGGTGGAGCGCCACCTCGGTGCAAGATCTCTCTCCCTGGCCTCGGTCTTGCTCCGCTCCTGTTGCAACGACTGCCGCAGTTCGCTGATCTCCCGTTTCGCTGCCTGTCTCTGCTGCCAGGCCGCATTTTCGGCCTCGCGCAATTGCACGTTGCGGGTTTCGATCTCCCGGCGCACTTCGCCAAGTTCGCTCTCCAGCGCAGCGGCGTGCGCTTGAGCCTCTTCGAGAGCGCGGCGTTGTTGATCGGCATTGGCAGCTGCGGCCTGCGCTGCTTTGGCCTCCGTGACGAGAACGGCGCTCTTTTCCTGCTCTTGCTGAAGGGACTGCCGCAGTTCCGCAATCTCCAGCCCCGCCGCCTGGCTTTGCTCCGCGGTCGCAGCTTCCGCCATAGGCAAACGGCGAGGTATTCCGGCGAGTTCGCTCGCGAGCGCGGCAGCGCGCGACTGCGCCTCGTGGCGTTCCTGCTCCGCGCTCGCCGCTGCTGCCTGAGCGGCGTTCACCTGCCTCGCGCGGACGGCGCTATTTTCCCGCTCGCGCTGCAGAGACTGCTCCAGTTCTGCGATCTCCCGCTGCGCCGCCTCTCTCTGCTGCGCGGCCACATCCTCCGCCTTCCGCGATCCTGCGTCACGGGTATCGATCTCGCGGCGGAATTCGGCAACTTCGTTCGCAAGCGCAGCGCTGCGCGCTTGCTCCTGTTGCAGCGACTGCCGCAACTCGTCCGCCGCAATTTTTGCCGCGTCTGCGTGCTGGACCGCCTCCTCGAGTTCCCTGCGCGCCCCGTCCAGTTCACTGGCGCGCGCATAACTGTGCAAAGCATCTCGATCGGGCCATGGCTCAGGCTGCACCATGCCTGCCGGCACCGTGTACGTCAGGGCTCCGCTCGCTTCGCGCTGAAGGAGCGCTTGCGACCCCGGCCCTGTTTCCGGCCGTTGGTCGAAGCTGAGGGCGTTCTCGCCGCCGATTTGCGTCATTTCCGGAATCGTTCGTGCGCCGAAAGTGTCGAACACACCTAGGAAGGCCGCTCCGATCAGGATCGCGGGAAGCAAAATGACAGCCGCTGCGAACGGCTTGCCCAATGGTTCTCCCTCTGCGTCGATGTCCTCGGTTTCGGGATACCAATGGGTCGGCTCGGCGTTGATTGGAGCGCCGTCTTTGGAGACCCATTTGCCTGCTTGAGGCGACCAGCGGGCGACGTCAACAGCCCCGGTCGCATCTTCCACCCAGATGTCTTCTCCGTCCCTGGGTGCGGTATCAATTGGTCGGCGCATCGATCACGCCTCTTTAGATAAACGGCTAGAGCGACGCGATTGCTCCGCCTGTTTCGCGGTTCGGCATTGAACAAAAGTCCTGAGATCGAAATGACTTGGCAGGTACCCGGCTCACAATTAAATAATTAAATAGATTATAATTATATATTTCGAAGAAAATGCGAAGTCAAATTAAATAAGTCTGGTACGGCGTCAAATCAGGCGCGTTTGCTTCCTGTTGGCATCGTCTTCATTGCGCCGGCAACGTGTCCGACCGGTCCGCGGTAAATCAAAGCTCGTACATCGTATGGAATATGGGCAGGTCACGGCGAACATGCGAAGCTGACGGCGTTTTCGCAGCGTCTCGGAGCTGAGGAGTGACCGATGCGCCTTGCATTGCCCTATTTGGGAATTGGCGTCTGCTTGTCTCTTGCGACCTGGTTGGCGTTGGGGCTTGTATTCGAGTGACGGTTTTCAGTGACGGTTTTCCACCACCACGGGCGCTGGTCTCCACGTCGCTTATTCCGCCGCCAGCCGTCATGCCGCGACCTCGCGCAATTTATCATTCGGGACTACCCGGTCTCCCGGCGCGAACTTCGCCCGTTCACGCTGCTATGCCCGACGGTGTAGCTGAACGCCGATTTCGTCAGCCTGGGCTCGCCTGCTCGATCGAAGGCAATACAGTGCAGGAGGCGAGCCATAGCTGGTGAGACGCCGGCAACAATGTCGGCGACAGCGCACCCGGCATCTACCTTGCCTTCAAAGGCGGCCAATCGTGCTCTGAGAGGCGCGCGTCCACGTGCTTGCCGGGTGTCGTCAGCATAACATCTTGCGGGTGCTTTGCCCGACGTGTCAACGTCGTCGCAACGGCGGATGTCGTCCCGCTGCAGATTGAAAACCCCTTATTGATCAAGCCCATCTCTACTGTGCATGGGGTTGTTTTCGCACTTTTTGTCGGAGCCCGCAGCCGCGGGCGCATACACAGCATGCACGCGTGTGCCTGTGGCAGGCGGCGTGGGCGTAGTACATGCCGAAACTCCCTTTCGGCCACGCCGCCGAAGCAACGCGCTGAGGCAATGACAACAAGGCAATGACAATTACGTTACCTGCCGCCACGCGCGAGCCCGATCACACCATGTCCGATGGCCTGCCGGCCGCGCAGCGGCGCTGGGCAATCGCCGCGATCTTCACCGCGCTGGCGATGGCCTCGCTCGACACCGCGATCGCCAACATCGCCTTGCCTGCCATTGCCGCCGATCTGCATGTCAGTCCGGAGCAGTCGGTCTGGGTGGTCAACGTCTACCAGATCGCGCTGGTGGCGACGCTGCTGCCGCTCGGGGCGCTCGGCGAGATCGTCGGGCACCAGCGCATCTATCTCGGCGGCCTGATCCTGTTCACCATCGCCTCGCTGTTCTGCGCGGTGGCGTGGTCGCTGGACAGCCTGCTGCTCGCCCGCACGCTGCAAGGCCTGGGGGCCAGCGGCATCATGAGTGTCAACACGGCGCTGGTGCGCTTCGTCTATCCCGGAAGGATGCAGGGCCGCGGCTTCGGCCACAACGCCCTGGTGGTCGCGACCGCCTTCACCTTCGGACCCTCGATCGCCTCCGCCATCCTCGCGCTCGGCCCGTGGCCGTGGCTGTTCGCCGTCAACATCCCGTTCGGCCTGGTCGCGATCGGCATCGGCTTTGCGATGCTGCCGAAGACGCCGCGCGCCGATCACGGCTTTGACTTTCTCGGCGCGATCCTGGCGTCAGCCTGCCTCGGCCTGTTCATCACCGGCATCGGCAGCGCCGCGCATAATCTGTCGCCAGTGGTCGTGGGCATCGAGCTGGTCACCGCGCTCGCGCTCGGCTTCATCCTGACGCGCCGACATGCCGACCATCCTGCGCCGATGCTGCCGATCGACCTGTTCAGCCGGCCGATGTTCGCGCTGTCGGCGGCGACGGCGGTGTGCTCCTTCGCCGTGCAGGGTCTCGCCTTCGTCTCGCTGCCGTTCTATTTCGAGGACGTGCTCGGCCGCTCCCAGGTCGAGACCGGCTTCTTCATGACGCCATGGCCGCTGGTGGTCGGCATCATGGCGCCGATCGCCGGGCGCCTGTCCGATCGCCACGCGGTCGGCCTGCTCGGCGGCATCGGGCTCGTGCTGCTCGGCCTCGGCATGGCGCTGCTCGCGATGCTGCCGGCCAATCCCGCCATCCTCGACATCATCTGGCGGATGGTGATCTGCGGCATGGGATTCGGCTTCTTCCAGGCGCCGAACATGAAGGCGGTGATGTCGAGCGCGCCGCCGCATCGCAGCGGCAGCGCCTCCGGCATCGTCGCCACCGCGCGCTTGACCGGGCAGACCACGGGCGCCGCGCTCGCCGCGGCCTGCTTCGCGCTCGCGGGCCACGAGGGCGCAACATTGGCGCTGGCGCTCGGCGCGGGCTTTGCCGCGCTCGGCAGCGTGATGAGCTTTTTGCGGCTGGCGGTGAAGTAAGCTCTCGCGCCAGGTGTCAAGCCGCCGTCACATCGACAGTCGCCGGCGTGGTTTCGTTGTCCAGCGCCGCCAGGCGCTCATCGATGGCAGCGATGACCTTGCGCGAGAACGGCCCGAGATGGGCATAGGCGGCGATCATCTGCACGGCAATGCGCGCGGATGTCGTGTCGCGCTTGGCACAGTTCATGAAAGTCTGCCACAACGGCGCACGCGCCTCGGGAAGGGCGCTGACCACCTTGTGCACCGTCTCCATCGCACCGAGCTTGGCGCGGATATCGCCTTCGGCGAGCTCGTGACGCTGCCTGGAGCGGTCGAGCAGCGTCATCAGGCGGTCGACGCGTCCTGCATAGGCCGCCGGGCTGTAGACGTGCTCCAGCACCCGCTTGTAGTCCGTCAGGATGTCGCGCAGCGGGCGCACCGGATCGAAGTTGATCCCGGCCGTGCACTGATCGGCGCCGATGGTCGGCGCCACATCGTGGCCCGAATGCAGCCGGCCTTCGCGCTCCAGGCGGCGCGTGAGCTGCGTGTTCGGCAAGGCATAGAGCAGGCCGACCATGCTGACGGGAATCGCCGCCTCCTCGATGAAGTCGATCATGGCGTCCGCCATCGAGACTTTCTCATTGTCGAAGCCGACGATGAAGCCCGCGGTGACGAGCATGCCGGCGGCGTAGATCTTGTGGATGCTCTCGGCGATGTTGCGCCGCGTGTTCTGCTTCTTGCGCATCGCGACCAGCGTGGCCGGATCCGGACTCTCGATGCCGACGAAGATGGCGAAGAAATTCGCCGCCCCCATCAACTCCAATAGCTCGGGATCATCGGCCAGATTGACCGAGGCTTCGGTCGATAATTCGAACGGATAGCCGTGGGCGCGCTGCCATTCGGCGAGCTTGGGCAGGAATTGCCGCAACGATTTCTTGTTGCCGATGAAATTGTCGTCGACAAAGTCGAGATGACCGCGATAGCCCATCTTGTAGAGCGTCTCGAGCTCCACGAACATCTGCTCGACCGTCTTGGTCCGCGGCACGCGTCCGTAAAGCTCGATGATGTCGCAGAACTCGCAGGTGAACGGACATCCGCGGGAATATTGCACGCCGAGATAGAGGTAGTCCTCGAACTTGAGCAGGTCGAAGCGCGGCACCGGCGTTTTGGTGACGTCGGCTTGGAATTTCGGCGCGGTGAAGACGCCGGACCGTGCGCCGCCCTCCCAGGACGCGATGAATTCGTCGATGACGCTCTCGGCCTCGCCGAGCACCCGGAAGTCGGCCCGCTCATAGATGTGGGGGCTGGAGGTGGGATCGGGACCGCCGACGACCACCGGCTTGCCGGCCGCACGGCAGAGTTCGATCAGACGCAGCGTATCGGCCTGCTGCGGCATCATTCCGCCGGTGAAGACGACGTCGGCCCAGGCGAGATCTTCGTCACCGAAGGAGGCCGTGTTGCAGTCGATCAGCCGGACCGTCCAGCTCTCGGGCAGCATGGCGGCAACGGTGATCAGGCCCAAGGGGGCGGCCGGGCGCTTCACGCCCAACACTTTGCAGGATTCGCCGAAGGTCCAGAAGGACTCTGCTGAGAACAGCGGATAGAGCATCAGCACGTTGCAGGGGGTCGGCACCTTCATGGAACTCCTTTTGGCGTCGGCCTAGTGTACCAAAGCGCCCAAATCTTGCACCCCAGCAAAAGGGACAAACTGTCGCCTCCGGAACCGTCGCGCCAAGCCACATTATCGGCGCTCAGGGAGGGGGCTCCGCCGTCAGCCGCAATTTCCGGAACTCACGACACCGCCCGATCCAAAATCCTCCCGCGGCCGCGAAATCTTCGCCGGCAACCCTCGGACTGTTGATTTGAACGGTTCCAGTTTGCCGGACACAGTGCGCCCCTGAGTCCAATCGGTGGATTGGGCCAATCAGGGGACTGCGATGGCAAACCTAACAATCAACGGAAAAACCTTCACCCTCGACGTCGAGCCGGATACGCCGCTGCTCTGGGCGATTCGCGAGAATGCCGGCCTGACCGGCACCAAATATGGCTGCGGCATTGCACAATGCGGCGCCTGCACCGTTCACATCGACGGGGTGGCGATGCGCTCCTGCGGCGTTTCGGTCAGCGAGGCCGCAGCCAAGAAGATCACCACGATCGAAGGCCTCGCATCCGGTGATTCGCTGCACAAGGTGCAGGAAGCCTGGATCGCCCAGGACGTGCCGCAATGCGGCTATTGCCAGAGCGGCATGATCATGGCGGTGGCGGCGCTACTGAGCGAGAAGCCGAAGCCGACCGACGCCGACATCGACGAGGCCATCACCAATATCTGCCGCTGCGGCACCTTCGCACAGGTGCGCGAAGCGATCCACACGATCGCAAGCGCGTAAGGAAATCCCACATGAACAAGCATGTTTCGCCGCGGCTCAACCGCCGCGCCTTCGTCATTGGCACGGCCGCAGTCGGTGCCGGCCTGGCCATCGGCCTCGACATTCCCTTCGGCGGCCCCGCCGTGGTCCGCGCCGCCGACGGCTCGCCCGAGATCGGCGCCTGGGTCGTGGTCAGGCCCGATGACACAGTCGTGATTCGCATCGCTCGCTCCGAAATGGGCCAGGGCTCGCTGACAGGCCTCGCCCAGCTCGTCGCCGAGGAGCTCGAATGCGATTGGACCAAGGTCACGACCGAATATCCGACACCCGGCCAGAGCGTCGCGCGCAAGCGTGTCTGGGGCGATTTCTCGACCGGCGGCAGCCGCGGCATCCGCTCCTCGCAGGACTATGTCCGTAAGGGCGGCGCCACCGCGCGCGTGATGCTGATCCAGGCCGCCGCCGACGGCTGGAAAGTGCCGGCCTCCGAATGCGCAGCCGCGAACAGCGTCATCACCCATACGCCCTCGGGGAAGACCACGACCTACGGCAAGGTCGCCGAGGCTGCGGCAAAGCTGACGCCGCCGTCGGACGTCAAGCTGAAGGATCCGAAGGACTGGAAGCTGATCGGCAAGGGCGTGAAGCGGCTCGACACCGTCGACAAGACCACCGGCGCCATGATCTACGGCGCCGACGTCAAGCTGCCGGGCATGCTGAACGCCGCGATCAAGGACTGCCCGGTGTTCGGCGGCAAGTTGAAGAGTTTTGACGAAGCCAAGATCGCCGGTATGAAAGGCGTCAAGAAGGTCGTCAAGGTCGGTGATACCGCGGTCGCGGTCGTTGCCGACACCTGGTGGCACGCCAAGACCGCGCTGGAGGCGCTGCCGATCGTCTGGGACGAAGGCGACAACGCCAAAGTTTCCAGCGAGTCGATTGCGAAGTGGCTGGCCGAGGGCCTCGACGACAAGCAGCCGGCCTATGTCGGCAACAAGAACGGCGACGCCAAGGCGGCGATTGCCGGCGCGGCCAAGAAGGTCGAGGCCGTCTATAGCTATCCCTATCAGAACCACGCCACGATGGAGCCGATGAACGCCACCGCGCTCTACACCGCGGACCGATGCGAGGTCTGGTGCGGCACGCAGAATGGCGAGGCGGCGTTTGCAGCGGTGCTGGAGGCTTCCGGCCTGCCGGCCGAGAAGTGCGACGTGCACAAGGTGATGCCAGGGGGCGGCTTCGGCCGGCGCGGTCAGACCGACTATGTCCGTCAGGCGGTCCTGATCGCCAAAGAGATGCCGGGCACGCCGATCAAGCTGTTGTGGTCGCGCGAAGAGGATATGGCACACGGCCGGTATCACCCCATCACCCAGTGCAAGATGACCGGCGCATTCGACGCCAACAACAATCTGGTCGCGTTGCACTACCGCCTGTCCGGGCAGTCGATCCTGTTCTCGCTTCGCCCCGAGGCGTTGCAGAACGGCATGGACCCGGCCGCATTCCAGGGCGTCGCCCAATCCGGCGAGGCCGCGTTCGGCTATTCGGTGCCGAACCTGTTGGTCGAGCACGCGATGCGCAACCCGCACGTTCCGCCCGGCTTCTGGCGCGGCGTCAACGTCAATCACAACGCGATCTACATGGAATGCTTCATGGACGAGCTGGCCCAGGCCGCAGGCCAGGACCCGCTCGAATTCCGCCGCAAGCTGATGGGCAATCATCCCAAGCATCTGGCGGTGCTCAATGCGGTCGCCGAGAAGATCGGCTGGACCACGCCGGCGCCGCAGGGCGTCTATCGCGGCATTGCCCAGGTCATGGGCTATGGCAGCTATGTCGCCGGCGCCGCCGAAATCTCGGTGACCGACGGCAGCAAGATCAAGGTGCATCGCATCGTCGCCTCCACCGACCCCGGCTATGTCGTCAATCCGGCGCAGGTCGAGCGGCAGATCGCGGGCTCCTTCGTCTATGGCCTCTCCGCGCTGTTCTACGGCGGCTGCACGGTCAAGGGCGGCAAGATCGAGCAAACCAACTTCGACACCTACAACTCGATGCGTATCAACGAGATGCCGAAGGTGGAATCGGTGATGGTGCCGAGCGGCGGGTTCTGGGGCGGTGTCGGCGAGCCGACCATCGGCGTTGCCGCGCCGGCCGTGCTCAACGCCTACTTCGCCGCGACGGGCAAGCGCATCCGCTCGGTGCCGCTGCGGGACCAGAACATCACCTTTGCCTAAGAGAGCGCTGCGGCTGCCTCAAATGCAGCCGCAGCATTTTTTCCGGACAAGACTCATGAATGTGCCGGTGACACGGCGGGATGCCGTCCTCGGCATCACCGTCGCGGCCACATCGCTCTTCGCACCTTCGATCCTGCGCGCGCAATCGGCGGGCCGCATCGTCGTGGTCGGCGGCGGCTTTGGCGGCGCCGCCTGCGCCCGGGCACTCAAACGCGCCGATGCGAGATTGCAGGTCACGTTGATCGAGCCGAACAAGACCTTCATCTCCTGCCCGCTCAGCAACGCGGTGATCGCAGGCCTGCGCAAGATGGAGGCGCAGCAGTTTGGCTACGACAAGCTCGCGGCCGAAGGCATCACCGTCGTCGCTCAGGCCGCAACGGCCATCGACGCGCAAAAGCGTAGCGTGACGACGGCCGATGGCACGGCGTTTGGCTATGACCGCCTCGTGCTCTCCCCCGGCATCGACTTCCAGGTCGAAGCCCTGCCTGGCTATGACGACGCCGCATCGGAGAAGATGCCGCATGCCTGGAAGGCCGGAGCCCAGACGCTTTTGCTGCGCAGGCAATTGGAGGCGATGGCGGACGGCGGCACCGTCGCCATTGCTATCCCGGCCAATCCCTCGCGCTGCCCGCCTGCGCCTTACGAGCGCGCCAGCCTGATCGCGCATTACCTGAAGACGAACAAGCCACGCTCGAAAGTTCTGATCCTCGATGCCAAGGATAGTTTCTCCCAGCAGCGGCTGTTCGAGACAGCCTGGAAGGAGCTCTATGGCGACATGATCGAGCGCGTCTCGCTGTCGCAAGGCGGCCGCGTGACTTCGGTCGATCCGGCGACCATGACGATCGTTACCGAGTTCGGCAACTACACGCCCGACGTCGCCAATGTCATCCCGCCGCAGCGTGCGGGACGCATCGGCGAGATCGCGGGCGCTACGGATGCGACCGGCTGGTGCCCGATCGATCCCATGTCCTTCGAGTCGAGGCTCGTCAGAAACATTCACGTCATCGGCGATGCCTGCCTTGGCGGCGGCATTCCCAAATCGGCATCCGCTGCAAGCGCGCAAGGCAAGGCCTGCGCCAGCGCAATCGTCAATCTACTCGCCGGACGCGCGCCGCAGGCGCCGCGGCTCACGGGTGTCTGCTACAACACCGTCGCCCCCGGTTACGGTTTTTCACTCGCCGGCAACTACCAGCCGAGAGGCGACATCTTCGCCGAGGTCGAGGGCGGCGCGACCAGCCCGGTCGATGCGCCGCGCGAATTGCGGGCGCGCGAGGCCGCGGAGACGGAGCGCTGGTTTGAAACCATCACGGCGGATACCTTTGGCTAGAGCAATGATGGGACCAAGCCGTCGCCACCAACGCAGTGCGCCCCCTCCCCCGCCTGCGGGGGAGGGCTGGGGAGAGGGTGCCTCCACTCGCGAGAACCCCCAAGAGGAAAGAGCCCTCACCCGGCGCTGCGCGCCGACCTCTCCCGCAAGCGGGAGAGGTCAGTGGAGTTCGCCGCGGCGCTATGCGCCCCATCCGATATCTGCGATTGCTGTATTCATCGCAGCGAGCCTCGCCCTCTCCTCGCATATCAAGGCGGACGAGCTCGCGCGCTACACAATCATCGGCGATGGCATTCCAGCCTCGCTCACGGGATCGCCCGGTGATGCCGCCCGCGGGCGCTCACTGGTGCTCGCGCGCACGACGACCTGCATCCTCTGCCATTCCGGGCCCTTTCCGGAGACGCGGTTCCAGGGAGATCTCGCGCCCGACCTCGCCGGCGCCGGGAACCGATGGACGGTGAGCCAGTTGCGGCTTCGACTGGTCGATGCGTCGCGTTTCAACGCACAGACCATCATGCCGTCCTATTATCGCAACGACGGCCTCGTGCGCGTCGGACGTAACTTCGCCGGCAAGCCGATATTGTCGGCTGCGGAGATCGAGGACATCGTGGCCTTTCTTGCAACGCTTGGCGACTAGGACTGCTCATGCCAACCACCCGACGACAATTCCTAAGCCTTGCGGGAGGCATCACTGCCGCCGGAACGATCCCGATCGTCACCCTGCGTCCACTTCAAGCCACGCCCGCGATGCTCAATACCGCGATCCGCAATGTCGTCGGCGAAGCGCAATTGCGCACCGGCAGGGTGAAGCTCGACATTCCGCCACTGGTCGAGAACGGCAATACGGTGCCGATGACGGTGAGCGTCGCAAGCGCGATGACGGCCGATGACCACGTCAAGAGCATCCACGTCTTCAACGAGAAGAACCCGCAGCCGAACATCGCCAATTTCCATCTCGGACCCTCCTCCGGCCGCCCCCAGGTCTCGACCCGGATCCGGCTCGCCGACACCCAGAAGGTGGTCGCGATCGCCCGCCTGTCCGACGACACGTTCTGGCAGGTTGCCGCCGAAATCGTCGTGACGCTGGCCGCCTGCACCGAGGAGATGAACTGATGTCAGCACTGATCAACGTTCCGGCAAAGGTCAGACGCGGCGACGTCATCGAGATCCGGACGCTGACCTCGCACATCATGGAAACCGGCTTTCGCCACACCGTGGACGGGAAGCTCGTGCCGCGCGACATCATCACCAGCTTCACCTGCCGCTACAACGGCGCCGAGATCTTTCGCGCCGATCTGTTTCCGGCGATCGCGGCCAATCCTTATCTATCGTTCTTCACGGTCGCCAAGGAGAGCGGCAAGTTCGAATTCGAATGGATCGGCGACAACGGCTATTCGTCGACCGCATCGGCATCGATCATTGTCGAATGAGCGTTTGGCGCGCTATAGCAGCGGCGGCATTGTTCGCCGCGGCCCCTGCCCTGCTCGCCGGTGAAATCCCGCCCGATGCGCACCGGTCCGGCTATTCGTTCATGGGGCCCGACACGCGCGCGATGCAGGATGACGACACGGCTAATCCGGGCATGCTGTTCGTGCTGGACGGCGAGGCGCTATGGGGAAAGAAGACCGGCAATGCCGAAAAGGCCTGCGCGGATTGCCATGGCGATGCGCGCACCAGCATGAATGGCGTCGCCGCACGCTACCCCGCCTTCGACAAGCCCCTGGGGCGCCCCGTTACGCTCGACCAGCGCATCAACCTCTGCCGGGCCAATCATCAGCTGGCTACGCCTTTGCCTTACGAGAGCCGCGATCTCCTGGCGCTGTCCGCCTTCGTCGCTCACCAATCGCGCGGCATCCCGATCACGGCCGGCGACGATCCAAACCTCAAGCCCTTTGTGGACCAAGGCCGCAACCTCTTCATGCAACGGGAGGGTCAGCTCAACCTCGCCTGCACCAATTGCCACGACGACAATTTCGACAAGCGCCTGGCGGGCGCGCCGGTCACGCAAGGACAGCCGACCGGCTATCCGCTCTACCGGCTGGAATGGCAAACGCTGGGATCGCTGGAACGGCGGCTGCGCAGCTGCATGAGCGGCGTCCGCGCCCAGGCCTATGATTACGGCTCGCCCGAGCTGGTTGCACTCGAGCTCTATCTGATGTCGCGGGCGCGCGGCCTGCCAGTGGAGACGCCGGCGGTGCGGCCCTGATCGTCGATTAGGGCTAGGCAGGCGTGGAACGGCCGCTAGTATCCCTCCCAAAGAAAATGAATTAGAGGGAGGGACTAAATTGGCCAACCACACCATCTCGCGCCGCACGCTGCTAGCGGGTACCGCCGCGGCCGGCGCACTCGGCCTGACCGGTTTGCCGGCGCGCGCCGAGGTCAACTGGAAGAAATACGCCGGGACCAAGCTGGAGGTGATCCTCGCCAAGGGCCCGCGCGGCGACAACCTGCAAAAGAACATCAAGGAGTTCACGGATCTCACCGGCATCCAGGTCGAATCCGAGCAGATTCCTGAACAGCAGCAGCGCCAGAAGGTCGTGATCGAGCTCACCTCGGGCCGGCCGAGCTTCGACGTCGTCCATCTCAGCTATCACGTGCAGAAGCGGCAGTTCGAGAAAGCCGGCTGGCTCGCCGACATGACGCCCTTCATGAAGGATCCGGCACTGACCGCGCCCGATCTCGTCGAGGGCGATTTCTCGGCCGCAGGTCTGCAATACGCCAAGAACGACAAGGGCCAGATGCTGTCGCTGCCCTGGTCGGTCGATTATTTCATCCTCTACTACAACAAGGAGCTGTTCCAGAAGAAGGGCGTCGCTGTCCCCAAGACGCTGGACGAGATGGTCGCCGCAGCCGAAAAGCTCACCGACGCCAAGGACGGCACCTACGGCT
Organism: Bradyrhizobium sp. 141; assembly: GCF_023074055.1. Taxonomy (GTDB): domain Bacteria; phylum Pseudomonadota; class Alphaproteobacteria; order Rhizobiales; family Xanthobacteraceae; genus Bradyrhizobium. The sequence goes on from NZ_JADPKR010000103.1 coordinate 210,602, forward strand.
TCGTCGGGCGAGGCCTGCGCAACGCCAACATGACCCTGTGGACCAACTTCTTCCTCAACTATGGCGGCGAATTCCTCGACGCCAAGGGCAACATCCTCACGGATGGTCCGGAAGCCGTCGCGGCGACAAAACTCTATCAGACGCTGCTGACGAAGGTGGCCCCGCCCGGCGTCGCCGGCTTCAACTGGATGGAGTCGATGGCCTCGTTCACGCAAGGCCGCTCCGCGATGTGGATCGACGGCGTCGGCTGGGCGCCGCCGCTGGAGGATCCCGCCGCCTCGCGCGTGGTCGGCAAGGTCGGTTATACCGTCGTGCCGGCCGGACCGAAGGGGCAATATTCAGCGACCTATGGCGACGGCATCGGCATTGCCGCCGCAAGCAAGAACAAGGAAGCCGCCTATCTGCTGTGCCAATGGGCGGTCTCGAAGCAGCAGGGCGCGCGGCTGTTGCAGGCCGGCGGCGGCGTACCGTTCCGCAACTCGATCCTGAACGATGCGGAGGTCCAGAGCGGCGTGAAGATGCCCAAGGAATGGCTGCAATCGGTGATCGATTCCGCCAAGATCAGCAAGCTGGGCCTTCCCGTCGTCATCCCAGTCGCAGAATTCCGCGATCTCGTCGGCGCCGCGCTGACCTCGACACTGTCGGGCGCCGATCCCGCTACCGAGCTGAAGAAGGCGCACGAACAGTACCGGCCGATCCTGGAGCGCAGCGAAAAGGCGTGAGCACGTTGACACAATCGACTCCGGCCGCGGCACGGTCCGATGCCGCGCCGGAGAAGGCCTTGCGGCCACCGTCCTACTGGCCGTTCGTGGTGCCGGCGCTGGTCGTCGTGCTCGCCATCATCATCTTCCCGTGGGTCTTCACCATCTGGATGAGCCTGAACGAGTGGAAGGTCGGCTCGGCGACTACCTTCGTCGGGTTCTCCAACTATCTGCGGCTGACGAGCGATCCCCGCTTCCTCGAGGCAGTCGGCCACACCATGGTCTACACCGTGCTGTCGGTGGTGCTGCCGCTGGCGCTCGGCACGCTCGCTGCCGTGGTGTTTCACCAGAAATTTCCCGGCCGCGGTTTTCTGCGCGGTATTTTCATCATGCCGATGATGGCGACGCCGGTGGCGATCGCGCTGGTCTGGACCATGATGTTCCATCCGCAGCTCGGCGTGCTCAACTATCTGCTGTCGCTGGTCGGGATCCCCGCGCAGCTCTGGGTCTTCCACCCCGCCACCGTCATTCCCTCGCTGGTGCTGGTCGAGACCTGGCAATGGACGCCGCTGGTGATGCTGATCGTGCTCGGGGGCCTCGCCGCGATCCCGACCGAGCCCTACGAGAGCGCGCAGATCGACGGCGCCAGCTTCTGGCAGGTGTTCCGTTTCATCACCCTGCCGCTGATCATGCCGTTCCTGTTCATCGCCGGCATGATCCGCATGATCGACGCCGTGAAAAGCTTCGACATCATCTTCGCGATCACGCAAGGCGGACCGGGCTCGGCGTCGGAGACGATCAACATCTATCTCTACAGCGTCGCCTTCACCTATTACGATCTCGGCTACGGCTCGGCGATCGCGGTGGTGTTCTTCCTGCTGATCGTCCTGCTCGCGGCAGTGATGCTCTACGCCCGCCAGCGCATGCTGTGGACCGAGATCGCGAGCCGCGCATGACCTCAAGTCAAATCAACCTACGTCAGATCGTCGGCCAGATCGGCCTCTGGCTTTCGGTGTTCGTCATCGTGTCGCCGGCCATCCTGTTCTTCCTCTGGATGGCATCGCTGTCGCTCAAGTTCGAGGTCGACAACGCGGCCTATCCGCCGGTGTTCATCCCCGATCGTATCGCCTGGAAGAACTATGCCGACGTCCTCGCCTCCAACCGCTTCCTGACCTATTTCGTCAACAGCCTGATCGTGACAGGTAGCGCCACCGCGCTGGCGTTGATCGTCGGCGTCCCCGCCGGCTACGGCATCGCGCGCATGGCCGCGCATAAATCCGCGATCGTAATCCTGATCGCCCGCATCACGCCGGGCCTGTCCTACCTGATCCCGCTGTTCCTGCTGTTTCAGTGGCTGGGATTGCTCGGCACGCTGGTACCGCAGATCATCATCCACCTCGTCGTGACGGTGCCGATCGTGATCTGGATCATGATCGGCTATTTCGAGACGACACCGATGGAGCTGGAGGAAGCCGCCCTGATCGACGGCGCCGGCCGCTGGCAGGTGTTCCGCCATGTCGCGCTGCCGATCGCGCGGCCGGGCATCGCGGTCGCCTTCATCCTGGCCGTGATCTTCTCGTGGAACAACTTTGTGTTCGGCATCGTTCTGGCCGGGCGCGAGACCCGCACCCTGCCCGTCGCCGTGTACAACATGATCTCGTTCGACCAGTTGAGCTGGGGACCGCTCGCCGCCGCTGCGCTGATCGTCACCTTCCCGGTGCTGCTCCTGACAGTGCTGGCGCAGCGGCAGATCGTCGCCGGGCTGACGGCGGGAGCCGTCAAGGGCGGCTAAACTGCGCGACGGGAATCGTCCGCCCGAAGAGCCTGTCCGGCACCGTCCTGATGTGCTTTGATGCGTGTGGCAGGGACTGAGACGCATAGGTGCCCTGATGTACATGTTCGTTCGAAAGTACACCAAGGTTCGCTCGGTTGCGGACGCCGCTCGCCGTGCCAAGAGCGGCATCGGTCACATCCTGAGGGAATCGCCCGGTTTCAGATCCTATTACGTGCTGGACGGAGGCGACGGCGTCGGCGTCGCCGTGATGATATTCGAGGACCGCGAGAGCGCCAATGCGGCGAACGACAAAGTGCTGGGTTTCGTTCAGGCAAGCCTGCCCGACCTCAATCTTGGAGACCCCGAGATCATCGCCGGGGACGTTCTGGTAAGTATGGAATCCAGTGCGTAAGTTTCGGTAGGGGTAGAATGCGCCGGACGACGCGATGCCGTCCGGCCGCAGATTCTTGTTGCCCCAGGTCTACTCCGCCGGCGCGGCCGACATCTCCGGATGCACGGCATAGGATGCGCTGGCGCCGAGCTTGCTGGCCGCGAACAGGCCGGCGGCCATCACGGCATAGGCGAGCGCCACAGCGGGCGTGACACCAAATCCGCCGCCGATGCCGACGGCCTCGCCGTGCATGAAGCCGAAATAGGTCAGGACCGCACCGACCAGCGCGAAGCCCGATGCCTTCTCGAAGTCGCGCTCGATGATGAAGACACCGATCGCCCCCAGGATGAGGCCACCGAGAATGGAGCCACCGCCCATCACCTCCAGCCCGTGGTAGAACACGCCCTGCTGCGGCAGTGCAGCGATCGCGGCAGCTTTGACAGCGTCGGCCTTGTCGGCGGCCAAGCCGCCGACGGTTGTTGCCGCATTCATGGTCGAGCCGAGCATCGTGTCGATCTGCAGCTTGGCCCAGGCGGCCAGATGCGGCGTCAGCGCCAGCACGATCGCGGGCGCATGCTTGACCGGCGTGGTCTGGAACGCCTGCGCGCCAATGAGCATGCCGATGTAAAGCAAGATCGGCGAGATCGCGACCACGGGCACGAGTGCCAGCAGCACCGAGATGATGCCGAACCAGGCCAGCACGATCACCATGATGCCGGTTGCGGCCGAGTAGCCGATGCGGCCGCCCATCGCCTTCCAGCCGGGATGCCCGATATAGACGGCGTTGATGAAGGGATTGCCCATCAGGCAGCCGATCAGGCTGACGACGCCGTCGGCCGTGAGCACCCGCGTGGTCGGATATTCGTCGCCGGCGGCTTCCGCGCTCTCGACATTGTCCATGGCTTCGACGAGGTCGTAGATGCCGAACGGAATGGCGGTGACGAGGATGATGCCGAGGAATTCGAAGCCGGAGAAGACGTAGCCCACGGCGGGAAGCGGCACCGAGAAGCCGAAATTCGCAAACGCTGCGCCAACGCCCGCGATGCTCAATCCACCGAGACCGAGCCCGAACAGGTTCGAGCCCCAGGCGATGATCATGCCGACGGCGATCGCAACGAGGCCGGCCGGAATGCCGCGCCAATACTTCACGCCGCCGAACCAGCTCACCAGGATGATGGCGAAACACACGAGACCGATCTGCGGCGTCATGTACATCTCAAGCGCGGGGCGCATCGAGATGAAGGTGACGGAGACGCCGGCAAGGGTTCCGAGCAGCGCCGCGCGCGGCGTGATCCTGCGAATGAACGGCGCAATGAAGCCGCCGATCATGAGGATGAAGCTCTGGAAGAACACCCAGACCAGACCCGCGGACCACCCCTTGAGCGGGTCACCGGTTTTCAGCGTGATCGGCAGCATGATGACGAAGGTGACGATGAACATGTGCGGCACGCTGACGCCCGAGGGCAGCGCGCAGACATCGTTGCGGCCGGTCTTCTGCGCCAGGCGGTAAGCGAGGTAGGCATAATAGAAGGTCGACAGGCACATCATCAGCCCGAGCGCGGGCAGGATGCGGCCGAACACCAGACTATCCGGCATCTTCAAAACGAAACGCAGGAGGCCCGTGAGCACCAGCATGTTGACGAGGATGTTGGTGCCGAAGCCGAAAAACGCGTTCCAGTCGCCCGATGTCCATAGTGCCGGCTTGAACTCGGACGTCGTGATCTCAGACTTGCCAGTCGTCCCCGTCAATGTGCTCATGATGTCACCCCTGTTTGGTCGAAATCTTCATTGCCTCCAAGACCGCGGCTGAGGTTGCGACCCAGCCGAAGATGCCGCCCTGGGCCTTGATCATCTTCAGGCCCATCTCGTGAAACTCGGGGAAGTAGGACGCGCAGCCGTCCGACATGACGACGCAGCGGTAGCCGCGGTCATTGGCCTCGCGCACCGTGGTGTTGACGCACACTTCGGTGGTGACGCCACACACCAGCAGATTTTCGATGCCGTATTTCTCCAGCACGTCGGTAAGCTCGGTGGCGTAGAACGCGCCCTTGCCGGGCTTGTCGATCACGATTTCGCTGTCGAGCGGATAGAGCTCGGGAATGATGTCGTGGCCCGCCTCGCCGCGGATGAGAATGCGGCCCATCGGGCCGGGATCGCCGATGCGCAAGGACGGCGCGCCGCGCTCGACCTTCGCCGCCGGCGCATCGGAAAGATCGGGCAGATGGCCCTCGCGGGTGTGGATCACCAGCATGCCGGTGTCGCGCGCGGCCTTCAGCACCGCACCGATCGGCTTCACCGAGCGCGCGAGCTGGCTGACGTCGTTGCCGAGCGTTTCGCCGAAGCCGCCGGGCTCCATGAAGTCGCGTTGCATGTCGATGATCAGAAGCGCGGTGGCGGACCAGTCGAGCGTGATCGGCTCGGGCTCGGCGCTGATGACGCCCAATGTCGGCTTGCTTGCACTCAGCATGACGCCCGCCCCTCGCGAGAACTGCGCCAGGAGTTCTGCAAGCGCCGTGCCATTGTGTACAATTGCGCTGGGGCGTGGACGGCGGGGGAATTCGCAGCACGCTCAGAAACTTACGCGAAAAGCCGACGCCTGCTTATTCTCTGTGCGACGGCTTTGCGACGTGAATTTGCTTAAAGGATGAGCGCCCTCCGCTCGTCATTCCGGGGCGACGCGAAGCGTCGAGCCCGGAATCCATCAGGCGCCAAGGTCCGCGGTAAAATGGATTCCGGGTTCGCGCTACGCGCGCCCCGGAATGACGATGAGACTACCGCCCCGCTCCATACAGCTGCCGATACTCTTCCTCGTACGGCGCATAGGAATCCTTCAGCGTCGCCATGTTCAGCAGCATGGTCGCCACCATCGTGCCCGCCTTGTCGAACACGCGCGTCTTGGCCCAGGCGCTTTCGGTGCGGCGGCTGCCGGAGAGCGCAACCACCTCGCGCTCGACCTCGTAGTCCTCGTCGACGAACAGCGGCCCCTTCACCAGCCTGATCTCCTGATCAGCGAACAGGCCGACCGCCGGTCCCTTTGCCGGCAGCGGATCGTCCTTGGAGCGGTACTGGAACAGCACGCTCAGCATCTCCATCGGGATGATGGGCTTGCGCCAGGGATTGTCGGCGCCGGAATAATAGGGCGAGTTTTCGGTGATGACCGCGAGCTTCTGCCGGAGCGAGAACGGATAGAGGTCGCCCATGATCTGGTCGAACGCCATTCGCACGGTTTGGCGTCTGCTGGTCTGCGCCACTTTCACGTCACGCAGGATCACGGGATCGGCGAGCGGCTTGAGCTCGGCAAGACGCGCTTCGAGCGCGGTCGCCGCGTGCGTCTCGCCGACCGAGGCGGTGCCGCGCAGCACCTCGGTGCCGTCGCGCTTGACCATCTGGATCTGGCACTGGCGCGTATCGGGCAAGGGTTTTGACAGGATGGCCTGCACCTCCTCGCCTTCGTAACAGACGCTGCGGTAATGCGCGGAGAGACATCCTGTCTCGAACCAGGCCTGGCCCCATTGTCGCTCGCACAGCGGCGCGAACGGGCTGAAATGGGTCGGCCCCTCGATGGTGCCGCCCTTGAAGCCCAGCTTCTGCGCGGTCGAGTCATCGTGGATCGAAGCATGCGCGTCATAAGTTTGCGCCTGAAGCATCTGGCGCGGCTGCTGCCACGGCCCGATCAAGGCCCCTCCGGCCTCGGTGATCTCGGTGTCGAATGCGTTTGCAGTCATGGTGCTCTCCACAGGCAGCCATGACTAGCAGGAGCGCCACGGATGCGGCCAGCGATATTGACTTCGCCGGCCCATGCTCTTGACTGTCACAATTCGCGTCGCGCAGCCGCCAATCCCTCCCGCAGCGCAAACCCCGCGCCGAACAAGAAGACGAGGACTCCTGAAATGACGCTGTTGCAGGTCGAGCTGGACGATAAATACCGGCTCGAATCGAAGCGGATCTTCCTGTCCGGCACACAGGCCCTGGTCCGCCTGCCCATGTTGCAGCGCGAACGTGACCGGCTTCAGGGGCTCAACACCGGCGGTTTCATTTCGGGCTATCGCGGTTCCCCGCTCGGCATGTACGACCACGCGCTGTGGCGCGCCAAGTCGCACCTTCAGCAGCACGACATCGCCTTCGTCCCCGGCCTCAACGAGGATCTGGCGGCGACCGCGGTCTGGGGCAGCCAGCAGGTCGGCCTGTTTCCCGGCGCCAAGGTCGATGGCGTGTTCGGCATCTGGTACGGCAAGGGCCCCGGCGTCGACCGCTCGGTCGATGCGCTCAAGCATGCCAATGCGGCCGGCACCGCGCTCAATGGCGGCGTGCTCGCGCTTGCCGGCGACGACCATGGTTGCCAATCCTCGACCCTGGCGCATCAGAGCGAGCAGGTGTTCGCGGCGGCGCTGATCCCCGTCATCAACCCGGCGACGCTCCAGGATTATCTCGATCTCGGCCTCTACGGCTTCGCGCTGTCGCGCTTCTCCGGCTGCTGGGTCGGCTTCAAGGCGATCAGCGAGACCGTCGAAAGCTCCGCCTCGATTGATAGTGATCCCGAACGTATCCAGATCAGGCTGCCCGATGATTTCGAGATGCCGCCCGGCGGCCTCAACATCCGCTGGCCCGATCCGCCGCTGGATGCCGAGAGGCGCCTGTTCGGCCCCAAGATGGAAGCGGTGCAGGCCTTCGCCCGCGCCAACCAGCTCGATCGTATCGTGCTCGATTCCAAGCCCGCAAGGCTCGGCATCGTCGCGACCGGCAAGGCCTATCTCGATCTGCGCCAGGCGCTGGCCGACCTCGGCATTACCGACAAGGACGCGCAGGATCTGGGCCTTCGCATCTACAAGGTCGCGCTGACCTGGCCGCTGGAGGAAAGCGGCGCGAAACGTTTCGCCGAAGGACTTCAGGATGTGCTCGTGGTCGAGGAGAAGCGCGGCTTCATCGAAGATCAGCTGATGCGCATCCTCTACAATATCGATGCATCCAGGCGGCCGACCGTCACCGGCAAGCGCGACGAGAGTGGCGCGCCGCTGCTGCCGGGCGAGGGCGAGCTGACGCCGACCATCGTCGCTTCTGCGCTGGTGGCACGCTTGCGCAAGCTCGGCCATCACAGCCCGTTGCTGGAGCAGCGCCTCGCCCGGCTCGAGGCCTTCGACCATCCCGTCACCACCAGTGCGCCGATCAAGCTCGCGCGCACGCCGTTCTTCTGCTCGGGCTGTCCGCACAACACCTCGACGCGCGTGCCGGAGGGCAGCCGCGCCATGGCCGGCATCGGCTGCCACGGCATGGCGCTGAGCATGCCGACCCGCCGCACCGATCTGATCTCGCATATGGGTGCCGAGGGCGTGAACTGGATCGGCCAGTCACCCTTCACGACAGAGACCCACATCTTCCAGAATCTCGGCGACGGCACCTATACCCATTCCGGGCTTCTCGCCCTTCGCGCAGCGTCGGCCGCCGGCATCAACATTACCTACAAGATCCTCTACAACGACGCCGTCGCGATGACCGGCGGCCAGCCCGCCGAAGGCGCCTTCAACGTCGCGCAGATCGCGCATCAGGTCTGGGCCGAGGGCGTCAAGCGGCTCGCGATCGTCTCGGACGATCCGAGCAAATACCCTGAAGGCAACTACTTCCCGCAAGGCGCGACCATCCATCACCGCCGCGAGCTCGATGCCGTGCAGCGCGAGCTGCGCGACATCAAAGGCCTCACGGTCGTGATCTACGACCAGACCTGCGCCGCGGAAAAGCGCCGCCGCCGCAAGCGCGGGCTCTATCCCGATCCCGCCAAGCGCGCCTTCATCAACGAGCTCGTCTGCGAAGGCTGCGGCGATTGCTCTCAGGCTTCCAACTGCGTCTCGGTGCAGCCACTGGAGACCGAGTTCGGCCGCAAGCGCCAGATCGACCAGTCGAATTGCAACAAGGACTTTTCCTGCGTCGAGGGATTTTGCCCGAGCTTCGTCACCGTGCATGGCGGCAACCTGAAGCGCATGAAGACGTCGGCGGTCGATTCCGGACAGCTGTTCGCCGACCTGCCGCTGCCGCCGGCACGCGAGCTGGAAGGCCCCTACAACATTCTCGTCACCGGCATCGGCGGCACCGGCGTCATCACCATCGGCGCCCTGCTCGGCATGGCCGCCCATGTCGATGGCCGCGGCTGCTCGGCACTGGACTTCACGGGCCTGTCGCAGAAGAACGGCGCCGTGATGAGCCATGTCCGCATCGCCCCGAAGTCGGAGGACATCTCCGCGGTTCGCATCACCACCGGCGGCGCCGACGTCATCCTCGGCTGCGACATGATCGTCTCGGCAGGTCCCTCCGCGCTCAGCCGCGCCGAGCGCGGCGTGACCAGGGCTTATATCAACGCCGATTTGCAGCCGACCGCGAGCTTTGTGCAAAACCCCGATCTCGATTTCGAGATGGGCACGATGCAGACCGTGCTGCGCGATGCCATCGGCGACAAGAACCTCGACATCATCGATGCGACGGGCATTGCTTCAGCGCTGATGGGCGATTCCATCGCGACCAACCCCTTCATGCTCGGCTTCGCCTTCCAGAAAGGCGCGATCCCGCTGTCTCTGGAAGCCCTGCTCCGCGCCATCGAGATCAACGGCGCCGCGATCGAGATGAACAAGCTCGCCTTCACCTGGGGCCGCCTTGCCGCCCACGACATGTCGCGGGTGCGCAGCGTGCTGCAGTTCAAGAACAGGACATCAGCGCCGACGAAATCGCTCGACGACATCATCGCGACCCGTGCGGCGTTCCTGACCGGGTATCAGGACAAGGCCCACGCGGACCGCTACCTCGCAGCCGTCGCCAAGGTGCGCAAGGCGGAGAGCGCCGCTTCGCCCGCGTCCACGGAGTTGACAGAGGCGGTCGCAAAGAACCTGTTCAAGCTGATGTCCTACAAGGACGAGTATGAGGTCGCGCGGCTCTACACCGATGGCAGCTTTGCCAGGAAGGTGTCCGAAAAATTCGACGGCGATTTCACGCTGAAATTCCATCTGGCTCCGCCGATCTTCGCGAAGCGCGACAAGATAACGGGTCGTCTTCAGAAACAGGAGTTCGGCGGCTGGATGATCCACGCCTTCCGCGTACTGGCCAGGCTGAAGTTTCTGCGCGGCGGCGCGTTCGATCCGTTCGGCAGAACCGAGGAGCGCCGCACCGAGCGGAAGCTGGTCGAGGAATACTTTGCGATGATTGACCAGCGCACCGCCGGGCTGAAGGCAGAGCAGATCCCGCTGCTGACGCGACTCGCGCGCGTGCCCGAGACGATCCGCGGCTTTGGCCACGTCAAGGAAGCCAACGTCAAGCTCGCGGCGGCCGAGACGGCGCGGCTGGAAGCGGAGCTCGAGAACAGCCGCTTTGCCGCGGCTGCGGAGTAGCCCGCACTCTCTCCAGGTCATTGCGAGGAGCTCGCGACAAAATTGCGTAGCAATTTTGCGCTGATGCGACGAAGCAATCCAAGAGTCTCACCAAACAGTCAGTGTCATCGCCCGGCTTGACCTGGCGATTCAGTACTCCGAGACGGTGCGGTTATGCTGATAGGCCGCGGCGTACTGGATGCCCCGCTTTCGCGGAGCATGACAGCGGTGGGGGTGGCTAGATCGACGTCTTGGCGGCACTCGACGCTTCCACCCTGCCCTCCGCCAGATGCCGCCCCGCGATATAGCCGAATGTCAGCGCCGGCCCCAGCATGATGCCCGGCCCCGGATAATTCCCGTTCATGATCGAGCCCATGTCGTTGCCGCAGGCATAAAGCCCCGTGACCGGCGTGCCGTCCTCGCGCAGCACGCGGGCCTGCGCATCGACCTTCATGCCGATGGCGGTGCCGAGATCGGCCGGATGGATGCGCATCGCGAAGAACGGGGCGCAGGTGATCGGCGCGACGCACGGGTTGGGCTTGTGGCTGATATCACCGAGGTGACGCTGGTAGACGGTGCTACCGCGGCCGAATTCGCCGTCGCGACCTTCTTTCGCATCGGCGTTGTAGTTCGCGATCGTCGCCGTGAGGGCGGACGGTTTGACGCCGATCTTGGTTGCGAGCTCTGCGATATCAGGAGCCTCGATCAACTCGCCATTCGCCACATAACGCCGATAGCCGCGCGTAAACGGCTTGATGCGACCGAGGCCGTAAGCCCACAGGAACGTGCGGTCACAGATCAGGTAGAACGGCCGATCCGGTTCGCCATTGCCATCACGGAGCATGGCGAGCACGAATTCGTGGTACGACAGCGCTTCGTTGACGAAACGCCGGCCCGCTGCGTTGACGGCGATCACACCGGGCTTGGCGCGGTCGGTCACCATATGCGGGAACACGCCGCGGCTGCCGTCGGCGCGGGGGAACAGCGAGGCCGGCACCCAATAGGCCGGGCTGGTCGCGTCCGTGTTGAGCGCGGCACCAGCCGTTGCCGCGAGCCGAAGTCCGTCGCCGGTGCCGGAGGTGTTCGTCGCCGAAACAAATCCGGCTGCCGCCAGGAAAAGGCGCTTGCGCAACACCGCGTCGTGCGAGAAGCCGCCGGTCGCCAGCACGACTCCGCGGCGCGCGGCGATCGGGCGGTCGCGGGACCCATGACGGATCACCACGCCGCTGACGCGATCGCCCTGCATGGAGAGGTCTTCAACGTCGGCGCTGAAGAGAATTTCAACCTGCCGCGCCAGCAGCGAGGCGTACAATCGCGCAGCAAGCGCATTGCCGAGATGCAGCGTCGTGCCGCGCGGGCTGCGCAGCCGCTGCAATGCATATTCGGAAACCAGTCGCGCCGCGCGCAGGGTCGAGCGCAGCGATCTTCCCGCCTTCCGCAGATGCGGAATATCGAGACGATTGACCATCATCCGGCCGAACAGCGTGAACTCCGGCAGCGGGGCCCGCAATCTCGCAAAAGCTCCGCCCAGCCGCGTGCCATCGAAAGCAACCGGCTCCAGCACACGGCCGCCGGGCGTTGCGCCCAGCCGTTCCGGATAATAATCCGGATTGGTTTTCACCGGCTGAAGCCGCACCTCGGTGTTGGCTTCGAGATAGGCGACCGCCTCGGGCCCGCGCGCGAGGAATGCGGCACGCAGGCCGGCATTGGCGGGCTCGGGCACCGTGCTCGACAGATACTGCACGGCATCCGCGACACTGTCGGAGAGCCCTACCTCTTTCATTTTGGCATTGGCAGGGATCCAGACCATGCCGCCGGACCACGCCGTAGTGCCGCCGACGAACGCGGTCTTCTCGATCACCAGCACACGCAGGCCTTCAGCAGCGGCCACGGCCGCCACCGTCATGCCACCCGCACCGGCGCCGATGACAATGACGTCGTAGGTCTCATGCGCCGGCATCATGCGGCGGGTTTCCTGGGACGAGGCATGGCACCGTCATACCCCGCCGTGCCCGTGGAGCGCTAGCGTTGCGGCTTGCGCTCGATCGGGTCGATGTCGATCGCCCGCAGGCGGCCGAGCCGCAGCAAGTCCATGGCGAGCCGCCGGCCGATACGGTCGCGGTCGAGCACCCGGATCAGATCGTCGACGCCGTTGATCTCGATGCCGTCGAGCCTGATCACGACGTCGCCGGGCAGCAGCCCCGCCTTCGCCGCCGGACCATCCGGCTCGATCTGTGCGAGCAGCGCGCCCATCTTGTTTTCGATGCCGGCCAGCACCGCATGCCGCCGCGGGACCGGCGCGGTCTGTCCGGCGACGCCGATATAGGCGCGGCGGACATAGCCGTGACGGATGATCTCCGACAGCACGAATTGCGCAGTGTTGCTGGCAACCGCGAAGCAGATGCCTTGCGCACCGTTGATGATGGCGGTGTTGATGCCGATCACCTCGGCATTCGACGATACCAGGGGACCACCGGAATTGCCGGGATTGAGCGCGGCATCGGTCTGGATCACGTCCTCGATGGTGCGGCCGCTGACCGAGCGGATCGAGCGTCCGAGCGCTGAGACCACGCCGGCGGTCACGGTCGATTCGAAGCCGAGCGGATTGCCGATCGCGATCACGAGCTGGCCGCGACGCAACGTCTTGGAGTTGCCGAGCGCGGCATAGGGCAGATGCCGCACGCCGTTAGCCCGCAGCAGCGCAAGGTCGGTGTCGGGATCGACGCCGAGCACCTGGGCCTCGCCGACATGGCCCTCGACGTCCCGCAGCCGGATCTCCCTGGAGGAGCCGACCACATGGCTGTTTGTGAGAACGAGTCCGTCCGGCGAGATCACGATGCCCGAGCCGAGCCCGCCGCGCTCGCGGCCGTTCGGCACCTTGGGCCCGGTCTCGACCCGCACGACCGCGGGGCCGACGCGGTCGGTCACGTCGATCACGGCATTGGAATAGGCGTCCAGCAGCGCCCGGTCATCGACCGTGGCAGCCGCCGGCGTTCGCGATGACGGTGCGTCATCGGCGATATCCGAGGTAAAATCCAGCATGGCAACAGTCCTTGAAGGCTCACACAGATGGTGGCCTGTTCGCTGCCGCGCAAGGTGCCTGCCTGGAGCGCTAGGCTGGACTGCCCAGATGGCTAGGGTGCCCGCCGCAGTGTGCCGCCCCTTGCCTTGACCGGGTCGAGCAGCGACCAGTCGCCGTCCGGAAGCACGTGTCCCCTGGGGAACGGCGCACGCAGCTCAAGCCCGAGCGAGCGCAGCACGCGGTCGTCGCGGTAGTAGCATTGCAGGACGACGCGGACGAGCGTCGCGGCGGCCACGCCGCCGTGTTTGCGGAGCACCAGCGCCACCGCATCGCGCCTATCGGCATCGAGCTCAGCGAGCGGCCCTCCTGCCAGGTCAGCGAGGTGGTCCAGAGCCGCTGCCACCAATTTGGTGTCGCGGCCGAGCGTCGCAAGGATATCCGCCTGGATCGCGGCATCGTCGGCCCCGGGCACCTTGTATTCGTCGCTGGCGGGCACGATCATCCCGGCGACGGTGCGAAGATCTTCGCGCTGGCGCGGCGTGAGGGAGAGTTGATCAGGCATCGCGTCCTCTTCGAAAGCTGGCGCCGCGTTGAAGGTCTGCTCCCTCCCCCGCTTGCGGGGCGCGACGAGCTTCGCTCGCGCTGAGAGGGTTGGGGAGAGGGTGTCTCCACAGAGGGAATCCCCCAGAGGAAAGAGCCCTCACCCGGCGCGTTGCGCCGACCTCTCCCGCAAGCGGGAGAGGTGCACCGAGCGCGGAGGTCGCTTCATTCTTCGTCATGTTCAGTCAAACAAATTGGCCAGGCGCTGCTTCATCTGGTCGGCGATGTACAGCGCAAGGGCCTGGATGGTGGAGGTCGGGTTCACCCCGCCAGAGGTGACGAAGATGCTGCCGTCGACGATGAAGAGGTTCTTCACGTCGTGCGTGCGGCCCCATTCGTTGACGACGGAACGCGCGGGATCGGTGCCCATCCGCGCGGTGCCGAGCAGGTGCCAGCCGCCCCAAGGGATGGGCGAGTTAATGCAGATGTCGGTCGCCCCGGCGGTCTCGAGGACCTCCCGGCCGCGCGCCAGCGCATGCTCCATCATCTTCCGGCTGTTCTCGCTGATCGTGTAGTCGATCTTCGGCGCGGGAATGCCGTGGCTGTCCTTCAGCACCGGATCCAGCGTGACCTGGTTGTGCTCCTCTGGCAGATCCTCGCAGATCGCGGAGAAGCCCAGCCGATGGCCGTTCAGCTTGCGGAACACGCGATGGTGGTCATCGCCCCAGGGCAGAATGCCCTTCTGCTCGCTGACCACGGCCTCGAACACGGGACCTGCCCCGCGCACGAACTGGACGCCATAGCCGCGCACGAAGCCGCGCGACAAGTCCGTGTCGTACCACTCCTTGCTCCACAGGCAGGTCGGCGGCGCGCGGTTAGAGTCGGTCGGCTCCTTCACATAGCCGTAGATCTGCGCGTAGGGGTGGAACATCAGGTTCTTGCCGACGAGGCCGGACGAATTGGCGAGGCCGTTCGGAAAGCGCGAGGACGCCGAGTTCAGCAGCAGTCGCGGCGTGCCGACGCCGTTGCAGGCGATGATGACGACATGCGCCGGCTGGAACTGCTCGACGCCGTCCTTGTCGTAATAGACCACGCCCGAGGCCATGCCGTTCTCGTCGGTGGTGATCTCCCGCACCCGGCAATGGGTGCGCAGCTCGACGCCGGCGCGGATCGCATGCGGCCAATAGGTGATGTCCGTGGAAGACTTTGCGCCCTGCGCGCAGGCCGGCGTGCAATGGCCGAGATTGATGCAGCGCGCCCGGCCCTCATAGTCCATCGTCGCGACCGTCGTGTCCGACGGCCACCAGTGCCAGCCAAGCTTGTTCATGGCCTTGCCGAAGATCGCCCCCGTCAATCCCATCGGCTGCTGCGGCATCGGCGGATGCGTCAGCGGCGAGAGCGGATCGCCTGATAGCCCTGACGTGCCCATCATCTTGTCGTTCTCTTCGAAGAACGGGGTCAGCGCGTCATAGTCGATCGGCCAGTCGTCGGCGACGCCGTCGAGCGTCTTCACCTTGAAATCGGAGGGATGCAGCCGCGGCCAGTGCGCGGTGTACATCACCGTCGAGCCGCCGACCGCGTTGTAGTTGACGACCTTGATCGGCGAATTGTCGTCGTTAACAGGATAGTCCTCGGGCCGGCCGCGGACATTCGGGCTCGACGACCATTCGCCGTAGAACTTGGCCTCCCAGTCGCGGCCGGTGCTCGGATATTCCGCCGGGTTCATCCAGCCACCCTGCTCCAGGCAGAGAATGTGCATCTTAGTCTCGGCCAGCGACCACGCCACCGCAGCGCCCGAAGCGCCGGCGCCGATGATCAGGACGTCCACGGGGTCTTTCATCGCAACCTTTTCCTCCCGCCCTCGCCGCTTTCCGGCGATTCGGCCTGCACGGTTGGCAAGGCCCGCGAACGATAGGATCAGAGCAGGCGGGGAGTAAAGCCGCGAGGCCGGAATGTCGCACTTCGCAGGGTGCAGACCATTGGTATCGCCACGTCCGGATGCTAGGAACAGGCGCCCGAGCAATCGATAGCGAGACCGTATGTCCTTCCGAAATGTCTTTGCCGCCGCCCGCGCTTTTGCGCTCGTTGGGTTTTTCGCCTTGTCCGGATTCCTGGCATCCTCCGAGCCGGCTTCCGCGCTGACCGCCGCCGCGACGGTCCGCGACGGCAACTCCATCCAGCTTGGCGACGCCACCTATCGGCTCGACGGCGTCGACGCGCCCGAGCTGGACCAGGTCTGTATCGACGATCACGCCGATCCCTGGACCTGCGGCATCGAGGCTCGCGACCAGCTGACCAAGCTGATCGGCAAGCGGACGGTGCGCTGTGACGATGTCGGGCCGGAGAAGAGTTTTGGCAAGCGGCACCGGGCGATCTGCACGGCCGAGGGCGACAAATCGACTTTGAACGAACAGCTGGTCAAGCTCGGCTTTGCTATCGCGCGGGAGCCGATCAAGGCGAACGTCAAGCCGGCCGCGACCGAAGCGAAGACAGCCGCCGTCGGCATCTGGAAGGGCTGCTTTGTTGCACCGCAAGACTTCCGCGCCGGCAAGAAGGACGGCGCACTCCTGGGCGCTGCGTGCCGCCAGGACCGGGACAAGGAAATTCGCACCGTGCTGTTCCCGGAAGAGCTGACGATGCCGCCGAGCTGCAGCATCAAGGGCAAGCTCGCGGTGCGTGCCCGCGTCACCGGCAATATCGGCATCTATCATTTGCGGGGCTGCCCGAGCTACCCGGCGACCACCAAGCCAGACCGCTGGTTCTGCTCGGAAGACGACGCCCAGGCGGCCGGCTTCCGCAAGGCCTATAATTGCCGTCGCCCGAAGTGAACAAAGCTGTTCACGCACCCATGAGTGGTAGTCCTAGACCGTATTGATCCGGAATTGAACTTCATCGGGAGTTGCCGCATTTGTAAGCGGACGCAAGCGCTTGCGCGTGCGTTTCCTTGGCGGCAATCCGGCTCCGGCCCGATTGCCTTGCTTGGGCGTTTCCTCCCTAGACTTGGGCCGCTTGTCACCACAAGCGGCTCTTCTTTTTTGTGCGGTGCTGCAAACCGAGTCCCTCATGCCCGGGCCTGTCCCGGGCATCCACGTTCTTCGTGCCGCGGATCAAGACGTGGATGGCCAGGACAAGCCCGGCCATGACGACGTAGCGAAGTCAGCGCATTACAGCTCATCGTCCCGCGCTACTGGCGCATCATGATCTGGTCCATCGGCGGCATGTTCGCGTTGAGATGCGCCATGATCCAGACGGTGCCGCCGACCACCAGGAACACCACCAGCAGCCCGAAGGCGAGCGCCAGCACGTTGTTGGTGTTGTCGGGGCCGGTAGTAATGTGCAGGAAGAACACCAAGTGCACGCCCATCTGCGCGATCGCGAGCACGATCAGCGCGACGGGGATCGAGGGCTGCCAGACCAGATCGGTGCCGGCGATGAAGAACGACGTCGCCGTGAGCAGCAGCGCCAGGACAAGGCCGACGACGTAGCCGAGGATGCGGGTGCCGACACTGTGTTGCTCTTCGTCACCCGGCGCGAGATCGTGGCCGGCCGGCATATGCGTCTGATCGCTCATGCGCCACTCCCAAGCAGGTAGACGACCGAGAACACTCCGACCCAGACGATATCGAGCGCGTGCCAGAACAACGCAAAGCACATCATCCGGCGCAGCACATCGGCGCGAAAGCCCTTGGCGAACACCTGAGCCATCATGGTGAGCAGCCACAAGACGCCGGCCGAAACATGCAGGCCGTGGCAGCCGACCAGCGAGAAGAACGCGGTCAGGAAGGCGCTGCGCGACGGGCCATAGCCGCGCGCGACGAGATCGGCGAATTCGCGGAACTCGAGGACGAGGAATATGAGCCCGAGCACGCAGGTCACGGTCATGCCGAGATAGAACCAGAACCGGTTGCGCACATCGGCGGCGATGCTCGCCATGCCGCAGGTGAAGCTCGACAAGAGCAGGCAGACCGTCTCGATCGCGACATTCCTCTGCTCGAATATCTCCGAGCCTTTCGGGCCGTCGGCAGTCTGGCCGGACAGCACCGCATAGGCGGCAAAGAAGCAGGAGAACATCACGATGTCGGAGAGCAGAAAGATCCAGAAGCCGTAGGCGGTCACGATCCGCTTCGAGGCGGGTCCGGGATGTTCGATGACAACGCCGATGTGATGGGGATCGGCGTGCGCGTGGCCGGCGGTCGCGGTCATCGCCATCAGGCTGCTCCCGCCATGCTGATGAGGCTGCGCCGCTCCTCGAGATTGACGCGGTCTATCGCCGCGACCTCCTCGGCCGGGATGACGTACTCGTCGTGGTCCCGCCAGGCGAACACGACGAAGGTTGCCCACGCGCCGAGACCGCCCAGAATCACCATCCACCAGATATGCCAGATCAGCGCAAAGCCCATGATGGTGGCGAAGAACGCGCAGACGAAGCCGGTCGGGGAATTCCGGGGCATCTCGATGTCCTGATATTCCGGCCTGTCGCGTTCGAGCGATTGCTGTTGGGCGTGAGCCTTCATGTGCCAATAAGCATCCTCGCCGCGCACATCCGGATTGAAGGCGAAATTGAACACGGGCGGCGGCGACGAGGTCGCCCATTCCAGCGAGCGGCCGTCCCAGGGATCGCCAGTGCGGTCGCGCAAAGCCTCGCGGTTGCGGATGCTGACCACGAGCTGCACGATCTGGCAGATCACACCGATCGTCAACACCGCCATGCCAGCGGCTGCAACGATCATCCAGGGCCGCCACGCCGCGACGTCATAATGCTGCATCCGCCGCGTCATGCCGAGCATGCCGGCGATGTAGAGCGGGATGAAGGTGATGAAGAAGCCGAGGAAGGTGAACCAGAATCCGGCCTTGCCCCAGCGCTCGTCGAGGCGGAAGCCGAACGCCTTCGGAAACCAGTATTCGAAGCCGGCAAAGGCACCGAACAGCACGCCGCCGATGATGACGTTGTGGAAGTGCGCCACCAGGAACATGCTGTTGTGAAGCATGAAATCAGCTGGCGGCACGGCGAGCAGGACGCCCGTCAGACCGCCGATGATGAATGTCACCATGAAGCCGACCGACCACAGCATCGGCGTCGCGAAACGGATGCGGCCGCCATACATCGTGAACAGCCAATTGTAGATCTTCACGCCTGTCGGTATCGCGATGATCATGCTGGCGATGCCGAAGATGGCGTTCACGTCGGGGCCGGCACCCATCGTGAAGAAATGGTGCAGCCAGACCATGAAGGAGACGACGCAGATTGCCATGGTCGCGAGCACCATCGAGCGATAGCCGAACAGCGCCTTGCCGGAGAACGTCGACACCACCTCGGAGAAGATGCCGAAGGCCGGCAGCACCAGGATGTAGACCTCCGGGTGACCCCAGGCCCAGATCAAATTCATGAACATCATGACGTTGCCGCCGGCCTCGTTGGTGAAGAAGTGGAAGCCGAGGTAACGGTCGAGCAAGAGCATTGCGAGCGTGGCGGTGAGGATCGGAAAGGCCGCGACGATGAGGAGGTTCGAGGCCAGCGTGGTCCAGCAGAACATCGGCATGCGCAGATAGTTCATGCCTTTGGTGCGCAGCTTCAGCACGGTGGTGACGAGATTGATGCCGGCCACCAGCGTGCCGACGCCGGATATCTGGAGCGACCAGGCGTAGTAATCGACGCCGACACCCGGTGAATAGGACAGCCCCGACAGCGGCGGAAAGGCGAGCCAGCCGGTGCGCGCGAATTCGCCAATGACGAGCGAGAGATTGACCAGCAGCGCGCCGGTCGCAGTCAGCCAGAACCCGACCGAATTGAGCGTCGGGAACGCGACGTCGCGCACGCCGAGCTGGAGCGGCACGACGAGGTTCATCAGGCCGATCACGAACGGCATCGCGACGAAGAAGATCATGATGGTGCCGTGCGCCGAGAAGATCTGGTTGTAGTGCTCCGGCGGCAGATAGCCCTGCGACTGATAGGCGACCGCCTGCTGGATCCGCATCATGATGGCGTCGCTGCCGCCGCGCAGCAGCATCACCGAAGCCAGCAGAATGTACATGACGCCGATCCGCTTGTGATCGACGCTGGTGATCCACTCATGCCAGAGGTAGGGCAGATGTCCCTTCACCACGACCCAGATCAGCACCGCGAGGATCGCGATCAGCACCACCGCGCCCGCGATGAGTGGAATCGGCTGGTCGAACGGAATGGCCGACCAATCGAGCTTACCGAGCATCATGGCCTCCACTGTGCGGCCGGCCCGCTTCGGATGCGAGCTCCGGTCCAGGACCTGGCGGAATGTGCTGGGTCGCGATCAGGTCGAACAGGCGGGGATCTTCCAGGCGATAGATCGGCCTGCCCTTCTCGATACCCTGCTGCATCAGCTTTTTGTAGCTGTCCTCATTCAGCACAGCATCAGTCTTTGCCGTCGTCGCCACCCATTCCGGAAAGGCGAGCGGCGAGACCACGTTGACGTCGAACATCATGTCGGGAAAACCGTCGCCGGAAAAATGCGCCGACAATCCCTGCAGCTTGCCTTCATTGTCGGCGCGCAGGTTCAGCTTCGTCACCATGCCGTTCATGGTGTAGATCATGCTGCCGAGCTGCGGGATGAAGAACGTGTTCATCACGCTCGATGACGTCAGCTGGAAATTCAGCTCGGCGCCGGCCGGCACCGTCAGCGTGTTGACGGTGGCGATGCGCTGATCCGGATAGATGAACAGCCATTTCCAGTCGAGCGAGACGGCCTGGATACGGACCGGGCTGCCGGTACCGGGCACGGGTGCCGCGGGATCGAGTTGGTGCGAGCCGATCCAGGCGACGCCACCAAGCAGGATGACGGTGAGCGCCGGAATGGCCCACACCACCATCTCGACCCGGCCGGAATAGACGAAGTCCGGCTGAAACCGCGCGCGCGGGTTGGAGGCGCGAAACCAGAACGCAAAGGCCAGAATCGCGAAGATGGTCGGCACCACGATCACGAGCATGATGAAGACGGAATCGACCAGGATGGTGCTGTTGGCCGCAGCCACGGGCCCTTGCGGATCGAGCAGATTCATCGGCAAGCCACTGGCGGTTGGGAAGCCCCGGGACTGAGCCTAGCGCGGGAAAGGCTCCGCAACAAACGCCGCGACCCCGGAACGGTTCCTGAACCGCAAGGGGCAGCCATGCGCGATGGGCCGGCCGCAACATGCAATTCCATGTGATGTCAATGACATGAACGCAGGAGCGCCGCCCTTCTCTCCGCGCGGGGCCGTTGCTAATCTGCACGAAAATAATGGGATGAACAGGACTCGAGCCGGGGAGTGAAATGAGATGCGCTTGAAGGACAAGGTTGCGATCGTCGTCGGCGCCGGCCAGAGCCCCGGCGAAGGCATGGGTAACGGCCGCGCCACTGCGCTGACCTTCGCGCGCGAGGGCGCGAAGGTGTTGTGTGTCGATCACCATCTGGAATCGGTGCAGGAAACGGTTGCGATGATCACCGCAAAGCAAGGAACCGCCACGGCCTTCAAGGCCGACGTGACCAAGGCTGCCGACATCAAGGCGATGGTGGCGGATGCACAATCACGCTGGGGCCGGATCGACGTGCTGCACAACAATGTCGGCGTCAGCCTTGCCGGCGGCGACGCCGAGTTGCTGCAACTGACCGAAGAGGCGTTCGACCGCGTCGTCGCGATCAATTTGAAGAGCTGTATTCTCGCGGCGAAGGAGGTGATCCCGATCATGCGCGCACAGCGAAGCGGCGCCATCATCAACATCTCCTCGATGGCGGCGATCACGACCTACCCTTACGTCACCTACAAGGCGACGAAGTCGGCGATGATCGCCTTCACCGAACAGCTCGCCTACCAGAACGCCGAATACGGCATCCGCGCCAACGTCATCCTGCCCGGCCTGATGAACACGCCGATGGCCGTCGACACCCGCGCCCGCGAATGGCACAAGACCCGCGCCGAGGTCGAAGCCGAACGCGACAGCAAGGTGCCGCTGCGCAGGAAGATGGGCACCGGATGGGACGTCGCGAATGCCGCGCTGTTCCTGGCGTCGGATGAAGCGGACTTCATCACCGGCGTGACGCTGCCGGTGGATGGCGGAGCGAGCGTGAGGCGGGGGTAGAGCCGCGAGTGCGGTGCTCTTACCCTCCCCTGGAGGGGCCCTCCAGGGGAGGGTGCACCGTCACTGCCGCACGCTTGTTACACGCCAGATCGTGCCGTTGCCGTCTTCCGAGATCAGCAGCGATCCGTCCTTCGCAACCGCCACCCCCACCGGCCTGCCCCACACCTCCGTGTCGCTCACCACAAACCCCGTGACGAAATCCTCATACTCGCCCGTCGGCTTGCCGTCCTTCATCTTGATGCGGATCACCTTGTAGCCGGTGCGCTTCGACCGATTCCAGGAGCCGTGCTCAGCGGCGAACGCGTCGCCCTGATACTCGGGCGGGAACTGCGTGCCTTGATAAAACGTCATGCCGAGCGAAGCCGAATGCGGCTGAACCAGCACATCCGGCACCGTCACCTTGTCCTTGAGGTCCGGCCGCGCGCCGGCGTGGCGGGGGTCTTCATTGTTGCCGATATAAAACCACGGCCAGCCGTAGAAGCCGCCCTCCTTCACGCTGGTCACGTAATCGGGCACGAGATCGTCGCCGAGGCCGTCGCGTTCGTTGGTCGAGCACCAGGGCAGTCCGGTCTGCGGCTGGATCGCAAGGCCGACGCAATTGCGGATGCCGGTGGCATAGATCTTCCGCTCCTTGCCGTCAGGATTGAAGGCCAGCACCGCGGCGCGCTCGGTCTCGCTGGCCCAGGCCGCGCCGAGCGGTTGCGCTTTCGACCAAACCTCCATCCCGCCCGGCGGCGTGCCCATGCCTTCGGCGACGTTGCTGAGCGAGCCGACCGACACCAGCATGCGCTTGTTGTCAGGCGTGAAGACGATGTCGCGGGTGGAATGGCCGCCATCATGCGGCAGGCTCGCCACGATCGTCTCGGCCTTGCCGCGCGCCTTGAGATCGCCGGCCTGATAGGCAAAGCGGACGACGCTGTCGGTGTTGGCGACATAGACCCATTGCGGATTGTCGCCACTCGGAAAGAAGGCGATGCCGAACGGCTGCCGCAGGCCGCTGGCAAACACGTCGTTGCTCGCGACTTTACCGCCCTCGCCTGCGCGCAGGACGCGGATGTTGCCCGACCGCGTCTCTGCGACGAACACATCGCCGTTCGGCGCCACCCGCACGATGCGCGGCGCGCGCAAGCCTTCGGCGAACAGCTCGATCTTGAATCCGGCCGGCACCTGGAGTGCAGCCTCGGGCGGACGCGGCACCACGCACGACGAGCTCGCCACCGACCGCGTCGCACCGGGCCTGACCAGATCCTGCGGCCGGATCAGCCTGACCGTACCAGGCTTGTCGGCCCGCCAATCGCCATAGGCATCCTTGCCTTGCAGCACCGGCTCGGCCTGCACGCCGGTCGCAACCAGCAGTCCCGCGGATATCGCTACGGACAAAATTCTGCTCTTCACGTTGTCCTCCCGGCCTGCAGTCTCGAACTTCGACACCACCGCGGCAGGTCGAAGCTCTGCCACATCCCACGTCAGCTGATGCCCGCACGATGGGCATCAGGTGCAACCCATCGTACTGGAAAACACTGCGGATAGGTGCGACACATTGTAAAGGCGGGGGTTGCGGTCATCAAAGCTGCGGCATCGCTGTCGCGACTGATGGGAAGATCATGTGGGGATCCGTCATATCGGAATGGGCGAGCCTGCTGCTCCGCTGGCTGCACGTGGTCGCCGCGATCGCCTGGATCGGCAGTTCCTTCTATTTCATTGCCCTCGATCTCAGTCTCAAGCCGAAGGCTGAGCTGCCTGATGGCGTGCAGGGCGAAGCCTGGCAGGTCCATGGCGGCGGCTTCTACCGGATCATGAAATATCTGGTGGCCCCGAGCCAGATGCCGGACGATCTGACCTGGTTCAAATGGGAGGCCTACACCACCTGGCTGTCCGGCTTCGCGCTGATGGTGGTGGTGTATTATCTCGAGGCCGATCTGTTTCTGGTCGACAAGTCGATCCTCGACCTCACGCCATTCCAGGCCGGGCTGTTCAGCCTCGCGAGCCTCGCGCTGGCGTGGCTGCTTTATGAAGCCGCCTGTCGCACCGGGCTTGCGCAGCGCGAGCTGCCCTTTGCCATCGGCGGCTATCTATTCCTGATCGCGCTGACCTATGCCTTCACCCATGTGCTGAGCGGACGCGGTGCCTTCAACCAGATCGGCGCGATCATCGGCACCATCATGGTCGCCAACGTCTTCGCACTGATCATCCCGAACCAGAAGAAGATCGTGGCCAGCCTGATCGCGGGGCAAGCGCCCGATCCAAAGCTCGGCAAGGCCAGCAAGGAACGCTCGGTCCATAACAATTATCTGACGCTCCCTGTGGTCGTGCTGATGATCAGCAATCACTATCCCCTGCTCTACGCCACGCGCTTCAACTGGATCATCGTCGCCATCATCCTGGCGCTCGGCCCCGTGATACGCCACTTCTTCAACGCGCGGCGTGCCGGGCGCAAATCGCCGTGGTGGGTGTGGGGCGTCGCGGGAATCGGCGTGATCGCGATCCTCTTCCTTTCAGCGGCCGGTCCACGCGAGGTGAGGACGGGCGCGCTGTCGTCTCGGCCGACGCTCGCCAATGTCGAGGAGATCGTGACGTCCCGCTGCAGCATGTGCCACGCGGCCGAACCGGTCTGGGCCGGCATCGTCACCGCGCCGAAGGGCATTTTGCTCGACGCGCCCGAGCACATCCATCGCAACATCCGCCTGATCGGCCGTGTCGCGGCCTGGTCGAGCGCGATGCCGCCGGGCAACATCACCGAGATGACCAGCGAGGAGCGTGCGATCCTTGCCGCCTATATCGAGCAGGCGCGCTGACGCCACTACGCGTCGATGCCGCATTTCGCGGAATGAAATTCCATATCGCCTGTCGATTAGAAAATGACTTGACCGCTTATCCGGCGTAGACAAGACCTTGCGGTCGCCGGCGCGGCCTGAAGTCAGTTTGCATTCGCGGGGAAAGAACAGTGGCCCTCAACAACGTCATCGGTATCGACCACGCCGTAATCATGGTGCAGGACCTCGACAAGGCCGCCGAGAACTACCGGCAACTCGGTTTCACCGTCTCCCCGCGCGGCACGCATAGTGCGCATATGGGCACCGGCAACTACACTATCATGTTCGACCCTGACTATATGGAGCTACTCGGCGTGCTCACCGCGACCGAGCACAACGCGCCGGCGCGGGCGTTCCTGGACCAGCGCGGCGAAGGTATCGAGCGTATCGCCTTCACCGCGGTCGATTCCGCCGCCGGCGCGGAGGAGATCCGCGCGCGCGGCCTGACGCCGATCGGCCCGACTGATTTCGAACGGCCGGTGACGCTGCCGAATGGCACCGTCTCGGCGGCAAAATTCCGTACCTTCATGTGGCCGACCGCGGAAGCGCCCGGGGGCGTGCGCATCTTCGCCTGCCAGCACAAGACCCGCGAAACGGTTTGGATTCCCGAATTGATGCGGCACGCCAATGCCGCCAAGCGGATCAAGCAGACGCTGATCGCAACGCCCGAGCCCGCACAGGAAGCCGCGCATCTGGGACGGCTGATCGACCGGGAGCCGAAGGTCGAAGCCGATGGCGCGGTCACGGTGCACTCCGGCGGCGATCGCGCCGACTTCGTCTATTTGACGCTGGAGCAGCTCGCCGAGCGCTATCCCGGGGTGCCGCTCGCCGGCCTCTCCGAGCGTGGCGGCGCGGCGCTGGTGCTCGTCAGCGGCGATCTCGCGGCAACCGAGACGGCACTGGGCTCGGCGGCCGTGCGCAGTGGACCTGCGATCTGCGTGCCGCCGGCCAGGGCCAGCGGCACCCTGCTCGCCTTCATTGCCGGCTGATTTGAACTAATTCTTTAACGCCTGTTTACCCGGCGGCCCTAGGATTCCCGCGATCCAAGCCACCGGGGCCAAACGCATGTTCAAAGAGGGATCGCCGATCGCCTATGACGCGCCGGCCGAGCTGAAGAAGTGGCCGTCGCTGAAGGGCGAGAGGCAGAAGGACAGAGGTCCGCCCTATCTCGTCTACAACGGCTCGCTCGCCGACTGCGTCCGGGAGCTCATGGGCAAGCCCATCAAAGGCATCTCGCTCTACGACATCATGACGAAGCCGCAAGCGGCCTTCGACCAGACCGTGCTGTCGCCCGGCGATGCCGCCGAGATCGCGATGCGCAAGGATTTTCCCAAGGACGAGTTCAAGGATTAGTTCGCGGCGCGCTTGCCGGCCGCCTTGCCCTGCTGCTTCGAGGAAGAGTCCGTCGGCGCATCGAGGAAGACGACAGTCGTGCCGCGCTTGACGTTCTCGCCGATCACGCGCGCGTCCCAATTGGTCAGCCGGATGCAGCCGTGGGACGCCGACTTGCTGACCCTGTCGGGCTCCGCCGTTCCATGAATGCCATAACCCTGCGCCGACAAGCCAATCCAGTACGAACCCACCGGATTGTTCGGCCCCGGCTTGATGTCGAACGGCCTTTTGGATTTGACACTCTTGAACTTGTACTCCGGATTGTAGTGATAAGTCGGCTGCTCATTGGTGCCGGTAACCTTCAGCGTCCCCGTCGGCGTCGGGCGATCCGGACTGCCGATTGACGCCGGATAGAACGCGACCAGACGACCGGAGCCCTCGTAAGCCTTCAGCGTCGCGTGCGTCTTGTCGATCTCGATCCGAACGACGCGCGGAAGCTCGCGTCGCGCCGGCACGCTGGCCACGGCAATGGTCTCGCCGGCTTTATCGAAAGCCTTTCCCGGATTGAGCGCCTTCAACAGCTCTTCGCTCATGTGGAATCTCTCCGCGAGCCCTTCGAGCGGACTGGTGTAGCTCAGCGCCTCCAGCGACTTCATGTCATCGAGCCTGGCCGGCAGCTTCTTGAGAAACGGCCCCTTCACATCTGCGTCGGTGATCTTGTAGTCGACGAGGGCAGAACCTTCGCTCGCCGCGTTCAGCTTGTCCCAGAGTTCAGGGGGGATCGTCTTGTCGAATCCGACACCGTTCTGCTCGGCAAACGCCTTCAGCGCCTTCTGCGCGTTCTCGCCGAGCTTGCCGTCGATCTGGCCAGGAGAGAATTGCGCACGATCGAGCAAAATCTGAAGCTTCGTCACCGGCGCGGTGATCTTGTCCGCAGCCGGCTGCTTTTCGGGACGCGCAGCGTCATTCACCGCTCTCGCATCGAGATTGCCCGCGAGAGCAGGGCAGATGAACCACAGCGACATCACCGCGCCAAGCATCCATCGCATCATGATCGCTCGTCCCAAACAATGATCCGCAAATCCGCGGGCAGTTTCTTTTTTGGAACACCGTACTAACACCGAAGGAACCGACGAGACCGCAGCTTTGCCGCAATCGGAAGGTTAAGAACTTCCTATCGCCGGCGCATCGCTGGCCGTTCACCCCACAGTTCGAGGTTGCCCCAGCAAATGCGATTTGTCGTCGCGGCTTGCGCCGCGTTTCTGATTCTGATGTGCGACCTCGATCCGTCGGCGTCGCGGCAAACATCAACTATCGACACCGCCGTTCTCAAGAACAATCATGCCTCGTCACTTGTTCCAGTGGTCGAGCTCTTCCTTGCCAGCGTGCAGGCCATCGAGCTCGCCAACGCGCGCGCGGCGTATGAGGAAACAATCGAGCCACCGCGCGCGGCCGAACCTGTCGTCGAGGCGCCGGTTTCACCGACGGACAAATTTTGTCATGCGCTTCGCGAGGCTGCCGAAGCCAGCGGCATTCCGGTGCCGTTCTTCGCGCGGCTGATCTGGCAGGAGAGCCGGTTCAAATCCAACGAGGTCAGCCACGCCGGCGCGCAGGGCGTCGCGCAGTTCATGCCCGGGACCGCCGCCGAGGTCGGGCTCGATGATCCCTTCGATCCGATGAAGGCGCTGCCTGCATCGGCCAAATTCCTGCGCAAGCTGCGTGACGATTTCGGCAATCTCGGCCTCGCCGCCGCCGCCTACAATGCAGGCCCGGGCCGCATCCAGAAATGGCTCGGCAAAGAGAGCGAGCTGCCGCGCGAGACGCGCGACTATGTCCGCATCATCACTGGCACCAAGGCCGAGGACTGGACCGAGCGATCCGAGGCACTTGCGATCCGGATCGACCTTCCGCGCGAAGCGCCCTGCGAAGGTTTCGGCAGTCTCTCGAAGACAAAGGACGTCGCCTGGGTTCCGGTCAACCTGACGCCTTCGGTCACGACCATCATTCGCAAGGCCGAACAGCTCGCCGCGCGCCAACCGACGAACCGCGCGCGCAAGCGGTTCGCGATTATGCTCCGGAAGAATGCCACGGCCCATGGTAAGGCACGCAGCATGATTGCGGCACGCGCGGCCGGAAAGAGCGCGAAGGCCCGCGCCGTTCGCTTCGCATCACGCGAACGGCCGTCGGGTTAGTGTTCGGAGCCACCCGTTTGAGTGGCTCCGACATTTATCGCGCTAGTCGATCTCCTCGATCACGCGCCGCTCACGCGGCTCGATGACGTAGGTCCGGGTGTCGCGGTGGATGTAGCGGTATTCCCGCAGGTCCGGCGCGTCCCGATAGACCGTGCTCGGGAATTCCTCCACCTCGACGCTCTCGGGGAGACGGTCACCGACGCGGACATCCGTGCGTGCGGTACTCCCGGTGGTCCGCGCCTCGCTTCGCCCTTCGGTACGGGTTTTCGCATGCTTGCGGATCGCATCACGATCGCGATCGGAGAACTTGCTGGGGCTGCGCTCGCGCGTGGTCGTCGTCGTGGTCGCCGTGGACTGCCCCGAATACGGCAGCACCGTCACGATCTTGTACGTCGCCGGATCGACCACGACGATCTCATCCTTCACCAGCGCGAAGCTGTAGCCGCGATATTGCGGCACGATCTCAACGACGTCAGGCGGCAGTATCGAGAGATGCACGTCGCGCGGCACCACCGTGCCGACATTCAGCGAGAAATTGACGCTGGTCACAGGCCGAACGTTCAGGCGCGAGATCGAGGTGCTGATCTTGGTCTCCTGCTGCCGGTTGAGATTGACGTCGGTCCGCGCGGCCGCCTGCGCATTGGTGCCGCTACGCTCGCCCTGGGCCTGATTGCTGGCTGGCGCATTCGGCGCCTGCTGAGCCTGGTTGGTCCCGGATGCAGCGGGCGCCTGCTGGGCCTGATTGCTGTTGTTGGCGGGCGGCGGATTGGACCGATCCTGCGCCTGGTTCGTGTTCGCCGGTGGCGGGTTGGCGCTCTGCTGGGTCGCGGGCTGGTTGCCGGTCGTGTTCGAGCTTGCCGTGCCGCTCTGCGGCCGCGAAGTGTCCGTGCTGTTCGCCGCGTTGTTAGATGTGCCGGAGCCGGAATTGGCAGCCCCGGATGACGGCGCGGTGCTCTGCGTCGTCTGCGCCGAGTTTCCTGTCGCCGGTGATTGCTGCGGCTGCGATGTGGTCTGCTGCTTATCAGCCGCAGACGGCGCAGCGGTGGACGGCGCTGTGGAATTTGATTGGGATTGCGGCGTCTGATCGGACTTCGTGGTGGTGTTGGGCGATTGCGCAAAGGCGGCGTTCGCCAGCACCAGCCCTAATGCGGTGGTTGCCAACAGGCGGATCATGGTTCACTCCCTTTTATCAAATGAACGTTGGCTACTAACCTGCGCTAAAACGGCCGGTTCCACTTTTTCCCGAGAGAAAGGCGAACCGCTTCCGCACGGAACCTGCAATGCCATCGAAGAGTGCCGGGATCATCGCCTATCGGAAGCGGCGGACGCTTGAGGTTCTCCTCGTTCATCCCGGAGGGCCGTTTTGGCGCAACAAGGATCTCGGCGCATGGTCGATCCCGAAGGGCGAGTATGCGGACGAAGAAGATGCAGCGATCGCCGCGCGACGCGAATTTGCCGAGGAGCTTGGACTTGAGCCGTCCATGCGGTTGACCGCGCTGGGTCAGATCAAGCAGCGCGGCGGCAAGCTCGTCACCGCGTTCGCGGCCGAGCTCGATCTCGACGTGCGCGGCATTCGCAGCAACAATTTCGAGATGGAATGGCCGCCACGGAGCGGCAAACGGCAGACCTTCCCGGAGGTCGATCGTGCCGAATGGTTCACGCTCGAAGAGGCGCGGGAGAAGATCAACGCAGGACAACGCCCCCTGCTCGATCGGCTGGAGCAACTGGCGGGCGGCGAATAGGAATCCTGTGATGGAAACAGGTGCGCTCCCTCTCCCGCTTGCGGGAGAGGGTTGGGGAGAGGTTTTCTCCGCAACGGGACAATCCCCCAGAGGATAGAACCCTCACCCGCCGTGCTTCGCACGTCGACCTCTCCCGCAAGCGGGAGAGGTGCAGCGGAGCCAGCCGCTACGCGCAAGCGCAAACAGATGCCCTCACTCAGCCTTGATATTCGCGGCCGTCACCACCTCGGCAAGTTCCTTGGTCTCCTTCGCGATCTTGGCGGCGTAGTCGGCGGGACTGAGCACGCTGACCACGCCCTGCGAGCCGAGCTTCTCCTCGATTGCCGGATCCTTGGCGGCCGCGACGATCTCCCGGTGCAGCGTCTCCAGGATTGGCGCCGGCGTCGACTTCGGCATGAAGAAGCCGACCCAGAACGAGATGTCGAAGCCGGGATAGCCTGCTTCCGCGACGGTCGGCACATCGGGCAGCGCCGGCAGCCGTTCGGCGGACGACACCGCGAGCGCGCGCAGCTTGCCAGCCTTGACCAGCGGCACGGCGGAGAGCGGATCGAACACCGCCAGCACCTCCTGCGCGAGGACGCCGACCTCGGCGGCCGAACCTCCGCGATAAGGCACGTGAATCATCTTGATCCCGGCCTTCTGGCTGAGCAGCTCCATGGCGAGATGGGCAAGGTTGCCGTTGCCGCCCGAGCCGTAAGCCAGTGCGCCGGGTGCGGCCTTCGCCGCTGCGACGAGATCGGCCACGGTCTTGATATCAGCCGTCTTGGGATTCTCCGGATTGACCACGAGCACGAGCGGCGCCGACACGACGGTGGTGAGCGGCGCGAAGTCGCCTTGCGGATCGTAGCGGATATCCCTGAACAGCGTCTTGTTGAGCGTGATGGTGGACGAGTTGCAGGCGAGCATCGTGTAGCCGTCGCCTTCCGCATGCGCGACGCCCTCGGCGGCGATCATGCCGTTGGCGCCGGCGCGGTTCTCGACAACGAAGGGCTGCCCGAGCCTGCTGCTCAGGCGATCGCCGATGATGCGCGCGGCGACATCGACCGGACCGCCCGCGCTGAAGCCGACCATGACCTTGACCGGCCGCACCGGATATTTCTGCGCGACGGCCTGCGTGGATAGCGCACAGGCACACAATCCGGCGATGACTGCCAGCAGGCGGCGGGCGGTTCGTTGCATTGGTTCTCTCCCCAGACCTCACCAGCGCCGCTTGTGCATGCTTGTTGGTGCGACGCGCGTGTGGATCATGAATAGCGGTCGCGCCGGATTTCGCAATCGCGTTTCCGCGCAGGCGCGGCCCAAGCAATTCCGCCACACGGCAGGTGCGAGCCACAACAAAACAAAAGCGCGAAAACAACCCCATGCACAGTAGCCGGCCGCTGTCGGAACAAGGGCTTACGCAGGACATCGGTTTCGGATCCTGCGAATTCAATTTGACTCGTCGGGCAGCACACCGGCATAATGGCATCATCGCGAGATTCCCCCCTCATCCACTTCGCCCCAGCCATGGGGCGAGGCGAATTCGCGTAAGCCCCTCATCAACATCTGAAAAATCGCAACGCCGCACGGCAAGTGCACGGGTCGACCTCGCACAGCGAGCCCTCGCGCCTGCACCGGCCCAAGGAGACATCGACATGACGACAGCCCTGACACGCAACAGCACGCCCCCCGTCGCATCATACGATCGCAGCAGGCACAGCCCGCGGATCAAGCTCACCCGACGACGCATCGTGATCCAGCATCCCGACTCGCAGGCCGGCGAGCGGCTGATGGCCGAGTCGCTCGGTGCAGTCGACCGCGACGCGCTGCACGGCATCCTCAAGCAATTGATGAAGGCCAGCGTGATCTTGCAGAAGCCCGATGAAGCCAATCTCGCCTTCATGATCTCGATGATGAAGAGCATCGCGCCCAGGGATTCCCTCGAGGCCATGCTGACGGCGCAGATGATATCCGTTCACGTGGCCACAATGCGCTCCGCCTGCCGCCTCGCCTTCGCCGAGGACATCGCGCAGCAGGAAGGCATCACACGCGCATTGACCCGGTTGGCCCGCACCTTCGCAGCCCAGATGGAGGCCCTGAACCGTCATCGTGGCAACGGCGAGCGTCCGATCACGGTGCAGAATTTGTCGGTGCAGGATGGCGGCAAGGCAATCGTGGGAAATGTCGCGCAGCATGCGCATCTGACCGTCGCCGACATGGGCACCTCGATAGACGCGGGACTGGTGCCCTCCGGCGAAGCCGGCGAACGCGAACGCGAACGGGCCGAAGTGATGCAAGGCGGCATCGCATGAGTGCCGATCACATCCGCAACACGAGCGCGATGTCAGCAAGCCCGCGCTGCGGCGCCGGCACGCGCGGCGGCCTCGTCTGCCGCGCGCCGGCCGTGCGCGGCAAGCTCCGCTGCCGCATGCACGGCGGCGCCGCAGGATCGGGCGCGCCGTGGGGAAACCGCAATGCGCGCAAGCATGGCGCCTTCACACAGGAGCGGATCGCGGAGCGAAGGGCGATCCGGACGCTGCTGGGCGAGACGGGAAAGCTGCTGATGGATTTAGATCGCGCCCCGCAAGGACGGATCAAATCACCTGACACCGGGACGCATGATCCAAGAACAGGCCATATGGCATGTGGTCTATTCAACCCAATGCCGGCGCCGTCCAATCTTAACGAAGGTTAGGGGAACTCAACGAAAGATCCTCGATTCCTGCGCGTTTAGGGGCGCTGCCGTATTTTGGCTCAGGATTGTTTTGTCTCTGCGGCGGGGCGGGCTTCATGAACCTGGAGACCTGCGATGTACCGTTACGTTGCGTTTGCGTTTGTTTTCATTTTCACAATTTCCTCTGGCGTCGCCGATGCACGCCTCTTCCGATCTCACCTCGCGGCGCCGCCCGAATGCAACGTCATCATGCCGTGCGACTTCTCCGGTTCGAACATGCGCGGTCGCACGACGTCGTCGCCATTTCGCGCGCCACGCGAGGTGACGGGGCGCACCGCCGCGATGCAGATAGCCACGACGGAAGGCGCGGGCCGGATCGTCGGCGGCCGCCCTTCCGGTTGCCCACACTCCTTCTGCGGTTGCGCAGCATCGCTACGCGTGTTCGGCCGCATCGTGCCGGGATTGAATCTGGCGGCCAATTGGCTGCGCTTTCCGCGGACGTCACCGGCGCCGGGAATGGTCGCCGCGCGACGTGGTCATGTCTTCGTCCTCGAGCAGCATATCGCAGGCGATGTCTGGATGGCGTATGACGGTAATTCAGGAGGCCGGGCAACCCGCATTCACGCGCGTTCGTTGCGGGGCTATGCGGTGGTCAATCCGCGGGTCGCGTAATCTGCGCCTGCAGGAGGTGCAAGCCATGCTCCTGGCATGCCGGCCATGTCAGGAGCCGTCCGGCAAATGGCCGTTCCGCGGTCCCGCGGCATGAACTGATCCCCCGAGAACAGATGTCGCCATGCCATTGCTCGCCTTGGCACGGTCGCCCCGATCGTGTAACGCGACACGAAAGCTGCCGGGACGGGATACTCATGGGGACTGCTGCTGCCGACGACGCGGGCACCGCCACCCGCGCGCTGATCCTTGCACTCGTCGCGTTGGCGTGCGGTCACATGCTGTCGACTCTGCTGCGCACCATTCCGGCGGTCAGTCTCGACCTCATGGCCGCGGATTTCCATCTCGATCCGCAGGCGCTGGCGAGTCTCACGTCGATCTATCCATTCGCCTTTGCCGCGGCGCAGATCCCCGTTGGGGCGGCGATGGACCGGTTTGGTGTGCGACCGGTGTCGCTGAGCTTGCTCGCGGGGACCGTGTTCGGCGCGGTGGCGTCGGGATTTGCTACGGGGCCTGCGAGCTTTGCGGTCGGGCAGTTCATGCTGGGGGTTGCCACCTCGGGCATGCTGATGTGCCCGATGACGCTGGCCGCCAAGCAATTGTCGGCGGCGCGGTTCGGGCTGTGGTCGGGCGCGATCCTCTCGATCGGCAACATCGGCATGCTGCTGTCGTCGAGCCCGCTCGCCTTCGTGGTCGACGCTTGGGGTTGGCGCGCGGGGTTCTGGATTTCCGCAGCTGGCGGCGTTGCGGTCGCGCTTGCCGTGTTCGCGCTGGTGCCGCAGCAGGCGGCCGAACACAAGGACGAATCCTCGCCGCTGTCGCAGATGATCGAGGTGCTCAGGCTCGGCCTCTCGCGTCCCTTGCGCGGCTTGATCGCATTGGCGCTGGTGTCGCTGGCGACCTCTCTGGTGCTGCGCGGCCTGTGGGGAGGGCCGTGGCTAATGCAGATCAAGGACCTGTCGCGGGTGGAGGCCGGCAACCAGCTCGGCGCGTTCACGCTGGCGATGATCATAGGCCCGCTTCTCATCGGCATGATCGACCGCAGGCTCGGCCGCCGCCGCGCTCTGGTGGCGGGCACGCACATGGTCGGGGCGCTGCTGGTGGCGCTGATGGCGCTCGGGGCGCCGCATTATGCGGTGTCCGTCCTGTTCGGCGTGCCCGTGATGCCGCCGCAATACGACCTCGTGCTGTTCGTGCTCATTGGTCTTGCGACGTCCGCCCAGCCGCTGCTGTTCGGCATGTCGCGGCAGCTGGTCGACGCGCAGACGACGGGCAAGGCGCTCGCGGCAGTGAACCTCGCCTTCTTTCTCGGCGCGGCCTTGATGCAGTCGGTGACCGGCGCGGTGGCGGCGCTCGCCGGGCTGCCGGCCGTGCTGCTGTTCATGGCTGCCATGCTGGCATTCGGCGTGTTGATCTTCTTGGCTTACACCTCGCGGAGCCCATAGGATGGCGTGCTCCGTCCGCCAAAGGAATCACTCATGCCTGTCGACACCAAAGCCGCCACCGACCGCCTCATGCGCTTCCTCGCCGTCGAGGGCGTGACCGGACAGGAGGCGGCAATCGGGCGGGAGCTCATGGCTGCGCTGAAGGAGAGCGGCGTGCCGGCGAGGGCGATCCGGCTCGACGATGCCAGCAGCCGCATTCCCGTGCCGACCGAGACCGGCAACCTCATCGTCGACCTGCCCGGCCGCGGCGCGCTGCACAACCAGCCGCGCATCATGTTCATGACCCACATGGACACCGTGCCGCTCTGCGCCGGTGCCAAGCCGAAGAAATCCGGACGCAAGATCGTCAACGAGGCCAAGACCGCACTCGGCGGCGACAATCGCTGCGGCTGCGGCGTGCTGGTGACGCTGGCGGCCGAACTCGCCAAGCAGAAGCTCGATCATCCGCCGATCACGCTGTTGTTCTGCGTGCGCGAGGAGAGCGGGCTCTATGGCGCGCGCCACGTCAAGCTGGATGAGCTCGGCTCGCCCGCGATGGCCTTTAACTATGACGGCGGCTCGGCCTCCAACGTCATCATCGGCGCCGTCGGCGCCGACCGCTGGACCGTCGAGATCTTCGGCCGCGCCTCGCATGCCGGCGTCGCGCCGGAGCGCGGCATATCCTCGACCATGATCATGGCGCTCGCACTCGCGGACGTGAAGGCCGGCGGCTGGTTCGGCAAGGTGGTGAAGGGCAAGCAGCAAGGCACCAGCAATGTCGGCCCCGTCACCGGCGGCGAAGGCCGCCCGGCGGGCGATGCCACCAACGTCGTCACCGACTACGTGCATGTGCGCGGCGAAAGCCGCAGCCATGACGGAAAATTCTTCAAGGAGATCACCAAGGCCTACAAGGCCGCGTTCGAAAAGGCGGCCAAGAAGGTGACGAATGCGCAAGGCAAGTCCGGCAAGGTCAAGTTCAAGGCCGAGACCGACTATTATCCGTTCCGAATGAAGGACAGCCAGCCCGTCATCAAGCGCGCGGTCGAGGCCGTATCCGCAGTCGGCGGTACTCCGAATGTCCGCACCGCCAATGGCGGCCTGGATGCCAATTGGATGGTCCGTCACGGCATTCCGACCGTGACCTTCGGCGCCGGCCAGAACGAGGCGCATACGATCGACGAGTGGATCAATCTCGACGAATATGATCGGGCGTGTGCGCTGGCGGTGCAACTCGCGACGATGCGGTGAGTTGCGTTTGTAGGGTGGGTTAGCTTGCGGCTGCGCGAAGCGCAGTCCGCTGGCGTAACCCACCTCTTCTGCTTCCGCAGGGATGAACAGTGGTGGGTTACGCCTTCGGCTAACCCACCCTACGAAACAAAAAGAAAAGGGAGGCCACATGCCGCGCATCGCTCATATCGAATCCGGACTCTACCGGATCCCCCTCCCCGTCACGCTCTCCGACTCCACGCATGGCGAGATCGCGGCGTTCGAGCTGATCACCTGCCGCATCCGTGATGCCGATGGCGCCGAAGGTGTTGGCTATACCTACACGGTCGGCCGCAATGGCGGCGCTGTCGCCGACATTCTCAAGCGCGAGATTCCGCCGCTGGTCGAGGGCCGCGAGGCCGACGACACCGAAGCGATCTGGCACCATGTCTGGTGGGCGCTGCATTATGGCGGCCGCGGCGGGCCGGTGGTGCTGGCGCTCTCCGCGCTCGACATCGCGCTGTGGGATTTGAAGGCGCGGCGCGCGAAGCTGCCGCTGTATCAATTGCTCGGCGGCTTCGACGCGCGCGTGCCGTGCTATGCCGGCGGCATCGACCTCGATCTCTCCGTCGATGCGCTGCTCAAGCAGACCCACGGCAACCTCGCCAAGGGATTTCGCGCCATCAAGATGAAGGTCGGCCGGCCCGACCTGAAATCCGACGTCGCGAAGGTCTCGGCGATGCGACAGCATCTCGGCGACGGTTTTCCCCTGATGGCGGATGCCAACATGAAATGGACCGTCGAGGAGGCGATCCGCGCCGCGCGCGCGTTCGCATCCTATGACCTCACCTGGCTCGAGGAGCCGATCATCCCTGACGACGTCGCAGGCCACGCGCGCGTCCTGCAGGAGGGTGGTGTGCCGATCGCGGCGGGCGAGAATTTGCGCTCGCTGTGGGAGTTCAAGAACTACATCGCCAGCGGCGCGGTGTCCTATCCCGAGCCCGACGTCACCAATTGCGGCGGCGTCGGCGCCTTCATGAAGATCGCGCGGCTGGCGGAAGCCTTCAACCTGCCCGTCACCAGCCACGGCGCGCACGACATCACCGTGCATCTGCTCGCGGCCTGCCCGAACCGCTCCTATCTGGAAGCGCACGGTTTCGGGCTGGACAAATACATCGAGCACCCTCTGGTGCTTCAGGACGGCAAGGCGCTGGCGCCGGACAGGCATGGGCATGGGATCAGCTTCGACTGGAGCGGGCTGGCGAAGCTGGCGGCGTAGAGAATAGGTCGTCATGCCCGGGCTTGTCCCGGGCATCCACGTTCTTCGTGCAGCAAGCAAGACGTGGATGGCCGGGTCAAGCCCGGCCATGACGACGTGGTTGCACGCGAGGCATTCGCTGGCGCTTGATGCGGCGACCCAATATTCGGTTATGCTGTCGATAGCCGACTCTCCTTGTGAAAGACACCCACTTGACACCCGAGCTGCACCAGAAACTGACCGCGTGGCGCCGGCACCTTCATGCCCACCCGGAGCTGTCACTCCAGGAGAAAGAGACCGCCGCCTTCGTGCAGGACAAGCTCACCGAGCTCGGCATTCCCTTCGTGTCAGGCATCGGCGGCCACGGCATCGTCGCGACCTTGACGCGCGGGCATGCGCGAAGCCGCGTCGGCTTGCGCGCCGACATGGACGCGCTGCCGATCACCGAGGATACCGGGCTTGCTTACGCCTCCAAGACATCAGGCGTGATGCATGCCTGCGGCCATGACGGACACACCGCCTCGCTGCTCGGCGCCGCTGCGATGCTCGCCACTGACACCGATTGGAGCGGCACGGTCGATTTCATCTTCCAGCCGGCGGAGGAAGGTTTTGGCGGCTCGCGCGCGATGGTCGCGGCCGGGCTGTTCGACCGCTTTCCGATGGAACGGGTGTTCGGCTTTCACAATTGGCCGGGCCTTGCCGCCGGCACCATCGCCGTGCATGACGGCGTCGTCATGGCCTCCGGCGGACGCGTCACCATCGCCATCGAGGGCCATGCGGGCCACGCCGGCATGCCGCATCTGACGCGCGATCCGGTGTTGGCGGCCGGCCATCTGATCGTGGCGCTGCAATCGATCGCCTCGCGCAGCGTCGATCCGCTCGACACCGCCGTGCTGTCGCTCTGCACCATCGAAGGCGGCACCGCACCGAACCAGATCGCGGGACGCGTGATCATCCGCGGCACGCTGCGGTACCACCGCGACGCCGTCAAGGACGTCATCCTCGACGGGATCGAGCGCACCTGCGCCGGGATCGCGACGAGCTTTGGCGTCAAGGTCACGCCCGAGATCGTCATGGGCGTCGGCGTCGTGATCAACACGGCTGACGAGGCTGGCCTGGCGCGCATCGGCGCGGAGAAGGTGCGGGCCAAGGTGCGCCGCGACCTCGCGCCCAGCATGGCTGGCGAGGATTTTGCCCACTATCTCCAGCAGCGGCCGGGCGCCTTCGTCTGGATCGGCAATGGCGAGCTCCGTCACGGCGCCGAGCTGCACGGCCCGCGCTACGATTTCAACGACGCCATCCTGCCGGTGGCATCGAGCTGGATGGCCGAAGTGGCCAAGGCGGCGCTGGCGTCGAACTAGCTCACGAAATCTCGCGGGGCAGCTTCCAGTCTCGCTTCGGCGCGAAAGCCTCCTCGACGCGCGCGACGTGATATCCCTCCGGGAGCAGCCGGCCGCCCTCCTCGTCCGCAACGGGAACGTCGGTCACCAGCCCCTCGATCAAGGCGGCCTCCCACACCTCTTTCTCGGTGGGAAAGGGATCGCCGATCTGCTTGTTGCCTTCGAACAGCGCGTACATCGGTTCCGGTCCTGCGTTGATCAAGCTCACGAGCAACGTATCGGCGGCACGGACGTTCCTTCCGGCGAATGGCAACGGATGGCACGTGAAGCATGGCGCGCGTTCTGATCGGCACCTCCGGCTGGCACTATGATTCCTGGCGCGGCCCGTTCTTCCCGGAGGGCGTGACGCTGAAGGAGCAGCTGCATTATTACGCCGGACAGTTCGACACCACGGAGCTGAACGGCGTGTTCTACCGCACGCCGACGCCCGAAGCTGTGAAAGGATGGCGCGAGCAGACCGGCCGCGATTTCGTCTTCGCCTGGAAGGCGTCCAAATTCATCACGCACTGGAAACGTCTGTCGGAGCGCTCCGTCAACAGCCTCGAGCTGCTGGAGGACCGCATCTCACGGCTCGGCGGCAAGGCCGGCCCGATCCTGTTCCAGCTGCCGCCGCAATTCGAGGCGAACGCGGACCGGCTCGCGTCCTTCTTCAAGCTGTTGTCACGGAAACGGCGCTACAGTTTCGAATTCCGTCACCCGAGCTGGTATCAGCCGCGCATCCTGCGAATGCTGGCGGACGAGAACATCTCGCTCTGCCTGTCCGACCATCACGATGCGCCGGCGCCATGGAAGCGCACGGCGGATTTCGTCTATGTGCGCGGACACGGGCCGAGCGGGCGCTATCACGGGCACTACACCAAGCCCACGCTGGCGCAATGGGCGAAGCGCATCACGTCCTGGAAGCGGCAGGGCTGCGACGTCTATATCTATTTCGACAACGACCAGAAGAGCGCGGCGCCAGCCGACGCGCAGGCGTTGAAGCAATTGCTCTAGATGACACCGCCCTGCCGAAGCGCCGCGATCGCGGCCGCGTCATAGCCGAGCTCGGCGAGGACGAGATCGGTGTGCTCGCCGAGCGTCGGCGGGCGGGTTGCGATTTCACCCGGCGTTTCCGACAGCCGGACCGCAGCACGCGTCACCGGCGCGGGCTTCGGCAGGCCGGGATAGTCGACGTCCTGCATGAAGCCGGCGGCGCGGATGTGCGGATGATCCAGCGCCTGTTGCGGTGAGAGCACGGGCCCGGTTGGAATCATCGCCTCGCCCAGCGCATCGACGGCCTCCTGCGTGGTGCGCTCGGCGCACCAGCGCGCCATCCGCTCGCTGATGACGGGGCCGTTGTTGCCGCGGCTGATATCGTCGGCAA
This sequence comes from Bradyrhizobium sp. 141, assembly GCF_023074055.1. GTDB lineage: Bacteria > Pseudomonadota > Alphaproteobacteria > Rhizobiales > Xanthobacteraceae > Bradyrhizobium. Next base: position 250,517 of record NZ_JADPKR010000103.1, read on the forward strand.
AGCGCGGATCGTTCAGCCACACCTCCTCCTCGCCCATCAGCCTCGCCCAGCGCTTGAACAGCGGATGTCCGGTGACCTGGCAGAGCACCCAGCCGTCCCGGGTGCGGTAGATGTCGGCCGGAGCCGCGGTCTGGCCGAGATTGCCCGTCGGGACGCGGTTCACGTTGATCACCGCCTGCTCGATCAGCGTCGCATTGGTGAAAGACAAGGCGGTTGCGAGCAGCGCGCCCTCGACGACCTGCCCGCGCCCGGATTTGCCGCGCTCGATCAGCGCGGCGAGCGTGCCGAACGCGCAATGCAGCGCAGTGCCGAAATCGACCCAGTTCACCGCGGCACGGTATGGCGGATCCCCGGTGCCCGTCATGTAGACCGAACCCGACATGACCTGCCCGACGCCGTCGAAGCCGACGCGGTCGGACCAGGGCCCCGGTCCGCCGAATGCGGTCGCCGTCGTCAGGATGATGTCGGGCTTGATCGCCTTCAAGGATTCGTAGTCGAGCTTCATCGCGCGCAGGGTCTGCGGCGGCAGATTGGCGACGACGACGTCCGCGGTCGCAACCAGGCGGCGCATCACCTCCTGCCCTTCCGGCTTCATCGGATCGAGCGTGACGCACTTCTTGTTGCGGTTGACCTGGAGGAACAACGCGCCCTCGCCGCCTTCGCCGACGGGCGCCACGAAGCGATCCTCGCTGCCCTCGCGCTTCTCGACGCGGATGACCTCGGCGCCGAACTCGGCCAGCAGGGTCGCGCAATAGGGGCCCGCAATGTAGCGCCCGAAATCGAGGACGCGCACGCCCTCCAGAACTCCTCCCATCGATCCCTTCCCTGATGTTTTGGAGAGATTACAGGGAACGGCTGCCACGGCAAGGTGGCAACGGGCATCGTGCGCCGCTCTCGATATTTCATCGGCGCCCCGTTTCGGCGGGCGGAAATTCTGCTCTAATATGCACCTGTCCATCCCCCAGCCAGAGCGCCCATCCATGCCGCAACAATTCGACCGATCCGCAGAAGATCTCGGCAATGCCATCCATTTCGAGCACGTCAACATCCAGGTTCCGGATCAGCGCCTCGCCACCCTGTTCTACGTCGCAGGGCTCGGGCTCACCCGCGATCCCTATCTGATGGTGTCGGACACCAATATGTGGATCAACGCCGGACGGAGCCAGTTTCACCTGCCGAGCGGCAGGGCGCAGGTGCTGCGCGGCCATGTCGGGTTGGTCATCGCGGGCCGCGAGGCGCTGCTCGCGCGGCTTGCGTCGGTTGCGAAGAAACTCGAGGGCACGGCCTTCGCCTTCGCCGAGCGCAACGACCATGTCGAGGCGATCTGTCCGTGGGGCAACCGCCTTTGCTGCTACGAGCCCGACGCCGCGCGCTTCGGGCGCATCGCGCTCGGCATTCCCTATGTCGAGTTCGACGTGCCCATGGGATCGGCGCGCGGCATCTGCGCCTTCTACCCCGCGATCATGGGCATGCCATCGGAGTTGTGGAATGGCGACGGCACGGTCGCCGCCGTGAAGGCGGGCCGCAACCAGCATCTGTTGTTCCGCGAGACCGATCGGCCGCAGGGCGACTATGACGGGCATCACGTGCAGATGTACATCACCGATTTCTCCGGCCCGTACCGAAAACTCCTGGCGCGCAGGCTGGTCTCCCGCGAGGACAATCAATACCAGTACCGGTTCTGCGACATCGTCGACCTCGACAGCGGCAAGCCTCTGTTCACGGTCGAGCACGAGGTGCGCAGCGCCACCCATCCGATGTTCATGCGGCCGATGGTCAATCGCAATCCGGCGCTCAACAACCGGAATTACGCGTACGGCCACGACCAGTCGCTCTGGGCGATGGGACCGGACCAGTACGAGGGTTAGGAGGCGGCCGAGCGCCGCCCCCTTCCGTAAGGGTGCCTCAGCCCCACTTCATCTCGCCCTTGGCTACCTTGGAGCCGATATCAAGCGCGACGCCCATACCCAGATTGGGGAAGCGCGCTTCCATCGCAGCCTTCAGCGCAGCGCTGTCAGCGGCCTTCGCCAGCTCTTCGTCGAACGCGAGCAGATACTTCTTTGTGTGCTCGACGGCGGAAAGATCGAGCGCGACGCCCGCCGCCATGTGGCCCGGCACGACGATCGATGGCTTGCGGGCCGCGATCCTGTCGAGGCTGGCGATCCAGGCTGCGCGTTGCTCCTTGGTCGGCGTATCGGCGATCCAGACATGCACGCCGGAGAAGATCATCACGCCGCCGAACACGGCGTTCAAGGACGGAACGAAGAGATAGCGGCGGTTTGCGAGACCCTCGGCGTTGACGATTTCGATCGCCTCGCCGTCAACCGCAAGAGAAGCTCCATCGAACGCTTCCGGCAGAACGACGTCGGCAAGCGTCTGCGGACCGTTCTCCTTGAGCTGCGGTCCCCAGACGGCGAGCTTCTTCTCCACATTCGCCTTGATGGCCGCGAGCGTCGCGGACGCCGCCAGCACCTTGGCATGCGGGAAAGCTTCGCGCACCGGCTTCAGGCTGAAATAATAGTCCGGATCTGACTGGCTGACATAGATGGTCGTGAGTTTCTTGCCGCTCGCCTTGATCGCGTCTGCGAGCGCGCGTCCGTCCGGATAGGAGAAGCCGCCGTCGATCAGCACCGTCTCGGTTGGGCCGGAAAGCAGGACCGGCGCGCGGAAGAATCCGTTGGGACCGGCGGGAAAGTGCTTCCAGCTCAGCTTGGCCTCCGCGGCATGGCCGACATCGGCAGGCAACAATACGGCCGCACCGGCGGCAAGGCTGGTCTTCATGATCTGTCTCCTCGACAACATCGCTTTCTCCATTGAACTCGACAGGGAAAATCAGTTCGGTGATCAGGCGGCACGGAGTTGCGCGGCCAGGAGATCGAACCGCCCGAACAGCATGCTGCCATCCAGCAGCCTCCGCTTGGCGCCGGCGCCGACCACCAGGGCCGGCACGCCATCGACCCCAAATCGCGTCATGTCGACGCGCGCAGCCGCGATCCGCGCCTGGTAAGCGGCGGTCAATGCATCGTCAGGCGCCCGCACGCGGCGCGCCGCATCAGCCAGTTGCGCGCCCTCGAGCACGTCGGCGACGATTTGAAGGCTGGAATTGTCGCGGCCATCGACGTAGCGGGCGCGCTGCAAGAGCTTGAGCACCTCGAGTTCGCGGGCCGGACTGACCAGACCCGCGGCGACGACGCCAAGGGTCGCCGCCGCCGAGTCGAACAGGCCGCCAATATTGCCGAGAATGCCGCTGCGATAGGCCTCGCTGAACGGCTGGCCGGTCAGCTGCGCAATGCGCTGGTCGTTCCGCCAGGCATGGGCCGCAAAATGCTGGTCCATGGTTCGCGCGGCCGGGCCTGCAAACAGGCCGGTCGGCGCCAGCACGAGCGTCGCCTCACCGTGCGCAGCAAGCTGCTCCAGCACCGGCCATGCGCCGTAGCACCAGCCGCAGAGAGGGTCGAAGAGATAGGTGATCTGCATGATTTCGGGCCGCCGATGTTCGATGCAGAGAAACCTAGCGGTCGACCATTATTTGATAAATATCAAATAATATGACATATTGTTTGTCATTAGCTAACAATGGCGACGACGCATGGAAGCGATCAACCTCAACCGCCTCGCCTATTTCGCAGCCGTGGTCGATGCCGGCTCGTTCACACGCGCTGCGGAGCGCCTCGGAATCACCAAGACCGTCGTCAGCCAGCAAGTCGCCCGGCTCGAAGCGGAATTGAAAACGGCTTTGCTGCTGCGAACCACCAGGAGGGTCGAGCCGACCGAAGCCGGCCGGTTGCTGCATGCCCGTTGCATCATGATCCTGCGCACGGCGGAAGATGCCGTGGACGAACTCGCCCAGTCCAATTCCGAGCCGATGGGCGTGCTGCGGATCGCCGCGCCGAACGACTATGGCGCAACGATGATCGCGCCGCTGGCGGCGAAGTTTGCAAAAAAATATCCGGCCTGCGGTGTCGAGTTGATCCTGTCGGACACGCGAACGGACCTCCTCGCCAACCAGATCGACCTGTCGATCCGGGTCGGCTGGCTGAACGATTCAAGTCAGCAGGCCAGGCGGATCGGATCGTTTCGGCAATTGCTGGTGGCCGCGCCGGACGTTGCCGCAGCGTTCAAGAGCAAGACGCCCGACGAGCTTGCGGCTCGACCGTTCATCGCCAACGGAGCGCTCGACGAGCCGCTGGTCTGGCGCTTCACCAGAAACGATGTCGACAGCCGCACAATCCGCATGCGGCAGTCGATCTCGATCAACACGACGCCTGCGGTGCTGGCAGCCGCGCTCGCCGGCGGCGGACTCTGCGTGCTGCCCGACTACCTGGTCGCGGAGCACCTGAAGTCCCGCCGGCTGGTCCATGTCCTGCCGTCCTGGAGCTTGCCGGCCGGCGGCATCCATGCCGTGTATCCCGCGGCCCGATTCCGGCCGCCGAAAATCACGGCCTTCGTGGCCATGCTGGTGCAGGAAGGCCGCACGCTCGCAAGCTAAGTTCCGGAATGAGCGTGCACGCCTGTTCACGCCGCCGATCGATCCGGAAAGCCGCCCCGCAAGGTGTCAAGCAGTCGCTGCTCGCGCGCGATCCGGGCGCGATAGAGCTCGCGTTCGCTCTCGCTTCTGGCACTGGCCAGCAACATGCGATAGTGCCCGATCACCTTCTCGCTGCCGCTGATGAGCAGGTTGCGGACGTCGCTCATCGTTCCCCTCCCATAGCAGTGGAAACCGATGGCATGTTCGGAAGGCTGAATGCGGCCGGGAAGACGTTGGCGGCGAGAGCCTCGAGCGCGGCCTGCTCCTCGGCGAGGCGTCGTTCGATGAACTGGCGCTCAATGTCCGACAGCCTGGTCTTCAGCAAGCGTCGATAACGAGACAAATTGTTGCGGTGCGCGCGGATGCGGGCGAAATCCTGATCGAGCATCGTCGTCACTCCTGACGGTCTTTCACGGTCCTTTTCGATTCTGCAGTGCAGGAAGAAACATCTTCCGGCGCAAAAAATATTCAGACGCGCTGTCCTGTCAAGACGCTGTTTCGCCGCTCCCTCGACGGCGCCGGCGGCCCCTCGAAAAAAAATTTCGCGCCCCCTCTTGCAAGGTCCTTGCGCCGCTCTAATTCGTTTTTCGCCGCGAGAGCGGTGTGCCGGATGCCCGATCGGGTCCGGCGCGGGCGCCGGCCGGGGTCTTCGGACCCGCTTTCCGATTCCCTGTCGTGCGCTCCTTCGTAACCATCTTGCTCTTTGGAGGACTTGGTATGAGGACCACCTTTGACTTCGCGCCGCTGTGGCGCTCCACCATCGGCTTCGATCATCTGGCCGACCTTGTCGACAGCACGCTGCGCCAGGCGGGCGAGGACAATTATCCGCCCTACAACATCGAGCGCTCCGGCGAAGACCAATACCGGATCACGCTGGCCGTGGCAGGCTTCGGCGTCAACGACATCAGCGTGACCGCCGAACAGAATGCGCTCACCATCGAGGGCCGGAAGCCCGACAGCGCCACCCGCGAATATCTCTATCAGGGTATCGCGGCGCGTCCGTTCCGCCGCGTGTTCAATCTCGCGGACTACGTCCAGGTGAAGCAGGCGGCTTTCCAGGACGGTCTCCTGGTCATCGACCTCCTGCGCGAGATTCCGGAAGCCATGAAGCCGCGCCGGATCCAGATCGCGGGAGCCGCGTCACCGCAGATCGAGCAGAAGAAGGCCGCCTGATCGCGCCGGACGAGGTCGACGTGCCTGCGACCACCGTGGCGGATGGCGATCTCCTCGCCGTCCGCCGATCAAAGCATCCCTTCGAAAGGAGTGTAGAGGGAGACCAGAGATGACCAACGCCAATGCGACCACCGGCGGTCTCGGCCCGCTGTTTCATCCCGCCGCGCACTATGCATCGCCGAACGCCGTCCTCGATGACGGCAAGCTCTCGACAGCGGAGAAGCGGATCATATTGTCGTCGTGGGCCTCGGACATGTACGCCGTCGAATCCCATCCGGCGCTCCGCGAGATTCCGGGCATGGATCACCCGATCCGGCTTGCAGACATCCTCGCCGCGCTGCGCGAGCTCGATGACGACGACCCGCCGCCTCGTGGCGGCGTCCCGATGCGGTTGCGGCGGCCATGGGCCGCCGCCACGCCATGATCGAAGACCGCCAGGGGATCTGTGCCCTGGGCGGTTTCGTCAGCAATTTCAGGAAATCGGGGCGTCTGGCTGGGGCGGGAGGGATCGAACCTCCGAATGGCGGAATCAAAATCCGCTGCCTTACCGCTTGGCTACGCCCCAACAGGCGACCAGGGGCCGGCGGAAGAACTGGCTACCGCAGATTCCCTTGGGTCGCAGCCGGTCTATAGGGAGCGGCGCGGCATTTCAACCGCCTGGAGGGGCAAAATACCACAGCAGCCGGGATCGGTCGCACGACACCTTATTATAGGCCCCGCAAAAGCCCGATGCGGTCCCGTATCACGCCCATTGAGACCTCTCCCGTTTCATGGGAATACGGCGCCAAACCTGTCCACGGGAGTGAGCCATGACCTACCGCGCGCCGATCTCTGACATGCTGCTGTCGCTCAACCATGGCGCCGGCCTGAAGGCCGCAGTGGAAGCCGGCCATTACGGCGATTTCGACGCGGACATCGCCGCGGCCGTGCTGGAGGAAGCAGGCAAGTTCGCAACCGACGTGCTGGCGCCGCTCAACAAGGTCGGCGACGAGCACGGCATCAAGCTTGATAACGGCAAGGTCACGACCGCGCCGGGCTGGCCGGACGCCTACAAGCGCTGGACCGAGGGCGGCTGGAACGCGGTGTCCGGCCCCGAGGATTTCGGCGGCCAGGGCCTGCCGATCGCGATCAACGCCGCCTGCACCGAGATCTGGAGCGCGGCCAACGTCGCCTTCGGCCTCTGCCCGCTGCTGACGGCCTCGGCGATGGAGGCGCTGGAGGCGCATGGCAGCGACGAGCTGAAGAAGATCTATCTCGAGAAGCTCGTCTCCGGCGAATGGACCGGCACGATGCAGCTCACCGAGCCGCAGGCCGGCTCCGACGTCGGCGCGCTGCGCACCCGGGCGGAGAAGCAGGCCGACGGCACCTATCGCATCAAGGGGACGAAGATCTTCATCACCTATGGCGAGCACGACATGACCGACAACATCGTGCATTTCGTGCTGGCGCGTCTGCCCGATGCGCCCGCCGGCACCAAGGGGATCTCGCTGTTCCTGGTGCCGAAACTCATGGTCAACGCGGACGGCTCGCTCGGCGCGCGCAACGATATCTTCGCCAGCGGCGTCGAGCACAAGCTCGGCATGCATGCGTCCCCGACCTGCACCATGACCATGGGCGATCATGGCGGCGCGATCGGCTTTTTGATCGGCGAAGAGAACCAGGGCATGCGCTGCATGTTCACGATGATGAACCAGGCCCGCCTCGGCGTCGGCCTGGAGGGCGTCGGCGTTGCCGACCGTGCCTATCAGCAGGCCTTGTCGTATGCCCAGGAGCGCAAGCAGGGCCGCGCCGTCGGCAGCAAGGGCGACGGCTCGGATGCGATCTTCGTGCATCCGGACGTCAAGCGCATGCTGATGCGGATGCGGGCGCAGACCGCGGCCGCGCGCACCATCTGCTATGCGACCGCGGTTGCGATCGACGTCTCGACGCGCGCCAGGGATCCCAAGGTGCGTGCGGATGCCGCCGCGCGCGCGGCGCTGCTGACGCCGATGGCCAAGGGCTATTCCACCGATATCGGCAACGAGGTCGCCTATCTCGGCGTGCAGGTGCATGGCGGCATGGGCTTCATCGAGGAGACCGGCGCGGCGCAGCACTATCGCGATGCCCGCATCACCGCGATCTACGAGGGCACCAACGGTATCCAGGCCATCGACCTCGTCACGCGCAAGCTCGCGGCCAACGGCGGCGCATCGGTGTGGGCGCTGCTCGACGAGCTCTCCGCAACGGTCAACCAAGTCGAGGCCTCCAACGATCCCGCTTTCGGCACCACGGGCACGAAGCTGCGCGAAGCACTTGAGGCGCTGACGCGCACCAGCAAGTGGCTGCTGGAGCGCGTTGCGTCCGCACCGAACGATGCGCTTGCAGGTGCGACGCCCTATCTGCAGCAGTTCAGCGCCACGCTCGGCGGCTGCCTGCTCACCTCCGAGGCGCTCGCCGCCAAGGCCGACGGCAACACGGACGCCGCGCGCTACGTCTCGCTCGCACGCTTCTTCGCCGAGAACATCACGGTGCAGGCGCCCGCGCTCGAGCGCACGGTGACGGAAAGCGCCGAGTCGGTCGCGGCGGCGGATGCGGTGTTGTTGGGGTAAGCTGCTTCTGTGTCTCGGACGCGCTGCAACGCGGAGCGTTGCTGCGTAGAGCCGGGACCCACGCCAAAGAAGCGATCAGGGTCACATGGGCCCCGGCTCTGCAGCGCACCGCTGAAGTGGCGCTGCGCTGCGTCCGGGGCACGAGAGGCAATCCAGCTCAAGCTACGACGCTGCGAGCTTCGCCCTTCCCCCCGGCCGCCACAGCACGATGCCCGCCGCGACGAGATCCAGCACCACGCACATCGCAAACGCCGTCGTGTAATCGCCACTCGCGCTCCGCACCAGCCCGACGATGCCGGGACCGAAGGCGCTGACGATGCCGCTGATCGACGTGCCCAATCCCATGGCAGCGGCGAAGGCGCTGGCGCCGATCTCGCGCTGGATGATCAAGGGCGGGAACGTGATCATGTTGCCGATCGAGAAGCCGTAGACGGCGCAGCACACCAGCAGCATCGTCGGGTTCGTGCTCTGCAGGAGAACGAACAGCGCCGCCGCCTGGCTCGCCATCGAGGCCGCGCAGGCGAGCCGCGGATCGAGCCGGTCGACGAACAGGCCGAGCGACAGGCGGCCCACCACCGCCATCGCCGCCATGACGGTGACCGCGAGCCCTGCGGCGGAGCGGCCGATCAGCGGCTCGAGAAACGTCACCTGGTGGATGATGAATCCCATCTGCGCCAGCAGGGCGATGGCGATCGGCAACACCATGGTCCAGAACGCCGCGTTGGCGAGCAGCGCCTTGCGGGATCGGCCTGGTGCCGCCACGCCGCCGGAGGAACGCCCGTCCGATGCTAGCGACGTCCCGGCCGGCCAGCCGATGAAGATCACGACCACCGGCAGCACCAGCACCATCATCGCCGTCGTGGCCGCCAGCATGGCAGACCGAAAGCCGATGCTGCCGGACAGCGACAGCAGCAGCGGAACGAGGACGATGCCGCCGCAGGTCGCGCCGTTGAACGCGAGGCTGAGCGCAAGCCCGCGCCGGCGTTCGAACCAGGAGTTCAGCACGGTCGCGATCACCACGGTGCCCATGCCGGTCCAGCCGACCGACATCAGGCCATAGGCGAGATAGAGCTGCCAGGGCGTCTGCATCAGCGCCAGCAGCACCGTCGAGGCGCCGAGCGCCACCAGGCCGCACAGGATCAGCGAGCGCAGCCCGATCCGGGCGAGCAGATCGTCGGTAAAGATGACGAGCACGGAGGTCAGGAGGAACGAGAAAGTGCTGGCGGCGGAGACCAGCGTGCCCGGCCAGCCATGGGCGCGCTGCAGCTCGGCAAGATAGACGCCCTGGCCGTACAGGCCGAAGCCGAACATGAAGAAGGCCATCAGGAAGCAGGCCAGCACGACGCGCCAGCCGCGGTAGTGCAGCGAGGATTCGTCGACGCGGGCTGCGGCAATCATCAATGAGCAATCGGCCAAATGGAACCGCGCGAGATCGTGCACCACAACCACCGGTTTTTCAAATGAAACATTGTAGCCATTTGTTGCGGCGGGCGGCGGCGGCCGCCGCCATGTGCGACCTTGCGGAAATTGGCGCCGGAAAGATTGAGCCAGCGCATTGGCACGCCTGCGAGATGATGTAGGCTGACGCTTGGCGGGACTCATAAAGCGGCAAGCGTCGCGGCGACCGCAGGGGGCTCTCATGCCGAATGGCAACATCGTGATCACCGAAGAGCGCGGAACACGCGTGATCACCCTGCGTCGCCCGGGCAAGAAGAACGCGATCACCCAGGACATGTACCGGGAGATGAGCCGCGCGATCGACACCGCGCAGAACAACCCCGATATCCGCTGCATGATCATCACCGGTGGCTCCGGCGTGTTCACCGCCGGCGACGACATCGACGATTTCATGCACGCCGACGCCTCGCGTCCCGAGACGCTGTCGGAGGGCGCAAAATTTCTCTATTCGCTCGCCCTCAACGTCAAGCCGATCATCGCGGCCGTCGACGGCGCCTCGATCGGCATGGGTACCGTGATGCTGTTCCACTGCGACTATGTGCTCGCCTCGAACGCTGCGACCTTTTCCGCGCCCTATATCCATCTCGGACTCGTCCCGGTCGGCGCGGCCAGCCTCCTGATGCCGAACACGATGGGCTACCAGCGCGCCTTTGCGATGCTGGTGATGGGGCGGACTTTTTCCGCCGCGGACGCGCATGCCGCCGGCTTCGTCAACACCGTTGTGTCCCCGGGACATACCGAGGTCGAGGCGCGCAAGGTGGCGCGCGAGATCTGCCGGCTGCCGGCCGAGGCCGTCGCGATCTCGCGCAAACTGCTGCGCGCGCCGACCGAAGAGCTCACCCGCCGCATCGACCAGGAAGGTCACCTGTTCGGCGAGCGGCTGACGTCGGAGGAAGCGGTGGCGGCATTCAGTGCATTCGCGAATAGGAAGAAGCGGTAGAGTGCACATTTCCTCCGCGTGTCCGAAATCGTAGGTTGGGCAAAGGCGCGCTTGCGCCGTGCCCACCATCTGTCGATGACAGCGAAAGATGTGGGCACGCTTCGCTTTGCCCACCCTAGGAGACTGAGAATCCATTCATCCACCGTCATTGTCGCCCAATGGATTCCGGGCTTGCGCTACGCGCGCCTCGGAATGACGGCGAGAACTTCGTGAAATCTTTGCGTGGAACGATTAGTCTCGGTTCCATGCGATACCGATCCCTCCTCACCGTCCTCGCGCTCACCAGCACCCTCCCCGCCTCGGCCCAGACCGCCGCGCCGGTCGAGCTGCGCATCCTCGCGATCAACGATTTCCACGGCAATCTGCGCCCGCCGCCGGGTGGCATCCGCATCGGAGATCCCGAGGACAAGGCCAGAAAGGTGATGGTGGCGGCCGGCGGCGCCGAATACATGGCGACGCTGGTCAAGCAGCTGCGCGAAGGGCACAGGAACACGATCTTCGTCGCCGCCGGCGACCTGATCGGCGCGAGTCCGTTCCTGTCGGCGATGTTTCACGACGAGCCCTCGATCGAATCGCTGTCGATGATGGGGCTTGCGATCACGTCCGTCGGCAATCACGAATTCGACGAGGGCAAGACCGAGCTGCTCAGGATGCAGAACGGCGGCTGCCATCCCCTCGACGGCTGCCAGGGACCGCATCCCTTCACGGGCGCCAAATTCCGTTATCTCGCGGCATCCACCATCGAGACCGCGACCGGCAACAGCTTGCTGCCGCCCTACGAAATCAGGGAGTTCGACGGCATCCCCGTTGCCTTCATCGGGCTGACCTTGAAGGAAACCGCGGGCATCGTCTCGCCGTCCGGCATCGCCGGGCTCGAATTCCGCGACGAAGCCGAGACGGTGAACGCGCTCGTGCCGCAGCTGAAGGCGCGCGGCGTCGAGGCGATCGTGGTGCTGATCCACCAGGGCGGCGAGCCCGCCGGCGACTACAATGAATGCCCGGCTATCACGGGGCCGATCGTCGACATCGTCAAGAAATTCGACCGCGCCGTCGACGTCGTCGTCAGCGGCCACACCCATCGCGCCTATGTCTGCGACATCGACGGGCGGCTCGTCACCAGCGGCGACAAATACGGCACGCTGGTTACCGCGATCGACCTGAAGCTCGATCCCACAACGCGCGACATCGTCAGCGCCAGGGGCGAGAACGTCGTCGTCGCCAATGCCTCGCTGGCGAGGGACGCGGAGCAGACCGCGCTGATCGAGGCTTACGACAGGCTCTCAGCACCGATCGCCAACCGGCCGGCCGGATCCGTGACGCAGACGCTGTCGCGCGTGCCGAACGAGGCCGGCGAAAGCCCGCTCGGCGACGTCATCGCGGACGCGCAGCTTGCCGCGACCAGGGAGGCCAAAGATGGCAGCGCTGTCATCGCGCTCACCAATCCCGGCGGCATCCGCACCGACATCGTCCCGAAGGAGAACGGCGCGATATCCTTCGGCGATGTTTTCGCCAGCCAGCCATTCCGCAACCGCCTCGTCACGATGACGCTGACCGGTAGCCAGCTCAAGGACATGCTCGAGCAGCAATGGTTGGACCCGAAGCGGCCGCGGATCCTCCAGGTCTCGAACGGATTCAGCTATGCCTGGGATGCGGCGAAGCCGTTCGGCGAGCGCGTGATCCCCGAGAAGATGACGCTCAACGGCAGGCCGATCGAGCAGGCCAGCGGCTACCGCGTCACCCTCAACGATTACCTCGCCGTCGGCGGCGACGGTTTTACCGTCGCCAAACAAGGCACGGCGCCACAATATGGCGGCTACGACGCGGACGCGCTGTTTGCGTTCTTCCGGGCACACGGGCCGATCGGTCCGCTACCGCTGAGCCGCATCCTGCGCGTGAATTGATCCGGATCAAACGGGGCCGGGCCGGACAACCCTTTGCCATTGCCGCCCAAGCGCATAGATTGGGTTTTGCATTGCGTTTTGGCGTCGGATGCGCCAACGACGCCAAAAGCCCGTTTCCTGTGAGGCCGACCTGATGAGCACGCTTCTCCTTTCCCACAAGGCCTGCCTCGACCATGTCACGCCGCCGGGACATCCTGAGAGGCCGGATCGTCTTCGCGCGGTGGAAGAAGCCCTGTCGCATGAGCGCTTCCAGTTTCTGGTGCGCGACCAGGCACCCGAGGGCGATCTCGATCTCGTCACGCTCTGCCACAACGAGCACTACGTTACCGAGCTGCGCCACATCGCACCGACCAGCGGGCAGGTCTATATCGACGGCGACACCTCGATGTCGCCGGGCACGTGGGAAGCGGTGATGCGCGGCGTCGGCGGCGCGGTCGCGGCGACCGAAGCGGTGATGGCGGGCGATCATCGCAACGCCTTCGTCGCGGTGCGCCCGCCCGGCCATCACGCCGAAATCGGCAAGCCGATGGGCTTCTGCTTCTTCGACAACGTCGCCATCGCCGCGCGCCATGCGCAGCGCAAATACGGCATCAAGCGTGCGGCCATCGTCGATTTCGACGTGCATCACGGCAACGGCACCCAGGACATCTTCTGGTCGGATCCGACCGTGATGTACTGCTCGACGCACCAGATGCCGCTGTTTCCGGGCACAGGCGCGAAAAGCGAACGCGGCGATCACGACACCATCGTCAACGCGCCGCTTGCCTCCGAGGACGGCGGGCCCGAATTCCGCTCCGCGTTCGAGAATTTGATCCTGCCGCAACTCGAAAAATTCAGCCCCGAGCTCGTGGTCATTTCCGCCGGCTTCGATGCGCATTATCGCGATCCGCTGGCCTCGCTGAATTTGCGCGCGGACGATTATGCCTGGGTGACGCGCAAGCTGATGGATCTCGCCGACAAGTCCGCGGGGGGACGCGTTGTTTCGGTGCTCGAGGGCGGCTATGACCTGCAAGGACTGAAAGAATCTGTTACGGCGCATGTCGGCGCCCTGATGGGCGCCTGACGACGCCCGCCACATTAAGCCCGCAAAACCCGCCTTCACTGCAAGGAAAGCGAATCGGGCAATCGGAAACGGATATGGCCGAAAACACCCAAGTCGACGTCTCCAGGCTCACCTTCGAGCGCGCGATCGAGGAACTTGAGACGATCGTGAAGCGGCTCGAAGACGGCAAGGTGCCGCTCGAAGAATCCGTGACGATCTACGAGCGCGGCGAGGCACTGAAGCGCCGCTGCGAGGAATTGCTGCGCCAGGCCGAGGCCCGCGTCGACAAGATCACCACCGATGCCAGCGGCCAGGCCACCGGCACTGCGCCGCTCGACGTGCAGTAGCCAAAACTATCCCACACACGTTTCCTCACTCGGCTTCTGACCGCGCTTGGCGCTGTGACACGGCAATGGCAGCGTAGCGGGCCGAGATTTCACGATCGCACGGCGCCGTCCCACGAGACATTACGGTTCCATGGGCAGGCGCCACTGCTGGCCGCTGTGCAAAAGGCCTTCCGAGACCGAAAAAGATCTGATTCGCGGCGAAAAAGCCGCCAGGGACCCAGTCCAGCCAGGAACCTCTCGTCGCGGGCCACAGTTAACCACTCTGGCCCGCCGGTTGCATCTGCATACCCCTAATCGGTCCGGCGGGTTGGCTTTGGCCCAAGCTTTGGTGTAAAGCTGCGCGGAGTGTGGCTTTTTGTAAGCCTTGCGTGGGCACCGATTGCCCACGACAAGCGCTTCAAACTGCTGATGAATTGGCTGGGACGGACGAAGCCGATCTAAGTGACAGGGATCACAGAGACTGAACCGGAGCGTGCTTAAGCTTACCTAAGCTTGAAGACGGGGCCTTGCCCCATGCAGGTGGCTCCGACGGTTTGAGGACTCGCGCTGCGCCGATATTGTGCAAACCCATCGCGCACCGGAACGACCTTCCGGCGCTGACAAATTGGAAATCGCCGTGAACGCATACAGTAAAACGCCGCTTCTCGACACCATCCGGACGCCGGACGACCTGCGCAAGCTCAAGATCGAGCAGGTTCGCCAGGTTGCCGATGAGCTGCGGCAGGAGACCATCGATGCCGTCTCGGTCACCGGCGGTCACTTCGGCGCGGGTCTCGGCGTGGTCGAGCTCACCACCGCGATCCATTACGTCTTCGACACGCCGCGCGACCGGCTGATCTGGGACGTCGGCCATCAGGCCTATCCGCATAAGATCCTCACCGGCCGGCGCGACCGCATTCGCACGCTGCGCACCGGCGGCGGCCTGTCCGGCTTCACCAAGCGCAGCGAGAGCGACTACGATCCGTTCGGCGCGGCGCATTCCTCGACCTCGATCTCCGCCGGCCTCGGCATGGCGGTGGCGCGCGACCTCTCCGGCGGCAAGAACAACGTGATCGCCGTCATCGGTGATGGCGCGATGTCGGCCGGCATGGCCTATGAGGCCATGAACAACGCGGGTGCGATGAACTCGCGCCTGATCGTCATCCTCAACGACAACGACATGTCGATTGCGCCGCCGGTCGGCGCCATGAGCGCCTATCTGTCGCGTCTCTACTCCGGCAAGACCTATCGCACGCTGCGCGATGCGGCCAAGCAGATCAACAAGCGCCTGCCCAAGATCATCGCCAACCGCGCCAACCGCGTCGAGGAATATTCCCGCGGCTTCATGATGGACGGCGGCACGCTGTTCGAGGAGCTCGGCTTCTACTATGTCGGCCCGATCGACGGCCACAATCTCGACCATCTGCTGCCCGTGCTGAAGAACGTCCGCGACATGGAGACCGGCCCGATCCTGGTCCACGTCGTGACGCAGAAGGGCAAGGGCTACGGCCCGGCCGAAGCGTCCGCCGACAAGTACCATGCGGTCGTCAAGTTCGACGTCGCGACCGGCACGCAAGCCAAGGCCAAGCCGAATGCGCCGGCCTACCAGAACGTATTCGGCCAGAGCCTCGTCAAGGAAGCCGAGAAGGACGACAAGATCGTCGCCATCACCGCGGCGATGCCGTCCGGCACCGGCGTCGATATCTTCAACAAGGCCTTCCCCGACCGCACCTTCGACGTCGGCATCGCCGAGCAGCATGCGGTGACCTTTGCCGCCGGTCTTGCGAGCGAAGGCTACAAGCCGTTCTGCGCGATCTACTCGACCTTCCTGCAGCGCGGCTACGACCAGATCGTGCACGACGTCGCGATCCAGAACCTGCCCGTCCGCTTCGCCATCGACCGCGCCGGCCTCGTCGGCGCCGACGGCGCGACCCATGCCGGCTCGTTCGACAATGCCTATCTCGGCTGTCTGCCGAACATGGTGATCATGGCGGCGGCCGATGAGGCCGAGCTCGTGCACATGGTGGCGACCCAGGTCGCGATCGACGACCGTCCGAGCTCGCTGCGCTATCCGCGCGGCGAAGGTCGCGGCATCGAGATGCCGGAGGTCGGCATTCCGCTCGAGGTCGGCAAGGGCCGCATGATCCGCCAGGGCAGCAAGATCGCCCTGCTCTCCTTCGGCACGCGCCTCGCCGAATGCGAGAAGGCGGCCGACGAGCTCGCGGCCCATGGCCTGTCGACCACGATTGCGGACGCGCGCTTCATGAAGCCGCTCGACACCGAGCTGGTGCTCAAGCTTGCCCGCGACCACGAGATCCTGATTACGATCGAGGAAGGTTCGGTCGGCGGCTTCGGCTCGCATGTCGCGCAGTACCTGACCGATCAGGGCGTGCTCGACACCGGCATGGTCAAGTTCCGCTCGATGGTGCTGCCGGACGTGTTCCAGGACCACGACACGCCGGCCGCGATGTATGGCCGCGCCGGTCTCGACGCCAAGGGCATCGTCGCGAAGGTGTTCGAGGCGCTCGGCAAGGACGTCAAGGCCGAGACGGTCAAGCTGGCCTGATTGGTTTCGCCTCTCCCGCCTGCTTGCGGGAGAGCGTAGGCCGCCGCCGGCGGCCGTCCTCTAGGAACGCCGGGGCGATGCCCCGGCTATCGCGCAGCGTCGGGTGAGGGCTTTCTCCTCTTGAGGGTCCTTGCTTGCGGCGGCACCCTCTCCCCGGCCTTCCCCCCGCAGGCGGGGGAAGCGGCAGAGTTGGCGCTGCGGCTCGCATCTCATCCAAATTTTCGTATTCGCTTCATAAAATGTCGGCCGCGTCAGCCGTTTCATGGACCGTACCTCCGAGGACAGACGGCAGGTCGACACGCAGGGCCTGACGGTCGAGGCTTGCGTCCGGATGGCGGCAGCGCGATTGATCGCTACATAAGCCCATCAATCGTCCCGAAGAAGCGTCCCAAGAGAGCGTGATGTCCCCTGCCCGCAAGCGCGCAGATGTATTGCTGGTCGAGCGCGGCCTGTTCGAGAGCCGGGCGCGGGCGCGCGCGGCGATCGAGGCTGGCCTCGTCACGGCCGACGACAAGCCGGTCGCCAAACCGTCGGAGACGATTGCCGAGGATGCGGTGATCCAGGCCGAGCCCGCGCACCCCTACGTCTCCCGTGGCGGCGTCAAGCTCGCCGGCGCGCTGGAACGCTACCCGATCGAAATCGAGGATCATGTCTGCCTCGACGTCGGCGCGTCGACCGGCGGCTTCACCGAGGTGCTGCTGGCGAACGGCGCGAGCCTGGTGTTCGCAATCGATGTCGGCACCAGCCAACTGCATCCCTCGCTGCGGGATCATCCCAAGATCGTGTCGATGGAGGAGACCGACATCCGGTCCTACGAAGGCAAGCGGCTTCCGGCGCGGCCCGATGTCGTCGTCATCGACGTCAGCTTCATCTCGCTCAAGACGGTGCTGCCGGTGGCGCTTTCCCTCGCCGCCGCGCCGATGAGCCTGCTGGCGCTGATCAAGCCGCAGTTCGAGGCTGATCGGAAGCACAACAAGAAGGGCATCGTCCGCGACGCCGCCGTGCACAAGGAGATCTGCGACGACATCGCCGCCTTTGCCGCTTCGCTCGGCTGCACCGACATCGAGATATTTCCCTCTTCGATTGCGGGCGGCGACGGCAATATCGAATTCTTCCTGGGTGCGCGCCGTGGTTGAACGTCTGACGATCGATCATGTTGGCCATCGCGGCGACGGCGTCTCGATGGCGACGGGCGAAGCGATCTATGTGCCCTACACGCTTGGCGGCGAGACCGTCGAGGTCGATCACGTCGCGGGCCACCATCCAGACCGCCGCAAACTGCTCGCAGTGGATTTGGCAAGCTCCGAGCGCGTCCAGCCGTTCTGTCCGCATTTCGGCGTCTGCGGCGGCTGCGCCATCCAGCACTGGGCGGCCGATCCCTATCACGCCTGGAAGCGCGGCATCGTGGTCGAAACGCTGGCGCAGGCCGGCATCGATTGCGCGGTGGCGCCGCTGGTCGATGCTCACGGCGCCGGGCGCAGGCGCATCACCCTGCACGGCCGCTTTGGCACGCATGACATCCTCAAGGTCGGTTTCTCCGCGACGAGCTCGCACGACGTCATTCCAATTGATCGCTGCCCCATTCTCGATCCCACGCTCGACGGCGCGCTCGATGCCGCCTGGGCGCTCGCCGAGCCGCTGACATCCAGGATGCCGGTGACCAAGCCGCTCGACATCCAGGTCACCGCCACAACCAACGGGCTCGACGTCGATGTGCGCGGCTCCGGCCCGCTGCCGACGGCGCTCGTCACGGCACTCTCGCGCGTCGCCGAACTGCACCGCCTGGCGCGGCTGACGCGGCATGGCGAGCTGGTGTTGCAACGCTTGCCGCCAACGGTGACGATGGGCCGCGCGGAGGTGACGCTGCCGCCGGGCTCGTTCCTGCAGGCAACTGTGGCGGGCGAAGAGACGCTCGCCGCGCTCGTCGCGGAACGCATCGGCAAGGCCAAGGAAGTTCTCGACCTTTTCTGCGGCGTCGGCCCGTTCGCTCTGCGGCTCGCAGAGAAGGCCCGCGTCACCGCCTATGACAACGACGCCGGTGCGATTGCGGCCCTCGTGAAAGCCGCGCGCACCCCGGGCCTGAAGCCGATCAAAGCCGAGCCGCGCGATCTGTTTCGCCGCCCTTTGGTGCCGCCGGAGCTGCGCGATTTCGATGCCGTGGTGTTCGACCCGCCGCGCCAGGGCGCGCAGGCGCAGGCGTTGAAGCTCGCCGCGAGCAAGGTGCCAGTGGTGATCGCGGTGTCCTGCAACGTCGCGACATTTGCCCGCGACGCCCGACTGCTGATCGACGGCGGCTATCGATTGGAGGCGGTGGTGCCTGTCGACCAGTTCCGCCACACGCCGCATGTGGAGCTGGTGGCGCGGTTCAGCCGCTGACGCCGGATCGCTACGCCGACGGCTCGAATTGCGGCTGCCATCGCAGCAGGTAGGACTGCAGCGAGCGCACCGCGATCGCGAGCAGGATACCGACGAACATCATGACGAAGATGGCGACCATCATCTCGCTGGCATTGGCCCGCGCCTCGGCTTCGATGATGAGCTTGCCGAGGCCGCGCTCGGCGCCGATGAACTCGCCGACGATGACGCCGATCAGCGCAAAAGACACGGCCGGCAAGAGCGAAGCGAACACCCAGGCAAGCGCGGACGGGATCACGACGGTACGCAGCA
Organism: Bradyrhizobium sp. 141; assembly: GCF_023074055.1. GTDB lineage: Bacteria > Pseudomonadota > Alphaproteobacteria > Rhizobiales > Xanthobacteraceae > Bradyrhizobium. The sequence goes on from NZ_JADPKR010000103.1 coordinate 269,706, forward strand.
CGGTGAATTCGCTGGCGCCGAGCAGACGGGCGGCGGCGATCTGGTCGCGGTCGACCGCACGCGTTCCCTCGAAGGTGTTGAAGAACACCACGAAGAAGACGACGAGCCAGGCCGTGGCGATCTTGGAGAGATCGCCGAGGCCGAAGATCAGGATGACGAGCGGCACCAGCGCAATGCGCGGTATCGAGTTGAGCGCCACGATATAGGGTCCGAACACGCGGGCAAGGAAGTCCGAACGGCCGAGAATCAGGCCAGCCGCGATCCCGCTCGCCGACCCGAACAGAAAACCCCACCAGGTGTTCTTCAGCGTGACGAGCGTGGCAAGCCACAGATTGTTGTCGTTGCCCTTGAGACAGGCGGCAAAGCCGCCGGCGTCAGCGAAGCAACCAAGCCGCAAGAAACTCTGCCAGATCAGCGACGGTTTGGCGACGAAATAGGGATCTAGGATCTTCGGTACGTAGGCCTTCGGCAGCAGCGCCTTGCTCCATTCGAAGCCCCACTGCCAGACGACGAGAACGGCTGCAAGAATGGCCAGTTGCCAGAACAGGATGGCGGTGCGGCTGTTGGACATGGTCAGTCGGCCCTGGTGCGGCGGAACTCTTCGCCGAGGGAATGCCAGATGTGCGAATAGAGGCGGCCGAATTCGGCGGTCTCGCGTACGGAAACGGGGTCACGCGGACGCGGGATGGCGACGTCGAAGTCTTCCTTGAGACGCCCGGGCCGCGCCGAGAGCAGGATGATGCGGCTCGCCAGTGTCAAGGCTTCGCCGAGATCGTGCGTCACGAACAGCACGGTCTGCCGCTCGCGCTCCCAGATCTCCAGCAGCGTCTTGTGCATCTCCAGCTTGGTGTGGGTGTCGAGCGCGCCGAACGGCTCATCCATCAGCAGGATCTCGGGCTCGAGGATCAGCGTGCGCATCAAGGCGACGCGCTGGCGCATGCCACCGGACAGCATGCGCGGAAAGCTCTGCGCAAAGCCCGAGAGCCCGGCCTTATCGACGGCCGAAGCGACGCGCCCTGCGCGTTCGGTCTTCGGCAGTCCCGCGATCTCCAGCCCATAGCCGATGTTCTGCTCCACGGTTCGCCAGGGAAACAGCGTATCGCGCTGGAAGACATAACCGACCCTGGGGTTGACCTTGCCGGTCTCGACCGTGTCCTCGTCGATCAGGATGCGTCCTCCCGAGCGCGGCAACAGCCCCGCGACCATGTTGAGAATGGTGCTCTTGCCGCAGCCGGATGGACCGAGCAGCGCAACGAACTCGCCCTGCTTGACCTCGAAGGAGACGTCATCCACTGCCACGAACTCGCGGCCGGACGCGTTGAAGCGCTTGGCAAGACCCTGCACGGCAATGCGGATGCGCGCTGCCGCTGCTTGATCCTCGCCGCGCGCGAGCGCAAGGCCCTGGCCTGGCGCGGCGATCATTTGTATTTCGCCCTGGCGGCCTGGAGGAAGCTCATGTCGACGACATCCTCGTATCTGGTCTCGGGAATATCCGTGCCCTTGCGGTACCAGGGCTTGGCGCCGCGTTCGAACGCGGGCTTGTCGATGACACCGTCATAGGCCCAGGTCGACTTGTCGAAGCCGAGTTCGGCACTGACCGCGTCGGGATCGATGCCCGAGAAATATTTCGGCGTGACCAGCGCCTGCACCTCCGCCAGCGGCGTTGCCTTCACGAAGGCCATCGCGCGGTAGATCGCGTTGACATAGGCCTGCACCATCGCCTTGTCCTGCTCGACCGTGTCCTGGAGCGTGTAGATCACCAGCACGGGCAGCGTCCCGCCGAAATCCTTCTCGAAGACGCCGGGTTTTGAGGTGTCATAGATCGTCCTGCCAAAGCCCTTCTTCTCGACCTCGACGATCCAGCTCGGCGGCGCCATGATGGCGTCGAACTGCTTGGTCTGGAGCGAAGGGAACATCGTGTTGGGCCCGCCGCCCGCGACCCAGTTCACCTTGCTGCCCAGCCCACGCGTTTCGAACACATAAGTGCCGAACACCCAGGTGCCGGACCCGATCGCGGTCGCGGCAACGATCGGCTTGGCACCGTCCGCGCGCTTGTACTCCGCAAGCTTCTCGACCGAATTGATGCCGCTGTCGTAGAGGTCCTGCCGGACCATGATATTGGCGTAGGAGCACACCATCTCGGTCGCGAGCAGGATCTTGCAGGGCTTGCCGCGCGCACCGAGCTGGAGCGGATGGCTGGCATCACCATGGGCGAACTGCGCCTGCCCTCCCGCCAGCGTCTGGCGACCGAATGTGCCGGCATTGCCGGTGACGAGCTTGGAATCGAGTCCTTCGTCCTTGAAGTACCCTTTCAGCTCCGCGATCATGCCGATGGCGTAGACCGGCGATACCGGACCGAAGGCGAGCGAGACCTGCTTGGCCTCGGCGCGCAGCTGCCCCGGCAGCAGCGTTGCGCCGGCCCATGCGGAGCCCGCGATCAGCGTCTGGCGCCTGGTAATGCTCATGTGTTCCTCCTCCCTTGGTTCTTGTTCGCTAGCGCCGATCGATCAGGACGGCGCGAGCTTGATCGTCCCAGCTTGTCGCAGCGCTTCGATCTCATTCGGCGACATGCCGATCTCGCTCAGGATCTCGCCGCTGTGCTCGCCGATCCCGGGGGGATCGTAGCGATTGGGCAGGCGCCTTCCGTCCATGGAAATCGGCAACAGCGGCGTCTTGGCCTGGCCGCCGTCCGGAAGCCGAATATCGGTCAGGCCCCCCGACTGGTTGAGATGCGGATCATCGAAGAGATCGCCGGGCTTGTTCACAGGCGCATAGGGCAGATCGAGCTGCTCGAGACGCGCGGCAAGATCGGCTTTGTCCCATTGCCTGAAGATGTTCGCGATCTCGGGGATCAGCCAGCTGCGATGATCGACGCGGTCGTTGCTCGTCGCAAAGCGCGGATCGACGAGCCAGGCTTCGCGATCGAAGGCACGACAGAACGCCTCCCATTGCTCTTCGCCGACGATGGTGACGAACAGCTTCGAGCCGTCTTTTGTGTCGAAGAGATCGTAGACCGGCCACGGGCTGTCCTTGATCGAATACGGGATCGACGGCTGGCCGCTGACCACCTCGCACATCATGGCCTGCGCCATCAGGAACACGTTGTTCTCGTACAGCGCACTCTGGATGTAGCGCCCCCTGCCGGTCCGCTGCCGCTCGGCGAGCGCCGCCTGGATCGCGATCACGCCGAACATACCGCCCATGACGTCGTTGACAGAGGCCCCGGCACGCATGGGACGGTCGGGCAAGCCGGTCATGTAAGCAAGGCCACCCATCATCTGCACGACCTCGTCGAGCGCGAGGCGGTTTTCGTAGGGCCCGGGCAGATAGCCCTTGAGCGAGCAATAGACCAGGCGTGGTGCGAAGGCGGCGACGCTCTCGTAGTCGAGACCGATCCGCTTCAGCAGGCCCGGCCGGAAGTTCTCGATCAGGACGTCGCTGTTCTCGATCAGCCGCCGCGCGATGGTCTGGCCTTCCGCGGTCGACGTATCCAGCGCGATGCTGCGCTTGTTGCGGCTGTAGGTGGCGAAGAAGCCGGCGGCGGGCCCCTTGAAATAACGGGTGCGGTCGCCCTTGGGCGGCTCGACCTTGATCACGTCGGCGCCGAGATCGGCGAGGATCAAGCCGCAGCTCGGCCCCATCACCATCTGGCTGAACTCGATGACACGAACGCCGGCGAGCGGACGAAGCTCCGAGGCCGTCTCGCGCTCTGCCGCCGTCATGCCGCCCTCCGCAAAACCTTGGGAATGCCGGCCTCGTGCAGATGCCCCGTCAAATGTTTTGCCGGGATATGGCGGGCGAGAATCTCGCGCGTTTGCATCAGGCGATCGAGGTCGATGCCGGTGGAAAGTCCCATGCGCTCCAGCATGAATACGAGATCCTCGGTGACGATGTTGCCGCGCGCACCGGGAGCAAAGGGACAGCCTCCGAGGCCGGACACCGCGGCGTCGAAACGCCGAATGTCCGCTTCGAGGCCGGCGACGGCATTGGCAAGGCCTGCGCCGAGCGTGTCGTGCAGATGCAGCCGCAGAGTCATGTGCGATCCGACCTCGCGCCGCACGGCCGTGACGATCTGCCCGATCGATTTGGGCGTCGCATAACCGACGGTGTCGGCAAGCCCGATCTCGTCGGCGCGAGCTTCGGCAAAAGCGAGTGCCACACGGCACACGGCCGCTTCACTCACCTCACCTTCCAGCGAGCAGCCGAAGGAGGTGGAGATCGCGCCCATCAATTGCGGCCGCTGGCCCACTGGCCGGGCGTCGATCGCGGCGCGGACCGCGCGAAATCCTTCGAGCTGCTCGTCGACCGAGCGGCGCACATTGGCGCGATTGTGCGTCTCGCTCGCCGAGATAACGAAATAGACGGCGTTGACGCCTGCGGCGATGGCGCGCTCGGCACCCTTCACGTTCGGCACCAGCGCGCCGATGGTCGCCGTCTCGTGAGTGAGCGCATGCGCCATCACCGCGTCGACGTCGGCGAATTGCGGCACGACCTTTGGCGGCACGAACGATCCGGCATCGATCTCGCGCACGCCCGCAGCGGCGATCGTGTCGATCAGCGCGCATTTGGCTTCAGTCGGAACGAAGATGTCCAGGTTCTGGAGACCATCGCGGGGGGCAACCTCGCAAATGTGGACATCGGGCGCGTGCGCCATCATGCTTTCTCCCTGGTCGATTGTATATTGTTGCGTAAAAGAACAATCCATGGGACAATCTGTCAAGCCCCAAAAATTTGCGTGCACTGCAATGAGCGCTTCCGACAGTTCCCGACAACGCAGCGACAAGAACGGTTCCGAACGCGCCGAACACCTTGCCGGACTGATCATGGCGCTCGCCCGGCGCGAAGGCATGAAAGCCGGAGACCGCCTGATCGAACAAAGGCTTGCGGATGCGCTGGACCTTTCACGCGCGCCGATCCGGCTCGGCCTGAAGGCGCTGGAAGCAGCGGGGCTGGCGCGCGGCGAGCCGCATCGCGGCTTTGTGCTGGCAAAGAATCCCACCAGCGGCGCCGCCCAACCGGCGCTCGCGGCGGTCAGGCGCAACGAGCAGGTTTATGCGAGCATCGCAGGCGACGTGCTCGCGAGCCGGCTGCCGGCCGACGTCACCGAGGCGGAGCTGATGCGCCGCTATGACGTCGCTCGGGCCGAGCTACAGCGGCTGCTGGACCGGATCGCGGCCGAGGGCTGGATCGCGCGCCTGCCGGGCTATGGCTGGCGCTTTGCGGAGACGGTCTCGAGCCCCGAAGCTCAAGCGCAGGCCAAGGCGTTTCGTGCGGTGATCGAGCCGGCGGCAATCGCGCAGCCCGGCTTTGCGCTGCCGCAGGAGGTGATCGTACGCCTGCGCGAGCGCCAACAGCGCGTCTTCGAAGGCGAGCTCGAAAAGATGACGATCGGCGAGATCTTTCACTCCGGCTGCGAATTCCATGAAGACATCATCCGCGGCGCCGGCAATCCGTTCTTTCTCGAAGCGCTCAGGCGGGTGAATTCGATCAGACGCCTGTTCGCCTATCGCAGCTTCGCCGACCGTGACGGCATGCGGCGGCACGTGCGCGAACATTTGCGCCTGCTCGACGTCCTGGAGACGCGGCGTTACACTGAGGCGGCGGAACTGATGGCCAAGCACCTGCAGCGCCCGCTGGTGGCGGGCTTGTCCTGATGCTCGCGGCCTGCGAAGGCGCGCGGTAGCGCGGCTCAGGAAACAAGCTTGCTGCTCTAGGGGCGTGGTCGTGCTTGCTGCCGATCGCAGCGACAATCGCACTGGATCGCCGTCGGCCGCGCCTGTTGCGACTTCACTCGCTCGGCGAACCGCGTCCCGATATCGTGATGCGTTTCGGATCGGCCCGAACCTGCCGAAATCGCTGCGGCGTCCGCCGGAGCTGGTGCTGCGATCCTAACGCCGAAGGCCGCCCAAGGCCGGCGACTCGCCGGGCAGCATGTTCGATCTGATATCGCTGTCCATGCGGGCGGAATCCTGCTGGATCACACTGGCCCCGAACGACAGGCTGAGGTTGGAGGTCGGCTTGAACTCGACGCCCGCAAATGCGCTGTAGCCGGGTGCCGTACTTGATGTCAGCGGCGCAACCGAGCTGCCGATGCCATTGCCGTATTTCAACGTGTCGAAACCGGCAAAGAACGTCACGGGCAAGCCGCCCGCGGTCTTGGTAGCGTAGCCGAACTGGGTGCTGTCATACGACAGCGCGCTGAAATTGCCGGCAAGTCCGGTCTGACTGAGTCCGGGCTGACTGAGCCCGCTCCAATTGAGATTGCCGCGCTGGCTGCCGACGAAAAAGCCCTTCGCAAAATTGGCACGCCCGCTCGCGTCGCCGGCATTGAAGCCCGAAAAATTGCCGTAAGGTTCGGAGCTCTGGCCATCGCTGCCGCCAAAGCCAAACGGTCCACCCGGAATGAAATACCGCAGCGGTGCAACTTGCGCATCAACGGACGTTCCGCCGAGGCAAAGCACGACGAAGAGAGCTGCAAGACGGCATGAAGCTGCGCGGCGCGACATTCAGGTGACCTTCGAAAACCTTGTAAATTATACCCTTCGGCGATGAGGAATGCCAGCGAGGCCGCGCGCCGGCATGGTCTCACCCGGGTTCCGAGATCCCCATGCCGAATGTGAGCTGATTGCCGTCGGCATCGACGATATCGAAATCGCGCATGCCGTAATCACGGTCCTCCGGCTGGTTGATGGGCCTGGCGCCGCGTCCCGTCACCTCGGCATAGCTCCGGTCGACGTCTGTTACGAAAATGCAGAGACCGCCTTGTCCAGGCAATCGTTTCGTAGCGGCCGCCGCGAGCAGATGCAGAGCGACCTCGTCGCGGCAGAGGCAAGCATAGGACGGGGGGGCGCCGTATTCGAAGGTGACCTCGAACCCGAGAACGTCGCGATAATAGGCGAGGCTCGTCGCGATGTCGGAGACGACGAAGACGGTCGCGGAGCCAGCCATCCTGGGATGTTCGTCGGTCATCATCTGTCCTCTCCGTCGCGAGCAATCTCCCGCGCGCAGTCTAGCATGCGCGCCCGAGGTCTTGCACGGATCGCGCCGCAACGTAAGCTGGTCGTCGCGCAAAGCGGCGCAAGTCCGCCGAAATGGGGAGAATGCCATGAGATATCTTGGTCTGACGCTGGCGGCGAAGTAGCCGAGCCGCACCGCCGATGTCGCACGATCCCCTGCTCACGCACCTGACATCCGCTTTCCGCGAGGTGCCGGGCCTCGCGGCCATCGTGCTCGGCGGCTCGCGTGCGCGAGGCAGCGCGCATCTTACCTCCGACCATGATATCGGGCTCTACTTCGCCGCAGCGAGCCCGATCGACACCGAGCGGTTGCTGGCGGCCGCGAAGGAGATCGCCGACGATCCCGCCGCCACGACCGTGACGCCGGTCGGCGAATGGGGACCATGGATCGTCGGCGGCGCGTGGCTGTCGGTGGAAGGCCGCAAGGTCGATCTGCTCTATCGCAACGCCGATGCGGTCGAAGCCGTGATGAAGTCCTGCCATGCCGGCCTCGTCACCATGACCTACCAACCCGGCCATCCGCATGGCTTCTGTTCGGCAATCTGGATGGGCGAGATCGCGTATTGTCAGCCTCTGCACGATCCGCAGGGCCTGATCGCCCGGCTGAAATCGATCGCCCTGCCCTATCCTCGCCCGTTGCGCGAAGCCCTGATCCAACGCTTCCGGTGGGAAATCCTGTTTGGCATCGGGAACGCCGAGCTCGCCATTGCGCGGGGTGATCGAACCCACGTCGCCGGATGTCTCTACAGATCGCTCGCCTGCATCGCGCAGGTGCTGTTCGCGCTCAACGAGCGCTATCTCATCAACGAAAAGGGCGCGCTCCAGGAGGCTGCCCGTCTGCCGCTGACGATTCCACATCTGACGGAACGGACTGACGATGTCTGGCGGCTGATCGACGACGGCGCCCTTGCGTCCGCCTGTGAAGTCTTGCGCAAGATCGACCAGCAGTTGAAGGTGCTGTCCCAATGAAGCATGGAGAACTCGGTGACATCTGACGGTCCGGTCGCATACGAACGCGTCGACAACATCGCCCGCATCACGCTGCGCCGCCCGCCCGTCAATGCGCTGAGCCTCGAGATGATTCGCGCCGTGGTCGCGGCGTTCCGCCGCGCGGCCGACGATCCGGATGCCCGCGTGGTGGTGCTGGCCAGTGCGATCCCTAAGCGCTTTTCGGCGGGCCTCGATCTCGACATCCTGCTCGGCAGATCCGGCGCCGAGATCCGAGAATTCCTTCAGGCGCTCTATATCGACCTCTACGATGCTCAGTACGGGTTGGGAAAACCGTCAATCGCCGCGGTCGGTGGCGCGACGCGGGGCGGCGGCATGACCATGGCAGTGTCCTGCGACGTCGTGCTGGCAGCCGAGAGCGCGACGTTCGGCTATCCCGAGATCGACGTCGGCGTCATTCCGGCGATTCACTACGCGCACCTGCCGCGCATCGTCGGACGCCATCGTGCCTTCGAGCTGCTGTTCACCGGCCGGGTCTTCAGCGCCGTGGAAGCGCGCGAGCTTGGCGTCATCAACCGCGTCGTCGGTGATGCCGAACTCGAGGCGGAGGTGCTGAAGCTTGCGGCGCAATTCTCCGCCAAATCGGCCGCGGTGCTGCGGATGGGCCGCGCCGCCTTCATGCGCCAGATCGATCTCGACTATCGACGCAGCATTGCAAGCGCCGTGGACGATTTCTGCAACGTCGCGACGTCGGATGAGGCGCAGGAGGGCTTGCGGGCGTTCGTGGAGAAGCGGCCGCCGAAATGGTGAGGACGGCAGCGTTCAGGCGGTTCTGTCAAGAGTAGACGATGTATCGGCCGGTGGATATTTCGTCACCGGCACCATGAACGATTTCGTGCCGACCTGATAGATGACCTTGCCGTTCTGTCCGTCATCGGTCGCGATCTGCGCCTGCCCGAACATGATGACGTTCTTGTAGACGGTGCCGGTGCCCTGGCGGGTGACGCCGTCGGTGGTGACGCTGACCTGCGCTTCCTTGCCGTTGACGGCAAGCACCTTGAAGCTGGCGCTCTTGCCGTTGTCGCTGGAATAGCCGCCCCAGCTTCCCATGAGACGGCTGTCGGAAGCCGGCGGCGCCTGCTTCTCGAGATTTGCGGTCTGCTTGCCAGCGCCGCCCGCCGAGAACAGCAGCACCATGCTCTTGCCGTCCTTGGTGCCGACCGTGACCCCGCCGAAGGTGATCAGCGCGCCGCTGACCTCGGCAAAGCCCCGCTCGGTCTGCCCGTTATGGGTGTATTCGACCTGCGCCCGGGCACCGCGGATGTTGACGACCTTGAAGCTGACGGGCTGGTTGTTGCCCACCCAATTGCCCTTCCATTCACCGACGAGCCTGCTCTGGTGAAACACCCGCTCGTTGGCGGGCGAAATCTGGCTGGTGCTGGACGTGACGATGGCCATTGGATTGCTCGGTGGACGGGTTCGATGAACCCGCTCTCGTTCGCGCGCCCGACAGCAAAGTCAAACAGCGGTCGGAAACGAACTGAAACACCGGATTAGGGCCATGTGCCGGTTAACGAGCGGTTAAATTCAACCGCCGGACGAGATGAGGCGAAAGGTCCCAACGGGGGTGCGCTATCAGCGTCCCCAGCGGTCCGACCAGATCTTCTCGCCGATCAGGCAATTGACGCGCGGCTCCTTGTCCGCAACGCGCATCGTGGGGCGCTCCGGCGTGCGGCCGGCGACCTCCATCAGCAGCTTGGTGCGGATCGCTTCCTTGAACTTGTCGCGGTCCTTGATCGTGATGACGAAGGAGCCGGGTCCGCCGATGACGCAGTCTTCGTAGTAGAAATCGAGATTGTCGATATCCATGGTGGAATAGGACGGCTCCTTGACCATGATCGGCAGGCCGTTGATGACGACGCCCTTCTCCAGCGCGGCGTCTCGCGCCACCGTGACGGGGCCGCCATTGTTGTTGGGGCCGTCGCCGGAAATGTCGATCACGCGGCGCAAGCCCCGATAGGGATCCTCGTCAAACAGCGGCATCGCGAAAGTGATCGCGCCGGAGATCGAGGTGCGCGAGGCGCGCCGGATCGGCGTCTTCATGATCTCGGCGGCGACCGCATCCGCCGTCTCCGGGCCGTCGACCAGCCGCCAGGGAATGATGATCTTCTGGTCGCTCGAGGCGGCCCACTCGAAATAGGTCACCGCGATCCGGCCGTTCGGACCGAGCTTCAGAGCCTGGAGGAACTCCTTCGACTGGATCGCCTGCGCATAGCCCTCGCGCTGGATCGCGAGCTCGTCCATGTCCATGGAGTAGGACACGTCGACCGCAAGGATCAGCTCGACGTCGACCGTCTGCGCGTCTCTGTCGCCCGCAAGCCGCTGCGGCTGATGTTTGGGCGGTTCGAATTTTGGCCCTGGTGCCGCGACGCCCGCGACGTCCCCTCCGGCAAACATGCCGGCAACCAACACAGCCCCGATCGAGAACAGCAAGCGCATCGCAGCCTCCCGTCGTATGACGTGATGGTGACATGCAATCGCCTTGCCGCAAAGCGCGAAGATCGATTGCGCTTCACATTCAAGTTAAGGAGCTGCGAGCTAAAGATCTGTGAGTGAAGGATTGCGAGCCAGGGATCTGCGCGCCTTGCGCAAAGCTGCCGCCGTGTTGCCACGCTCGCGCCGCTGGACACGCCCGGTCGCTCGCATCATCGGGCTCATGATGCGCGAAGCCGGACGACGAGCCGCGGGACAGAACTCCCCGCCCACTTGTCCGAAGCGATTTCCGTGCTAGGTTGGCCGCACAGATGGGGATGGAGTCCCCCGATAACCGCCCGACGGTCGATGACCGTGTGGGCTGATGACTCCTGCTTGAGGAGGGGCAATCTTTGAGCCTCTGCCTTCGGCGGGAGCATGGACAAACCCGCCAATGGCGGGTTTTTTGTTGTCTGGTGACAAAGGCGAAGGCGTGACGACGACGACACCGAATGCCGAGCGTGCGGGGCTGCCCAGGGGAATCTGGGTGCTCGGCTTCGTCTCGATGCTGATGGACATCTCCTCGGAGATGATCCATGCGCTGCTGCCGATCTATCTCGTCACCGTGCTCGGCGCTTCGACGCTCACCGTCGGCTTCATCGAGGGCATTGCGGAGGCGACGGCCTCGATCACCAAGATCTTTTCCGGCGCATTGTCCGACTGGCTCGGCCGGCGCAAGCTGCTCGCAGCGCTCGGCTACGGACTTGCCGCGCTGACAAAACCGCTATTCCCACTCGCGCCCAGCGTCGGATGGCTGGTGGCGGCGCGCTTCATCGACCGCGTCGGCAAGGGCATTCGCGGCGCGCCGCGCGATGCGCTGATCGCCGATATCGCCCCGGTCGGCCTGCGCGGGGCGAGCTTTGGCCTGCGCCAATCGCTCGACACCATCGGCGCCTTCATCGGGCCGCTCGTGGCGATCGCCCTGATGTGGTGGACGGCGGACAATTTCGCCGCCGTGTTCTGGGTGGCAGTGCTGCCGGCCTTCTTGTCCTTTGGCTTGATCGCGTTCGCGGTGAGCGAGCCGGAGCCGGAGCCGGGCCGGGAGCCTGCAAAGAATCCGCTCAATCTCGCCGCAATGCGGCAGCTCGGATCGATCTATTGGCGCGTTGTGGCCGTCGGCGTCGTCTTCACGCTCGCGCGCTTCAGCGAGGCTTTTTTGATCCTGCGCGCACAGAATATCGGGCTCAACGCGATGTGGGTGCCTGCGGTGCTGGTGCTGATGAACATCGTCTACGCCTTGTCGGCCTATCCGGCCGGCGTGCTCTCGGACCGGATCAACAGGACTGGCCTGCTCGCGCTCGGGCTCGTCTTCCTCGCCGGTGCCGATCTGGCGCTCGCTCTGCTGCCGAGCCTTGGCGGTCTCGCACTCGGCGTCGCGCTGTGGGGGCTGCATATGGGACTGACGCAAGGCCTGCTCTCGGCGCTCGTCGCCGACGCCGCGCCGCCGAACCTGCGCGGCACCGCGTTCGGCTATTTCAACTTGTTCACCGGCCTTGCCTTGCTGGCCGCGAGCGTGATCGCGGGCGCGCTGTGGGACAGCTATGGTCCGGCCGGAACGTTCTTTGCGGGGCTCGGCTTCGCGCTGGTCTCGCTCGTGGGACTATTGGCCGTCGGCAACGGTCTGGCAGCGGAGGAAAAATGAAATGGGAGGTCTTTCGTCGTGCTGAGCGGAGTGTTCGCAATCATCGTCGGCAGCGTGCTCGGCGGCTGCGCCCGTTATTTCGTCTCCGGTGCGATCGCGCGGCGGCTGGGCGAAACGTTTCCATGGGGCACCATGACCATCAACGTCACCGGCGCCTTCCTGATCGGCATTTTCGGCGCGCTGGCGACCCATCCCGGCTCGGCCTTCGCCGCGCCCAATCCATGGCTGTTCGCAGTGACCGGTTTTCTCGGCTGCTACACCACCGTGTCCTCGTTCAGCCTGCAAACGCTGACGCTCGCGCGTAGCGGCGAGCCGATGCATGCGCTCGGCAATATCATGCTCTCGGTCGGACTGTGCCTTGCCGCGGTCAGTTGCGGCTTCCTCCTTGCGGACAGCTTGGGAGGCTAGAGGTAGATGAAGTCCCCCTCCTCCGCCGAGCGCTGGCGCACCGCGATGCTCTATGCCTGGGTTGCCGCGGGCAGCATCGTCGGTGGTCTGTCGCGTTATCTGGTCGGGCTCGCGCTCGACACCGGACCGGGCTTTCCCTTCGCGACGCTGTTCATCAACGCCACGGGATCGCTGATCATCGGCTTCTACGCGACGCTGACCGGCCCCGACGGCCGCATGCTGGCGCGGCCCGAGCACCGGCAGTTCGTCATGACGGGGTTCTGCGGCGGCTACACCACCTTTTCGACCTTCAGCCTCGAGACCTTCCGCCTGTTCCACGGCGGCATGAAATACACGGCGCTCGCCTACATCGCCGCATCCGTGGTCTGCTGGCTGGTGTCGGTGTGGATCGGCCATATGATCGCGAGCCGCTACAACCGCTTGACAAGGAGCTGACCATGCAAATCCCCGCTCAGGCAGTTTCGCTCCGGATCTTCATCGGCGAGAGCGACCATTTCGACGGCAAGCCGCTCTATGAAGCGATCGTGATGACGGCGCGCGAGCGGCACCTCGCCGGCGCCACCGTGCTGCGCGGACCGATGGGGTTCGGCCAGTCGAGCCGGCTGCACACCTCGAAGATCCTGCGGCTGTCGGAGGACCTGCCGCTGCTGATCGAGATCGTCGACAGCGAGGATAACATCAACGCATTCCTGCCCATCCTGGATGGCATGATGTCGAGCGGGCTGATCACCTTGGAGAAGGTGCAGGTCCTGCAATATGGTGCGAAGGCCGCGAGCTGATTGCTGCGGCAGCAACCCCCAGCCCGCCGTGTCCGGGAGGCGGAATGAACGACACTGTCACCAAGCCGAAGACGCGGACGAAGACCAAGGTCGAGCGGCCGAAGCTGCACAAGGTCATCCTGATCAACGACGACTACACGCCGCGCGAATTCGTCACCATGATCCTCAAGGCCGAGTTCCGCATGACCGAAGATCAGGCCTACAAGGTGATGATCACCGCCCACAAGCTGGGCGCCTGCGTCGTCGCCGTGTTCACCAAGGACGTCGCCGAGACCAAGGCCACGCGCGCCACCGACGCCGGCCGCGCCAAGGGCTATCCGCTGCTGTTCACGACGGAGCCGGAGGAGTAAGGCTCAGCGGCCGGCCGCGTGCGTCTCTTCCGCCAGCCCATACACACGCTGCGCCTTGGAAAATCCTGCGATCGGAAATTCTCCGAGCTCGTGCCAGTCGTGACGGCAGACATTGGCAAAGCCCTCCGAGGCGACGACGGTCCGTCCCAGGCGTCCCGTGATCTTCTCGAGCCTCGCAGCAAGATTGACGGCCGGGCCGATGCAGGTGAAGTCGAGACGGTTGCCGCCGCCGATGTTGCCATAGAGGATGTTGCCGACGTGCAGCGCGACGCCGAAGCGGAAGCGCTCGACGACGTCGCCGACCGGAAAAGCCAGCGCCTCGACGCTCGCGCGTGATTCACGCGCGGCCTCCAGCACGCGCGCGCAGACATGCGCGGCATCGCCGACATATTCGTCGATCGGGAATACCGCGAGCAGGCCGTCGCCCATGAACTTCAGCACCTCGCCGCCATGGCCCCGGATCGCGGTGACCTGGCAGTCGAAATAGTGATTGAGGATCTGGACCACCGTCTCGGCCGGAAGCCGGTCCGACAGCGCGGTGAAGCCGCGCAGGTCCGACAGCCAGATCGCAGCCTGCATGGTATCGTTGTGGCCGCGGCGGATCTGGCCGCCGAGGATGCGCGCACCGGCGCGATTGCCGACATAGGTGTCGAGCAGCATCTCGGCGGTGCGGCGCAGGCTGATGATCTCGCTGACGCGTGCGAGCGGTGCAATGATGGTCCGGATCGCCGCGATGTCGTCGTCGCTGAAGCCGCCGGGCTGCCGCGTCATCCAGCTCGTCGCGTTGACCGAGCCGTCGAGGAACCGCAGCGGCACCGCGACATAGTCGGTCACGCCTTCGGCGCGCAAGTCGTTGATGATCGGGAATCGTTTGCTGCCGGGATCGTCGACGCGTCCTCTGACCTCCAGCCCCTGCTCGAACACGATCCGAAGCGGACTCTGGGCGAACTCCGGCGAGTCCAGGACATCGAATTCGACGGCGCCGATCTCGACCGGTTCGCCCTGCCGCCAGATGAAGTTGCGGCCGAATATTTCAGGGTGGAGCGTGCGGATGAAGATGCCGAACCGGAACACCGGCAGGCCGGCCGCGACCAGACGTTCGCAAAAATCCGCGATCATCTCGACCGGCTCTATCGACGACCAGGCGCCGTCGATCAGCCAGTTGGAGATGCGCTGAAGCTCGGAGCTGTTCATGCCAGCATTTGCGGGCGAAGTTGTGGGATCGTCAAGCTGCGCGGTGGGCTAGTACCGCGACATCAGCGCCCGACCTGCCCGCGATCGCGCAGAAAGTGATCGGCGAGCACGCAGGCCATCATGGCCTCGCCGACGGGGACGGCGCGGATGCCGACGCAGGGGTCATGGCGGCCTTTTGTGAAGATCTCGGTGTCCGCGCCCTGGCGATCGACGGTCAGGCGGGGCTGCAGGATCGACGAGGTCGGCTTCACGGCGAAACGGACCACGACCGGCTGCCCGGTGGAGATGCCGCCCAGCACGCCGCCGGCATGGTTGGACAGGAAGCGCGTGCCGTCATTGCCGGTGCGCATCTCGTCGGCGTTCTCCTCGCCGGTGAGCTCGGCCGCGCCAAAGCCGGCGCCGACCTCGACGCCTTTCACCGCATTGATGGTCATCATCGCGCCCGCGAGATCGGAATCCAGCTTGGCATAGATCGGCGCGCCAAGGCCGGCCGGCACGCCTTCGGCGACGATTTCGATCACGGCACCGATCGAGGAGCCGCTCTTGCGGATGCCGTCGAGATAGGTCTCGAAGAACGCGGCCTTGTCCTTGTCCGGGCAGAAGAACGGATTCTTGGCGATCTCGTCCCAGTCCCATTTGCCGCGGTCGATCTTGTGCGGCCCCATCTGCACCAGCGCGCCGCGCACCCTGACGTCGGGCAGAACCTTTCGCGCGATGGCACCGGCCGCAACGCGCGTCGCGGTCTCGCGCGCCGAGGAGCGGCCGCCGCCGCGATAATCGCGCAGGCCGTATTTGGCCTCATAGGTGAAGTCGGCGTGACCCGGACGAAACTTGTCCTTGATCTCGGAATAGTCCTTGGAGCGCTGGTCGGTGTTTTCGATCAGGAGCCCGATCGGCGTGCCCGTCGTCACCTGCACGCCGGTCTCCGGATGCGCCATCACGCCGGAGAGGATTTTGACCTGGTCCGGCTCCTGGCGCTGGGTGGTGAAGCGCGATTGGCCCGGCCGGCGGCGGTCGAGATCGCCCTGGATATCAGCCTCGGTGAGCGGGATCATGGGCGGACAGCCATCGACCACGCAGCCGATTGCCACCCCATGGCTCTCGCCGAAGGTGGTGACGCGGAACATGTGGCCGAAGGTGTTGAAGGACATCGCTGCAGGCTCGGTTCCAGGGTTTGGTAACGCGCGAGGGGCCGGGGGTCAAACCTAACTGAACTTCTCCAGCCGGCCGTCGCGGAACACGTAGACGGCACCCTGCTGGATATAGAGCTCGGCGGCGCTGGCCGGCGCCTCCAAGCCAAGCGAAACCATCAGGGCCCGGCAGGTCCCACCATGGGCGACTGCGACGGTGTCGGTCCGGAGCTGGTCGTACCAGGCGCGCACGCGGACCTGCACATCTGCGTAGGTCTCCCCGCCCGCGGGGCCCACCGTCCATTTGTCGGCAAGGCGCCTGGCGTAAATTTCGGGATCAGTCGCCTCGCTCTCGGCCAGCGTCAGCCCTTCCCAGGTGCCGTAGCCGATCTCGCGCAGCCGATCATCCAGGGCATATTCCCTAGGCGGCAGTTCGAGCTTGCCGCGTGCAAGTTCCATGGTCTGGCGCGCACGGCCGAGCGGGCTCGACACGTAAGGCAACGCCGCCTTGTCGCAACCGTCGCGTCTGAACAGGTCGGCGAGAATGCCGCCGGCCTGGACGGCCTGACCGCGCCCGCGCGCATTCAGCGGAACGTCCTTGGTGCCCTGAAGCCTCCCGAGCGCATTCCACTCGGTCTCCCCGTGGCGAAGATAATAGATCGTGGGCACGGCCATTCCAGATCTAAGGCTAGTCCTTCCCGCCGAACGAAATGTCCGGCGCATCGGGCCGCTTCATGCCGAGCACGTGATAGCCGGAATCGACGTGATGCACTTCGCCGGTGACGCCGCGCGAGAGGTCGGAGAGGAAATACAGCGCGCTGCCGCCGACGTCCTCGGTCGACACGTTGCGCCGCATCGGCGCGTTGGCCTCGTTCCACTTCAGGATATAGCGGAAGTCACCGATGCCGGAGGCGGCGAGCGTCTTGATGGGACCTGCCGAGATCGCGTTGACGCGGATGTTCTTCTCGCCGAGATCGGCGGCGAGATAGCGCACGCTGGCCTCCAGCGCCGCCTTGGCAACGCCCATCACGTTGTAATGAGGCATCCACTTCTCGGCGCCGTAATAGCTGAGCGTGATGAGCGAGCCGCCATCCGTCATCAGCTTCTCGGCGCGCTGCGCCACCGCCGTGAACGAATAGCAGGAGATCAGCATCGACTTGGAAAAATTCTCCGGCGTGGTGTCGACGTAGCGGCCCTCGAGCTGCTCGCCATAGGCGATCGCGTGCACCAGGAAGTCGATCTTGCCCCACTTCTCCTGCAGCACCGCGAAGGCCGCATCGATGGTCGCGGCATCGGTGACGTCGCAATGGCCGAGCACGAGACCGCCGATCTCGGCGGCGAGCGGTTCGACGCGCTTCTTCAGCGCATCGCCCTGATAGGTGAAGGCGAGCTCGGCGCCGGCGGCGTGGCACGCCTTGGCGATGCCCCAGGCGATCGAGCGGTTGTTGGCAAGGCCGAGGATCACCCCGCGCTTACCTTGCATCAGACCTGAATTCTGCGCCATTTTTGAACGTCCCGTCGAACTCGTGGTGAGGTCTGGAGGTACACCAGCCCTCCCCTGCGGTACAGCCCTAATACGCCGCGTTAACGCTGTTTCGAGCGCCGGAATAGCCGTTCCGTTCGGGTGTTATGATCGCTATAGGCGCTTGCGCCGGACACCAGGACGTCAAGACCGCAATGAGTGCGTTTCGCCAAAGTGTGGAAGCCATGATCCCGGCGTTGCGCCGCTATGCCCGCGCGCTCACGCGCGACGCGGACGCGGCCGATGATCTGGTGCAGGACACGCTGGTGCGGGCGCTGCGTTCGGAGCGATTGTTTCTCGGAGGCGATGTCAGGAGCTGGCTCTACACGATCCTGACCAACCTCAACAAAAATCGGCGGCGCTCGCTGGCAAGGCGGCCGCAATTCATGCAGCTGACGGAGAACAACCCGGATGCCAGCGGCACCGAAGCCGAAGGGCGCGACATCGAGAGGGCACTGGCCACGCTCGTCGAGGAGCAACGTTCGGTGCTGCTCCTGGTCATGCTGGAAGGCATGAGCTACCGCGAGGTCGCCGACATCCAGGGCGTGCCGATCGGCACCGTGATGTCGCGCCTGGCCCGCGCCCGCGCCCACGTCAAGGCTTCGCTCGAAGGCGAGCGCGCGACGCTCAGGCGGGTGAAATGATGGCAGGGTTGATGCATCGCGTATCGTCCGCCTGCGGCGTGCCGATGCCGCGAGCGAAGTTGAGCTTTGAACGACATTTAGGGCCAGAGAGCCAGAGACGATCGAAATGAACGAGCGCAAGATCCCAGTGACCGAGGACGAACTGCACGCCTATGTCGACGGCGAGCTGCCGGCCGAGCGCCGCGCCGACGTCGAGGCCTGGCTTGCCGCCCATCCTGAAGAGGCCGAACGGGTGCAATCCTGGCGTGCCATGGCGGAGATGCTGCACGCCCGCTACGACGCCGTCGCCCAGGAGCCCGTGCCGGCGCGGCTCGAGCTCGAGCGGCTGGAACGCCGCCCGCGGCAATGGTTCTATGGCGCCGCCGCCGCTGTGCTGGTCGCTTTCGTCGTCGGCGGCACGGCTGGCTGGGTCGCGCATGGCGCCGCCAGCGCGCCCTCGACCTTCCAGAACTTTACCGCGGACGCGCTCGACGCCCACCGCCTCTATGTCGTCGAGGTCCGCCACCCCGTCGAGGTCGGCGGCAACGAGCGCGACCACCTCCAGGCCTGGCTGACCCGGCGCTGCGGCTGGACCGTGTTCGCGCCGAACCTGGAGGCCAGCGGGCTGAAGCTCGTCGGCGGCCGGCTCTTGCCTGGGCCGAGCGGCCCGGCCTCGTTCCTGATGTATGAGGGCGCCTCCGGCGAGCGCTACACGATCTACACCGCCAAGACCGAGAATGGTGCGACGCAAATGCGTTACGCCAGAACGGACAAGGACGGTGCGTTGTTCTGGGCCGAGCGCGGCGTCGGCTACGTCGTCAGCGGCGGCGGTGATCGCGACCGGCTGACCAAGGTGGCGCAGGCCGTCTACGACCAAGCCGAGAAAAACGGCACCTGAGCAACCGCATAAGGCGGTGCCTCGATTCCGTCATTGAAAATTTGGAATGAAGACATCGGCGCGTCTCATTATCGCACCGGATGATCACGCGAAAATGAGCAGCGTTCGATCCGCCGATCGACGCGGGCGGCCTCGATTGGGGTTTTTGGTACCGCGCTGGTCCCCCTCTCGAGGCCGCACCTTTTTATCGGCTGTCCCGCCGGACAGCCGACACGTCTCAAGCGTCAGCGTCGAAGCGCGAGCCGCGCTTCAGGCGTATGTTGAGCATCATCCTTTCGGGGAGAGAATGCTCCGATCGTCGAGCTGGCCTCGGATAGCGCCCTAGCCGAGTCCGCTACGTGGATTGTAGGGGTGTTGGTCCCGCCACTTCTCCATCAATGCTTCAAGCTCGGCGTCGTTCCCGTCCGGTAGCATAATCCTGATGGTGACGAAGAGATCTCCGGTTCCGCCAGCTTTCGGCAGGCCCTTGCCCTTGAGGCGGAAGGTCCGGCCACTGGAGGTGTTCTTCGGCACCGAAAGCTCCACGGCATTGCCGAGGGTGGGCACGCGGACCTTAGCCCCGAGCACCGCCTCGTAGAGCGTGACCGGCAGGTCGATACGCAAGTCGGCGCCCTCAACCTTGAAGTAGGCGTGCGGCGCGATGCCGATGGTGATCAGGAGATCGCCGGGCGGATGGCCCTGCGCGGACTCGCCTTGTCCCCGGAGCCGGATCTGCTGGCCCTCGGTGACGCCGGCCGGAATCTTGACGTTGAGCTCCTTGCCGGTCGGCAGCCGGACGCGCTTCTCGCCACCCTTGACCGACTCTTCCAGCGAGACGGACATGGCAACATTCACGTCGAGATCGAGCCCGACGCCGCCGGTGTCGAATTCGAACTGCCCGGCACTGCCGGCCCCAGGCCGCGCACCGCGCATCCCGCCGCCGAACATGCTGTTGAGGATATCCTCGAATGCGCCGCCGCCCTGGCCAGGACCGCCGCCGGAACGGAACGTATAGCTTTCGAACCCGCCGGGACCCGCGCGGCCGCGCGGCCCGCCGCCGCCTGGGAAACCCTGGAAGCGCGGCTTGCCGTCGGCGTCGATCTCGCCGCGGTCGAACTGCTTGCGCTTGTCCTCGTCGCCAATGATCTCGTTCGCCGAGTTGATCTCGGAGAATCGCTCGGCGGCTTTCGGGTCGTCCGTGTTGCTGTCGGGATGGTGCTTCTTGGCAAGCTTGCGATAGGCGCTCTTGATCGCGGCAGCGCTGGCGCTCCGCGGCACCCCCAAGACCTCATAGGGGTCGCGCATCCGTCACGTCTCCTTCAAGAAATCGAATTGTTCAAAGGGCTCCCCGCCCCACCTACGAACCATGTGGGGAGAGAGTGGCATTTTTGCAACTAGGCTTGCCGGCCGAATCTCTAAGTTTGGAGCATGATCTTATCGGAAAACCGGTTCCCACTTTTCGCGAACGCGGCCCTTCGGGTCCGGATCATGCTCAGCTCCGCCACGGCTTTAGCGTATGAATCTCCCAACGGCCACGGGTGCTTTGGCAGCCGGCACCCTGGAGCCAGCTTTCGGTGTTGCCGTTGACATAGCTCGCCAGGAAATCGCGGCATTTGCGGCCGTCCTCGGCGGCATAGGACTGCGCGATCGGTGTCACCGAACCGCGCGCGCCGGTCTCTGGATTCTCCCAATGCTGGCTGGAATCCTTGTCGCCCTTGCTGAGGACGTCGGAGGCCGCGTTGCGAGCGAAGGCGAGATCGGTGTCGGTCGGCGGGGCGTCCTTCGCCGGTCGCACGATCGAGCCGGTGAGGTCG
Organism: Bradyrhizobium sp. 141; assembly: GCF_023074055.1. Lineage (GTDB taxonomy): Bacteria > Pseudomonadota > Alphaproteobacteria > Rhizobiales > Xanthobacteraceae > Bradyrhizobium. The sequence goes on from NZ_JADPKR010000103.1 coordinate 290,541, forward strand.
TTGTCGTCGGCCTTGGCGTAGGCACTCTGGTCGTTGCGGGAAAAACTGCATCCCCCGGTCCCGAGCCCGAAGAGAATGATCGTCATGACAAAGCCGGACGGCCGGATCGCCGATAGGCCAACGCGTCCCCATGCCCTATATAGGGCGGTAGCGGACAACAAGGCGTTTTGGGCCGCGGGACGCAACTCGGACTCCAGACATGACCGACACGACCTCGATGAAACACCAGACACCCTTAACATCCGGTGATTTCACCGCCGCCGACGAGCCTTTTGCGCTGTTCGAGACCTGGCTGAACGAGGCGATCAAGAGCGAGCCGAACGACCCGAACGCGATGGCGCTCGCAACCGTCGACCCCGACGGGCTTCCTGACGTGCGCATGGTGCTGATGAAGGGCTTCGATATCGAGGGTTTTGTCTTCTACAGCCACATCGCGAGCCAGAAGGGCCGCGAACTCGCCGCAAATCCTAAGGCAGCGTTACTTTTTCACTGGAAGTCGCTGCGCCGTCAGGTCCGCATCCGCGGCAACGTGACGCCGGTGACCGACACGGAGGCCGACGCCTATTTCGCCACTCGCCCCAAGCAGGCGCAGATCGGCGCCTGGGCGAGCAAGCAGTCGCAGGAGCTGGAGAGCCGCTTCGCCTTCGAACAGGCCATCGCGAAAGTCGCGGCCAGATACGTCATCGGCGAGGTGCCGCGGCCGCCGGGGTGGAGCGGCTGGCGCATCACGCCCTCGCGGATCGAGTTCTGGCACGACCGCCCATTCCGTCTGCACGACCGCATCGAATTTCGCCGTGACGCGGCCGGACAGAAGTGGTCCAAGACGCGGATGTACCCTTGAGCCTGATCTCGAACCTCGTCTCGAGCTTTAAGCCGACCTGAAAGATGTCCATGCCGCATTCGTCCAATGCGCCGCGCCGTACGCTGCTCCTGACCGGAGCCAGCCGCGGCATCGGCCACGCCACCGTGATCCGCTTCTCCTCGGCGGGCTGGCGCGTCATCACCTGCTCGCGGCATCCCTTTCCGGAGGACTGCCCGTGGGATGCGGGACCCGAGGACCACATCCAGGTCGACCTCGGCAATCCCGAGGACACAGCGCGCGCGATCAACGAAATCCGCAGCCGGCTGGAGGGCGGCACGCTGCATGCGCTGGTCAACAACGCCGCCATCTCGCCGAAGGGCGCGGGCGGCTCCAGACTCGGCTCGGTCGACACCGATCTCGACACCTGGACGCATGTCTTCCACGTCAACTTCTTCGCGCCGATCATGATTGCGCGCGGGCTGATCGAGGAATTGAAGGCGGCCAAGGGCTCGGTCGTGAACGTCACCTCAATCGCGGGCTCGCGCGTGCACCCCTTCGCGGGCGCCGCCTACGCGACGTCGAAGGCCGCGCTGGCATCTCTGACGCGCGAGATGGCCTCCGACTTCGGCCGCGTCGGCGTGCGCGTCAACGCCATCGCGCCGGGCGAGATCGATACCTCGATCCTGTCGCCGGGCACCGAGAAGATCGTCGAGCAGCAGATCCCGATGCACCGGCTCGGCACGCCCGACGAGGTCGCCAAGATCATCTACGTGCTGTGCACGGACACCAGTTCTTACGTCAACGGCGCCGAGATCCACATCAACGGCGGCCAGCACGTGTGATCCGTTCGCGTCATTGCACGGCATTGACGGAGCCATAGCGGCAACTTCGCTCCCGTGTTCCGGACGCGCTGCAATGCGAAGCGTGGCTGCGCAGTGCCGGGACCCAGATCACGACTCGGCACGCATGGAGAGATGGGCCCCGGCCCTGCAGCGCACCGTCGAAGTGACGCTGCGCTGCGTCCGGGGCACGAGAACAGAATGTGGCGCACGCACTCGCCACATCGTCATTGCAAGCTCCGCGAAGCAATCCAGACTGTCTCCGGCGAGACGGTCTGGATTGCTTCGTCCCCGCGCTCCTCACAATGACGGAATGCTGCTGAGGGAAGCAAGGCGATCCAGACAACGCCGCCGCAAGACCTGGATCGCCCTCGCCTTCCGTTCCTCAATCGATTCGAATCCGACGTGACCGGTCGCGCGGCCGCGGAGCGGCCGTGCTGAATGCAGTCGAGCAGTCGTCGTCGTTCTCACCGTCGAGCAGCGGAGCACCACAGTGCCGGCACATGCGTGCCGACATCGACGACGCCTTGCCGCTCGTCATCGCCTGACGATAGTTCGCCAGATCGATGACGTTGCGGGGCGACGTTATGTGTTTTTCAACCATGGTTGTTCCTCGCGGCTACGCACTGCTTATCGCAGACAAGTTTCGCGCAAACGTTCAGCCCACCGCTCAAATTTTACCGGAGGAATTGGGGCGGCAGGCACGCATCACCGCGTGGCCGCAATCCCGCTCTATTCTGCGACACCAACCGCCATGTCTCTGCAAACGGTGTAAGGTCTCGGTAGGGATCTTCGCTTGAGCATGATCTCCGCGCAAACGCGCTCGGCGTTTGTCGCGAGGGAAAACCGCTGCACACTTTTCCGGATCATGCTTCTACAGCCACTTCTTCCACTTGAAAATCCAGTACGGGACGATCGCGGCGATCAGCATCATCACCAGCGCCATCGGATAGCCGTGCACCCATTCGAGCTCCGGCATCACCTTGAAGTTCATGCCGTAGATCGAGGCGATCAGCGTCGGCGGCATTAGGACAACAGCCATGACCGAGAACAGCTTGATGATGTTGTTCTGCTCGAGATTGACGACGCCGAGCATGGCGTCGAGCACGAAGGTGATCTTGTTGGAGAGATAGGAGGCGTGGTCGGTCAATGAGGCGACGTCGCGCTGCATGGTCTTGAGCTGCTCGCGCATGTCCTTCGACCATTTGATGCCCTCAACCACCGCCGAGAGGAAGGTGACGACGCGGCCGATCGAGACCAGGCTCTCGCGAACCTTCGAAGTCAGATCGCCCTTGCGGCCGATCGAGATCAGGATCTGGGAATATCGCTTGGCCTGCCCGTGGCGCTCGCTCTCGGGCTCGAAGATGTCGTGCGAGACCTGGTCGATCTCGGCGCCGCATCGCTCCAGGATGTCGGCGCAGCGGTCGATCACGGCGTCCAGCAGCTCCATCAGCACCATCTCGCCGGTGATCGCGGGCGTGCAGGAGCGGGCGAGCTTGGCCTCGACCAGGGCGAAGGGCTTGGGCTGGTCGTAGCGCACCGTCACCAGGCGGTGGTCGCCCAGAATGAAGGTCACCGCCGTGGTCCGAGGCATGTCGGTATCGGAGTGGCACATCAGGGTCGCGGTCATGTAGCGCGCGCCGTTCTCGATATAGAGGCGGCTGGAGATCTCGATCTCCTGCATGTCTTCCCGGGTCGGGATGGCGATGCCCGCGAGCCGCTCCACCGCCTTGTCCTCGGCAGCGCTGGGATTGACGAGATCGATCCAGACTGCGCTCTCCGGCAGCACCGTGAGGTCCTCGACGACGGCCTTCTTAAGGGAGGACTCCGAGGGAACAAACACCGAAAACATGCACAACTCCAGAGAACCTGCGTCAGAATGACAGCCCTTAGCGCGATTCTGACAAGTTCACGATGACAACCGCATTAACGAAGCGTTGGCATTTGTGGCGGAGTCGCGTCTCAACTGTGGCACGGAATCGACAGTCTGAGGCTGACGGCCACAAAACTTCCACAGACCCGCAAAATTTGCGGCAGAAAAGCCACAGGTTGGGTCTCGCAGCGCGGGATAAGGCCTTCAGTGCTGGAATTGTGGCAGATTTCAACGATAATGGGATTAACGGAGTCGAGGAACTTGGGCGGTAAGCTCAGGCCTTCCGCACGGTATTGCTTTGATTGGAACCAAATCATGTCGTCGCTGAAAGTTAAATTGGTAATTTTGGCCGCCGGCCTGCTGCTGTCGGGCTGCATGCAGGCCACGCATTTCGAGGCGACCGACACCAAGGCCTTCAAGCCGAAGGACAAGGAACTGCTCGCCAAGGTCCGGTACGAGAATACTCCGGTCGCGGAGCCGTTCCGCCGCGCCATCGTGCAGTACCACCGCAAGGAATCGCCAGGCTCGATCGTGGTCGATTCCGACAACCATTACCTCTATTACGTGCTGGAGGGCGGCAAGGCGATCCGCTACGGCATCACCGTCGGCGAAGAGGCCATGGCCTGGTCGGGCATTGCCAAGGTCGGCAGCAAGACTGAGTGGCCGGCCTGGCACCCCACCCCCGGCGAAATTTCGCGCCTGGGCGTGCCGACCTATGTCGCACCCGGCCCGGACAATCCGATGGGCTCTCGCGCGATTTACCTCTATTCCGGCGGCAAAGACACATTGTTCCGCATTCACGGCACCAACCAGCCGGAATATATCGGCGCCTCGATCTCGTCAGGCTGCATCCGCCTGACCAACGAGGACGCGATCGATCTCTATGATCGCGTTAAGCTCGGCACCCTCGTCGTGGTGCTGGAGCCGAAGCATGGCGACTCGCCCTACAATTCGCGGCTTGCGCTCGGCGGCAGCCAAACCGGCCAGGCCGGCAGCTACTGATCGCCTCCAAAATCCCCGAGATCCAAAAGCGCCGGTTTCACCGGCGCTTTTTTGTTGCCGGCTTGTGCGGCTGGGACTTGCCGCCATCGGCCGCCGGTTTCCCCGCAGGTGCTGGAGCCTTCTCCGCCGCCTTGTCGTCAGCGCCTTCCTGTGCCTCGGGCTTGGCCGCGACCTCGCGCGGCGGCGCCTCCTCGGGGCGTTCCGCCGGCAGCAGCGGAGCGACCTGTGGCAGCGGATCCCAGACGTTCAACTGGCAGATCCGGTAGTCGTTGCGCCGCTGCGCCAGGTCGAGATGGATATGGTCCTCGTGGTACCAGTCCGAACCCGGACCGAGCACGGTGGAGAACCGCGCGCACACCGAGTGCAGCACGCGCTCGCGCACCTCGCGCGACATGGTGCGGTCGGTGAGGCCGATCGATTGCCCGTTGGTCAGCTTGATGGCACGGATGTCGATCGCATTGGCCTTGCCGTGCTCCGACAGCATCGCGCCGACGACGCGGTTGCGGCCGCGGCACTCGAAGCTATCGAAATTATCGAGTTCGCCAATGGTCGAGCCGAGGCTGGTGGCCAGCGGAACCATGTCCTTGCGCAGCCAATCAGCGATCGCGGACGCCATGGTGCAGCGGAGAATCGCCGCCGGCTTGACCGTCACCTTGCGCTTGTCCGGCAGCACGATGGCTTCCAGCCGCACCAGATCCTCGCCGCCGCAGGCGCCGGGGCCGCGGATATCCGGAATTGAGGGCGCGATCGCGATCTCCTCGGTCAGCGCGAGACGGCAGGCCGAGACCGGTTTCTGGGGTGGCGGCGCGGCCTCGGCAGGCTTGTCGGCGCCGGGCTTGTCCGGAGAAGGCTTGCCGTCAGCTTCCGGCGGGGCCTCGTCCGGTGCTTTGGGCGCCTCCTCGGGGCGCGGTCTCGGCAGCGGGATCTTGGCGGGATGAACCGCTACGCGCGGCCGTGGTGCGGCAATACCGAAGATATCGAGCGGGGACGTATGTTTTCGCGCCTCTGCCCTCTCGGTGAGCACGAGCGATAGCCCAAGCGCGGCGGTAACCATTGCCGCGCCAGCGGACATATAGCCGCGACAAGACCATTTGCGGCGAAAGTCCGGCAGGCTAAAACTCATGGCAATTCTTTGGCCCAACGCTGAGAGCGACAACGCGCCCAGCGACTTCTCGGAGGAACGTGAGAATGCTTGGTTTGATGCAAGATTGGCCCCTGCTCTGCCACCGGATCATCGAACACGCCGCCAGGATTCATGGCAAGCAGGAGGTGGTCACACGCTCGGTCGAGGGACCGATTCATCGCACCAATTACGCCGAGATCCACAAGCGCGCGCTCAAGGTCTCGCAGGTGCTGGAGCGCGACGGGATCAAGCTCGGCGACCGTGTCGCAACGATCGCCTGGAACACCTGGCGCCATCTCGAGGTGTGGTACGGCATCATGGGGATCGGCGCCATCTGCCATACCGTCAACCCCCGCCTTTTCCCCGAGCAGATCGCCTGGATCATCAACCATGCGCAGGACCGCATCGTGATGACCGACATCACCTTCGTACCGGTCCTGGAGAAGATCGCCGACAAGCTGACGAGCGTGGAACGCTACGTCGTGCTGACCGACAAGGCGCACATGCCGCAGACGACGCTGAAGAATGTGGTCGCCTACGAGGACTGGATTGCGGAGGCCGACGGCGAATTCAAATGGAAGGACTTTGACGAGAACACGGCAGCCGCGATGTGCTACACGTCGGGCACGACTGGCGACCCGAAAGGTGTGCTGTATTCGCATCGCTCCAACGTGCTGCACGCGCTGATGGCCAACAATGTCGACGCGCTCGGCACCAGTGCGTCCGAGACGATGCTGCCGGTGGTTCCGCTGTTCCATGCCAACAGCTGGGGCATCGCCTTCTCCGCGCCCTCGCAGGGCACCAAGCTGGTCATGCCCGGCGCCAAGCTCGACGGCGCCTCGGTGTATGAGCTGCTCTCGACCGAAAAGGTGACGCACACTGCCGGCGTTCCCACGGTGTGGCTGATGCTGCTCCAGCACATGGCCGCCAATAATCTCAAGCTGCCGCATCTGAAGATGGTGATCTGCGGCGGCTCGGCGATGCCGCGCTCGATGATCAAGGCCTTCCTCGATATGGGCTCGAACGTCCGCCACGCCTGGGGCATGACCGAGATGAGCCCGATCGGCACGGTCGCTGCGCTGAAGCCGCCGTTTGCCGACGCAACCGGCGATGCGCGGCTCGACGTGCTGCAGATGCAGGGCTATGCGCCCTTCGCGGTCGAGATGAAGATCACCGACGATGCCGGCAAGGAGTTGCCCTGGGACGGCAAGACCTTCGGCCGCCTCAAGGTGGCCGGCCCGGCCGTCGCCAAGGCCTATTACCGGGTGGATACTGACATTCTCGACGAGGACGGCTTCTTCGACACCGGCGACGTCTCGACCATCGACGAGGACGGCTACATGCGGATCACCGACCGCTCCAAGGATGTCATCAAGTCCGGCGGCGAGTGGATCTCCTCGATCGACCTCGAAAATCTCGCGGTCGGCCATCCGGCCGTGGCGGAAGCTGCCGTGATCGGCGTATTTCACCCCAAATGGGACGAGCGGCCGCTCCTGATCGTGCAGCTCAAGCAGGGCCAGCAGGCCACGCGCGAGGACATCCTGAAATACATGGACGGCAAGATCGCAAAATGGTGGATGCCCGACGACGTCGCCTTCGTCGAAGGTATTCCGCATACCGCCACCGGCAAGATCCTGAAGACGGCGCTGCGCGACCAGTTCAAGGATTACCGCTTCCCGAACGCGGCGGCGTAGGGCTCGATGCCACCCTCCCCTGGAGGGCGCAAGCGTTTGACGCATTGAAGCCTCCACGACGTCATGGCCGGGCTTGTCCCGGCCATCCACGCCTTGCTCGACGGTCCAAAGAACGTGGATGCCCGGGCCTTCGCCTCGCCGAAGCGGCTTCGGCCGCGCAGGCGGGACAAGCCCGGGCATGACGAACTAGGTGCCTGCGGAACCCTTGAATTTGCCTCCGCGCCGTGGTCTCAACTGCCCATCGTCGCGCCCAGTCGGCCGGCATCGCTCCAAATCCCCGGCAGAGCTCACTCGATGGCCCGCAGGTTTTCCGCTCCCTATCAGTCGGAGCCCGTGTCCAGCCTCGCGAGCTGGGCGCGCAATCTGGCCGTGTTCGCCGTGGTGGCAGTGGTGGTGTCGGTCATCGTCGTCCGCTTCGATTTCCTGGAGCCGAAGCCGGCGCTTGCAACCTTCTTCGGCGGGCTCGCGATCGCCGGCCTCTCGATCCTGTTCGGGCTCGCCGGCTTTGCCGCGATCTGGCAGAACGGCTCGCGCGGCATGGCGCGCATCCTGCTTGCCCTCCTGATCGACGGAGCGATCCTCGCCTACCCCGCCTATCTCGGCCTGCAATATCGCAAGCTGCCCGCGATTCACGACATCACCACCGACCCGATCGATCCGCCGCGTTTCGACGCGCTGGCGCGCCTGCGCACCGGCGAGGGCACCAACACCGCGGTCTATGCCGGCCTGTATTCGGCGGAGCAGCAGCGCCACTTCTACCCCGATATCGAGCCCGTCGAGCTCGAGATCTCCGTCGACCGCGCCTATGCGATCGCGCTCCAGCTCGTCAACAAGCGCAAATGGATCGTCATCGACGAGCGCGCACCGCAGCCGCCGCGCCGCATCGGCCGCATCGAGGCGGTGGCGCGCACGCCAATCATGGGTTTTCGCGAGGACATTTCGATAAGGTTCGTGGCGGACGGCGATGATTCCCGCGTCGATATCCGCTCGGCCTCGCGCAATTTCGACAGCGATCTCGGCAGCAACGCCGCGCGCGTCAAGAAATTCATGGACGATCTCAACACCGCGGCCGATGCCGACGCGCTCAAGCCAGTGAAGAAGACGCCGGTGACGCCACCGAAGGCACCGGCAAAGACGGTCAAGAAGTAGCGAATGGCGAGTGGCGAATAGCAAATGGAAGCCACCTTTCCTATTCGCTACTCGCTATTCACCCCTAAGCCATCCGATACGTTCCGCCGATCACCGGATCGCCCTCGGTCGCGACCACGCCGCGGGCGACCAGGTCTTCCAGGTGCGCCAGCACCGAATAACCGGCCGCCGTCGTGAGCCTGGGGTCGATGCCGATATAGATCGCGCGCACCATGGTCGGGATGTCGGTCTCGCCCTTGGCGAGGCGGTGCAGGATCGAAGCCTCGCGCGCCTTGCGGTGACGGATCAGGAAGCGCACGAAGCGCTGGCCGTCGGGAATCTCGGGGCCGTGGCCGGAGAAATAGAGGTCTTCCTCGCGTGCGGCGAGCCGCTCGAGCGAGTCCATGTAGTCGATCATCGAGCCGTCGGGCGGCGCCACGATCGAGGTGGACCAGCCCATGACGTGATCGCCGACGAAGTTGAACTTTCGCTCCGGCCAGGCGAATGCCAGATGATTGGCGGTATGCCCCGGCGTCGCGACGGCCTCGAGCCGCCAGCCGTCGCCTTCGACGACGTCGCCATGTGCGAGGTTGACGTCCGGTGCGAAATCGCGGTCGGCGCCGGATTCCGGATTGTGCTTCTCGCTCTCGAAACGTGGGCGCGAGGCCCGGTGCGGGCCTTCGGCATAGACCGGCGCCCCTGTCACCTGCTTGATCCGCGCGGTGTTCGGCGAATGGTCGCGATGGGTGTGGGTGACGAAGATATGGCTCACCGTCTCGCCGCGCACGGCATCGAGCAGCGCAGCCGCATGCGCCGCATCGTCCGGACCGGGATCGATGATCGCGACATTGCCGTTGCCGACGATGTAGCTGACCGTGCCGGTGAAGGTGAACGGGCTCGGATTGTTACAGAGCACGCGGCGCACGCCGGGTCGGACTTCCTCGACGATGCCGGCTTTCAGCGGAAAGTTGCGGTTGAACGGGACGTCGTCATTGTCGGACATGGGACTACCTGCGCACTGCTGCCCCAACCCTCGCCGTCATACCCCGCGAAGGCGGGGTATCCAGTACGCCGAGGCGTCTGTGGCGAAGGCTAGGTCTCTGGAATACTGGATCGTCCGCTTTCGCGGACGATCCAGCGGAGCATATCAACCACGCCCGTTCTGGGGCTCAGAAGAACGCCTGAATGCCCGTGATCGCGCGGCCCAGGATCAGGGCGTGGACGTCGTGGGTGCCCTCGTAGGTGTTGACGGTCTCGAGGTTATGGACGTGGCGCATCACGTGGTACTCGATCGAGATGCCGTTGCCGCCGTGCATGTCGCGGGCGACACGGGCAATGTCGAGGGCCTTGCCGCAATTGTTGCGCTTCATGATCGAGATCATCTCGGGCGCGAACTTGCCCTCGTCCATCAAGCGGCCGACGCGAAGCGAGCCCTGCAGGCCGAGTGCGATCTCGGTCTCCATGTCCGCGAGCTTCTTCTGCACGAGCTGGGTCGCGGCGAGCGGCTTGCCGAACTGCTTGCGGTCGAGCGTGTACTGGCGCGCGCGATGCATGCAGTCCTCGGCCGCGCCAAGCGCGCCCCAGGAGATGCCGTAGCGGGCGCGGTTGAGGCAGCCGAACGGACCCTTCAGGCCCGAGACGTTGGGCAGCAGCGCGTCTTCCGGAACCACGACACCATCCATCACGACCTCGCCGGTGATCGAGGCGCGAAGCGAGAGCTTGCCGCCGATCTTCGGCGCGGAGAGGCCCTTCATGCCCTTCTCCAGCACGAAGCCGCGGATCTGGTTGTCGTGCGCGGCCGACTTGGCCCAGACCACGAACACGTCGGCGATCGGCGCGTTCGAGATCCACATCTTGGTGCCGGTGAGGCGATAGCCGTCAGAGACCTTCTCGGCGCGGGTCTTCATGCCGCCCGGGTCGGAGCCGGCATCGGGCTCGGTCAGGCCGAAGCAGCCGACCCACTCGCCGCTGGCGAGCTTCGGCAGGTACTTCTTGCGCTGGTTCTCGTCGCCATAGGCGTAGATCGGGTACATCACCAGCGAGGACTGCACCGAGTTCATCGAGCGATAGCCGGAATCGACCCGCTCGATCTCACGCGCGACGAGGCCATAGGCGACATAGCTCGCATTGGCACAGCCATATTCTTCCGGCAGCGTGATGCCGATCAGGCCGAGCTCACCCATCTCGTTGAAGATCTCGCGGTCGGTCTTCTCCTCGAGATACGCCTTGGTGACGCGTGGCAGCAGCTTGTCCTGGGCGTAGGCGCGGGCGGTGTCGCGCACCATGCGCTCGTCTTCGGTCAGCTGCTCGTCAAGCAGGAACGGATCGTCCCACTGGAAAGAAGCCGCAGCCGGCTTGTCCTTGGCCTGAGGGCGCACGCTCATGAAACGTCCTTTCGTCTGGTTCCGTCAAAATTTGCCCGACAAAGTAAAGCGCCGCGGCAACAAGTGCAATTGCATCCTGGTTTCGGTCATTCCGGGGCGATGCAACGGGACCGCGTAAGTGCGGCCCGGAGCGTCGAATCCGGAATCTACTCACCTCTACAACTTCGAGATTCCGGGTGTGGCGCTTTCGGCGCCATCCCGGAATGACTTGCGTGTCAGCTTTCAAGCTGCTCGTTGGCGACGATCTCGATACCGAAGCCCGACAGGCCCTTGTAGTCGTGCACCGAGGAGGTGAGATGCCGGATCGAGGTGACGCCGAGATCGCGCAGGATCTGCGCGCCGACGCCGACTTCGCGCCACTGGCGGTTGCGGTCAGCCTCGCTCGCGCTCTCGTCGGGCAACGGGGACACGGGGACACCGGCCGCGCCGTCTCGTAAGTAAACCAGCACGCCACGGCCTGATTTCTTGAAGTGCTCGAGCACCGCGGCCATTCGCTTGTGGCCGGTGAAGGTGTCCTTGACGATGTTCGGCTTGTGGAAGCGCGTAAGCACGTTCTTGCCGTCGCCGACACCATTATAGACGAAAGCGACGTGGGCAATGGAATCGAACGGCGAACGGTAGGCATAGCCTTGCAAGGGTCCGATCGGGCTCTCGGTGACGAAGGTCGAGACCCGCTCGATCAACTTTTCGCGCGCCTGGCGGTAGGCGATCATGTCCGCGATGGTCACATGCTTGAGCTTGTGCTGGGCGGCGAAGCTGGCGACCTGCTCGCCCTTCATCACGCTGCCGTCGTCGTTCATCAATTCGCTGATGACGCCGACCGGCGGCAGGCCGGAGAGCTTGCAGAGATCGACGGCGGCCTCGGTATGGCCCGAGCGCAGCAGCACGCCGCCGTCCTTGGCGATCAGCGGAAAGATGTGGCCGGGCCGGGCAAAATCGTTGGCTCCGACATTGGGATTGGACAGCGCCCGGCAGCATGAGGCCCGCTCCTCGGCGGAAATGCCGGTGCCGCCATCGGGCTTGTAGTCGATCGACACCGTGAACGCAGTGGTGTGCGCGGAATCGTTATGGGCCACCATCGGATCGAGCCGCAGACGGCGCGCGTCCTCGGTGGTCACGGGCGCGCAGACGATGCCGGAGGTGTGGCGGATGATGAAGGCCATCTTCTCGGCGGTGCAGAGCGAGGCGGCGACGATCAGATCGCCCTCGCCCTCACGGTCGTCGTCGTCGGTGACGACCACGAGCTCACCCCGGGCAAAGGCCTGCAAGACTTCCTGAACGTTATCGGGCATGTCCCAATCTCTATCGGTTATGCCGGGAGGCTTAGCCGGACTTGGGCCGGGACGCTAGTGTCCTGGACGCAACCACATATTCCGGGCAGCGGGCCATCGGAGGCCAGGCTTGCACCGAGGATACCAGGATATAGGCGCAGACAGCCGGAGAGGAAGGCGGCCGGGCGCCGTCAAGGCAGCACTTCGCGCCGTTCGCCGATCCGCTGATCGAGCTCGGCGCGCTTGTCGGCCAAAAGGCCGGCCTGGGCGGCTTCGATCACCGTGAACAGCTCGTGGGCATCGCTGAGCCGGGTCACGGTGACGTAGCTGGCGCCGGCCTCGTAGAGCGCGCCGACGTCGGCCAAGAGGTCGGCCGTGGCCACGATCAGGGCGGTCGGATTGAGCGCGCGGACGTGGCGGACCAGCTTCTCGTTGGTGGCGCCTTTCAGCAGCGAATCCGGCACGCTGAGGATGATCATCTCGGACTTGGCGATGCCGGCATGGAGCAGGGTATCGACATTGCTGATGTCGCCATAGATCACGTGCAAGCCGCGCGAAAGCAGGGTCTGGTACACATTGGGGTTGAAGTCGACCACGGTGATCTGCTCGAGCAGCACCGGCGTCTGCCGCTCGATCTCGGCCAGCAGCGCGCTCGCGGCACGGAAAAAGCCGAGGATGACGATACGGCGGGCCTCGCCATGGCCGGCCTCGTGCCCCTCCTCGGCATGGCCATTGCCATGGTCAAGGTCGCGCAGGCCCATCCGCTTCAAGGGGCCGATCGCCCAGCGGGTGATCTCGTCGCTGCGGCTCATCGCGAAGGTCGAGAGCACCGCGAGCACCACGAAGGCGAAGGAGGCCGCGTTCGCCGTCTGCGCCGCGATATGGTGATCGGCGACGCCGGTCTGGATCACCACCAGCGAGAACTCGGAAATCTGCGCGAGGTTCAGCGCCGGCAACAGGCTGGCGCGCAGGCCCTGCTTCATCAGATAGAGCGGCGTGAAGGTGGTGACGAGGCGGCTCACGACCGTGAAGGCCGCGATCATCAGCGCCAGCCCGATCACGGAGAGGCCAGGGATGGGAATGGTCATGCCGAGCGCGACGAAGAACAGGGTAATGAAGAAGTCGCGGAGCGTGGTGACCTTGGCGGTGACGTCGAGCGCGTAGGGAAAGGTCGAGAGCGAGACGCCGGCGATCAGGGCGCCCATCTCGCGCGACAGCGACAGCCGCTCGGCGGTCTCGGCGACGAGGAAACACCAGGCCAGCGCGCCGAGCAGGATCAGCTCGGGGCGCCGGGCGATCTGATGGAACAGCCGCGGCAGCACGTAGCGGCTGACCACCAGCGCGGCGGTGACCAGCACCGCGACGCGGCCGATCGAGAGCAGGATGACGCTGGCTTGCAGATTGGCAAGGCTCGGCTGCACCGCCAGGAAGAGGATGGCAAAGATGTCCTGAAGCACCAGCACGCCGAGCGTGATGCGCCCCGGTAGCGTGTCGAGCTCGCGCTTCTCGTAGAGCACCTTGACGATGATCACGGTGCTCGACAGCGCGCAGGCGACGCAGAGATAGACCGCATCGAAATGCCCGCCGCCGAGCGACAGGCCGATGCCGACGAAGAACAGGACCCCGAGCAGGCAGCCGCCGAGCAGCTGCCCCCCCGCCGCGAACAGGATCACCTTTCCCGCCCGCACGATCTTCTTCAGGTCGATCTCCAGCCCGATCATGAACAGCATGAAGATCAGGCCGAGCTCGGAAATGACGCTGATCGATTCCTGCGAGTGGACCCAGCCGGCGCCGAATGGACCTATGCAGAAGCCGGCGATAAGATAGGCCAGGATCAGCGGCTGCCGGGAGAAATGGGCGAGCAGGCCCAGCATCCAGGCAAACAGAATACAGAGAGTGATGTCGCGAATGAGCTCGTGCATGCCAAATTGGTCCGTTTTGCCGCACCCTAGAGACGGGTTGCAGCGCGGCAAGCGAGCAATTCGTCACATGCGAAAAGGGCTGTTCGCAGCAATGCTGCTATGCCCCCTCGCCTTAACCGTACCCGCCGCCGCACAATCCAAGGTCAATATCGAACAGAACTTTGCCGATTCCCTCACCGCAATGCCGAAGGAAGAACTTGCCGTCTCCGGCGGGTTCTACGTGCCCGCCTATTCCAGCGTCGCGATGAGCCAGGGCAAGCTGCGCGTCGACTTCTCGGTGACCTTGAGTGTTCACAACGCCTCCGAGACCCAACCGCTGGTGGTCAAACGCATCGCCTATTTCGACACCGCAGGCAAGCAGGTCGAGACCTACCTGAAGGGGCAGGTGGCCCTGAAGCCGCTGGCCACGATCTCGATCTTCATTCCGACCGATGACGTGCGCGGCGGGACCGGGGCCAATTTTCTGGTCGACTGGGCCGCGACGGGCGAGATCGCCGAGCCCGTGGTCGAGGCCCTGATGGTTGGCGGCGTCGCCAATGCGCATTACGCTTTTATCAGCCAAGGCCGTCCGACCCGGACGGCCACAAAGAAGTAAGGCCGTCCGACCCGGACGGCCGGCAAGAAGTAAGGCGGCCCGGTGCAAGGCCGGTCGCTCAACAAGAACAAAACGAGGAACGCTCCCATGACGTCCAGCTTCGATTTCGCGCCCCTGTTTCCCGCAGGGCTGCCGGCCCCTTCTGCGCGCTGGACGGGCCTTGCCAAATACAGCTTTGTCGGCGGCAACAACGATTCCGAGCAATTGCCGCTCGACGGCTTGATCGAGGCGACCAATTCCGCCCTGCAAAAGGAAGGCCGGTCGCTGGCGACCTACGGGCTGGCGCACGGTCCGCAGGGCTATTTGCCCCTGCGCGAATTCCTGGTGACGAAGCTGAAGCGCGATGCCGGCATCAACTGCACGGTCGATGATCTCATGATCGTCTCCGGCTCGCTGCAGGCACTCGACCTCGTCAACGCGACGCTGCTGACGCGCGGCGACACCGTGATCTTCGAGCAGGACAGCTATCAGGGCTCGTTGACCCGCCTCGCCCGGCTCGGCGTCAACGTCGTCGGCATCCCGCTCGACAAGGACGGCATGCGCATGGACGTGCTGGCGGCGACGCTGGCCGATTTGAAGAACCGCGGCATCCGTCCCAAATACATCTACACCATTCCGACGGTGCAAAACCCGACCGGCAGCATCATGCCGGAGAGCCGCCGCGCCGAGCTGGTGCGGCTCGCGACCGAGTATGGCGTGCCCATCTTCGAGGACGATTGCTATGCCGACCTCGTCTGGTCAGGGCAGCGGCCGCCGGCGATCTACGCGATGAGCCCGAACGGCGGCGTGATCCATATCGGCTCGTTCTCCAAATCGATCGCACCGGCGCTGCGCGTCGGCTTCATCGTGGCGCCCTGGGATGTGATGTCGCGGATGCTGGCGCTGAAGACGGATGCGGGCTCCGGCGCGCTGGAGCAGATGGTGCTCGCCACCTATTGCAAGCCGCATTTCGCAAGCCATGTGCCGGCCCTGACCAAGGCGCTGCGCACCAAGCTCGACACGCTGATGGAAGCCCTGAACGAGCAGTTCGGGACCGCGGCGGAATTCGAGGAGCCCAAGGGCGGCATCTTCCTCTGGGTCAAGCTACCCGATCAGGTCGATACGCTGAAACTGTATCAGGCCGCGCTCGCCGCCGGCGTCTCGATCAATCCGGGGCCGGAATGGTCGACCAACAAGAGCCATTCCAGATCGCGCCTGCGGCTGTGCTTTGCAAGTCCGTCGCATCAGCAGATCCGCGAAGGCGTCGCTGCATTGGCCGAGGTCTGCCGCAAGGAATTCGGCGTGCCGGCCCGGAGTGCCAATGTGGAGAAGCGGGCCTGAGGTTCGCTTCAGTCCGTCTCCTCAAGCCGCCCGGGGCTGGCTGCCGTGGATCGCGGAGGCCAGCCGCAGCAGAAGGACGATCGAGACATTGCCCTTGCCGGCCTCGATCTGGGCGATATAGCGCTCGGAAATTCCGGAACGGCGGGCCAGCTCGCGGCGCGACAGGTCGCAGCGCATGCGCGAGGACCGCAGGCGATCGCCCAGCTCGGTCAGAAACGCGGTCTCGGAATACGGCGGCACGGCACAGCTCCCCGGCAGCACTTCGCCCGCAAAATCCATGACTTGATTCAGCATTGCTCTATCCAGGTTCGCCTTCGGGAAGCGCCATCCTATCCTCGAAAAGACTGGCCTCATTGACGCGGATCAAATTCGCGAGCGATCGGCGGCTGCCATGGACGGAAGCGGGCGGGATGCTACAATTTTGCAATTCTTCGAGGCGGGGGTTCTTCTGGGACATGACGCGTTGTTTGAGCCGCTGGATCGCGGCTGCGATGCTGTGGGCGGCGATCACCCCCACGGCGGGTGCCGAGACGTTGGCGGCGACGGTGGAGCAATGGGGCCTGCTCGGCTCATGGGCGGTCGACTGCGCGGCCCGGCCCAACCGCGACAAGGGCGCGCTGCTGACCTACGAGATCCGGAAGGACGGCCGCGTGATGTACCGGCGCAATTTCGGCGAGGCCAAGGACGAGAACGAGGTGGTGTCGACCACAATCACCGCCGAGGGTTTGCTCAATGTGATGGTGTACTTCCCCTCGCTGCACCAGACGCGTGAGTTCGGCTTGCTGCTGGCGAAGGACGGCAGCCTGCGCGCGATCTACAATCGCAGCGAGCGCGGCGAGTACACGATCAGGGACGGCAGATACGTCGCGACAGGCGCGCCGACACCAGTGCAGCAACGCTGCGACTAAGCGTTACGCTTTAAGCATGATCACGCTCTGTCTGAACAGCTGTTCAGAATTCTCCTGTGATTCCTCCGGAACGTTCGCGTGAATGCGCGGTTTAGATGTGCATTCGAATTGGAGGAGGACATCATGAAGAAGCTTGGTTATGTGGTTGCGGCCCTGGGTGCACTCGTGATCGCGGCGCCGACGCTCGCAAGCGCGGAGACGGTGGTGATCAAGCGCGGTCATCATCATCACGCCCCGTATGGCGCCCGCGCCGAATATCGCATGCACAATCATGACCGCGGCTGGCATCGTCACCATCGCGGTGACCGCGTGGTCGTGATCAAGCGCAGCCATCGCCATCATCATTGGGACTAACGCGCAACGCAAAATGGAAATGGCCCCTCACGGGGCCATTTTCTTTGCGTTCGCGACATGCCTCCGGTCAGTCCCACGCCGGCGCGAAGCCCGGATTGACACAGCGCTTGTCCTTGGGCAGCGCGGCGATCTTGTTGCGGTCGGCATCGTCGAGCGTGATCTTCAGCGCATCGAGATTGGCCTGCTGGCTCTCGCGGCGCGAGGCCTTCGGGATCGCGGCGACGCCGTCCTGGTCGAGCAGCCATTTCAGCGCCACTTGCGCGGCGGTCACGTTGTGCCTTGCACCGATCTCGGCCAGCACCGGATCCGAAGCAATGCGCCCCTGCGCGAGCGGGCAATAAGCGACGAGCGGGATCGACTTTGCCGCGAGATAGGCCAGCACCTTCGATTGATCGAGCATCGCGTGATATTCGATCTGGTTGCAGGCGATCGGCGCCCTGATGTCCTCGACCGCCATCTTGAGCAGCGCCGTGGTGAAATTGGCGACGCCGATGGCCCGCGTGCGTCCCTCCTCCTTGAGCTTCATCAAGGTCTCGAACACCGCACCCCAATTCGCAGCCTTCGAGGGCCAGTGCACGAGATAGAGATCGACATGGTCGAGCCGAAGCTTCTTCAGGCTGGCATCGAAGGCACGCCGCATCACGTCGGGGGTGAGGTTCTCGTGCCAGACTTTTGTGGTGACGTGCAACTCGCCGCGCGGCAGGCGGGACGCGGCGATGGCTGATCCGATCGGCTCCTCATTGGCATACATCTCGGCGGTATCGATGTGGCGATAGCCGATCGACAGCGCGCTCTCGACAGCGGCGCGGCAGGCATCGCCCTGCATGCGAAAGGTGCCGAGGCCGAGCTTGGGCATGCTGATGGCCTGGGTCTTCAGATTGTCCATGAACAGGCTCCTGACGTCGTTCATCGCACCGATGTCGCGCCGCGTTGCCGCGTGAGCAGACTTTTTCGGGGATGGAAACGAAATGGCGGGGGCCCAACTATAGCGCCAGAGCTCCCGGGGCGGCCAATCAAGATCGGGTTAAGTGCCGGAGTGTGGTGCCTCCCGTCGTCATGCCCGGGCTTGTCCCGGGCATCCACGTTCTCTGTGCCTGACCACAAGGCGTGGATGGCCGGGTCAAGCCCGGCCATGACGGCGGAAAGAGTGCTCACGAATGCTGCGCGACCACAGCGGGACGCAGCTGTGGCTGCGGCGCGATGTCGACCGACCAGAGGCTGCGATTGTCCACGTCCTTCAAAGTGACGGTCATGACGCCATTGCGGCCATCGATGTCGACCCGGCCAAAGAATTGCAATCCGAAACAGGGCGCCAAATTCTCGCCCTGCGCTGCGCTACAGCCGTTCTGGTACATCGCGACCGGCCCGAAGGTGTTGTCGAGCTCGCCCGGGCCCCAGCTGCCGGCGTGCAGCGGACCGGAGACGAACTCCCAGAACGGCTCGAAGTCCTGGAATTGTGCCTTGCCGGGATCGTAATAGTGCGCGGCCGTGTAGTGCATGTCCGCGGTGAGCCAGACGATGTTGCGGATTCCGGCGCGCTTGATGGAGCTGAGAAGGTCGGCGATCTCGTGCTCGCGCCGGTCGGGCGCCCCATTGCCGAGCGCAACAGCATCGAGACTGATGAGGCCGATCGGCAAATCGGCGGCGATGACCTTCCACGTTGCGCGCGAGGCGGCGAGCTCCCGCTTCAGCCAGGCGAGCTGCTCGGCGCCGAGGATCCAGCCGCGGTGATCGCCGCCCTTGTTCCAGCTGTCATCGCGGTAGCTGCGCATGTCGATCATGAAGACGTCGAGCAGCGGACCGTAGCCGATGCGGCGGTAGACCCGGCCCTGCTGCGCGCCGATATCGCGGATCGGCATGAAGTCGAAGAAGGCGCGGCGGGCGCGCGCGACGAGGCGCGGGGTGCCGTCGTCCTCATAACCGGCGGTATCGTAGCTTCCGGTGGGCGACCAGTCGTTGGTGACCTCGTGGTCGTCCCATTGCGCGAACATCGGCACCTCGGCGTGAAAAGCGCGAAAGTGTTCGTCGAGATGGTTGTATTTGTAGTTGCCGCGGAACTGCCCCAGCGTGTGCGCGGCCTCGGCTTTTTCCTCGGTCACCAGATTGCGCCAAATCTCGCCGTTCGGCAGCTTCTGTTCGGATGGAATCGTGCAATCGGCGTAGATGTGATCGCCGGAATGGATGAAGAAATCCGGACGGTTGTCGAGCATGGTGCGATAGCCGCGATAGCCGCCGCGCGAAATGTCGATGCCCCAGCCCTGTCCCGCGACGTCGCCGGACCACACGAATGAGATCGACTGGCTTACTGCCGGCGCGGTGCGGAAATGGCCGAGACGGCTTTCGCCGGGCAGGCCAGTCGCGATGTCGTCGAAGCGGACCCGATAGAAGACGTCCTGCCCAGGCGGGAGGTCGTTCGGCAGCAGCTTTGCGGTGAAGTCCGCGTCCGGCAACGCATCGCCTGAGGCCGACGCTATGACGCTCCTGAAGCTCTCCACAGTCGAGCACTCCACGTGCATCCGTGCGGCCCGGTCCGCGCGCGCCCAGATCACGGCAGAGCCATCCGAGACATCGCCGGACTGGATTCCGCCGGCGATCTGTGGACGATCGGCGGCGCGGCTGAGGTACGGTGCCGCGAGCGTGCCGAGCGAGGCAACCGCCAGGCTTGAAGTCGAACGGACCAGGAATTGCCGCCGGGTCCATGCGCGCGAAGCGCGGAGCGTTGCCATTCAGGAAACCTTCGTCGAATCGCGACGGAAGGTGCCTGCGCTCCTTGACTCCCGGCTTACGGTTTCTTGACTCCCCGCCTACGGTTTTGCGACGCGCGGATGACGGCTCCAGCCTCGTCTAGTGCTTCCAGTTACAGATGCCGCCGGAGCGGCACGGCCAGGTCTGGATGCGGGTATCCATCGCCTGCGCATCCAGCGGATTGCGGTGACGATGCACAAGCTTCGCGCGGGCTGCGCCGCGCGGCTGGGCGGGCCTGGCGTGGGCGACCTTGGGCTCGGCCACACGAACGCGTTCGGCGGCAACCTTCTTCGGCACGTCGACCGGCTCGGCGCGGCCCTGCGCCTCGTTGCCGCCACGTGCCTCCAAAGCCACCGGTGCAAACTGCGTCTCAGGCCCGAGCCGCTTCGGCGACAGCACCGCCTTGGAGAGATCGAGACCGAGATATTCGTCGGGCTTGTAGTCGTCAGCGCGTGCGATGCCGCCGCCAGCGAGCAGGAGGGCAACGGCAACTGCAAAATGAACGCTCTTCAGGACCACGGACGCCTCCTGAAATTGATTTTGAAAGGGGGAATTTACCCCTATTTAGGAGGCGTCACGCGCAATTCCAGCGGTCAAGTGCCGCCGTGGTTAAGAAGTTTGACGGTGTCAGGCGACTTTCGCGACGCCCCCGTCCCATCCAGGAACCCGATCAGGCGGTTGCGGATGATCTGTTCCGCCTCGTCCATGATCCTGTCGATGAGTTCCTTGCAGGAGGGAATGTCGTGGATCAACCCTGCGACCATGCCGCAGCTCCAGGCGCCGGCGTCCATCTGGCCTTCCAGCATGATCCTGGGATAGACGCCCGCGACCTGGTCGTGGATGTCGTCGATCTTCAGCTTGTCGCCCTTCTCGCGCTCGATCTCGATGAGGCGATCGACATTGGCGTTTCTCAGCACGCGCTCGGTATTGCGCAGGCTGCGCATGATCAAGCGGGTGTCGAGCTCGGTGGCCGCGACCAGCGCGTTCTTCACATTCTGATGCACAGGCGCTTCCTTGGTGGCGATGAAACGTGTGCCCATGTTCATGCCGGCTGCGCCCAGCGACAATGCCGCAACGAGGCTGCGCCCGTCGGCCATGCCGCCGGAGGCGACGAACGGGATCTTCAACTCCTCCGCTGCGCGCGGCAGCAGGATCATGTTGGGAATGTCGTCCTCGCCGGGATGACCACCGCACTCGAAGCCGTCGACACTGACGGCATCGCAGCCGATGCGCTCGGCCTTCAGCGAGTGGCGGACCGAGGTGCATTTGTGGATGACCTTGATGCCGGCGGCCTTCAGCGCCGGCATGTAGGCCTCCGGGCTGCGGCCCGCGGTCTCCACCGCCTTGATGCCACCTTCGACGATAGCGGCAATATATTCGGGATAAGGCGGCGCCGCGAAGGTCGGCAGGAAGGTGAGGTTGACGCCGAACGGCTTGTCGGTCATGTCGCGGCAACGCGCGATTTCCTTCGCGAGCAGTTCCGGCGTCTTCTGGGTGAGGCCGGTGATGATGCCGAGCCCGCCGGCATTGGACACCGCGGCGGCCAGCTCGGCAAAGCCGACGAAATGCATGCCGCCCTGAATGATGGGGTGCTCGATGCCGAACAGCTCGGTGATCGCGGTCTTCACTTAGGTACCTCCCGGAATTTTGCTCAAGTTGGGTGCAGTCTAGCCGCAGTCTCGTGCTGCGGTCACCATTTCTCTGAGATGGGGGGAAGGCCCGTCAATGTCCCCGCGCCGGCGCGCTCAGATCAATCGAGCGCAGAACAGCCGCCGTGGGGATCATCAGCACCGCAATGATCGCCAGCGTCCAGAACACGTCGATATAGGCGAGCAAATCGACCTGCTGCTGCAAGGTGCGGCCGACCCAGGCGAGCGCCTGTGATGCCGCATCGCTCGCATTGGAGCCTTGGGACTGGAAGTAGCGCGTCATCGCATCGATGGTCTGCTGGTAGCCGAGATCGGAGGGCGCGGTGTGCTCGGTCAGGCGACTCTGGTGGAATTGCTGGCGCTGCGCCAAAACCGTCTGCGCCAGCGCGACGCCCATGGAGCCGCCGATGTTGCGGGCAACATTGATCAGGGCGGAAGCCTGGTTGGTCTTGTCCGGCGGAATGCCGTCATACGAGGCAGTCGTCACCGGCAGGAACAGGAAGGGCAGACCTAGCGCGAGGAAGATGCGCGACAGCGCTGCATAGCCATAGGTGATGTCGCCGGTGAGCCCGGTGAGATGCCACATCGAGAACGCGACGATGGCAGCGCCGAACATGATCAGATATTTCGGCTGAACAATGCTGATGAGGCGGCCGACCACCGGCATGAGCACCAGGGTCGCGACGCCGCCGGGCGACAGCGCAAGACCCGCCAGCATCGCCGTGTAGTTCAGCTCGGTCTGGAGCAGTTGCGGCAAGAGCTGGGTCGTCGAGATCAGCACAGCGCCGGTACCGAGCATGACCAGGAAGCAGGCGGCGAACTGGCGCCGGCCGAGCAAGCGAAGATCGACGATGGGATCCTCGCGCGACAACTCCCACGGGATCAGCGCGAGCAGCGAGACCGCGGAAAGCACCGCGAAGAGGATGATCATGTTCGACCCGAACCAGTCTTTGCGCTGGCCTTCGTCGAGCACGAACTCGAGCGAGCCGAGCCCGATCGCGACGAGGGCGAAACCGATATAGTCGACGCGCAAACCCTTGCTGAGCAGCTTTTCCCGTTCCTCCTCCGCACTCGACGGTTCCTTGACCAGCGTACCGACCAGGAACAACGACAGCACTCCCATGGGAACGTTGATCAGGAACACCCAGTGCCAGGTGTAAGTGTCGGTGATCCAGCCACCGAGCGTCGGGCCGATCACCGGCGCGACCACGACGGCGACTCCGTAGACGGCAAAAGCCTGGCCTCGCTTGTGCGGCGGGAAGGAGTCGGCGAGGATCGCCTGCTCGCTGGTCGCCATGCCGCCGCCGCCCAGCCCCTGAACAATGCGGAATAGCACCAGCGACTCCAGATTCCAGGCGAAGCCGCAGAGCAGCGAAGCCAGCGTAAAGGTCGCGACACACATCATGTAGAAGCGCTTGCGGCCGATCACGGTCGACAGCCAGCCCGAGATCGACAGCACGATGGCATTGGCGACGAGATAGCTGGTGATGACGTAGGTGCTCTCGTCGATCCCCACCGCCAGGCTCCCCGCGATGTGGCGCAGCGCGACATTGGCAATGGTGGTGTCGAGCACCTCCATGAAGGTCGCGATCGAGACCACGAAAGCAATGAGATAAGGATTGTGCCCGCCGGCCGCCGAGCGCTCCGGCGACCAGCCGCCGGCGGACGCGCCGCCTTGCGTAGCGTCCGTCATCGCACCCTGGTCCAGGGCACGACGGACATGCCGGGACCCACCGGCAGATCGGCCGGCCAGTTGTCGACCACGATCTTGACCGGCACGCGCTGCACCACCTTGACGTAGTTGCCGGTGGCGTTCTCGGCCGGCAGCAGACTGAACGCGGTGCCGGAGCCCGGCTGCACGGAATCGACATGGCCCGTGAGCTTGCGGCCGGGATAGGCATCGATGCGGAGCTCGACCCGCTGGCCCGGACGCATGTCGCCCAGCTGCGTCTCCTTGTAGTTGGCGACGATCCAAACCTCGTCGGGGACGAACATCATCAGGCTCTGTCCCGCCGTGGCGAACGTGCCCTTGGCGCCAGAGAGCTTGACGACGCGGCCGGACTGCGCCGCGACGACGCTGGTGTATTGCAGGTTCAGCTTGGCCTGATCGAGCTGCGCCTGCGACTGCCCGAGCTGCGCCTTGGCGCCTTCGAGCTGGGCCTGCAACGTCTTGATGCCGAGTTGCGCCGACGTCACGGCCGTCTTGGCGCGCTCGGTATTGGCCTGCTGCGCCTGAAGATCGGAGCGGGTCTGCTGCTGGCGCTGCACGGTGCCGGCGCCCTTCTCGACCAACTCTTCCGCACGTTTGAACTCCTCCTGCGCGAACTGAAGCTGGGCCTGGGCCTGTTCGAGCTGCGCCTGGGCCTGCTTGATCTGCTCCTGCTGGGAATCGATCTGCGCCTCGACATTGGCGATGTTCGCCTTGGCCGCCGCTACCTGCGCAATGGCCTGGTCGATCGCAATCCGGTAGTCGCGTTCGTCGATCTTGGCGAGAAGATCGCCGGCATTGACATGCTGATTGTCCGTCACCGCGATATCGGTCACATAGCCGCCGACCTTCGAGGCCACCGAGAAGCTGCGCGCCGCGACGAACGCATCGTCGGTGGACTCATAATGACGCGCGTCGAGCCAGTAGAGCAGACCGCCAACGAGCGCGGCGATCAGCACGATCGCGCCGGCGGTTGCGAGCAACCAATGCTCGCGAAGCCGCTGGCGCAGCGAAGGCGGCTTGGCCTGCTGATCCCTGGTGTCGCGGGTCTGATCAGGAGGCGTGTTTGGAGCTTCCTTCGCCCTCTGCGGCTGCTCCGCGGACAACCCACGTTCCCGTGTCTGAGCATCCACGGCCAACACCTTTCTCGGGATTCAACCGGCGGCGAGCGGCTTTCCGCCCCCTCGCCTGCCGCGAGCCTAACCGCAGCACCGAAGCATGGTTCCGCCTTGTGAGAGCCCCATGGCCATTCGTGAACGCGATCCTCAAGAATGAAGCGCGGCGTCATCAACGCCGCGCTTCATCTCGTTCTCCCACGGGAAGCACTCGTGTCAGTGCGTCTTCGTCTCGTGCCATTTCTCCAGATCGGGCTTCACCTTGTCCGATCCTTGTTCCTTCTCCGGATTGCCCTTCCAGGGCTTGTCCGTCTGTCTGTGCGATCCCCAGTCATTCTGCTCCCGGGGATCGTCGGTCGGCCGTTCCTTGCTCATCGAACTCCCTTTCCATGCAACGTCTATGCGAAGGGAACACCGTAATAGGAGTTGATGCCACGAACTGCGGCTTCATCACCCCAGTTCCAATCGCTTCGCTCGCCGTATTTCGGCGCGCTTTGCAGATCCTTGGTCGTGATCGCGGTGACATAACCGCCCAGCTCCGTGTCGTATTTCAGCGATTGCCACGGTAACGGGTAGTGATCGTTCCCGAGCCCAAGGAAGCCGCCGAACCCAAGCACGGCGTAGGACACCTTGCCGCTGATCTTGTCGATCATCACACGCTCGATCGAGCCGATCCTGTTGCGGTCGGCACCATAGACGGATGTTCCTTCGACCTTGTCGCTGCCAATCAAACGGCCAATCTCGGCGCGGTCCAGCTCTGCTTGATTCAACATCTCAGTGCTCCACTCAGACAGTGCATGAATCAACCGGACAGGCGAACGATCGTTCCGCCGCTGTTCCGTGCGCCGCTGTTCCGCACCCGGGCAGGAACATCGCAGCGAGCGAGTGGTTCTCTGAGCTTCAAAACAGCTCTCGAATTCGAGGCCGCGCATGGTGTCCCAGACCGTCTCCGATTTCATCGTTCAGCGTCTGCATCAATGGGGTGTGCGCCACATCTTCGGCTATCCCGGCGACGGCATCAACGGCGTGTTCGGCGCGATGAACCGGGCCGACGGCAAGATCGGCTTCGTGCAGGCGCGGCACGAGGAGATGGCGGCATTCATGGCGAGCGCTTACGCAAAATTCTCAGGGGAGCTCGGCGTCTGCATCGCGACCTCCGGTCCCGGCGCTTCGCATCTCGTCACCGGGCTCTACGACGCGCTCCTGGATCACCAGCCGGTGCTGGCGATCGTCGGCCAGCAGGCGCGGAACGCGCTCGGCGGGAGCTATCAGCAGGAACTCGACCTTCTCTCGATGTTCAAGGACGTCGCCGGGGCCTACGTCATGCAGGCATCCTCGCCGGCGCAAGTGCGACATCTGATCGATCGTGCGGTGCGGATCGCGCTGGCGCGGCGGACCCCGACCGTGATCATCCTGCCCAATGATTTGCAGGAAGAGCCTTACGAGGACCCACCCCGCGCACACGGCACGGTGCATTCCGGCATCGGCTACAGCGCACCCAGCATCATGCCGCGTGAGGCCGATCTCGATCTCGCTGCCGAGGTCCTCAATGCAGGCAAGAAGGTTGCGATGCTCGTCGGCGCCGGCGCGCTTCACGCCACCGACGAGGTGATCGCCGTCGCTGATCGGCTGTCGGCCGGCTGCGCCAAGGCGCTGCTCGGAAAAGCCGCGCTGCCCGACGATCTTATGTGGGTCACCGGCTCGATCGGCCTGCTCGGCACCGAGCCCAGCTACGACATGATGATGGAATGCGACACGCTGCTGTTGGTCGGCTCCGCCTTCCCCTACGCCGAATTCCTCCCCAAGGAAGGCAGCGCACGCGGCGTGCAGATCGACATCGACGCCAGCATGATGTCGATCCGCTTTCCCATGGAGGTCGGCCTTGTGGGCGATGCCGCCGAGACGTTGCGCGCATTGCTGCCGCGACTGAAATCTAGGAGCGACGGCGCCTGGCGCCAGAGCATCGAAGAGAACGTTGCGGCATGGTGGAAGACGCTGGACGACCGCGCGCATCA
The DNA here is from genome assembly GCF_023074055.1 of Bradyrhizobium sp. 141. GTDB lineage: Bacteria > Pseudomonadota > Alphaproteobacteria > Rhizobiales > Xanthobacteraceae > Bradyrhizobium. The sequence continues at coordinate 316,988 of NZ_JADPKR010000103.1, forward strand.
GCCTGCCGCGCCGGTCAATCCGCAGCTCGTCGCCTGGGAATTGTCTCCGCGTCTGCCCGACCGCGCCATCATCACCAGTGATTCCGGCTCTTGTGCCAACTGGTTCGCGCGCGACCTGAAGATGCGGCGCGGCATGACCGCCTCGCTCTCGGGCGGCCTCGCCTCGATGGGCGCCGCGGTGCCCTACGCCCTCGCCGCGAAATACGCCCATTCCGACCGCCCCGTGATCGCCCTCGTCGGTGACGGCGCCATGCAGATGAACAACATGGCCGAGCTGATTACCGCCGCCAAGTACTGGCGCTCCTGGCGCGACCCGTGCTTCATCGTCTGCGTCTTCAACAACGAGGATCTCAACCAGGTGACGTGGGAGCAGCGCATCATCAACGGCGATCCCAAATTCGAGGCCTCGCAGCGCATTCCCGACGTCTCCTATTCCCGCTTCGCCGAGCTCATCGGCCTGCGCGGCATCTTCGTCGATAGTCCACAGCTGCTCGGCTCGGCCTGGGAACAGGCGCTGGCGAGCGAGATGCCCGTCGTGCTGGAGGTGAAGACCGACCCCGAAGTGCCGCCGCTGCCGCCGCATATCACGCTTCAACAGGCAAAGAACTTCTCGCTCGCCCTGATGAAGGGCGATCCGAACGAAAGCGGGATGATCAAGGGAGCAGCGCGGCAGGTGCTCGAAACGATCCTGCCCGGAAAGGAATGAGGTGAACCATGAGCGATTTCCGCGATATCCAGCATGGCGTCAATGACCCCGTCGATGGCGTCGACGTGAAATACCACTTCAACGACAACAAGACGCCGCACGAGCGCGCGCAGCGCCATGCCGATGTGCGTGCCGACGCCACGGCCGCCCCCACTGAACCGTTTCTGCCCGAGCGGCTTCGACGCAAGCCGACCGATCCCATCAATCCGCGCACCGGACGGAATCCCGCGGATTAGTCGTTAGGAACCGCGGCCCGTGCGACGTGTTGATCGGCGCAACATCGCGCGGCAAGAGGCTGCGCGCCCAATCGAAGGGACCAGACATGAAACGGACCGTCATCGCCCTTGCCTGCGTGCTTCTCGCAGGCCCCGCGCTCGCCCAGTCGCTGGGCGAGAAGACCGGCGTCAATTCGGCGCTCGGCGTCGCACCTGCTACCGCCGACTTCGTCAAGGAGGTCGCGATCAGCGACATGTTCGAGATCGAGTCGAGCAAGCTCGCCCAGCAGAAGGGCAACGCGCAGGAGAAGAGCTTCGCACAGCAGATGGTGACCGACCACACCAAGACCAGCACCGAACTCAAGGGTCTCGTTGGTGACGGCAAGGTGCAAGCGACCCTGCCGACGGCGCTCGACAGCTCGCACCAGAGCAAGCTCGACAAGCTCAAGAACGCCTCGGGCAAGGATTTCAGCTCGGACTACAACTCCTACCAGGTCAGCGCCCATGAAGATGCGGTGTCGCTGTTCGAACGCTACGCCAAGGGCGGTGACAATTCCGCGCTGAAGGACTGGGCCGGCAAGACGCTGCCGGCGCTCAAGCACCATCTCGACATGGCCAAGGAGCTAGGCAAGGCGCCGAGCGTCGGCCAGACAAAGTAACGCGTCGGACGAGGAGGCCGCCCCTCGGCGTCCTCCTTCCCGGCGACGACGCCATCTCTCCGTGCGCCGAGCTCGCGACGCCTACGCTTAGCGTGCCACCGGAACCTTCATTGTCATACAGAATTTACAAAACAGTCATCAAGGATAGCTCGCCCAACCGATGGCACTCGTAAAAGTAAAACCCACCCGGATCGACCAGGCGCTCGCCAACGAAATTGCGCACGACACCAATTCAGGCCTCGAGCAAGTCGCCCAGACTTTGACGTGGGCTGCGGACGAGCACGTGCTGCTCGCGCTCGCTGCGGCTGGATGGCTTTACGCCCAGCTTCGGCGACCCGAAGCGCGTCCTGCTGCAAATCACGTGTTGGCGGTCTCCTTGGCGACTGCGGTGCTGCCGCACCTGCTGAAGTCACTGTTCGACCAGACGAGGCCCGACCGACTGACAGTCCTCGGTCATGCCAACGGTGTTCCCATCTCGGGGCGATCCCGCGATGCGTTTCCTTCCGGCCATGCTCTGCACATGGGCGCGCTGGCCTCGGCGGCCGGGCTGCTGAACCCCGTCCCACGCCGGCTGGTGCGCTCGCTTGCCGTGGCTCTGTCGTTGACCCGCGTAATCGTGCTTGCACATTGGGCCAGTGACGTCGTGGCGGGCTTCACCCTCGGCGTCGTCGTCGAGCGACTGTTCAGGCCGCTCACACTCGGAAAGCTACGGCAGCGGCCTCCTGCCACGCGGGTACGGTCATGACGGAATATCTCGTGCGCTTCATCGCGGGCGGGGTCATCGTCTCCGTCTTCGCGATCCTGGGAGACATGCTCAAGCCGAAGAGCTTTGCCGGGCTGCTTGGCGCGGCTCCGTCGGTCGCGCTGGCCACTCTCAGCATCGCCGTCGTCCAGCACGGCCCGCAATATGTCGCCGCCGAAAGCTGGACGATGATCTATGGCGCGATCGCACTCGCCTGCTACAGCCTCGTCGTCTGCCATCTCCTGATGAGGTTTCATCTCGGCGCACTGCCAGCCACCATCGCCGCTTTTGCCGTATGGCTCGTCGTCGCCTTCGGTCTGCTCGCGGGCTTTGGAGGTGCCGCCTGATGCTGGTCAAGCTGTCTCCATCGGCGCTAAAACAGACACGGTGGTACGAGTACGGTGTTCGCTTCCTGCTTGGCGGACTGGCAACGGTCATCGCGGGGATCGTGGGCGCGTGTTTCGGCGTCTCCGTCGGCGGGCTCTTCCTCGCGCTTCCCGCCATCTTCTGCGCCAGCGCAACGCTGATCGAAAGCCATGAGCGCCGCGCCAAGGAAAAAGCCGGCCTCAGCGGACGGAGACGCGGACAGCAGGCCGCAGCGCTCGATGCTGCGGGTGCTGGCTTGGGAAGCATCGGTCTTGCCGCATTCGCCTTGGTTTTTTACGTCGTGGTTCCGACAACCACGATTGGGGCGTTCGTGGCTGCCATTCTGGTATGGGCGGCCGTGTCGGTATTGGCGTGGTGGTTGCGACGAAAGTTTCGCATCACCTCCCGCGCGGTGCGGACCGAGCGCATCGGGCAATCAGCGAGGGACCGCGGCATCGCCCCGTAGCATCAGAAAGCCATACATCTCGGCAGCGGTCTGAAGCTGATCGATGCGCGCGACAACAACGTCGCGCTGGCGCCCATTCGGCAGGCCCGACAGTTCGTGCTCAAGCCGCAGCTTCTGCGCCGTGAGACGTTGTTCGAACGTATGTGGCTCAGATCGTCTTCGCATCTTCCGTCCTCGGTGGCTGAAGGCCCGGGCTGTTGGCCCAGCGCTCGACTTGCTCGATGACCTTCTGGTGGCTCGGGCGCATCGGCTTGGGACCTTCCGGCTCTTCGGAAAGCTTACGGGGCAACCTGACTTCGTCCGTCATGGTCTCTCTCCCTTTCCATGAGAAATGCGCGACAGCGAAAGTCGTTGCAATAATAACTTATTGATTTTGCTATATATTTTTACTCATTTGGAGGCGTTCTCGTCTCTTGTGGAACTCCCGCCAAGTTGGTTCGTTGAGTAATCTACTCAACCTACTCAATTTGCGTGATCGACCATGAAAGACCTTCGCGCCGAACGCCTTCAGGTCATGCTCTCGCCGGAAGAGTTGGCCGCCGTTGACGATTTCCGGTTCAAGCATCGCATGCCAACGCGGGCGGCGGCGGTCCGCGAGCTCCTCAAGTTCGGACTGGCTGCCGCAGGCGTCGACGCAGCCGCCGGTGTGAAGTCGAGCAGCTTCGGCGTGTTCGGCCGCGGAACTGAGGGACATACTCAGAAAGATCCCGAGAGCGGTACCGACGACTGAGGCGTAGAGGCCTTCCACAAGCGAACGGCCCCGGCACGGTGAGTGCCGGGGCCGTCCTTGGAGATTGCTTCCGGCGCACCGGGGGCATGACAACCGGAAGCAACCTGTCCACTCCGCGCACGAGGATTCGTTCCTCGCGCGAAAACTACCGTCCCTCTAGCCGCTCGGCGCGTCGCCGGAATCATCCGGCGTCATGCCGGAGCCCGGCGTCTTGCTCTTGTCGTTCAGTCTGGGATCGCGCGTCGCCTCCCGCGACGGCGAGCCTTTCTGATCAGCCTTCTGCGGATCTGTCTTGTGCACGTACTGCGCGCGCTGCTTGTCGCGGGGCTGCTCCTCTCCCCGCTTGTCCCTGACGATGCCGTGGTTGGAATGGGCCATGATGTGCCTTCGCCTCTTGATATCTCGAAGCGCTTACGCACTGCGGCGCCGAATGTTCCGGCGTCGCCCTAGCTGTGCGTTGCGTGGACGGCGGCCGATGCGTTCTCCAGCTGCACCTGACGAACCGTCGTCACTGTCGCAAACGCGACCGAGACGCCAAAGGCGAGAATGAGTGAAAGAAGAGCCAGACGTGGAGCCATCGCAGAACCTCCTTCTGGAATCGAAAACCAACGCGATTGACTGTTCCCTGATCATCCTGGATTGGTCGGTTGCATTCCGTGAGCGGTCTCACACGCGGATTCACGAAAAGGCGAGCGCTCAGGCGTCCTGCTTCTGCGGGAAACGGACCGCAACGGGCGCGATCTCGCCATCGAGCCAATCCTGCTCATGAGCGAGCGCCGTCCAGGCGTCCGCCATGCGCGAATAGCGCTTGTGGGCGGGCTGTCCCTCGGCGCGCTCGGCGAGCTGGAGACAGTTGTCGGCGTTATCTCTGAAGATGTCAGACTGTTTCATGCAGAAGACGTGGGGACGGAACTCCGGCGTCGCAAGCCGCTTGCTGGATCGTAATGTTGAGGGAACTTTGCACGCGATCCGCAATTGACATCGATGCGAGTTCTCGCCGCGATCATCCTGGCATTCATCAGCACCGCGGCGCTTGCCGACAGCACCGGTGAACGAAAGCCCGGCGATCGTCCGCCGAGCGCAACCGACGTCATCAGCGGTCTCTACAATTTCAGCCGCTTCCAGCAGGGCCTTCTGGAGAGCACCGATCTGAAGGGCAACGCCGAGGTCAAGAACCTCGCCGCCTTGCGCGCCGAGGAGGCCGCCAAGCGCGACAAGGCGCTGAAGCGGATACAGCAAGCAATCGGCGCGGAGCCGCGCGTCGACAAGACGTCGTCTGCTGGCGCGAGCCTAGTCGAGCCCGAAGCTTCGGACGGACCGACCTACGTCCGAAGCTTCTATGCCTCGCAGATTCCTGAATATGAATCGGCCATCAACCTGCTCGAACGCTATCTGACGGCGCCCGACAACACGGCGCTCGCAGCGTTCGCGCGCGAGCAGCTCCCGATGCTGCGCGCGCAGGTCAAGGACGCCGAGCGCACCATGGCGGACAAGTAGCCAGCTTTATTTGTCGTTCGGATGATGCTGCTGGCTCTGCGGTCGCACGGTGCGGTCGCTCTCCGGCATCTTGTCCCGGCCTGCATCGCCATTGTCATCCTTGCCGCCCGAAGATGAGGTGCCGCTTCCGCTCGGGTTCGACCGGGTCGCCGCTCCGGTGGTCGGGGTATCCGCCTGCGGGCTGGCGGAGCTCGCGGCGGGATCGCCGGTCACCGCCCCGCGACCGCTGGGGGCACCGCCCTGTGCCAATGCCGACCCGGCAAACAGCATGACGACGATCGCGGCAAGTCCTCCTTTGGCAAGTCCTCCTTTGCCAAGTCCTTCTTTAGCAAGTCCTGCTTTCATGTCCGTTCTCCCTCTTTGCGGGCTAACCGCGAGGCTCGGCGGTCCGTTCCGAAGGATGGGCGGTGACGGACGAACGAGCCGCTGGGACCGCCGACGCCATTTCTTTCCGGGTTGGCATGGAACCAAATCGGCCGATCGCCGTTATTTGCATCGGGCTGAGCAAAGCAGGTTCCATCGTCTCGCGCCGCACCTTGGCGCTTGATTTCGAATTAGGCTGACGCTCTATTTCGACCAGACGCGTCACGCCTTGGATTCGGCCGGCGCCTGCGGGGGAATCAGTATGAGCGACCTCGATCCCGGAACTGCATCACGGTCCGGTCGTCGCGTCCCAAAACCAAAAGCCAACGGTATGTCGGATCCTGATTCCCGGGCGGAATTGCTGCTCGCCTTGCAGGCGATGCGGAGCGGCGACTTTTCCGTGCGGATGAGCGGCGACTATCTCGGAATCGACGGCAAGATCGCCGACACTTTTAATGAAATCATCGCCGCCAACCAGCGCATGGCGCAGCAGCTCGAACTGGTCGGCCAGGTGGTGGGCCGCGAAGGCAAGACGCGCCAGCGCGTGAAATTCGGCCTCGCCTCCGGCTCCTGGGCCGACATGGAAGGCTCCGTCAACACGCTGATCGACGACCTGTTGTGGCCGACCCGCGAGGTGACGCGTGCGGTCGCCGCCGTCGCGCAAGGTGACCTGCTCCAGACCGTCAAGCTCGACGTCGACGGCCGTCCGCTCCGGGGCGAGTTTTTGCAGTCGGCGACCATCGTCAACACCATGATCAAGCAGCTCGGCGTGTTCACCTCCGAGGTGACGCGCGTGGCGCGCGAGGTCGGCACCGAAGGCAAGCTCGGCGGCCAGGCCCAGGTGCCGGAAGTGACCGGCGTCTGGAAGGACCTCACCGAGAGCGTCAACTCGATGGCGAACAACCTGACCAACCAGGTTCGCAACATCGCCGAGGTGACGATTGCGGTGGCGAACGGCGACCTCTCCAAGAAGATCACCGTCGACGTCCGTGGCGAGATCCTTCAGCTCAAGGAAGCCATCAACACGATGGTGGACCAGCTCCGCTCCTTCGCCTCCGAAGTGACGCGCGTGGCCCGCGAGGTCGGCACCGACGGCAAGCTCGGCGGCCAGGCGATCGTGCCCGGCGTCGCCGGCACCTGGAAGGACCTCACCGATTCCGTCAACGCGATGTGCGGCAACCTGACCGCACAGGTGCGCAACATCGCCAACGTCACCACCGCCGTGGCGCGCGGCGACCTGTCGCGCAAGATCACGGTGGACGTGCGCGGCGAGATCCTGGAGCTGAAGGACACCATCAACACCATGGTGGACCAGCTCAACTCCTTCGCCTCGGAAGTGACGCGCGTGGCGCGCGAGGTCGGCACCGAGGGCAAGCTCGGCGGCCAGGCCCAGGTGCCCGGTGTGGCCGGCACCTGGAAGGACCTCACCGACAACGTCAACTTCATGGCCTCGAACCTGACCGCGCAGGTCCGCAACATCGCCGACGTCGCCACGGCCATCGCGAGCGGCGATCTCTCGAAGAAGATCACGGTGAACGTCTCGGGCGAAATCCTTCAGCTGAAGGAGACGCTCAACACCATGGTCGACCAGCTCAATGCCTTCGCCGGCGAAGTGACGCGCGTCGCGCGCGAGGTCGGCACCGAGGGGCGGCTCGGCGGCCAGGCCAACGTGCTCGGCGTCGCCGGCACCTGGAAGGACCTCACCGAGAGCGTCAACTCGATGGCGTCGAACCTGACCGCACAGGTCCGCAACATCGCCGAGGTGACGACGGCGGTCGCCGGCGGCGACCTGTCGAAGAAGATCACCGTGGACGTGCGCGGCGAGATCCTGGAGCTGAAGGACACCATCAACACCATGGTGGACCAGCTCAACGCCTTCGCCGGCGAAGTCACGCGCGTCGCGCGCGAGGTCGGCACCGAAGGCAAGCTCGGCGGACAGGCCGTCGTGCGCGGCGTCGGCGGCACCTGGAAGGATCTCACCGACAGCGTCAACTCGATGGCCTCGAACCTCACCGGCCAGGTCCGCAACATCGCCGAGGTCGCGACCGCGGTCGCCAAGGGCGATTTGTCGAAGAAGATCACGGTGAACGTGTCGGGCGAGATCCTTCAACTGAAGGAAACGCTGAACACGATGGTGGACCAGCTCAACGCCTTCGCCGGCGAGGTGACGCGCGTGGCCCGCGAGGTCGGCACCGACGGCAAGCTCGGCGGTCAGGCCGGCGTGCCGGGCGTCGCCGGCACCTGGAAGGACCTGACCGACTCCGTGAACTCGATGGCGGGCAATCTCACCGCCCAGGTCCGCAACATCGCCGAAGTGGCGACCGCGATCGCCGGCGGCGACCTGTCGCGCAAGATCACCGTGGACGTGCGCGGCGAGATCCTTCAGCTCAAGGACACGCTGAACACGATGGTCGACCAGCTCAACCGCTTCGCGGGCGAGGTGACGCGCGTGGCGCGCGAGGTCGGCACCGAAGGCCGCTTGGGCGGTCAGGCCAACGTGCCCGGCGTCGCCGGCACCTGGAAGGACCTCACCGACAGCGTGAACTCGATGGCGGGCAACCTCACGGCCCAGGTCCGCAACATCGCCGAAGTGACCACCGCCGTGGCGCGCGGCGACCTCTCCCGCAAGATCACCGTCGACGTGAAGGGCGAGATCCTCGAGCTCAAGAACACCATCAATACGATGGTGGACCAGCTCAACGGCTTTGCCGGCGAAGTGACGCGCGTGGCGCGCGAGGTCGGCACCGAGGGCAAGCTCGGCGGCCAGGCCGAGGTGCCCGGCGTCGCCGGCACCTGGAAGGACCTCACCGACAACGTCAACTTCATGGCCTCGAACCTGACGGCTCAGGTCCGCAACATTGCCGAGGTCGCGACCGCGATCGCCGGCGGCGACCTGTCGAAGAAGATCACGGTGGACGTGCGCGGCGAGATCCTGCTGCTCAAGGACACCTTGAACACCATGGTCGAGCAGCTCCGCTCCTTCGCCGCCGAAGTGACGCGCGTCGCGCGCGAGGTCGGCACCGAAGGCCGCCTCGGCGGTCAGGCCGTCGTGCCCGGCGTCGGCGGCACCTGGAAGGACTTGACCGACAACGTCAACCTGCTGGCGGCGAACCTCACCACCCAGGTCCGCAACATCGCCGAAGTGACCACGGCCGTGGCACGCGGCGACCTCTCCCGCAAGATCACCGTCGACGTGAAGGGCGAAATCCTCGAGCTCAAGAACACCATCAACACCATGGTGGACCAGCTCAACGCCTTCGCCGGCGAAGTGACGCGCGTCGCGCGCGAGGTCGGCACCGAGGGCAAGCTCGGCGGCCAGGCCCAGGTGCCCGGCGTCGCCGGCACTTGGAAGGACCTCACCGACACGGTGAACCTGATGGCTGCGAACCTGACCGAGCAGGTGCGCGGCATCGTCAAGGTGGTGACCGCGGTCGCCAACGGCGATCTCAAGCAGAACCTGACGATGAAATCGCGCGGCGAGGTCGCCGCTCTCGCCGACACCATCAACAACATGACCGAGACGCTCGCGACCTTCGCCGACCAGGTGACGTCCGTGGCGCGCGAGGTCGGCGTCGAGGGCCGCCTCGGCGGTCAGGCCAACGTGCCCGGCGCTGCCGGCACCTGGAAGGACCTCACCGGCAACGTCAACCTGCTCGCTGCCAACCTCACCTCGCAGGTGCGCGCGATCGCCGAGGTCGCGACTGCCGTCACCAAGGGCGACCTGACGCGATCGATCCAGGTCGACGCCCGCGGCGAGGTGGCCGAACTGAAAGACAACATCAACACGATGATCACGAATCTCCGTCTCACGACGGACGTGAACACCGAGCAGGATTGGCTGAAGACCAACCTCGCCAAATTCACCAACATGCTCCAGGGCCAGCGCGACCTCACCACCGTCGGCCGGCTGCTGCTCACCGAGCTGTCGCCACTGGTGAACGCGCATACCGGCGTGATCTACCAGATCGAGAGCGAGGACAATCCGCAGCTCCTGCTGCTGGCCTCCTATGCCAGCGACGGCATCTATCCGTACCAGCGCGTGTTGCAGTTCGGCGACGGACTGATCGGCCAGTGCGCCCTCGACAGGCGGCCGCGTGTGGTCGCCGACATTCCGTCCGACGTGGTGCCGATCAACTCGGCGCTGTTCCGCGTCGCGCCGAAGAACCTCGTCGTGCTGCCTGTGCTGTTCGAGGGCCAGGTGAAGGCCGTGATCGAGCTCGCCTCGCTCGTCTCCTTCACGACCTCGCAGATGACGTTCCTGGAGCAGCTCACCGACTCCATCGGCATCGTGCTCAATTCGATCGAAGCGACGATGCAGACTGAAGGCCTGCTCAAGCAGTCGCAGCAGCTCGCCGGCGAGCTTCAGACCCAGCAGCGCGAATTGCAGCAGACCAACGACCAGCTCGAGCAGAAGGCGCAGCAGCTCGCCGAGCGCAATGTCGAGGTCGAACGCAAGAACCAGGAGATCGAGCAGGCCCGCCGCGCCCTGGAGGAAAAGGCGACCGAGCTCGCGCTGACCTCGAAGTACAAGTCCGAATTCCTCGCCAATATGAGCCACGAGCTGCGCACGCCGCTGAACTCGATCCTGATCCTGGGACAGCAGCTCACCGACAATCCGGACGGCAACCTCTCGGCCAAGCAGGTCGAATTCGCCCGCACCATCCACGGCGCCGGCACCGACCTGCTCAATCTGATCAGCGACATTCTGGATCTGTCCAAGATCGAATCCGGCACGGTGACGGTCGACGCCGAGGAAATCCTGACCGCGAACCTGCTCGAGACCGTCGGGCGGCCGTTCCGGCACGAGGCGGACAACCGCAATCTGTCGTTCAAGATCGACGTCGATCCGAGCCTTCCGCGCAGCATCGTCACCGACTCCAAGCGCCTGCAACAGGTCCTGAAGAACCTGCTCTCCAATGCCTTCAAGTTCACCGCCGAAGGCGAGGTGCGCCTCAAGGTCGCCGGCGCCGTCGGCGGCTGGGGTACGGATCACCCGGTTCTGAACTCCGCGCCGGCCGTGATCGCGTTCGAAGTGTCCGACACCGGCATCGGCATACCCGTGGAGAAGCAGAAGCTGATCTTCGAGGCGTTCCAGCAGGCGGATGCCGGCACCAGCCGGAAATACGGCGGCACCGGACTCGGACTTGCGATCAGCCGCGAGCTTGCAAGCCTGCTCGGCGGCGAGATCCATCTGCGCAGCGCCACGGGCAAGGGCTCGTCGTTTACGCTTTATTTGCCGCTCAAATATTCCGGCCCGACGCTCGCCCCCCGCGCGGCGCCTGCGCCACAGCAGCACAACCAGCCGCCGGCGCTGCAGCCGGCCGCGCCGGAGCAGCAGCGCGTCATCGAGCAGCTTCCCGACGACCGGCTCAGCCTCGAACCCGGCGACAGCATCCTCCTGATCGTCGAGGACGACCCGCATTATGCGCGCGTGCTGGTCGATCTCGCGCGCGACAAGGGATTCAAGGTGCTGGTCGCCGCCCGCGGCGCGGAGGCGCTGGAGCTTGCCAAGCAATACCAGCCGCGAGCAGTCTCGCTCGACGTGTTCCTGCCTGACATGCTCGGCTGGACCGTGCTGAGCCAGCTCAAGCACAATCCGCTGACCCGTCACATCCCGGTGCAGATCATCACGCTCGACGAGGACCGCCAGCATGCGCTGGCGCGTGGTGCGTTCTCCTTCGTCAACAAGCCGACGACGACCGAAGGCGTCGCGGCCGCGCTGACGCAGATCAAGGAATATGCACGTCCCAGGCGCAAGCGGCTCCTGATCGTCGAGGACAACGAGGCCGAGCAGCTCTCGATCCGCGAGCTGCTGCACCACGACGACATCGAGATCGTAACGACCGACACGGGCGCAGGCGCGCTCTCGACGCTGCGCGAGGCGCCATGCGACTGCGTGGTGCTCGACCTGCGGCTGCCCGACATGAGCGGCTTCGAGGTACTGGACCAGATCCGCAACGACGAGGCGCTGTCGAACATTCCGGTCGTGGTGTTCACCGGCCGCGAACTCTCGGCGGAAGAGGATGCGGAACTCCACACCATGGCGCGTAGCATCGTGGTCAAGGGCGTGGAATCGCCTGAGCGTCTGCTCGACGAGACCGCGCTGTTCCTGCACCGGGTCATCACGGAACTTCCGGTCGAGAAGCAACGCATGCTGGAGAAGCTGAACAGTTCCGACGAGGACCTGATCGGCAAGACCGCACTGCTCGTCGACGACGACGCCCGCAACATCTTCGCGCTGTCGAGCGTGCTGGAGCGGCGCGGCATGAAAGTGCTGACTGCGACGACCGGCAACGAAGCGGTGACCCTGGTCGAATCCAACCCGGAGATCGCCATCGTGCTGATGGACATCATGATGCCGCAGATGGATGGCTACCAGACCATCGGCGTCATTCGCGAAAATCCGGCCTTCGCCCGCCTTCCGATCATCGCGCTGACCGCCAAGGCGATGAAGGGCGACCGGGAGAAATGCCTCGAAGCCGGCGCGTCCGACTACCTCGCCAAACCCGTCAACACCGATCAATTGCTGCTTGCGATCCGCATGTGGCTGCACCGCTGAGTTGGGCCCGCGAATGGACCACGAAAAGGTCAACATCCTGCTCGTCGACGACCAGCCGGCCAAGCTGCTCGCCTATGAGGTGATCCTGAAGGAGCTCGGCGAGAACCTCGTGATCGCCTCGTCCGGACGCGAGGCGCTGGAGCTGCTGCTCAAGACCGAGATCGCGGTGATCTTGGTCGACGTCTGCATGCCCGAGCTCGACGGCTTCGAGCTCGCCGCAATGATCCGCGAGCATCCGCGCTTCCAGAAGACCGCTATGATCTTCATCTCCGCCATCCAGGTCAGCGACATCGACCGGTTGCGCGGCTACGAGATGGGCGCGGTCGACTACGTGCCGGTACCGGTCGTGCCGGAGGTGCTGCGCGCCAAGATCAAGGTGTTCGCCGAGCTCTACCGCAAGACCCGCGAGCTCGAACGGCTGAACCAGGAGCTCGAGGATCGCGTCCGCGCGCGCACGGCGGAGCTGGAGAACTCCACCGCGAGGCTGCGCGAGAGCGAGCAGCGGCGCAGCATGGCGATCGCCGCAGGCAAGATGGGCTCCTGGGATTGGGACTGGATCACCGGCGACTGGATGTGGGACGAGGGGCAATATCGCATCTTTGGCGTCGGCCCCGAGAGCTTCGAGGTCAACCCGGCCAACGTTCAGGCGCTGTTGCATCCCGACGACGTCGATCAGCTGCGCAAGGCGATCGCCGAATTCAACAAGGGCGCGCGCGCCTACGAGACCGAGTTCCGCATCCTGCGGCCCGACGGAGAGGTGCGCTGGTGCGTCGGCACGGCGGCAGCAACCGTGGACGATAGCAGTCGCGTCGTGCGCGTGAGCGGCGTCACCGTGGACATCACCGAACGCAAGCGTGCCGAGGAACGGCAGAATCTGCTGGCGCGGGAAGTCGATCATCGCGCCAAGAATGCGCTGGCGTTGGCGCAGTCGATCGTGCGCCTCACCCGTGCCGACGAGGTCAAGGACTATGTCAACGCCGTCGAGGGACGCATCAATGCGCTGGCGCGCGTGCACACCATCCTGTCGCTGTCGAGCTGGCAGGGCGCCGAGCTCTCCAGGCTGATCGACGAGGAGCTTGCGCCCTATTCGCTCGGTGGCCAGATCATATTGGCCGGTCCGGAGGTCCAGTTGCTGCCGGCGACGGCCCAGACGCTCGCGCTCGCGCTGCATGAGCTCTTCACCAACTCAGCCAAGTATGGCGCCCTCTCGACCAGGTCGGGACGGCTCACGATCGGCTGGCAGGTCAAGGATCAAGTGCTGACGCTGAGCTGGGAGGAATCCGGCGGTCCGCTCGTCATGACTCCGAAATCTCGCGGCTTCGGCACCCGGAGCTTGCTCGCAAGCGTCGAGTCGCAGCTCGGTGGACAGGCGCTGTTCGATTGGCGAGCCGAGGGCCTGTTGTGCCGTCTGGAGGTGCCGTTGATACGCAAGACGGCGGCGACAACCGCATCCGGCAAATTCGAAGAGGCCAGCGCCGCCGAATTGCAGCGTGCATCCGGTTAGAGCGTTCGCAGCGAAGTGAAGACTGTTTCGCGTCGAGAAAACGCGTCAAGACGAGAATCGAGAGCTTCCGTTTCGATTCAATCGGAATGACAAAAGCTCTAGCCGGACGCCGCGCTCGTCATACGTTGCGCCATCCGCGGTTCGCGCGCGACCCGGCCTTCGAGCCAGGCCTCCGTTCGGGCGAGATCGCGTAGCGCCCTGGCATAGCGGCGAGCCGCGCTTCGCTCCGCGCCCCGCGGCAGCTTGCGCGCTTTGCGCAGAATGTCCGCGGCGGCGTTGCGATAGGCCAGTGAGCGGTAAAGAAAGACGACCTTGCCCATATCGAATGTCCCGTTTTGATGGCGCTCATCCTCGCAAGGCCGGCATGAACGTCGGATGAAGCCGGTGATGACAATTCCTTCATTTATATGGAACCGGCGACTATCGCCCGCGTTTGCATGCCAGATCGGGATGCAGTCCCATGCGCGCAAAAAAGTCGTCGGACCTGGTCTCTCCTGCCGGCCTCATCAAGCTGATGACGCATACAATGATGGGCGCGGCCCTCGGCCTCGCCTTCAGTCTCGCGCTGATCCTGTGCAATCCCGCCGTCGCCAACCTGCTCAATCACGGTGGAAGCCAGGCCGCGATCGTTTTTGCCCTTACATTGGTGACGACGTTCGCGATCGGCGCAACCCTCACCGGCGTGGTGTTCATCCTCGCTGAGGACAAGCAATCTTGAAGCGTCGTGAAGCGGGGCAGATGCTTTGTCGGGAACTCCTGCGGTAAATGGCGGTTGGCTGCCTGCGTCAATTTAACTCAGGGAGTTCCCTCGCATGACAACGACCAAGCTCGCTCTCACCGTGATGTTGGCAACTGGTCTCGCCGCTGCACCGCTCGCCGCGCAGGCCAAGTCGCACAAGGCGAAACACGGATCCTCGATGTCGTCATCACAGACCACCGGCGCCAACACCAAGTCCTCGAAGGGCGCGGATCCGTCCGGCCAAGGTGGCTCCGGTCCCGGATCGGACCAGGGCGGCACCATGACGAACCAGAGCAGCAAGGGCATGAGCAACACCAAGTAAGCTCAGGCGCCCATCTCAGACAAAAGCCCCGCGGCGGCGCGGGGCTTTTTCGTCTCGATGATCGATCGGCAATCGCGCGCCGTATCGGCGAGCGCCTGCGTCAGCTCATTGCGGCCGGCGCGCTTGCAAGTTGAGCCCGAGGCTCACAGAATTCGTCTTCACGAGATGCTCGAGCTGCGCCCGCTTGCGTCCGATCAGAAGTTGGGCCGCCGCATCATCGAGACCCGCGCGCTGCAATTGCCGGATGGCAGAGCCAAGTTCGAGAATCTCGGCGCGCAACCTCAAGATCCGGTAAGTGTCCGGGTCTTCCTCCATGGCGCCCCCTCAAAGATTTTCAGCGCCGTGTGTTCGCGCGCTCGGGATTGCCGACTGTCTTCAACGAACGACGACGCATCCGGTCGCGGACGTCGGGCAGCACGTCGCCGCCTCCGGCAGCCTTCCATTCGCCGACCAGCAGATTGATCCTCCGGCGCAAATCCATCTGCGCCAGGGCCTGCTGGCCGCAATCGCGATCGCCGTTGATGCGATCGCGCACGGCGGCCTCGACGTCGGCCATTTCCAGCCTCAAGACGCTGATTTTACGTCGAATTTCATTAATTCTGTTGTCCATGGCTTGTTAGAACAAAATAAGAACATATAGTCAAGTCACGATTTCAGGACGGAGAAGCCAGATGCAGGTTCAAGGTAAATACGACGCCAGAGTCTTCCTCACCGAGCAGATGACCCGGGCGCAGGGGCTGAGGCTGAAGCGGCTGAGCGATGAGGCGTATCAGCCCGCACAATATGCGCGCGATCTATCCTTCACCGAGGCCGCACGGCGCATCCAGGTGCTGGAAGCGGAAATCGAGCTGGCAAATTCCTTCTAGGCTGCGCATGCGCTCGGAATGTCGGGTGCGCAGTTTCGGAACCATGCCCGGGTCGAACGGTTCTCCTCGGCCAAGGGAGAACATGCATGGCACGCAAGGCAAAGAAGCGTCGCTACTCGCGCAGCTCCGGCAGCGATGTCGAAAGCGAGATGCGACGCTACAAGAAGGGCACGGCAAAGAGCGGCCGTAAAGGCCGTGGCGGACGCGTGAAGAGTCGCAAGCAGGCGATCGCGATCGGACTGTCGAAGGCGCGCAAGAAGGGCAAGAAGGTCCCGAAGAAGGCCTCGAAGAAGAAAGCGTCCAAGAAGAGGGCGACCAAAAAGACAACCAAGAAGACAACCAAGAAATCGTCGAAGCGCAAATCCAGCAAGCGTTGACGCTGACCTGTCTCAGATCATGCTGCCCGGCATGAAGCAGCGGATCGAGACCCCAAAGGCCGTCTTCACCGGCCACACCATGGTACGGCCGGCGCGGTTCGGCTCGGTGATGACGGCTTCATCAGGCACTTCGACCCACTCCCCGTCGAGACGCACACGATAATGCCCGTTGTGCGACTCCCAGTCGGGATCGGCGACGGCAAACCCATCGGCGTCCGAACAGCAGGGACCGAGGTGGCTGCGCAGGCTGTCGAACCATGGCTTGAGGGGTGAGTCCGCGTAGCGGCCGTCATCACGACCGAGCGCGTTTCCGCCCCAAAGCACGAACGGCGCCGCGAGCAGCGCCCCCCTCAGCGAGAGCTTCAATCGATCCATGTCGGCACCGATCAAATGCGAACCACCGGCCAGCTCCACAAAGCGGCGGCCAGTTCGAAGTTCCACGCTTGCAACCCGTCTTGCCGGCGTCGTTGCCGCTGAAGACCGGTGTAACTTCGAACTGTGATGAGTGAACACGGCTTTTTCGGACGAACCCAGTCACTGTCCCTGCCGTTAACGAGAATGTTATCGATGGCCCTCCCGGGACGCTGAAGGCAAACGGACAAGGCGGCCCGAGGGCCGCCTTGTTTGTTTTTTGGCTGGTCGACGTTCGCCTCAGGCGAGCGGCACGGCCACGAACCTCGTCGCCTCCGCGCTTCTGACCTGCAACAGCACGCTGCGCTTGCCGGACGATTTGGCCTGCGCCAGCTCGGAGCGGACGTCGCCGACATTGGCGACCGCCTTGCCGCCGACATTGAGGATGACGTCGCCGGTCTGGATGCCGCGCTGCGCCGCCGGCCCTTGCGGATCGACTTCGGTGACGACAACGCCCTTTTGGCCAGCGCCCTGGACGTCACCGGCCGGAGCCAGGCCGAGCCCGAGACGCGGCGTGCCGTCGTTCGGCTGCCCCTTGCCCTCGTCAGCGCTGCCATTTCCTTTGGCCTGCCGCTCGTTCGGCAGCTCGCCGAGTGCGAGCGTCAGCGTCTTGGTCCCGCCCTTGTGGAAGACGTCGAGCTTCACGGAGCTGCCCGGCGACAGGGTGGCGATGGTACGGGCGAGGTCGCGGGAGTCCTTGATCGCGGTGCCGTTGACGGCGGTGATGACGTCACCCGCCTCGATGCCGGCCTTGGCCGCCGGGCTGCCGTCCTGCGGATTGTCGACGATCGCACCGCGCGCCTCCTTCAAGCCGAGGCCGTCGGCGATCTCAGCGGTGACCGGTTGCACCTGCACGCCGAGCCAGCCGCGGGTCACCGCGCCCTTGTCCTTCAGCTGCGCGACGACGAGTTTTGCAGTCGAGGCCGGAATGTCGAAGCCGATGCCGACCGAGCCGCCGGAGGGCGAGAAGATCGCAGTGTTCACGCCGATCACGTTGCCGTTCATGTCGAAGGCGGGGCCGCCGGAATTGCCCTTGTTGATGGGCGCGTCGATCTGGATGAAGTCGTCATAGGGACCATTGCCGATGTCGCGGCCGCTGGCCGAGACGATGCCGGCAGTCACGGTGCCGCCGAGGCCGAAGGGATTGCCGACCGCGACCACCCAGTCGCCGACGCGCGGCTTCTGGTCGGCGAATTTGACGAACGGGAAGTCCTTCTTGCCATCGACCTTGATCAGCGCGAGATCGGTCTTCGGATCGGTGCCGACGACCTTCGCGGTGTAGCTCGTGCCGTCATCCATCGTCACCTGCACCGACTCGGCGTGGTCGACGACGTGGTTGTTGGTCACGGCATAGCCGTCAGCGGAGATGAAGAAGCCGGAGCCTTCGCCCGTGATCATCTGATGGCGCTGGCGCGGCATGCCATTCATGCCGCCTGGGCCACGAAAGCCGAACTGCCGGGAGAACTGGTCAAACGGCGTCTCCTCGTCCGAATCCATCCGGTTCTGTTGCAGCATGGCGCTCTTGTCGTTGGCCTGGTCGATCTTGACCCGCACCGAGATGACGGCGGGCTTGACCTTGCTGACGAGGTCACCGAAGCCCGGCGGCGTCGTGGCGGATTCCGCGGCCTGGGCCGGGGCAATGAAGGAGTTCAGAGCGAACGGCGAAGAGCCGGGAGAAGCCGCCAGCGCGGCCACGCCGAGCGCGGCCACGGTGCCGAGCAGCGCGAGCCGGCGCGGCCTCAAGATCTTGCGGGACGTCGAGGTGTCGGAATTGACGCGGTCGTTCATGTCGAAATGTCCATGTTGGAAGCTGTCGCCTTGCATCCAACATGGACATCGTCACCTTACGGCGTCCCGTCCGTCCGATTAAATCTTGGCAAAGAATATGCGAGCGGGCGGCACGGGGAAGGTCGTCCTTGCGCATTTGATGCAGCTCAACGCCGATGCTTCCGGCAGTGAAAGACTGCAGCCACCGGGTGATGTTCATCGGAGGCGGCCCATGTACAAGGACATTCTCGTTCACATCCCTACCGAGCGTCCCATGCGTTCCGCGATCGAAGGCTCGATTTCGCTCGCGGCACAGTTCAACGCTCATCTCGACGCGGTCGCGGTCGGCTATGTCGCAACCAGGGCGGCTCACGTGATGGAGGGCGGCGCCGCGGTGGCGGCCGTGTTCGAGCTCGAACGCGAGCGCGCGCTGGAGCGGGCCGAGGCCGCGCTCGCCGTGTTCGGAATCGAAGCGGCGAACGCCGGCATCTCCTACGCCTGCCGCCCGCTCGGCGCGATCCCGGTGGATGCAGCCGGCTCGCTCGGCGAGATGGCGCGCCTGCACGACCTCAGCGTCGTGGTTCAGCCCGATCCGGGGGAAGCCTCGTTCGACAACGACGTGCCGCGCGAGATCCTGTTCCAGGCGGGCGGCCCGGTGCTGTTGCTGCCCTACACCTTCCAAGGAGCTTTCAAGGCGGGGCGGATCGGCATCTGCTGGGACGGCAGCCGCCTCGCCGCCCGCGCCGTGCACGACGCAGCGCCGTTCCTGGCGCGCGCCGATGAGATCGTAATCATCACCGTCAACGAGGCCAACGCGGTCCCCGACGAAGCTTCAGCGGGCGGTCTGGCAAGACATCTCGGCCGGCGCGGACTGTCGACCCGCACGGTCGGCCTGTCGGCGACGCGCGCCGACATCCAGCCGACCATCCTGTCGCTGGCGGCCGACGAGGGCCTCGATCTCCTGGTGATGGGCGGCTACGGCCATTCGCGATTGCAGGAGCGCGTTCTCGGCGGCGTCACCCGCGCCATGCTGGAAGCCATGACGGTCCCGACGCTGATGTCGCACTGAGCCTGACAGGCGCCGTCACGCCGCGACCGGGGTCTCCCACGTCGTGGGCGCTGTGGCGCCCTCGTCGTGTTGCCCATTGCACGCGTCGAAATGCGCCTTGAGCTCGACCTCGGCGAGATATTCGAAATGTTCGGCCTGGCCGAGGAGTTCCCAGTTCTGAAGCGGCCGGTAGGCCGCCTGCTGGCGACAGAGGGACGCCAGCGCCCGGTAGCGACGTACGTTCTCCATGAGACCCTCCCTCGCATTGGCAAAGCTTATTGCCCCGATTTGCGTCAGGCCGATGGCGGTTGTGCAAAAGATTTACTGCGGCCATCGCGCGCCTGCTCTCGGCGTCGTTGTTAGGAAATATATGTCCGGGCCAAAGTTCCAAGCGGGCCGACCAGGTCGAGATAGCGCTCGATCAAGTCGGGCCGGCCGACCAGATAGCCCTGCATCTCCTCGCAGGCCTCGCGCACCAGGAAGGCACGCTGCGCTTCCGTCTCCACCCCTTCGGCAAGGACCGGGATATTCAGGGCGTGCGCGAGGCTCAGGACCGCGCGGACAATCGCGGCCGATTGCGGCGTCGCCTCTAGATTGGAGATGAAACCGCGATCGATCTTGATCTTGTCGAACGGAAACGACTGCAGATAGGACAGCGAGGAATAGCCGGTACCGAAATCGTCCATCGCGATGCGGACGCCGAGCGCCTTCAGCCGCCGCAGCAAATTGAGCGCGCGGGTGAAATCGCCGATCAGCACACCCTCGGTGATCTCGACCTCGAGCCGCGTCGGGGCAAGCCCCGTCTCCAGCAGGATCTGATGGATCGAACGTTCGAGATCGCCGGCCTGGAACTGGACCGGCGAGAAATTGACGGCGACCTGCAGGGGCCGCGGCCAGGATGCCGCCTCGCGGCACGCTTTGCGCAAGACCCATTCGCCAATCTGGACGATCAGCCCGTTCTCCTCGGCCAGCGGAATGAACTGGTCCGGCGGCACGAAGCCGCGGCTCGGATGGTTCCAGCGCAGCAGGGCCTCGAAGCCGATCACCTCGCCATCCACCCGCGCCTGCGGCTGGAAATAGACCAGGAACTGGTTCTGCTCCAGCGCATGTCGCAGATCGTGCTGCAACAGCCTGCGGTCGCGCAGCTCCCGGTCCATCTCAGATTCGAAGAAGCGCACCCGCCCCCTGCCCTCGCGCTTGGCACGATAGAGCGCTGAATCGGCGTTGGCGAGCAGCGTGGCGGCATTCACGCCGTCATCAGGATAAAACGCGATGCCGACGCTGAGGCCGACATGGGGAAGATAGTCGTCGACCTCGAGCTCCTTGCCGATCGTCTCGACCAGGCGTTCGGCGAGCGCCAGAACGTCCTCACGCCTGATGTCGTCAGGCATCAGGATCATGAACTCGTCGCCGCCGATACGAGCGACGAAGGCGCCGTCGGCTTCCGCGGCAAGCCGGTCCGCCGCCCCCCGCATCAGCATGTCGCCGACGGGATGGCCGAACACGTCGTTGACCTCCTTGAAGCGGTCGAGATCGAGGCTGAGCACGGCAAAACTGGTCGCCGCCTCCTGCGCCCGCTCCAACCGCTCGTCGAGCGCGGCGTTGAAGGCGCTGCGGTTCGGCAGATCAGTCAGCACGTCATGATGCGCGAGGTGACTGATGCGTTCCTGGGTGTTGACGCGCTCGGTGACGTCCTCGATCACGCCGACCAGATATTGCGGATCGCCGGCATCGCCGGTGATCAGCATCTTTCGCGAGTTGACGACCCGGTCGTGACCCTTGACGCCGATTTCGAGCAGATGCTCCTCGAGGAACATCGGCATCCCGCTGGCAACGACCCTGCGGTCTTGCTCATTGACCACGCGGGCGACATCTGCGGGGAATATCTCGTCGGGGGTCCTGCCCAGCATCTGCTCGCGCTGCAGGCCATAATAGTTCTCGCCGGCGCGGTTGAGCAGGATGTAACGGGAATCCTTCGCGCACTTCGCGAACACCGCGATCGGGATGTTCTCGACGATAGTGTCCAGGAACTCACGGGTCCGCAGCAGGTCTTCCTCGACCTCGTCGTGAGTCTGCGCGCGTGCGTCGATCATCCGCTGGCGCTCGCGATCACTCGCCTCATAGGCTGCGCCGACGAGCTCGCCCAGCTTGACGAGGTCGACCTGTCCGGCCGTGTCGGTGGCGCAACGAAGCTGCTCGGCGAACAAGCGATGCATACTCATGCCATCGCTCCACGCCGCACGCAGGCCTCATGCCCGCAGATATCCTCGATCCGCATCCCCGCGCTCTCTCAGAGTTCCTCAATCGAAGATTGCGGCGCATAGCGTTGCGCGGGAGTTAATCGAGCCTTCGTCTCCGGCGCATTGGTTACCCCGGCCTGAAGAGCCGGGCACTCCTGCGCGATATTCTCCGTAGAGCCCCGGAGACAAGTGATACGTGCTGGCACAACCGGAACCGCGCCGTCTCCGATAGTGTCCCTTGGGTCTAGCGGATGCGCGCGCCTTCACCGAGGCGCATCGGATGCGCGGCATTATCCTGCAGCTTCGGAACCCGGCCGGCCTCGGCGGCGATGCGGATGGCTGCAATATTGGCCGCATATTCGGCAGCGCTCTTGCCGCGAAACACCGCGGAACCCGCCACCAGCGTATCGGCGCCCGCCGCCGCCACCGCAGCGGCATTGTCACGCGTGACGCCGCCGTCGACCTCGAGCCGGATCGGCCGGTCGCCGATCATGGTTCTGATCCGTTCGATTTTCTCGAGCTGGGATTCGAGGAAGGACTGGCCGCCAAATCCCGGATTGACTGTCATCACCAGCACGAGATCGACGCGATCGAGCACATAGGCGATCGCGCTCTCGGGAGTGGCCGGACACAGGCTGACGCCGGCCTTCTTGCCGAGCGCACGGATCGCCTGGAGTGAGCGGTCGAGATGCGGGCCGGCTTCGGCGTGCACCGTGATGACGTCGGCGCCTGCCTTCGCGAACGCTTCGAGATAGGGATCGACAGGCGCGATCATCAGATGAACGTCGAACACCTTCTTCGTCAGCGGACGGATCGCCTTGATGACGTCGGCGCCATAACTGATGTTGGGGACGAAATGCCCGTCCATGATGTCGCAATGGATCCAGTCGGCGCCGGCCGTGTCGATTGCCGCGATCTCCTCGCCGAGGCGCGCGAAATCCGCGGCCAGAATCGAGGGAGCGATGATGATCTCTCTGGTCATGGCTTTGCACTCCCCGCATCGGCGCCGCCGCTGAAGACGCGGCTCGCCAGGACGTCCATGGGATCGATGGTTTCGAGGTCGGCGACATCGAGCATGCGGTCGAGATCGGACACCAGGCGATCGGCCTGCCGCAGCCGGATGCGGTCGACGGCGTTGCGGATCGAGCGCGCATTGGAGAAGAACGGCTGCGTCCGGCGCAGCGCAATGTATCTCTCGAACGCCTCGCGCGCCGCAGCCGAGAGGCGATAGCCGCGCTCCTTCAACATCAGTTCGGCGATGACAAGCAGCTCGGCTTCGGCATAGTCCGGAAATTCGATGTGATGCGCGATGCGCGAACGGAAGCCGGGGTTGGAGGCGAAGAAGCTCGTCATCCGCTCGCCATAGCCGGCAAGGATCACGACCAGGTCGTCGCGCTGGTTCTCCATCACCTGGAGCAGGATCTCGATCGCCTCCTGGCCGTAGTCGCGCTCGTTGTCGGGGCGATGGAGATAATAGGCCTCGTCGATGAACAACACGCCGCCCATCGCCTTCTTCAAGATCTCCTTCGTCTTCGGCGCGGTGTGGCCGATGTATTGACCGACGAGATCGTCACGCGTGACCGAGATCACCTGCCCGCGCCGCACGAAGCCGAGACCGTGCAGGATCTTGGCCATGCGCAGCGCCACCGTGGTCTTGCCGGTGCCGGGATTGCCGGTGAACGACATGTGCAGCGTCGGAGGCGCGGAGGCCAGGCCCGCGCGCTGCCGGATGCGTTCGATCAGCAGCAGCGAGGCGATCTGGCGCACGCGGTTCTTCACCGGCTTCAATCCGACCAGCTCCTGCTCGAGCTGCTGCAGCGTGTCGGTGATCCCGGCAGCTTCAGCTTCCTTGCGGAGATCGAAACTGGTCTCGCCGGGCTCAGTCGTGGTTGCGTGGGGAACGTCCAGCATAGCTACCCTCGAAGAAAAGAGCTTCGCCGCCGGGAGCGGCGAAGCAGTGGTCCGCCAAGGATGCGGAGCAGGGAGAGCTCCGCGCGGAAGCGGATGGCTTTAAGTTGACGCGTGCGCGGCCGGCCTTCGCACGGTGGTGTAACGGATCGCGCGGCCGCCGACTTCCTGCCGCACCAATTCGAACTCCGCCTCTTGCGGCGGCCGGTTGACGAGGAAGGAGATCCGCACCGATTCCCAGCCATGGCTGGAATCGAAGCCGCTGATGCGGATGTAGCGGTCGCCATACACCCTGCGGCACTCCGCGAGCTCCATCATCACGCCGGCGGCGTCCTGAAGGTCGAACATCGGCAGGCCCCACATCTCCCAATAGGTATTGCGGGGATGGGGATCGTCGGTGAACTCGATATTCACCGCCCAGCCGTTTCCAAGGCAATATTGCACCTGCTTGGTGATCTGGTCGTCGGTGAGATCGGGCAGGAACGAAAAGCAACCCTGAGTGAGTTTCATGCTGCGTCTCCTCAAACGGTTTCGAGCGCGGTCGGCACGAAGTCCGGCGTGTCGGTGGATTGATAATTGAAGGTCACGTCCTTCCAGACTTCGAGCGCCGCCTTCAGCGGCGTGCACGTCTCCGCCGCCCGGGCCAGGATCTCCGGGCCCTCGTGGACGTAGTCGCGCCCCTCGTTGCGAGCGAGGATCATCGCTTCCAACGCCACGCGGTTGGCGATCGCGCCGGCCGCAATGCCCATGGGGTGGCCGATGGTGCCGCCGCCGAACTGCAGGACGACGTCTTCGCCCAGGAGGTCGAGTAGCTGGTGCATCTGGCCGGCATGGATGCCGCCCGAGGCGACCGGCATCATCTTGTTGAGGCTCGCCCAGGACTGGTCGAAGAACAGGCCGTGCTCGAGCTTGGTCGGGTTGAAGTCCTCGCGGCAGACATCGTAATAGCCGCGCGTGGTGTTGGGATCGCCTTCCAGCTTGCCGACCACCGTGCCGGCATGGATGTGGTCGACGCCGGCAAGCCGCATCCATTTAGCAATGACGCGGAACGACACGCCATGGCTCTTCTGCCGGGTGTAGGTCGAGTGTCCGGCGCGATGCAGGTGCAGGATCATGTCGTTGCGCCGCGCCCATTTGGCCATCGACTGGATCGCGGTGTAGCCGATCACGAGGTCGATCATGACGATGCACGACCCGAGCTCCTTGGCGAACTCGGCACGCTCGTACATGTCCTCCATCGTGCCCGCGGTGATGTTCAGGTACGTGCCCTTCACTTCCCCGGAGGCGGCCTGCGCGCGGTTCACGGCTTCCATGCAGTACAGGAAACGATCGCGCCAGTGCATGAAGGGCTGCGAGTTGATGTTCTCGTCGTCCTTGGTGAAATCGAGCCCGCCCTTCAGCGCCTCATAGACGACGCGGCCATAGTTGCGGCCCGAAAGCCCGAGCTTCGGCTTCACCGTCGCGCCCAGCAGCGGCCGGCCGAACTTGTCCAGGCGCTCGCGCTCGACCACGATGCCGGTCGCCGGCCCCTGGAACGTCTTCACATAGGCGACGGGGAAGCGCATGTCCTCGAGACGCAAGGCCTTGAGCGGCTTGAAGCCGAACACGTTGCCGATAATCGAGGCCGAGAGGTTGGCGATCGAACCCGGCTCGAACAGATCGAGATCATAGGCGATATAGGCGAAATACGAGCCCGGCGTGCCCGGCACCGGATCGACACGGTAGCATTTTGCGCGATATTTCTCCGCCGCGGTCAGCCGATCGGTCCACACCACGGTCCAGGTCGCGGTCGAGGATTCGCCGGCGACTGCGGCCGACGCCTCGATCGGGTCGACGCCTTCCTGCGGCGTGACACGAAACAGCGCGATCACATCCGTGTCCTTTGGCGTGTAGTCGGGCTCCCAATAGCCCATGCGCTTGTATTCCATCACGCCGGAACGATAGCGCTCTTTGCCGCGGACTGTGCCTGCATGTGCGTTCATGTCTCTCTCCTGCTGTTTTCTCTGCTGCTCTTTTCTGATCGATTAGGCCGCAACGGGTTCACGGGCGTCGATGCGCGGGTCCAATTCGCCCGCGCGATAGCGCCGTGCCATTTCGCTCAAGGGAATGACCTTGATCTTGCTGGCGTGGCCCGCAGTGCCGAACTGCTCGAAACGCTCGCGGCAAAGCTCACGCATCGCGTCCATCGCGGGCTTCAGGAACTTCCGTGGATCGAATTCGGAGCGCGTTTGCGCTGCGACCTTGCGGAACACCGCGGTCATCGCGAGGCGACAATCGGTGTCGATGTTGACCTTGCGTACGCCGCTCTTGATGCCGCGAACGATCTCCTCGACCGGCACGCCCCAGGTCTGAGGCATCTCGCCGCCGAACTGGTTGAACATGTCCTGGAGCGGCTGCGGCACCGAGGATGAGCCATGCATCACCAGATGCGTGTTCGGCAGGCGGCGATGGATCTCCTCGACCACCCGCATCGCCAGGATGTCACCATCAGGCTTGCGGCTGAACTTGTAGGCGCCGTGCGAGGTACCCATCGCGATGGCGAGCGCATCGACCTTGGTGGCGCGGACGAAGTCGACCGCCTGGTCGGGATCGGTCAAGAGCTGGTCATGGCTGACCTTGCCCTCGACGCCGTGGCCATCTTCCTGTTCGCCGCCGCCGTGTTCGAGCGAGCCGAGCACGCCGAGCTCGCCCTCGACGGATGCGCCGACCCAATGCGCGAGATCGACGACGCGTCGGGTGATTGCGACGTTGTAGTCGTAATCGGCCGCCGTCTTGGCATCGGCCTTGAGCGAGCCGTCCATCATGACGGACGTGAAGCCGTGGGCGATGGCGGACGCGCAAGTCGCTTCGTCATTGCCATGGTCCTGATGCATGCAGAGCGGAATGTCCGGATAGGTCCGCTCCAGCGCGTCGATCATGTGCGAGAGCATGAGGTCGCCGGCATAGCTGCGCGCACCGCGCGAGGCCTGCATGATCACGGGCGCATCGACCTCGGCGGCCGCCTGCATGATCGCGATGCCCTGCTCCATGTTGTTGATGTTGAACGCCGGCACCGCGTAACCGTAGCTGGCGGCGTGATCGAGCAGTTGACGAAGTGTGATACGGGCCACGAGAAGTCCTCCTTATTGTCTCTTGCGAGCGATCGCCCGGCGGGCGGCTTCCGCAATGCTCTGCGGAGTGATGCCGAATTCGCGGTAGAGCACGGGCGCCGGCGCCGAGGCGCCGAAGCCGCGCATGCCGACGAATTCGCCCTCAGCGCCGATCCAGCGATACCAGTCGCCGGCGACGGCCGCCTCGACACCGACCCGTGGCGCGGTGCCGAGAACAGCGGCGCGGTAATCCTCCGGCTGCTCCTCGAACAGCGCGAAGCATGGCGCGGAGACCACGGCGGCGCGAACGTGCTCGGTCGCAAGCAGGCGCGCGGCCTCCAGCGCGATCGACACTTCCGAGCCGGTCGCCATCAACGTCACGTCGCGGCCGCCATCGGGCGAGACGATCAGATAGGCGCCGCGCGCGACGCGGTTCCTGCCGCGCACATCGCTGCGGAAGGTCGGCAATGCCTGACGCGACAGGCACAGCACGGAGGGACGATCTTCCGCTTCGAGTGCGCAGTCCCAGGCTTCCAGGGTCTCGACCGCATCGGCGGGACGGAATACGAGCAAGTTCGGAATGACGCGCAGCGCCGCAAGATGCTCGACCGGCTGATGCGTCGGCCCGTCCTCGCCGAGCCCGATGGAATCGTGGGTCATCACGTGGATGACGCGCAGCCGCATCAGGGCCGCGAGGCGGATCGCCGGTCGGCTGTAATCGGAGAACGCGAGGAAGGTGCCACCGTAGGGAATGAACCCACCGTGCAGCGCGAGGCCATTCATCGCGGCGGCCATGCCGTGCTCGCGAATGCCGTAATGGATGTAGTCGCCGGCGAACGCGCCGGGCTTGACGGGGGCCTGCGCCTTGGCATGCGTCAGGTTCGAATGCGTCAGATCCGCCGAGCCGCCGACAAATCCGGGAATGGTCCCCGCGATGCCGTCGAGCACCTGTTGCGAGGCCTGGCGTGTCGCCAGCTTCGGACGCTCGGTGGCGTAGCGTTCGCGCAATTTCGCCGCCGCCTGGGCATAGGCGTTCGGCAGGGCGACTGCCTTGCCCTCGATGAACATGTCGCGCTGCTCGGGCGTCGCGCATTCATAGCGGTCGAGCCAGGCGAGACGCGCGACCTGCCCGCGCTGTCCGATCATCCGCCACGCCTTCGAGATCGGGATCGGCACCACGAAGGGCTGATAGTCCCAGCCGAGGGACCGGCGCGCCGCCGCGGTCTGCTCGGTGCCGAGCGGCGCGCCATGCGCCTTCTCGGTACCTTGCCGGTCCGGTGCGCCATAGCCGATGATGGTGCGGCAAGCGATCAGCGACGGTTTTGCGGTTTCGCGCTCTTCCGCGATCGCTAGCGCAACTGCTTCGGGATCGTGCCCATCGACACGGCGCACCGACCAGCCGGACGCGGCGAAGCGCGCGAGCTGGTCATCGGAGGTCGCAAGCGACGTGGGCCCGTCGATGGAGATGCCGTTGTCGTCGAACAGCACGATCAGGCGGCCGAGCTGGAGATGGCCGGCGAGCGAGATCGCCTCCTGGCTGATGCCTTCCATCAGGCAGCCATCGCCGGCGATGACATAAGTGAAGTGATCGACGAGACTGTCGCCATGCCGTGCGTTGGCCATCCGCTCGGCGAGCGCCATGCCGACCGCGGTCGCGATCCCCTGTCCCAATGGCCCTGTCGTGGTCTCCACGCCCGGCGTATGGCCGTATTCCGGATGCCCCGGCGTCTTCGAGCCCCATTGCCGGAAGGCCTTGATGTCGTCGAGGCTGACGTCGCCGCCGGTCAGATGCAGCAGCGCGTAGAGCAACATCGAGCCGTGGCCCGCCGATAGCACGAAGCGATCGCGGTCGGGCCAGTTCGGATGCGCCGAGTCGAATTTCAGGAAGCGCGAGAACAGCACGGTCGCGACATCGGCCATTCCCATGGGCAGACCCGGATGGCCCGACTGCGACGTCTCGATGGCATCGACCGCGAGGAAGCGGACGGCGTTGGCGAGATCATTGTGCGTGACTGCATTGAGGTCGGCTTCGGCATGAACCGAGATGTTCATCGGATCCTCCCATTGTTGTCGTTGTTGCACGTCATCACTTCATGCTCCGCTTGCGCTCGATGAGCTGCATGATCAGCGGCGTCAGGATCAGCTGCATCGCGAGATCGAGTTTCGCGCCGGGGCAGACGATCGAATTCGCGCGCGACATCCAGCTCTGGGGCAGCATCGAGAGCAGATAGGGGAAATCGATGCCGCGCGGATTCTTGAAGCGGATCACCACCATCGATTCGTCCGGCGTCGGGATCCAGCGGGCGATGAACGGATTGGAGGTGTCCACCGTCGGCACGCGCTGGAAGTTGATGTCGGTCTCGGTGAATTGCGGGCAGATGTAGTGGATGTAGTCCGGCATCCGCCGCAGGATGGTGTCGGTGACCGCCTCGGTCGAATATCCGCGCGCGCTGCGATCGCGGTGCAGCTTCTGGATCCATTCGAGATTGATGACCGGAACGACGCCGATCTTCAGGTCGGCATAGCGCGCGACATTGACCTTGTCGGTGACGACGGCGCCGTGCAGGCCCTCGTAGAACAACAGGTCTGAATTCTCCGGCAGCCGCTTCCAGTCGGTGAAGGTGCCGGGCGCTGCGCCATGCAGCGCGGACTCCTCGGCGTCATGCACGTAATGCCGTGTCGTCGCCGTGCCGGTCTCGCCATAGTCGCGGAACGCGCGCTCCAGCTCCTCGAACAGATTGGTCTCGGGGCTGAAATGGCTGAAATGCTTGTTGCCGCGATCGGCCTCCTTCGCCATCTGCGCACGCATCTCGGCGCGATCGTAGCGATGGAAGGCGTCACCCTCGATGTAGGCGGCGTTGACCTTCTCGCGGAAAAATATCTGCTCGAAGGTCTTCTTGACCGAGGTGGTGCCGGCGCCGGAGGAGCCGGTGATGGAGATGATCGGATGCTTCCTGGACATGGGACGCCTCGCTCACTGCCGGAAGAAGCCACGCCGCGCGAACAGCGGCGCGGAGACGCTGGCGACCAGCAACGGATCGCAATGCAGCTCCTCGACGCGGCGCACCTCGTTGCTCGAGCCCATGATCAGCGGCACGCGCTGATGCAGGCTCTGCGCTGAAAGGTCGAGGATGCGCTCACGTCCCGTAGTGGCGGAGCCGCCGGCCTGCTCGATGATCATGGCCATCGGATGCGCCTCGTAGACGAGCCGCAGGCGGCCGTCGCCGTAGCCGGGACGCGCGTCCGAGGGATAGAGGAAGACCCCGCCGCGGGTGAGGATGCGATAGGCCTCGGCGACCAGCGAGCCGACCCAGCGCATGTTGAAATTGTGGTTGGCGGGCCCTTCGACGCCGGCGAGGCATTCGTCGACGAAGGCGCGCACCGGCGAATCCCAGTGCCGGCGGTTCGACGCATTGATCGCGAACTCCTCGCAGGCCTCGGCGATCTGGGCGCTGGCGCGCGCGAGGCGGAAGCAGCCCGCCTTGCGGTCGAACGTGAAGATGTCGACGCCCTCGCCGAGCGTCAGCACCAGGGAGGTCTGCGGGCCGTAGGTGACGAAGCCCGCCGCAAGCTGCGCCGAGCCGCGCTGATGGAAGGCGAGCGCGGGGTCGTCTGGGGCCGGCAGGATCGAGAAGATCGTGCCGACCGTCATGTTGATGTCGATGTTGGAGGAGCCGTCGAGCGGATCGATCGCGATACAGATCTTGGCCTCGCGATCGCCGATCTGGGCCTCGCGCATCTCTTCCGAGGCGAGCGCTGCGACCGGCACCTTGCTGAGGCAGCGGCGCAGGATCGCATCAGCCTGCACGTCGAGATCGCGCTGGAGGTCGCCGTCGCTGTTGCGGCCAATGGTCAGGCCGGAGGCGTCCGCCAGATCTCCGGTGGCGATGAGGTCGGCGATCTCGATGGCTGCCGTGGCGATGGCATCGACCGCGGCCGCCACTGCCAGCGCGTGAGGCGCGGTCTCTGAATACCGTTGAAGGTGGTCGTCCAGCCTCAATTGCCCGGTCATCTGCGCATCCCCTTTGCGGGCGCCGTATCCAGTTCCCTCCCCTCTGGAGGTCGGTACGGTCAGTCCCGGCATCAGGAGATTGACAGGGGCGGCTTAATAAGGAAAATTTCTAATCGTAATGAGCATCAAAGAATTTTCTTATAATGGCCCTGGCCATGCGACGACCCAGCTCCGGCATCTGACGATCCGGCAGCTGCGCTCGCTTGCGGCGCTCTCGGCCAAGGGCAGCGTGACGGCGGCGTCCGGCCATCTCGGGCTGACCCAGCCGGCCGTGACCCAGCAGCTCCGGCAGCTGCAGGACCTCGCCGGCCTGCCGCTGGTGCAGCGGACCGGCGACGGCATGCTGCTGACGGAGGCGGGCAAGGAGGTGCTGACGCTGGCCGAGCGGGTCGAGGCCGCCATCATGGACTGCCAGGGCGCGCTCGACCTGCTTGCGGGGCGGACCGGCGGCGCGGTGCATCTCGGCGCGGTCTCGACCGCGAAATATTTCGTGCCGCACGCGATCGCGGCGTTCTCCAAGCGGTACCCCAAGATCGAGATCAAGCTGACCATCGGCAATCGCGAGGAGATCCGCGAGGCCATGCACGGCTACGACCTCGATTTCGCGGTGATGGGTCGGCCACCGGCCGACGTCACGGTCGACGTCCGCCAGCTCGGGCGCAATCCGCACATCATCGTCGCGCGCAAGGGGCACTGGCTGGAGAAGGATTCCGGCCTCAACCTGACCGATCTCGTGCACGAGACCTTCCTCACCCGCGAGCCCGGCTCGGGCACGCGGACGCTGATGGAGGGCATGTTCCAGAAATCCGACCTCGAGCCGATCATCGGCATGGAGATGAGCAGCAACGAGACCATCAAGCAGGCCGTCATCGCCGGGCTCGGCATCGCCTTCATCTCGGCCCACACGGTGGCGCATGAGCTCACCGAGGGCCGGCTCATCGTGCTCGACGTCGCGGGCCTGCCGATCGTGCGGCAATGGTACGTGATCCGCCGCAGCGACAAGGTGCTGCTGCCGCCGGCGCAGGCGATGTTCGATTTTCTGGGCTCGGAAGGCTCGAACTACCTGCCCGACGTGCCCGAACTCGGCGGACGATGATCCGCCCGCGCTCAGCTCAGCAGCTTCATGGCGATGGTCGCCGCCAGGATCAAGATGATCTGCAGCAGACGCTCGGTCGTGAAGATGCGGTTGAACGTGGTCATCGCTTGCCCCGGGCGGCGTGAAGGAAATTTCGCTCGGCGCGTTGCTAGCACAGGCCGGCCGCGAGACAACTCCGTAATTGCCACGGGTGCCCGCCTGCCGCCGGCGCTCTGCGAGGGGACCGCACGTCATTCCCTCCCCGGCAGACGATCGATCCACCACGCAAGGCCGCGTGCGGCGCCCTCCTCGAATCCCACGAGCGGCAGACCTGCGGTCACTTCACGAAGGCGGCGGACGTCAGCGGCAAGGATCGGCTCGGCGTCGACACCCGTGGCGGCGACGGCGCCGAACCTGACCAGATGGCGTGCTTTGAGGAGACCTGCGACATGCTCGATCACGCTGCGCAGACTGCGCGGTTCGCCGCTGGCGAGATTGACCGCGCCGGTGAGCTCGCTGCCAAGCACGGCGGCGATCATCTGCGCGAGGTCATCGACATAGACGAAATCGCGCAGCTGCCCGCCATGCGAGCAGCCGAATTCTTGTCCCGCGCGCAGGCTCCGGATCAGCGAGGGGATGAGGCGCGCCTGCGGCTCGTGCGGGCCGAACGGGACAAACACGCGGCCCCAGCTAGCGCCTGCCGCGATATAGGCTTCGGCCGTAGCGAGCTTGGCTTGTCCGTACAATGTCGTGGGATTGCATTGGCTGGTGCGTTCCTCGCATGGACCGCTCTGCGGTCCGTATTCGAGGCAGCTTCCGATGCCGAGGATACGGCGGGTGCCGCCGGCCCTCGCGCGCGCGAGCAGGTCGATGCTGGCCTCCGCCCAGAGCCGGTTGACGGGATCCTCGCGATAGCGGCCCGGCCGGGCTTCCCAGGCGAGATGAACCAGATGCGTCGGACGCGCTACAGAGAGCGCGAGCCTGCGGCCGGCTTCGGTGAGCAGATCAGCCGCGTGCCACGACACGCCGGCCACCGCCGCTTGAGCCGAGCGCGCGATGCCATGGACCTCGAAGCCCCGACCGACCAGCGCGGGCAACAGCGCACGGCCGAGGAATCCTGACGCGCCCGTGACCAGCACCCGGCTCATGCGAGATGCGGCAGCGCGCGGTCGCGCGCGGACAGGATCGGATCAGGCAGCGGCCAGGCGATTGCCAGCGACGGATCGTCCCAGCGAATGCCGGAAGCGCCTTGCGCGTCATAGGGCACATCGATGCAATACATCAGCTCGGTCGCCTCGACGAGCGTCTGGAAGCCGTGCGCGCATCCGGCGGGGATGAACACGGCATTGCCGCGGTCGGCGGCGAGCTCGACCGAACACCATTGTCCATAGCTCGGAAGGGACCGGCGTAAATCGACGATCAC
Source organism: Bradyrhizobium sp. 141 (assembly GCF_023074055.1). Taxonomy (GTDB): domain Bacteria; phylum Pseudomonadota; class Alphaproteobacteria; order Rhizobiales; family Xanthobacteraceae; genus Bradyrhizobium. The sequence continues at coordinate 350,072 of NZ_JADPKR010000103.1, forward strand.
GTCGAAGGCACGGCCGGCAACGCAGCGCACCAGCTTGGCCTCCGGCCGGCCGGCCTGGTGGTGCAGGCCCCGCAGGGTGCCGGCGCGTTCGTTGCGGGACAGGCTGTGTTGCGCGAATTGCGTCGGCAGGCCCTGCGCCGCGAACGCCTCAGCGTCGAACAGCCGGGCGAAGAATCCGCGCGCGTCGGTCTCCGGCTCGATGCCGATTTCGACCACGCCTGGCAGAGCCAATGGAGTGAACTTCATCTCAGCCCCCCGGCGCGGCCACGCGCGCACGCCGCCGTTGCGAACATCCGTTCACCGAAACGCCTTTTGGGTTGCATCATGCGCAACGTTATCGGAATTTCCGTGGCTTGTGAGGATTCACTAACAGCCGCGGCACGACGGCACAACGGGACGATCCATTCATGGACAGGCATCTGTGCCGCTTTTGCGCGCGGGAGCTCGACGAGACCTTCGTCGATCTCGGCCTGTCGCCTCTCGCGAATTCCTTCGTGCCGCCGGAGCGGGCGGACGCCACCGAGCCGACCTATCCGCTGCACGCCCGTGTCTGCCGCGGCTGCGGGCTGGTCCAGCTTCCGCAATTCGCGCCTGCGGCCAACATCTTCGACCAGTATCTCTACTATTCGTCCTATTCCGAGAGCTGGCTGCGTCATGCGGAGCACTATGCCGCAGACATGATCGCCCGCGCCAAGCTCGGTACGGCGTCCGAGGTGATCGAGATCGCCAGCAATGACGGATATCTGCTGCAGTATTTTCAGCGCGCCGGCATCCGCGCGCTCGGGATTGAGCCGGCCAGCGGCCCTGCAGCGGCCGCCATCGCCAAGGGCATCCCGACCCGGACCTGCTATTTCGGCCGCGATACAGCCGCAGCGCTGCGCGCCGAAGGCCACAGGCCCGAGCTGATCGTCGCCAACAACGTGCTCCCGCACGTTCCTGATATCAACGATTTCGTCGCGGGCCTGCGCATTCTCCTGCCCGAGACCGGGCGCGCCACGCTGGAGCTTCCGCATCTGTTGCACCTGATCGAACAGATTCAGTTCGACACGATCTATCACGAGCATCTCTCGTACTTCTCGCTCGCGACCTTCGAGACGGTTTTTCGCGCACATGGCCTGCGCGTTTTCGACGTGGATGAACTGCCGACCCATGGCGGCTCGCTGCGCGTTCACGTCTGCACCGAAGCTGCGCTTCACATCTCCTCGCCCGCCCTCGAGGAATTGCGTCGGCGCGAGGCTGTCGCAGGGCTCGATCGGCCCGCGACCTACAGTGATTTTCAAGCGAAGGTAGCGGCCAAGCGCGAGACGATCCGCGACTTCCTCGTCGCGGCGCGGCGCGCGGGCAAGACGGTGCTGGCCTATGGCGCGCCCGCGAAGGGCAACACGCTGCTCAATTATTGCGGCATCACGCGCGAGCTGATTGCCTTCACCGTGGACCGCAATCCGCACAAGCAGGGCCTGCTGCTTCCGGGAACGCATCTGCCGATCCGCGATCCCGCCGCGCTGATCGCGGGCAGACCCGATTACGTCTTCATCCTGCCCTGGAATCTGAGGGACGAGATCATCGCCCAGCTGGCGGAGGTTCGCGCCTGGGGCGGACAATTCGTGGTGCCCGCGCCCGATCTCACGATCATACCGTGAGCCATGGTTAACGATCAGGCTGCCAGCGGAGCCGCGTAGTCCGCGCGCAACGCGAAATAGGCTTCCAGCTCCGACAGTGCCCGTGCTTCCCAATCCCTCGCCTGCTCCAGCAGCGACCAGCTCTGGCCCGGGCGGAATGCAGCGGTCTGGCGATAGAGCGATGCGATGCCGCGATAGCGGCGCACGTTCTCCAGGATGGCGTGACCATTGATTTGGCCGTTCATGTCCGAAAACTCCCTCGTCATTCCCGCGGGAGAAATTGCGGCCAAATCTTTTTCGAAAAGTTAGCGGCGCACGGCAAGCTCGTGGATGGTTGCCGGACTGTTGCGCGCACGCAACGCGCAGCGTCCCACCGGGACGATTCCGAGAGCGATTTATTGCGGATTCGTTGCCGCGCTCTCGCCCGGGGGCTTCAGCCCGCCGCGGCTGATGATCCTCATCGTCTCGCGGCAGAGATCGGCAAGGCCGATCAGCAGCACGGCGAGCAGGCAGAACAGGTTGATGGAATCGGTATTTGCGCTGGACAGGGCGTTGAACTCGAAAAAGGGCGGAATGAACGCCCACCACACCAGCGGGATGGTGAACAACGCGGCAAGCCCCGCCGCCGGCGTGCCCGCGACGATGCCGAGCACGAACAGGCCGGGCAGGAACGCTGCAAAATAGAGTTTTGCGCCGAGCGCGACGCAGATGCCCTGAAGCACGGCCGACACGGCGACAACGACGCATCCGAGCAGAAACGCCTGCCACGACCATGGCCGTACCCGCGGTACGCCAAACAGCCCCGCACGCCTCATCAGCCTCCCCCTGCCGCCCGTTACCCGGGCTCGCTTGAGACGAAAGTACTACAGCCGCAAGCAAACCGCGAGATGGAAATCGCATCCCCACGGGATTGGTAAACGAACCGCCTCGCACAATTGCGGGAGACATGGACGCTAGCTGGGATGCGCGTGTCCCGGACAAGCTGCAACGCGTTGAGCGTTGCGGCGTAGAGCCGCGACCCAGGGCCACAGGGTAGGGCGCGCCAAGATGGGCCCCGGCTCTGCAGCGCACCCCCCGGACGATGCTTCGCATCGCCGGGCCGCTGCGCTACGTCCGGGGCACGAGCGGAGAGTGTGGCGCACGTGCTCTCTCCCCGTCATTGCGAGGAGCCCTTGCGACGGAGTAATCCAGACTCTTTCCGAGGTGACAGACTGGATTGCTTCCGCCTTCGCCAGGGCTTCGGCGGACAAGTCGCAGCGCTCACAATGACGGAGCAAGAGGCAGCCTCGCGATGCTCGAATGCACATCCCGACGTGCAGTGCCGTAGGGTGGGCAAAGCGAAGCGTGCCCACGTATCTTTCGCGGCCGAGAGAGATCGTGGGCACGGCGCAAGAGCGCCTTTGCCCACCCTACGACATCGAGCTTGTGACACGCAGTTTGACTCACAGACACGCCTTCGCATTCTCGCGGCTGGTTTCGCCCGAGCTTTGCTTGGTCGCTCCGCCCTCTTGAGCCAAGAGGGCGCAGGGAAGGCCGGGTGCCAGCTCGCACCCGCGGTCCGCTGCGCGAAACGCACACACGCAGAAAGAACCGCACAGCAGCATACAGGTGGTGCCGAACACTCGGCCTTCCCTGCGCGATGGTCGGACGGCTTATGCCGTGCTCTCCCGGGAGCCGAACTTTCCTTCTGGCCTCCCTCGCCCCGCGAATTGGATGATGCAGTCTGCCCGGTTGGGCTCGCTCGCACCTTCGCGAAAGGCTTGACCGTAGCAACGACGGTCAGGACCACACGGTTTTGCCGTACGCGCGGTTCGCCATTTCGCCGCAGTTTTTCCAGCCCTGTCGACGGAGCCGGAAACTTACAGGCGAGACGAACCTAGCAGCGCCGCTCGTCTGCACGAAGCCTCGGGCTCACAGGGACTACCCGCCCTGCCCGCACCTCTCGTGCCGACGCTGCCGCGTCCACCGCG
>NZ_JADPKR010000015.1 GCF_023074055.1 Bradyrhizobium sp. 141
GTGAGCAAATCCCACCAACCTTGAGGCCTACCGCCCGATTGCTATCGTCCCACCGAGCCAAATAGCGCGCCCGCAACTCATAGGGTCACAAGCTCTCAGGGTGACGGATCCACATTTGAGTTTGCATTACAAGCGCTGAGGGCTCACTGCGACAGCGCCAGTATCCCGCCGGCGAACGCGTGCCACGCCGCGCTCTCGCTGATCGGCCAGTTCAGCACCTTCACCGTCAGCAGCGCGAGCGTGCCGTAGATATAGACCGGGTGCACGCGGCCTTCGCTGCGCCAGTCGCGCACCATGGCGACGACGAGCAGGAGCGATGCGACGACAGCCGGCGCGATCGTCACGGGCACCGGGGGCGGACCGGGCGGTCCCGGAGGCGCGAGGAAGGTCAGGAACCAACGCGCGATCGCGGCATCGAGGATCGAGACCGCGGCGAGCAGCATCAGGCGCTTGTGAGTCTCGGGCCTGCGCGTGTTCGTGATCGCGAGCACGAACACGATCGCGAAGAACGCGATCCCGCTCATCGGCACGATGGAGAAACCGATGCCGGCCTCGCGCTGTCCGAGCGCTGCGGAATGCTGCATCACGTGCACGAAGGCGAGGAAGCCGAAGATCGTCATCGCAGTCGCGAGCGACACGCCGGCGATGCCCAGCGAGCGGTGGTTGACGACGCGGCCGGAGGCTGCGAGCCAGGTCTGGAGCACGAAATAGAGAGACCAGGTGAAGAACAGGAGCCCGTGAAAGTGAATCACGGGGCTTGCCGACAACGTCCGGTTGGCGAGCGGAACCCAATAGGTCGGTGCGAAGCCGAGAAATGCGGTGGCCGCGCAGGCCAGGGACATATGCAGATAAAAATATCGTGCAGGCGCCGCATCTCGCGCGCGTACACGACGGTCGTCGGTCACGGTCGTCATCAGGAATGAGTCTGGGAAGGAGGGGTTTGGTTCAACGCTCTCCCTCTCCCCGTCCTTACGGGGAGAGGGAGGGGTGAGGGGCTCTCTCCGCGCGTGAGTCTGCCGACTGACCTGTACCCCCTCACCCGCCGCGCTGCGCGCGTCGACCTCTCCCCGCAAGCGGGGCGAGGTAAAGAAGCCTCATCCCCCCGCGCTCAATTCTGCGCGATCGAGCTCCTCTTCGATCCGGTGGAAGGCGTCGTCGCCGATCACCTCGGTGGCACGGAGATCGAAGATCGATTTGCGCGCGGCCTCGATGGCGCGGCGGCGCAGGGGATCGGCCGGCAGTTCGCCATTGGGGATGCCGCCGCTCGGATCGTTTTCGGCCTGCATCAGGATTGCGCGATATTCGAGCCGCAGGATCTCGGCTTCCTCCGACGGATCGCTCTCGATCGCATCGAGGGCGGCGCGATAGGCGACGGCGCGGGCGTGTGCGACCTCGGTGCCGACGGGATCGTCGTCCTTGAGGCCGAACGCCAGAATCAGCGGCCGCAGCGTCAGGCCCTGGATCACCAGCGACCCCAGCACCACCGCAAAGGCGATGAAGACGATGAAGTCGCGCTGGGGAAAATTCTCCGGCAGCGCGAAAGCGGTGGCGAGCGTGACGAGGCCGCGCATGCCGCACCAGGAGATGATGAGGCCGCCCTTGGCCGAGGCGACCTGCTTCGGATCCTTCGGATGATAGATCCCCTGCGCGACCAGCACCCGCAAGGTCGTGCGGTAGAACGTCACCCAGAGCAGCCGGACCAGCACCACGGTGAGCAGGATCCAGGCCGCTGCCACGCAATATTCCCACCGCACGTCCGCGTCCAGCCGCGTCCAGATCGGCCGCATCTGCATGCCGATCAGCATGAAGGCGAGCACGTTGAGCACGAACACCATCGTCTCCCAGACCGCATAGGACGGCACCCGCAGCCGCGCCGGCATGCGCGCCCCTGCCGTTCGGGCGAGGGTGATGGCGTAGACCACGATGGTGAGGATGCCGGAGAGGCCGAGATGCTCGGCGGCGATCCAGACCATGAAGGTGGTGGCGAACTGCACGATGATCGCGCTCGGCGCCTCGGTCACGCGCTCCATGAACAGCGGAATGATGCGGCCTGCGACGAGACCTGCCACGACGCTGCCGACCAGCGCCAGCGCCATGGTCGGCGCGACCTGGCTCCATGTCAGGTGCTCGGCGGCGACCGCGCCGACCGCGATGCGATAGATCAGCAGCGCGGTGGCGTCGTTGAGCAGGCTTTCGCCTTCCAGGACCTTCACCATGCGGTGGGGCAGCTTGACCTGGCTCAGGATCGCGACCGCCGCGGCTGCATCGGGCGGCGCCACGATGGCGCCGAGCGCAACCGCGGCGGCCCACGGCATATCGGGCATCAACCGGTGCGCGACGAAGGCGACGCCGGCCGTGGTCAGGCCGACCGCCGCGACGACCAGGGTCGAGACGGGAACCCAATTGTTGCGCAGATCGCGCAGCGAGGTGTCGAAGGCGGCGTCGAGCAGCACCGGTGCGACAAAAAGCGCCAATGCCAGGTCGGGCTCCAGCGCCCAGGACGGACTGGATGGCACGAAGGCGATCAGTGCGCCGCCAATGGCGAGAAAGGTCGGGTAGGGGACCTTGATCCGCCGCGCCAGCGCCGATAAGGCAACGGCGCCGAGCAGAAGCGTGATGATCCATTCGAATGTCGACACGATGATCCCCGAAGCCGATGTAAGCGGCGCCACAAGCTAGCACCATCCGGCCGTATGATGGATAGTACGGCCCCGAGGCAAGACTTAAGGCAAGAGTTAAGTCAGGTCCGAAAGCAAGACTTCCGACTGCAGCGAGCATGCGTTTTCAAAAACTCATTCAATCGTCAGGCGCCGTATTGCTTTGCGCGCTCTCGCTCGCCGCCGCTCAGGCTGCGACCGGTGGCGAGCCGGCTGCGGTGATCCAGCTCGATGTCGCGTCATGCCTCGCGGCGACCGCGGCCGACGACATGGACAAGGCCGCCACAGCCTGTGCCGCCGTGATCGACAATGATAAGACGGCGAAGGCGGATCTGATCAAGGCGCTGATCGCGCGCGCGGCGCTTTATGCGCGGCACGACCAGATCGATCGCGCCATCGCCGACGACAGCCGCGCGCTTTTGCTCGACCCCACGCTTGCCGACATCTTCAATGCGCGCGGCGAGCTCTGGCTCAAGAAGGGCGACAAGCCCAAGGCGGTGCAGGATTTCGGCGCGGCGCTGAAGATCGACCCGAACCACGAAAAGGCCAAGGCCAATCACAAGGCGATGGCGCGCGAGATCGAGCGGATCGGCGCGCAGATGGCCGTCGCCGGCAAGCCCAGCTTCAATTGCAGGCGTGCGGCCCGGGCTGTGGAGAAGGCGATCTGCGGCAATCGCGAACTCGCCGATCTCGATCGCGAAATCTACGGATCGCATTTGCGCGCTATCCGCGAAGCCCAGAGCCCGGCGGAGGCGCGCAAGATCCAGCGCGCGCAGGACGATTTCATCGCGCGCAGGAACGCCGGATACGGCCGGCCGGGCTATGATCTGAAGAAGGCGATGCAGGACAGGCTGCAGGAGATCAGCGGGGTGGACGGGTATTGAGGGGCTTTGCATCACGCAAGTTCGTCATGCCCGGGCTCGTCCCGGGCATCCACGTTCTTGTGCCGCGGGTTAGACGTGGATGGCCGGGTCAAGCCCGGCCATGACGGAGTGGATAGACGCGATTTGAACCCATCCCTTGCCAGCCGCGACAATGGTGAGAACCCGACGTCACGGAGCTCTCTGCCATGTGCGGCACGCATCCTCCCGCGCAAACGTCTTCGTTTGCCAAAACTTCGCTGCAAATCTTTCTCTTCAGCGCGGCAATGAGCTTCGTTCTCTCCGCCCCGGCCTCTGCCGCCACCGATTGCATGATGGGGAGCAAGGCCGCTCCTGCGGAGCTGATTCCGGCCTGCAACACCGTCATCGACCAGGCCGCCAATAGCGCTTCCGACCGCGCCGCGGCGCTGCTGGTCCGCGCTGACGCCAATGCGCGGAGCTTGGGCGGCCTCACCCAGGCATTGAGGGACATCGACCGCGCCATTGCGCTCGACGGCAGGAATGCAAAGGCCTGGCGCCTGCGCGGCGACCTCCTGCGCGAAGCCGGCGGCGACCTCAACCGCGCCGCGGCTGACCTCAGCAAGGCGATCGAGCTTGATCCTGAGAATGCGGAGGCCTTCGAGCTGCGCGGTGTCGTCTATACCAATCAGCGCCGGCTCGACCGCGCGCTCGCCGACTACGACCAGGCGATCAAGCTGAAGCCGGATTATGCGCAGGCCTGGTCCGACCGCGGCGTGGCCTATTATCTCGGTGGTGACAACGAAAAGGCGATCAAGAATTTCGACGAGGCCTTGCGGCTCGATCCCGACCGGCCCCGCACCTACACCAACCGTGGCGCGGCCTGGAAGAAGCTCGGCCAGCTCGACAAGGCGGTCGCCGATGACGGCGAGGCGATCAGGCTCGATCCGAAGGTGCCGGAATATTACGACAATCGCGGTCTCGTCTATGCCGCGATGGGCGAATACGACAAGGCCATCGCCGATTACGACCAGGCGATCCGGCGGGAGCAGCGCCCGAACTTCCTGACCAACCGCGGCGATTCCTACCAGTTCAAGGGCGAGCTCGGGGCTGCTCTCAGCGACTATGATGCCGCGCTCAAGCTCGATCCGAACTTTGCGAAGACCTACAACAACCGCGCCGTGCTCTACAAGAAAATGGGTGAGCGCGCGAAGGCCCTGGCCGATTACGAGGCGGCCTTGCGGCTCGACCCCGCCAACGACAATGCCGCGAGCGGTCGCCGCACCATGATCGCCGAGATCGCGAAATTCGGCACTGAACCGCTGCGGGCGCTGAATGCGGTCTCCGGCAACGGTCCGTCCTTCGAATGCGCGACGGCCAAGCGCGAGGTCGAGAAGGTGATCTGCGCCGATCCGCAACTGGGCGTGATCGACCGCCAGATCGCCGAGACTTACGATCGCGTCCTGAAATCGGCGGGCAAGCGCGCGGCTGGCGAGCTGCGCAAGACCCAGCGCGATTTCCTCAGCCTCCGTAACGCCAGCTTTGGTCGTCCGGGCTACGACCTGAAGAAAATCATGCAGGATCGCTTGCAGAAGCTGAACGCGATGGAGAGCTGAGAGCTGCTGAAAAAGCCGAAGTCGAGCGGCTGGCTTGGTCACCTTCTCCCGCTTGCGGGAAAGGTCGACGCGCTCGAAGAGCGCGGCGGGTGAGGGCTTTCTCCTCTTGGGGACTTCCTGCTAACGCCTCTGGCAATCCCGGCGCGGAGGCACCCCCACCCCAGCCCTCCCCCGCAAGCGGGAGAGGGAGCGCAGCGCCGATGCCGCGTGTGCTCTATGCCTCTCAACGAGAATAACCCATCCTTTTCAGCTTGAACCGCGGCCCGTTCCCGGGAAAATAGCCCTCAACAAGGCCGGCAATTGATCCTGGTCATGGCGGGACGCCTATCCTGCCACAAGGTTCAGGGCAAGGCGAATAAAGGGACGGGAGCGCGGTAATGAAGGTCGACGGTAAAAGTCGTTATCATGAGATCCATGCGCGCTCTCTCGCCGACCCCGACGGCTTCTGGGCCGAGGCGGCGAAAGAGATCGACTGGATCGAGCCGCCCAAGAAAATCTTCGACCCCTCGCAGGGAACCTACGGCCGCTGGTTCACCGGCGGTGTCGTCAATACCTGCTACAACGCGCTCGACCGCCATGTCGAACGCGGCCGCGGCGTCCAGGTCGCGCTGATCCATGATTCGCCGCTGACGGGCAGCGTCACCAGACTGACCTATGCGGAACTGCTAACCGAGGTGCAGGCGCTCGCCGCCATCATGCAGGATTTTGGCGTCGCCAAGGGCGATCGTGTCATCCTCTATATGCCGATGGTGCCGGAGGCCGTGGTCGCAATGCTCGCCTGCGCGCGGATCGGCGCGGTGCATTCCGTGGTGTTCGGCGGCTTTGCAGCGAAGGAGCTCGCCACCCGCATCGACGACGCGCAGCCGAAACTCATTCTCTCCGCAAGCTGCGGCATCGAGCCTGGCCGTATCGTGCAGTACAAGCCGCTGCTCGACGAGGCGATCAAGCTTGCCGGCAGCAAGCCGAAGGCCTGCATCGTGCTGCAACGTCCGCAGCTCACTTGCGACCTGACCCCGGGCCGGGACTACGATTGGGCGAGCCTGCGCCGCAAGGCGCTGAATGACGGCAAGAAGGCGCCCTGCGTGCCAGTTGCCGCGACCGATCCGCTCTACATCCTCTACACTTCGGGCACCACGGGCATCCCGAAGGGCGTCGTGCGCGACAATGGCGGCCATCTCGTCGCGGTGAAATGGTCGATGTTCAACCTCTATGGCGTCAAGCCGGGCGAGGTGTGGTGGTGTGGCTCCGACATCGGCTGGGTGGTCGGCCACAGCTACATCGTCTACGGCCCGCTGCTGCACGGCGCGACGACGATCATGTATGAGGGCAAGCCGGTCGGCACGCCCGACGCCGGCGCGTTCTGGCGCGTCATCTCGGAGCACAAGGCGGTCGCGTTCTTCACCGCACCGACCGCATTCCGCGCGATCCGGAAAGATGATCCGGAAGGAAAGTTCATCCGGCAATACGATTTGTCGAAATTCCGCACCCTGTTCCTCGCGGGCGAGCGCGCCGATCCACCGACGGTCGAATGGGCGGAGCAGCAACTGAAGGTGCCGGTGATCGACCATTGGTGGCAGACGGAGACCGGCTGGTGCATCGCCGGCAACCCGGTCGGGCTCGGCATGCTACTGGTGAAGCATGGCTCGCCGACGGTGCCGATGCCGGGTTACCAGGTCGATGTGGTCGACGAGGCAGCAAAGCCGGTGGGACCCAACACCATGGGCTCGATCGTCATCAAGCTGCCGATGCCGCCGGGCTGCCTGCCGACGCTGTGGAATCAGGACGCGCGCTTCAGGGAGGCTTATCTCACCGAATTCCCCGGCTATTACAAAACCTCCGACGCCGGCTACAAGGACGAGGACGGCTATGTCTTCGTCATGGGCCGCACCGACGACATCATCAACGTTGCCGGCCATCGGCTCTCCACCGGCGGCATGGAGGAGATCCTGGCTTCGCATCCCGATGTCGCCGAATGCGCGGTGCTCGGCGTCAAGGACGCGATCAAGGGCGAGGTGCCCTGCGGCTTCCTGGTGCTCAAGGCTGGCGTGAAGCGTGCGCCAGCCGAGATCGAGAAGGAGATCGTCGCGCTGGTGCGCGACAAGCTCGGCCCGGTCGCCGCCTTCAAGCTCGCGATCACCGTCGGCCGCTTGCCCAAGACGCGCTCCGGCAAGATTCTGCGCGGCACCATCAAGAAGATCGCCGACGGCGAGCCCTGGACCATGCCGGCGACGATCGAAGATCCCAAGACGCTCGACGAGATCGGGGAGGCGCTGAAGGGGAGGGTGTGAGGCGACCAGATGGGGCTTGAATAGGCCGCATTTTTCCGCTCAACCCTCATCCTGAGGCGCGCGCCCGGCGCGCGTCTCGAAGGATGAAAGGCCCCGCTGCTGCATCCGGGCCTGCATGATTCGAGACGCCCGCTGTGCGGGCTCCTCACCATGAGGACGAAAGAGCTGCTATGACTTCGAAGCCGTTTCTTGCGATTGTGTTTGCGGGCCTCATGCTCTCCGCCTGCTCCGCGCGCTACCAGACGCCGGTGGCGGTGGGCGGTGACGATGACGACGCGGTCTGCCAGAGCCGCGGCTATGCGCAGGGCTCGCCGGAATACGTGGTCTGCCGCAAGGACCGTGACGTCCAGCGCAACGCCGCCACCGCCCGTGCCGATCGCCGCCAGCGCGATCTCGGCGAATACATGCTGAACCATCCCGAGCGGCCGTAGGTCGTCCCGGTCAACGGAGGCCGTCATGAACGAGGACCAGTTCAACACGTCTTTGCGTAAATTCCTCAAGCAGGTCGGGGTCACCTCACAGCGCGAGATCGAGAAGACCGTGCGCGATGCGATCGCAGCCGGCCGGATCAAGGGACACGAGAAACTCAACGCGAAGATGGTGCTGACCATCGATGGCGTCGGGCTCGTCCACGAGGTCGACGACGTGATCGAGCTCGGCTGAGCTGCGCCCTGCCGGTGTAATACGCGTCACTTCTGACTTCATCTTGGGGCCTCGACTGTTCGGCCCGTGTCGTTCCGTGTCGTGCCCCAAAGCAAGAACGCGGCGGATTGGCTCCGCCGCGTTCGAATAGATTTGGACGTTTGGCGCGAAGCCTGGAGCCTTACTCCTCCTCGTCTTCCTGCTTCTTGCCGCCGAGCGTCTTCAGCTTGGCGAATACGGCGTCGAGGTTGAGGTCGTCGCTCGATCGCTCGGCCGGCTCGAACTCGTCCTTCTTGGTGGTCTCGGAGGCCGGCAGCAGGGTTGCGCCGCCATAAGCTGCGTCGATCGGCTTCTCCTTGGCGGCCCGTGCCACCTCGAAATCGAGCTCGATCTGCGAGCAGAGGCCGAGGGTGACAGGGTCGATCGGGGTCAGCTGGGAGGTGTTCCAGTGGGTTCGGTCCCGCACGCTCGCGATCGTGCTCTTGGTGGTGCCGACCAGGCGCATGATCTGGGCGTCCTTGAGCTCGGCATGGTTGCGCAGCAGCCAGAGGATGGCGCTCGGACGCTCGTGGCGGCGCGAGACCGGGGTATAGCGCGGGCCCTTGCGCTTGGGCTGAGGCGGCAGCACCACCTTGCTCTCCTGGAGGCGGAGGCGGTAATCCGGATTCCTCTCGCCCTTTTCGATCTCCTCGCGGGTCAGCTGGCCGTTGGAGAGGGGGTCCATGCCCTTGATGCCCTGGGCAGCATCGCCGTCGGCGATCGCGCGCACCTCGAGGGGATGCATCTTGGTGAAATCGGCGACCTGGTCGAAGGTCAGCGCGGTGTTGTCGAGCAGCCAGACGGCGGTCGCCTTGGGCATCAGAGGTGCGTTGCTCATGGCAAATCTCCTTTGTGCTTCGCCCACCCCTCTGGAGGCGAAGCCGGTGGTCATCAGCGATGACTGGGAATTCGCGCTATATAAGCCCGGAGGGGGTAGCCACGCAATGGTTCTGCTATAGATAGTGCCTTGACAGCGCCCGAAAGGGGGCCCAATTCCCTGTAAGCCCGTACCTAAGCCCCATTCCATTCATCGACCGCTTCCCGCCCATTTGGCGAGGTGATTCGGTCCCGAGATCGCTCAATGTCAGCCAAACCAGACCTCAAGATCGTGCTTTGTTCTCCCCGCGGCTTCTGCGCCGGGGTGGTCCGGGCGATCGACACCGTGGAACGGGCGCTCGATAAATACGGCGCCCCGGTCTATGTTCGCCACGAGATTGTACACAACAAGTACGTCGTCGATGGGTTGAAGAAAAAGGGCGCCATCTTCGTCGAGGAGCTCGCCGAAATCCCGGAAAACACCACCGCGCCGGTGGTGTTCTCGGCCCACGGCGTGCCGAAATCGGTTCCGGCCGACGCCCAGTCCCGCAATCTGTTCTCGCTGGATGCGACCTGCCCGCTGGTGACCAAGGTGCACCGCGAGGCCGCGATCCACTTCAAGCGTGGCCGCGAGATCTTCCTGATCGGCCACTCCCATCACCCCGAAGTGGTTGGCACGCTCGGCCAGCTTCCGACCGGCGCCGTGACCCTGATCGAGACCGCCGAGGACGCCAAGACCATTGCGCCGAAGGATCCGAATAACCTCGCCTTCGTGACCCAGACCACGCTCTCGATCGACGACACCGCGGAGATCGTCGCGCTCCTGAAGGAGCGCTTCCCCAACATCAACGGGCCGCACAAGGAAGACATCTGCTACGCCACCACCAACCGCCAGCTCGCGGTGAAGAAGGTGGCGCCGGTGGTGGATGCCCTGATCGTGGTCGGTGCGCCGAACTCGTCGAACTCGCAGCGCTTGCGCGAGGTCGCCGAGCGCGAGGGCTGCGGGATCGCTGTGCTGGCGCAGCGCGCCACCGACATCGACTGGGACAAGTTCGGCAACATCGCGAGCCTCGGCATCACCGCAGGCGCATCCGCGCCGGAGGTGATCGTCGAAGAGATCATGGACGCGTTCGCCGAGCGCTACACGCTGCATGTGGAGACGGTTTCGGCTGCGGAGGAGAACGAGTTCTTCCCGCTGCCCCGTCAGGTGCGCCCTGAAGCCGCCGCCGAGTAGACTTTTATGGCGGTCTACACCGACGTTGCCGCCGACGAGCTTGCGGATTTCCTGAAGCAATATGATCTCGGCGAATTGCTCTCCTACAAGGGCATCGCCGAGGGCGTCGAGAACACCAACTTCCTGCTGCATACGAGTACAGGTTCGTTCATCCTCACGCTCTACGAGAAGCGCGTGGCGAAGAACGATCTGCCGTTCTTCCTGGCGCTGATGACGCATCTGGCCGAGCACGGCGTCAACTGCCCGCTGCCGGTAAAGGGCAGAGACGGCGAGGCGCTGCGCGAACTGTCGGGCCGTCCGGCCGCGATCATCACCTTTCTCGAAGGCGTGTGGCCGCGCAAGCCGAACGTGGCCCATTGCGCCGGCGTCGGTGCGGCGCTGGCGAAGATGCATCTGGCCGGTGCGAACTTTGCGGTTCGGCGCGCCAACGCGCTATCGGTCTCCGGATGGCGGCCGTTATTCGATGCGGCCTCACACCGTGCCGACGAAGTGCAGCCGGGGCTGCGCGCGTTTCTCGCGGCCGAGCTCGACCATCTCTCGAGCGGGGTCTGGCCGACCGATCTGCCGGAAGGCGTGATCCACGCCGACCTCTTCAACGACAACGTCTTCTTCCTCGGCGACAAGCTCTCCGGGATCATCGACTTCACCTTCGCCTGCAACGACATGCTGGCTTATGACGTCGCGATCTGCCTCAACGCCTGGTGCTTCGAGCCGGATCATTCCTTCAACGTCACCAAGGCGCGTGCCTTCCTCAACGCCTATGGCCGGGTGCGAAAGCTTTCGGAGGCGGAAGAGGCCGCGCTGCCGCTGCTCGCGCGTGGCGCTGCGATCCGCTTCCTGCTGACGCGGCTGGTGGACTGGCTCAACGTGCCCGAGGGTGCGCTGGTCAAGCCGAAGGATCCGCTGGAATATGTCCGCAAGCTGCGCTTTCACCAGAGCGTGACGAGCGTGCGCGACTATGGGCTGATGCCGTCGGGGCTGGTGGCGTGAGCGAGCTCCCCAATGTCACGATCTATACCGACGGCGCCTGCTCGGGAAATCCCGGCCCGGGCGGCTGGGGCGCGATCCTGAAGTTCGGCGACAAGGAGAAGGAGCTGAACGGCGGCGAGCGCCACACCACCAACAACCAGATGGAGCTGATGGCGGCGATCTCCGCGCTCGAAGCGCTGAAGAAGCCGTGCACCGTCGATCTCTACACCGATAGCCAATATGTCCGGCAGGGCATTACGGGCTGGATCTTCGGCTGGAAGCGCAACGGCTGGCGCACCGCCGACAAGAAGCCGGTGAAGAACGTCGAGCTATGGCAGCGCCTTGACGCCGCACTGAAGCAGCACGAAGTCCGCTGGCACTGGGTCAAGGGCCACGCCGGCCATCCCGAGAACGAACGGGCCGATCAACTGGCGCGCGACGGGATCGTGAAGGCGCGGTTGCAGCAGAGGCTGGCTGAGTAGGGCGTCGCCGTCGGCGCCGCCCGGTTTCGTAGGGTGGGCAAAGCGAAGCGTGCCCACGGCTTCTTCTAATTATGGAAAGATGGTGGGCACGGCGCTGGCGCGCCTTTGCCCACCCTACGACACTTCCCGTTTCGAAGAAGTCGGTGGCCTAATACTTACAGCTGCCCCAGCAGCGTATCGCCGCCGGAGACCTCGACCTTGCCGGGCATCGCCTCGAGGTTCAGCTTCTTCACCACGCCGTCCTCGACCAGCATCGAATAGCGCTTGGAGCGGACGCCGAGGCCGTTGGCGGAGGCGTCCAGCTCCATGCCGATTGCCTTGGCGAACTCGGCATTGCCGTCGGCGAGGAAGATGGCCTCGTCGCGCTGGTCGGTATCGCGCTTCCACGCGTTCATGACGAAGGCGTCGTTGACGGAGACGATGGCGATGGTGTCGACGCCCTTGTCCTTCAGGGCGTAGGCGTTGAGGAAGATGCTCGGCAGATGCATCTTGTGGCAGGTGCCGGTATAGGCGCCGGGCACCGCGAACAGCGCCACCTTCTTGCCCTTGAAGATATCGTCGGTGGTCTTCACCTGCGGGCCTTCCGCCGTCATCACGCGGAATTTCGCCTCGGGCAGCTTGTCGCCAGTCTGGATCGCCATCGTCAGTCTCCCTGAATATCGGTCCCGCTTTTTAGACCGTGGCGCGGGCCCGCACAATATTGCCGGCGGCGGAAGCGGCGAGGGCTTGGGCCTCTCCTTGGGCCTCACCTGGGCCGTTCACCGTGATGTCATCAGCCGGCGAAGCCGCCGCCGTCGAGGAAGGCCTGCTCTTCCTCGGTGGTGTCACGGTTGAGGAGACGGTTGCGGTGGGGGAAACGACCGAACCGCTGGATAATGTCGGCGTGCTCGCGGGCGTATTTCAGGTTTTCGGCATTGTCGGTGTTTTGAAACAGCGCGACGCAATGCAGCTGATCGGCCAGGTGCTCCGAATGCATGAAAGGCAGATAGAGGAATTGGAGCAGGATGGGATCGATCCTGCGATCTGTGCCCCGGTCGATGGCGCGGCGGGCCACATCGCGCGCCAGCGTATCGCTGGCAAAGGCTTGCGGCGTGTCGCGAAACATGTTGCGGGGGAACTGGTCGAGCACGATGACCAGCGCGAGCGCGCCGTCATCGCTCGTCTCCCATGATGCAAGCTCACCGGCGGCCGCCTTCTGCCACACAGCGAGAAAGCGGCGCCTGACTTCCGCGTCGAAAGCGTCGTCGCGCTTGTACCAGCGCTCGCGGCCGGCCTCGCGCCAGAAGGCGAGAATGCCGGATGGCGTGATGTCGCCGATGTCAGCCATGAATCAAAGGCGGCCTTACGCCGCCTCCGCCTTCTTCTCGTCGCGGAGCTGCCGGCGCAGGATCTTGCCGACATTGGTCTTGGGCAGGTCGGTGCGGAATTCGATGTGCTTGGGCACCTTGTAGCCGGTCAGCTGCTCCTGGCAGAACTTGATCACGACTTCCGCGGTGAGGTTCGGATCCTTCTTGACGATGAAGGCCTTCACCGCTTCGCCCGACTTGGAATCGGGGATGCCGATCACGGCGCATTCGAGCACGCCCGGATGGCTCGCGATCACTTCCTCGATCTCATTCGGATAGACGTTGAAGCCGGAGACCAGGATCATGTCCTTCTTGCGGTCGACGATCTTGGTGTAGCCCTTCTCGTCCATCACGCCGATGTCGCCGGTGCGGAAATAGCCGTCCGCGGTCATCACCTTGGCGGTCTCCTCCGGCCTGTTCCAGTAACCCGACATCACTTGCGGACCCTTCGCGCAGATCTCGCCAGGCTGGCCGAGCGGGACTTCGTTGCCGTCGTCGTCGCGGATCGAGATGTAAGTCGAGGGAACGGGGAGACCGATGGTGCCGGTGAACTCGGTCGCGGTCGCCGGATTGCAGGTCAGCGTCGGCGAGGTCTCCGACAGCCCATAGCCTTCGGCGATGAAGCAACCGGTTATCGCCTTCCATTGATCGGCCACGGGACGCTGCACCGCCATGCCGCCGCCGTTCGAGATCTTCAGCTTGGAGAAGTCGAGCTTCTTGAAATCAGGGTGGTGCATCAAGCCGTTGTAGAGCGTGTTCACGGCCGGGAAGCTGTTGACCTGGACTTTCGCCAGCTCCTTGACGAAGCCCGCGATGTCGCGCGGGTTGGGAATCAGGAGATTGCAGCCGCCGGCGCGCACCGCGAGCAGGTAGCAGGCCGTCAGCGCGAAGATGTGATAGAGCGGCAGCGCGCAGACGATCATGAGCTGATCGACATGCGGCGGCGCGGCCATCGCCGGTTGGAGCCAGGCGTCGTTCTGCAGGACGTTGGCGACGATGTTGCGGTGGAGCAGGGTGGCGCCCTTGGAGACGCCGGTGGTGCCGCCGGTATATTGCAGGAAGGCGACGTCGCCCGGCGAGAGTTTTGGCTTGTTGAAGGTCATGCCGCGACCGGCCGAGAGCGCGTCGTTGAAGGACACAGCGCCGGGCAGCGACCACGCCGGTACCATCTTCTTGACGCGGCGGACGACGAGGTTGACGATCACGCCCTTGAAGCCGAGCAGGTCGCCCATGCTGGCGACGATGACATGCTTCACCGCGGTCTTCGCGATCACCTGTTCGACGGTGTGAGCAAAGTTCTCCAGCACGATGATGGCTTCAGCACCGGAATCCTTAAGCTGGTGCTCGAGCTCACGCGGGGTATAGAGCGGATTGACGTTGACGACCGCGAAGCCGGCGCGCAGGACCGCGGCGGTCGCAACCGGATATTGCAGCACGTTCGGCATCATGAGGGCGACGCGCGCGCCGCGCTGCAGCCCGCGGCCCTGCAAATAGGCGGCGAGCGCGACCGACATCTGGTCGAGGTCGCGGTAGCTGATCGCCTTGTCCATGCAGATGAACGCCTTGCGGTCGGCGAACTTGGTGAAGCTCTCCTCCAGCAGGTCGACCAGCGACGCGTATTGGGTCGGCTCGATATCGGCAGGCACGCCGGGCGGATACTGCTTGAGCCAGATGCGCTCCATGGAAAACTCCCCTCATTGACCAGAGCCCGTTGTGTCTCGGGCTTGCCTCATTGCCGCCAGTATCGAACCTGCCGGAACGCGTGGCAAGCCGTCGAGGCTTAGGGCAAAGGTCGGGGAGGAGCTACTGGAATCATCGCGAACGGCGCTGCCGCAAGTGCGAAGCGCCGGCTGTCGCGGTGAGGGCGCCGTTAACTGTTGTTGGCCGGCTTGGCGGCGGGCTTGGTCGCGGCCTTGGGCTTGGCGGGCTTCGGATCGCCGCTTGCCGCAGGCTTCTCGGCGGGTTTTGCCGCCGTATCGTGCTTGGCCGCAGCATGCTTGGGCGCCGCCGGCTTCGCCGCCGTCTTGGCGTCGTTCTTACCGTCGCTCTTGGCCGCAGCCGGCTTGGCATCCGGCTTCGCCGCGGCCGTCTTGGTATCCTTGTTGCTGTCCTTGCCCGCGTCTTTCGGCTTGTCGGCCGCGTCGGGCTTCTTGGCGACGCGCGACTTCTTGCCACGCGGCTTTGACGCGGCCTGCTGGTCGGCATCGGCCGCGACCGCCGCGATCAGGGCGGTGCCGGTGCGGGTCGGGCCGGTATAGACCAGCACGGGCTCGGCCGCCGCCGGGGCCGAGGCCATCAGCTCGGACGCCTTCATCAGGGGCGGCTGAAGGCCGGCGGTGAAGAAGGTGACCTGGGCTTCGCCGCCGGTGGCTGAAGCCGATCCGGTCATGCCGCCATTGGCTGCAATCAGCGCATCGTCGTCGTCGCTGGCCGGCCGCTTGCGATGGCCGCCGCACATCTCGTCGCGCAGGTTCGGCGGCGAGGCGTCGACCGGCACGAGGTTGTCGACCGTGCCGAGCGAGGGGCGCAGCCACGTCAGATTGTCCTGGCCGAAGCCGCGCTCGAGCAGCTGCGCCGCTTTCACCGCGCGCGCGGTGCCGGAGCTCGCACCCAGCACCACCGCGATCAGCCGGCGGCCGTTGCGCGTCGCCGACGCCACGAGATTGTAGCCGGAGGCACAGATGAAGCCGGTCTTGAAACCGTCGGCGCCGGGATAGCGGCCGATCAGCTTGTTGAAATTGCCGGTGACGCGCTTGCCGAAACGGATCGCCGGGATGTGCATGAAATACTCGTATTCCGGCAGATCGCGCAGGAACGAGCGCGCCAAAATGCCGAGGTCGCGCGCCGACGTGATCTGGCCGTCGGCGGGCAGGCCGTTCGGATTGACGTAGCTGGTCTGCGTCATGCCGAGCTTCCTGGCGGTGTCGTTCATCATCGCGGAGAAGCCGTCGATCGAGCCGCCGACGCCCTCGGCAAGCACCACGGCCATGTCGTTCGCCGACTTGACCATCATCATCTTCAGCGCATTGTCGACGGTGAGCTGCGTTCCCGGACGGAACCCCATTTTCGAGGGCGATTGCGAGGCCGCCGTCGGCGATACGGTGAGCACCGTGTCGAGCGTCAGCCTGCCGTCCTTGACCGCCTTCAGCGTCACATAGGCGGTCATGATCTTGGTGACGGAGGCCGGATACCAGGGAATGGTCGCGTTATCCGCCTGCAGCACCTTGCCGCTGTCGGCCTCGATCAGCAGCAGCGCTTCGGCACTCGCCGCGCGCGGCGCGAGCAATGCGGCGCATGCGAGGCTCGCAGCGAACAGGTTGAACAGCGATTTGCGAAGCAGCGGGCGTAGGGCGTGCACTATCCGATTCCGGTCCTTGGAGACCCGCCGGTTCCGGACGGTTCTCGTGATCTGATGTTCGGTTTTGAAATCCAGCGCCGCCGCTTGCGGCGTCGCAAACCTATACCGGCTGGTGCGTCGAGAATAGGGGCAACAGCGGGGTATTCCGCAATGAAATAGGCCGAATTTCGACGATGTTATGAGGACTTGCTACGGGGATTTGGCTGCCGTCGCGGCAGCCTCAGCCGCCGTCATGCTGGCCCGTGTGCTCGCTTGAGGGGTTTCATGGACCATGAACTGGGCCCTGGCGAGCTCGGCAAAATGGCCGCCTTTGGCCACGAGTTCATCGAAAGTTCCGGTTTCGATCACGCGCCCATTCTCGAACACCAGGATCCGCGTGGCGTTGCGGATGGTGGAGAGGCGGTGGGCGATCACGAAGGTGGTGCGGCCCCTCATCACTTCGTCGAGAGCGGCATTCACCTTGGTCTCGGTGACGGCATCGAGCGCGCTGGTGGCTTCGTCCAGGATCAGGATCGGCGGGTCCTTCAGCAGCGCGCGGGCGATCGACAGACGCTGCCGCTCGCCGCCGGACAGCATGCGGCCGCGCTCGCCGGCATTGGTCGCGAAGCCGCCGCTGCGCTCGATGAAATCGAGCGCCTGCGCGCGCGCGGCCGCCTTGCGCATCTCGGCCTCGGTCGCGTCCGGCTTGCCGACGCGCAGATTCTCCTCGATCGAGCGGTTGAACAGCAGCGCTTCCTGGAACACGACGCCGATGTTCCGCCGCAGCGACGTCAGCGTCACGCCGCGCACGTCCATGCCGTCGATCCTGATGAAGCCGGATTGCGGATCGAAGGCGCGGTGCAGCAGCGCGATCGCGGTCGATTTGCCCGCGCCGGTCGGGCCGACCAGCGCGATGGTCTGGCCGGGCAGCGCGGTGAAGGTGAGGTCCTCGATCGCCGGCCGCTTGCCGTCATAGGAGAAGGTGACGTCGTTGAACTCGACGAGGCCGGACAGCCTGCCGGCATCGATCGCGTCGGCCCGGTCGTGCACTGCGGGCACGGCATCGAGCACGCCAAAGAACTCGCGCAGGCGCGGCGCTTCCATGAACACGTTGTTGATGAAGCTCACGACCTGCTCGAGCTTCTGGATCAGCAGCGTCGCAAAGCTCACGAACATCACGATCTCGCCGACCGAGGTGAGCCCCTGGTCGTGCAGCGCGATGCCGAGCGTAAAGATCGCGAGCACCGTGATGGTGGTGGAGGCGCGCGTGATGACGGTGACGAGCGCCCACCACGACAGCACCGGCATCTGTGCTTCGAGCAATTGATCGGCGATGGAGCGCAGCCCCTTTACCTCGGATTCGACACGGACAAAGCTCTGCACCAGCGCGACATTGCCGAGCGCATCGGAGGCGCGGGCGGAAAGCTCGCTGTAGTGCTCCTCGACCGCCATCTGCATGCCGAAGGTCCTGCGCACCACGAAGGTGGTCAGCGCGGTGAAGACGATGCAGAGCACGAACAGGAGGATCGCGAGCCGCCAGTTCAGGTAGAGCGACAGCGGCAGCAGCACCACGACCGAGAGGATCGCCGCAAAATGCTCGCGGAAGAAGCCGAGCCACAGCCGCCACAGGGCATCGGTGCCGTTGAGCATCACCTTCATCAGCCGACCAGAATGGGTGCCGGAGTGGAAGGTCAGCGGCAGTTGCAGGATGTGCTCGAAATAGTCGGTCAGCACCGCCTGGCGCTGGCGGTGCGAGAGCCGGTCGGCTTGCAAAGCCACGAGCGCGCTGCACAGGATGGTGAAGAGCCCGAATGCGACCCAGGCCGCCAGGAACGGCCAGGCGGAGTTGGAGCCTGCCACCGTCTTGCCGGAGAGCACGTCGACGATCCGGCCGAACAGCACGGGTTCGGCGAATTGCGAACCCGCCAGCAGGAGATTGACGACCGCGAGCAGCCAGCCCAGCCGCGCCTCCTTGCCGAGCAGCTCGAGAACGCGGGTGTAGAGACGGAGGATGGACATGCGGGCGACGAACTCGGACGGATGACGGAGCCCGCATTCTAAGCAGGGATCGCGCGCGAGATATAGCGGAAGCTGTCAGTTTTGCTCAGTTGATCAGCCGCCCCGCCACCGGCGGCAGGAACCGGTCGTCGAAGATATCGCCCGCGCCAGGCCGCTTACGGAATTTGAAGTCCTGCCCGATCTGGTCGATCGAGCGCTCCAGGCGCGGCGGTTCGATGCCGCCGAGACCGTTGCGCTTGACCTCGTCGGTCAGGACGTTGTCGGCGAGGACGGTGCGCAAGCGCTCCAGCTCCAGGTCGCGCTCGCCGTCGTCGATGCGGCTCGCGGCCTCGTCCGCCGCACGCGCCGGCTCCTTGACGGTCGCGGCGATGCCGGCGATCAAGGCGCGGACGAAGCCCTTCACTGCGTCCGGCTTTGCTGCGGCGAAGGCGGGATTGACCACCACGGCGAAACCATAGGCCTCGCAGCCATAGTCGGCATAACGCAGCACGACCAGATCGGCTCCGGGCACGCCGCGGTCGCGCAGGTTCACCGCGGAGAGATAGTTGAAGCCCGCGACGGCATCGACCTGTCCTGCGGACAGGATCGGCTCGCGTACCGCGGCGCCAATCTTGTGGAATTTGACGCGCGATACCTTGATGCCGTTCTGCTGCGCCAGCGCCGGCCACAGCCGCATCGACAGATCGCCGTCAGCAACGCCGACGGTCTTGCCGTCGAGATC
Organism: Bradyrhizobium sp. 141; assembly: GCF_023074055.1. Classification (GTDB taxonomy): domain Bacteria; phylum Pseudomonadota; class Alphaproteobacteria; order Rhizobiales; family Xanthobacteraceae; genus Bradyrhizobium. Next base: position 19,006 of record NZ_JADPKR010000015.1, read on the forward strand.
GGGCAACACATGGATGCCTCGGCTCCTGCGCGCGACGATCGCGTAGGGCGCGCGGTTGAACAGCACGAACACGGCTTTGACCGGCGCCGCATCTTCCTTGTCGCGAAAGCGGATCAGCTCGTTGATGTCGACGAGCGCAAGCTCGCTGTCGCCCTTGGCGACGCGTGCGAGCGCCTCCGGCGATCCGGTTGCGCTGCTGAAGGACACGTTGAGACGCTCGGCGCTGAAGCTGCCGTCCTTCGCCGCAAGGAAGAACGGCGCCATGCTCGCGTCCAATGGTCGGTCGAAGCTGAAGTGGATCGCAACGGAGGGCGCAGCGGTCTCGGCCGCGCTGACATCGCGGGCGATCAGTGTCGCAAGCGGGATCGAGAGGGCCAGCAGGCAACGAAGCGCGATCGACTTGAAGTCTGACATCAGGTGCGCCGGTCCCGCATTGTTATGGTTTCGTGACGCTCGCAGCGCCGGCCGGCAGTCAGTCTGTCCGCGCCAACATGAACGGAGGATGAGCGGCGTTGCGGCATCGTTACGCAACCCCGTTCAGCTTGTGTTGGGGTTGGGGAACCCAACTTAGGTCATGCGGGTTTGAGAGACATGAGCCTGTCCGCAGGCGTCCATTCCAGGTCCCGAAGGAGGGCCCAAGACATGTTCGAGCGATTCTCCAAGTTTGCGGGCCGAAAGGCCGTTCTTGCCACCGCCGCGGTGCTGGCGCTGACCGCAATTGCCCCGACCGCTTCATATGCGGGCGGCCGCCACTGGCATCGCGGTGGAGGCGGCGTGGCCGCTGCTGCGGCCTTCGCGGCCATCGGAACCGGTCTCGCCATCGCCGCCAGCCGCGATGCCTACGCCTATGACTACGGTCCGGGGTACGGCTATTACGGCGGTCCGGCCTATTACAGCGCTCCTGCCTACGGTCCCTATTATGGTCCGGGGCCGAACTTCCAATATCAGCGCTATGGCGGCACTGCTCCGTCCGAGTTCTGCGGCCAGGGTTATCACCAGAACTGCTACTAGCTTTGGCAGCACAGGTTGACCAGAACAGGCCGTCGCGGGCGCCGCGCCGGCCTGTTTTCTGCTTTTATTGTCGCGCGTTAACGCGCTCGACATTGCTTTAGAGTAGTTTTGAGTATCATGAGTGATTCGCTTGAGCGGCTATATCTGGCTGTGCTCGCGGCCAGAGATCTTGATCCGGCAACATCGCGTACGGCCCGGCTGTTTCAGCGCGGGCCTTCCAAAATGGCGAAGAAGCTGGCTGAAGAGGCCATCGAAGTCGTGATCGATGCGGTCAACGGCGATAGCGAGGCCGTGATCCGGGAAAGCGCCGACCTGCTCTACAATCTCACCGTGCTCTGGGCCTCTGCCGGCGTACGTCCCGAGGACGTCTGGCGCGAAATGACGCGGCGTGAAGACATGCTCGGCATCGCCGAGAAGCTGCCGAAATCCTCGATGAAGCTGCCCAAAGTCGCGTCACCGCGCGTGGCCGCCAGGCGGCCAATTGTCGCGCTCGAGGGCCGTACCGCGCGCAAGCGCCACTAAAGCGCGATGAGACCAGGATGAACGGTCATCGCGCTTTAGCCTCTTGTTTGAGCATGATCTTTTCGGAAAACCGCTGCACACTTTTCCGGATCATGCTCGAAACGTCATAATTCGCCTCAATCTCGGCATGGACAAATCCGTCCCATGGTGCTTCATCGCGGCGCCATGCTGAAACGTATTTACGATTGGTGCATCGACGCCGCCCACAAGCCCTACGCGCTCTGGATTATGGGAGTCGTGTCTTTCGCCGAAAGCTCCTTCTTTCCGGTCCCGCCGGATGTGATGCTAATTCCGATGTCACTGGCGCGTCCGCAGCGCGCCTGGGTCTATGCGATGGTCTGTACCGTCACCTCGGTGCTCGGCGGCGTCGTCGGCTACGCCATCGGTGCGCTACTGTTCGACTCGGTCGGCCAATGGCTGATCCAGGTCTACGGCCTCGGCGGCAAGGTCGAGGCCTTTCGCGCCTCCTATGCGGAATGGGGCGCGGTGATCATCCTGCTCAAGGGGCTGACGCCGATCCCCTACAAGCTCGTGACGATTACCTCGGGCTTTGCCGGCTACAACATCGTCCTGTTCGTCCTGTGCTCGATCGTCGCGCGCGGCGGACGCTTCTTCATCGTGGCGATCCTGCTCAACCGCTATGGCGACTGGATCCGGGTCAGGATCGAGAAGCATCTTGGACTCGTGGTGGCGATCGGTGCTGCCGTGCTGGTGCTCGGCTTCGTGGTGGCGATCAAGCTGATCTAGACCTCCGCGCTTTGCCGCAGGGCCGGCTTCGGCTACGGTTGCCGTCATGATGGTTCGATCCGGCAATCCGGCTCTGCGGCTCGGGACGCTGATGTCAGCAATGCTGCTCCTGCTCGGTGCCGGGGGGACCGGGTGGGCGCAATCGGCGCCGCCGTCGCTTGGCTTGCAGGAGCAAGGGCCGCAGGCTGCGCCGCCGCCCTCGACGCCCGCACCTGCAGAAAATCCCTGGCTGTTCAACGAAATGGGCAAGTTGTTCGACAAGCTGCCCTCGATCCTGCCGCCGATCAAAAGCCCCAGTGAGACCATGAACGATCTGTCGCGGCTGGCAAAGCCCTCGACCATGGTGTCGGGTCGCGTGGCTTGTCCCGCCTCGTCGAACGGCGCGCCCGACTGCAAGCAGGCCGCCGACCAGCTCTGCCAGAGCAAGGGCTACAAGGACGGCAAGAGCCTGAATGCCGACTCCGCGGAAAAATGCTCGGCCAAGGTTCTGATCCCGGGTCGGACCCGCAAACCTGACGACTGCCGCACCGATACTTTCGTGACCAGCGCGCTGTGCCAGAACTGACGTGAAGGCCTCGCGCGCATGCAGCAAGGAGCGCCCATGAGCCGTACGGAGCAGGATTTCCTCGGACAGCGTGAGATCGCCGACGACATCTATTACGGCGTTCAGACCATCCGCGGGAAGGAGAACTTCCACATCACCGGCATTCCGATGAACCAGGAGCCTTACTTCGTGAAGGCGCTCGGTTACGTCAAGAAGGCCGCCGCCATGGCCAATCGCGATCTCGGCGCGATCGAGGCCAAGGTCGCGGACGCGATCATCCTCGGCTGCGACCGCGTCATCGCCGGCGACATGATGGACCAGTTCGTCACCGACTTCATCCAGGGCGGCGCCGGCACCTCCACCAACATGAACGCCAACGAGGTGATCGCGAATCTCGCGCTGGAATCGCTCGGCTTCGGCAAGGGCGACTACCAGCACGTCAGTCCCAACGACCACGTCAATTATGGCCAATCGACCAACGACACCTATCCGACCGCCTTTCGGCTCGCGCTGATCCTGCGGCTCGAAAGCTACATGACCGCGCTGCGCCAGCTCCAGGAAGCTTTCTTCGCCAAGGGCCGCGAGTTCGACCGCGTCCTGAAGATGGGCCGCACGCATCTCCAGGATGCGGTGCCGATGTCGCTCGGGGCCGAATTCCGGGGATGGGGCACCACGATGGGCGAGGAGGTCGACCGTATCTCCGAAGCGCGGGCGCTGCTGCGCGAGATCAATCTCGGCGCCACCGCGATCGGCACGTCCGTCACGGCGGCGGTCGGTTATCCCAAGCTCGCGGTCCGGCATCTGAGCGCGCTCACCGGCGTCGACTTCATCCTCGCGGGCGATCTCGTCGAGGCGACCTCGGACACCGGCGCCTATGTGCAACTCTCGGGCGTCCTGAAGCGCACGGCGAGCAAGCTGACGAAGATCTGCAACGACATCCGCTTGCTCGCCTCCGGCCCGCGCGCCGGCTTCAACGAGATCAACCTGCCGCAGCTTCAGCCGGGCTCCTCGATCATGCCGGGCAAGGTCAACCCTGTTATCCCCGAGGTCGTCAACCAGACCAGCTTCCTCGTCATCGGGCTCGACACCACGGTGACGCTCGCGGCCTCGGCGGGCCAGCTCCAGCTCAACGTGATGGAGCCGGTGATCTCGTTCGCTTTGTTCTTCTCGATCCGCACCATGGAGCGCGCGGTCAACAGCCTGCGCGAGAACTGCGTCGTCGGCATCACCGCCAACGAGGAGCACACGCGCAATATGGTGCTGAATTCGCTCGGTATCGTCACGGTGCTGAAGCCGCTGCTCGGCTACAAGCAATGCGCCGAGATCGCGCGCGAAGGCTACAAGAGCGGCAAGTCGCTGCATCAGATCGTCGTGGTCGAGCGCCAGCTGCTGACGCAGGAGAAGTGGGACGAGATGTTCTCGTTCGAGCGGCTGATCAATCCGGATCTGATCGGGTAGGCGGTCTCTCCTCGTCATTCCGGGCTCGACGCTTCGTGTCGCCCCGGAATGGCGAAGGAAGGAATTCCGCGGCTTGGAATGGCGGTAGCGGCATCCGCCACAACGCCAAAACGCAATACTTGACAGTGGAAAGATTGCCTTGTTGGTATGTTGCCCAACCTTCCATTGACTGCCAACAGAGGATCGTCTCGCAATGTCCATGCCTGCCTTGTTCAAGGGACGCCTGTCGATCCCCGTGATCGGCTCGCCGCTCTTCATCATCTCGGTGCCGGATCTCGTGATCGCGCAGTGCAAGGCGGGGGTGGTCGGCTCGTTTCCGTCGCTGAACGCCCGGCCGCCGGAGCTGCTCGACGAATGGCTGGCGCGGATCACCGAGGAACTCGCGGCCTATGACCGGGCCCATCCCGACAGGCCGTCGGCGCCGTTTGCCGTCAACCAGATCGTGCACAAGTCGAACAACCGGCTCGACCACGACATGCAGCTCTGCGCCAAGTACAAGGTGCCGATGATCATCTCCTCGCTCGGTGCCCGCGAGGAGCTGAACCAGGCCGTGCACGGCTGGGGCGGCATCGTCTTCCACGACGTGATCAACCAGAAGTTCGCGCACAAGGCGATCGAGAAGGGCGCCGACGGCCTGATCCTGGTCGCGGCCGGCGCCGGCGGCCATGCCGGCACCATCTCGCCGCTGGCCTTCGTTGCCGAGACCCGCAAGTGGTTCGACGGCCCGATCGCGCTGTCGGGCGCGATCGGCAACGGCAAGGCGATCCGCGCCGCACGCGTCCTCGGCGCCGACTTTGCCTATATCGGCTCAGCCTTCATCGCGACCAAGGAAGCCAATGCGGTCGAAAAGTACAAGGAGATGATTGCCGGCTCGACCGCCGACGACATCGTCTATTCCAACCTCTTTACCGGCGTGCACGGCAACTACCTGAAACCTTCGATCCTCGCTGCCGGCATGGATCCCGAGGATTTGCCGACCTCCGACCCTTCCAAGATGAATTTCGGCACCGACGCCTCCGGCGAGCGCGCCAAGCCGAAGGCCTGGAAGGAGATCTGGGGCTCGGGCCAGGGCATCGGCAGCGTCGACGGCGTCGTGCCCGCCGCCGAACTGATCGCGCGCTTCAAGAAGGAATACGACGAAGCGATCGATCCGCCGTTGTGATCGCTCTCGTGTCCCGGACGCGCTGCAGCGTGCAACGCTGCTGCGCAGAGCCGGGATCCATTGAAGCAACGTATGGACCCCGGATCAGCAGCGCACCGCTACGCGCTGCGCAGCGTCCGGGGAACGTGAACGAGGCCGATTGAAACGATGACAGCCATCTACCGCGTCGACGGCAACAGCGTCGTCACCAGCCCGGATGCCGCTGGTCCCTGGGACCCGCGCATGCAGCACGGCTCGGCGCCGGCCTCGCTGGTGACATGGGCGGCCGAACGCATCCCGGCGCCTGTGCCGATGGACATCGCGCGCGTCACCATCGATCTGATGCGCCCGGTGCCGGTGGCGCCGCTCACGATCGTGACCGAAATCCTGCGCGAGGGCCGCAAGATCCAGCTCTGCGCAATCCAGCTGCTCGCCGATGGCGTGCAGGTCGTCGGCGCGACCGTGCTCAAGATCAGGCGCCAGGCACTGTCGTTGCCGGAGGACGTCAAGGAGCTGTCGGTCACGCTGCCCTCGCCGGAGGACTCGCTGGCCGAGGACGGCCACGCTGCCACCAGCCCGTTCGTTCGGTCGGTCTCGATGCGTGCCGCGCGCGGCCGCTTCGGTCAGGCCGGTGCGGGCGCTATCTGGTTTCGCGTCGACCATCCGCTGATCGCAGGTGAGGCGGTCTCGCAAGCGATGCGCGCCGTGGTCGCCGCCGATTTCTCCAACGGCACCGCCTCGATGCTCGACTTCCGCGCTTGGACCTACATCAACGCCGATCTCACCGTGAGCTTCGCACGCCAGCCGGTCGGCGAGTGGATCCTGCTCGACGGCGAGTCCTGGATCGGCGCTGACGGCACCGGGCTCGCAATGTCGCGCCTCGCCGACCGCCAGGGCTATTTCGGCCGCGCGGTGCAGAGCCTGGTGATCGAGAAGCGGTGAGCGTGACGGCAAGCGCCGCGATTGCTCTTTGGGCCGATTGAACGGCAGGCTTCCGCCGCCGCGGAAGGGATGCTCGGTCGTGTTCGAAGAGGCATCCTGCCTGTTCAGATTCCGTAGAAGATCTTGATCTCCCACAGCACCACGATGATAGCCGTGATCAACGCGATCGCGGCGACTGCACTTTCCAGGGAAGCGACTCTCATCTTACTCTCCGCTTCCCAGCCCCATCAGCGGTCTAGTTGATTCCCTGATTCGGCGGCAATTGCGTGGGCATCGCCGCCAGACACTCCGTCGCGCGTTGTGGTGTCGGGGCAACAACGACACCGTAGAATCCCGGGGTATTTATCCCACCATCCGGTCCCGGCCGCTCCAGAAGCCCGCACGCAGCACCTTCTTGTCGACCTTGCCGACGCCGGTCATCGGCAATTGCTTGACGAACTGGATCTGCTTGGGCGCGTGCGCAGAGCCTTTTCGCGTCTTGACCAGGTTGATCAGCTCGTCCGGATCGGGCTGTACGCCCTCGCGCGGCACCACGACGGCGGTGACGGCCTCGCCCCATTTCTCGTCGGGGATGCCGACGACCGCGACCATGGCGACATCGGCGTGTTGCGACAGCACGTCCTCGACCTCGCGCGGGAAGATGTTGAAGCCGCCGGACACGATCATGTCCTTCTTGCGGTCGAGGATGAACATGTAGCCGCGCTCGTCCTTCCGCGCGATGTCGCCGGTGTGCACCCAGCCGTTCTTCAGCGTCTGCGCGGTGATGTCCGGGCGCTTCCAGTATTCCGCCATGACATGCGGGGCGCGCACGCAGATCTCGCCGGCCTCGCCCGTCTTCACCTCCTGATCGTTATCGTCGAGGATCCTGACCTCGCAGGCCGCGATCGGGAAGCCGCAGGACAGGAACAGCTCGGGCGTCTTGGGATCGTGATCCGCCTTGCGCAGGACCGAGACCGGATAGCATTCGGTCTGGCCGTAGAGCTGCGAGAACACCGGTCCGATGCGCTCGATGCCCTCGACCAGCCGGCTCGGCGACATTGCGGACGCCCCGTAGAGCACCAGCTCGAGTGAGGACAGATCGCTCTTGCCCAACGCAGGATGGTCGAGCAGCACGTAGATCATGGTCGGCACGAACAGCGTGAAATTGATGCGCTCGCGCGCGATCGTGGCCAGCACGGCCTCGGGATCGAATCCCTTCAGCATGTGCACGGTGCCGCCGCGCATCAGGGTCGGCAGCACTTTCGTGCCGGCGACATGACTGATCGGGGCGACCGTGAGGTAGCGTGCGGCGTCGGGGATCTCGAAATCGGCGAGGATCGCGGCGGCGGCTCCGGCATTCTCGCGGTGATAGCGCAGCGCGCCCTTGGATTTGCCGGTGGTGCCGCCGGTGTAGTTCAGCGTGGAGAGATCGTCGAGGCGGGCGAGGCACTGCGCGCTGGCGTGTCCCGCGCTCTCGATCGCCGCCAGCAGATCGGCACCGTAGCCGGCTGGCCCCATGGTGAAGACTGCCTTGAGTCGGCTCGCTCTCGCGGCCAGCTCGCCGCCGCGGTCGCGGAAGGTGGCCGCATCGACCACCAGCATCTCCGCCTCGGAATCCTCGAGCTGGAACAGCTGGTCCTCCAGCGATCCCAGCGGATGCAGCCAGGTGATGCAGAGCCGCGACAATTGCGCGGCGACGCCGGCGCACCAGGTGTCGGCCCGGTTCGCGGTGAGGAAGGCGACGCGTGCGCTAGGCTGCAATCCAAGCCGCATGAACACGCCCTGGATGCGTCCGATCAGGTCGATGGTGCCTTGATAGCTCAGCGATCCCTCGGGCCATGCGAAAGCGGTGCGGCCGGGATAGCGCGACAGCGCCCGCAGCGTCTGCGCGCAAGTCGGGGACGATGCGTGGAGCGGATCGGACATATGTTTCCTCGTTGCTTGTCACCGGCTTCTGGCGTGCCAATGTTGCTAATGACGCTAGCACAGGGACCGCGGGATGAAACGGCAAAGCCCGTCCGGGGAGGCAAGAGTGACAGGGAGATTTAGGTGACATCCGATCGACTGCAACGCTTTCGCGATAGTCTCGCCCTGCCTTTGATCGCAGCGCCGATGTTCCTGGTGTCGGGCGTCGAGCTCATGATCGCGGCCTGCCGCAACGGGGTCATCGGCAGCTTCCCCACCGTGAATTGCCGCAGCACGGACCAGCTCGATGAATGGTTCACGGCGATCGAGACGCGGCTGCGCCAGCACGAAGATCAAAGCGGCCGCAAGGCAGCGCCGCTCTGTCCGAACCTGATCGTGCACCGCTCCAATGCGCGGCTGGAGCAGGATCTCGCCGTGCTGCTGCGACATAGGCCGGAGGTCGTCATCACTTCGGTCGGCTCGCCCGCGCCCGTGTTGAAGCCGCTGCACGATGCCGGTGCGCTGGTGCTGGCGGACGTCGCTTCCATCCGCCATGCCGAACGCGCGGCGGAAGCAGGTGCCGACGGGCTGGTGCTGCTCACCGCGGGCGCCGGCGGGCAGACCGGCTGGCTCAACCCGTTCGCCTTCGTCCGCGCTGTCCGTGCATTCTACGACGGCATCATCGTGCTCGCGGGCGGCATCAGCGACGGCCATGCGCTGCATGCGGCGGAAGTGCTCGGCTGCGATCTCGCCTATATGGGCACGAAGTTCATCGCGACACGCGAGAGCATGGCTGACGACCGCCACAAGCGGATGCTGGTCGAGAGCAGCGCCGACGACGTCCTGCTCACCACCGCCTTTACCGGCCTGCAGACCAGCATGCTGAGGCCGTCGATCGTGGCCGCAGGGCTTGATCCCGACGATCTGCCGGCGCGCGGCGCGATCGACATCGGCAAGGATATCGACGTCGCCGCGCGCGAAAACCGGCCGAAGCGCTGGCGCGACATCTGGAGCGGCGGGCAGTCCACCTCGGGCGTCACCGACGTGCTCCCTGTCGACGATCTCGTTGCGCGGACGGCGGCCGAATATCGTGAGGCGAGAGCACAGCTCTCCCCGTAGAAATGCGGAAAGGCAGGGGCCGCTCGTCCCGATCACAGTCAATCGAGCGCTCGCTCGAAACGCCTCACTTAACGGCAGATTAACCAACGCCCGCCAAGAATCCCCTCACGGCCGCCAATCAGGGCCGAGAGGGACAGGCGATGGACTTCGATTATCTCAACACCAAGACGGCGGCTTCGCTGGACGAGATCCGCGTTCGCGTTGCTCATGCCCTGGCCCGCCACCCGCTGTGCCGCAACGTCCGTTTCGACATCGTCAGCGTCCCCCGCACCCGCCGGGGCGGCAACTGGACGGTGGCGCTGCAATCGGTCGAGCCGCGCGCGGTCTGGGAGGCCTCGGAGATCGTCGCCGACATCCAGGACGCCTACGAGCTGGCCGTAGCTGCCTGATTTCCCTGGCTTTTTACGGGGTATGTCGCGTCAAACATACTGATTGTCGCAACGATGGCACACTCAAGCCTTATTTCGTGCCCTTTTGCCCGGCAACGTTAACAAACTCGTGAAGCCGTCGTTCCCGGAGAGACGCTTGTCCAAAGCCATCACCATCGTTGTGCTGACCTGCTTCCTCGTCCTGGGTGCCGCCACGACCGCCATTCTTGGCCGCGACAGCGTGCCCAGCGTCAGCGAAGAGATGATCTCGCAGACCCCTCCGCCGAAGCCGCTCGCAGCCAACCGCGCCGCCAAGGCCGATCGTCTGGTCCCGACGCTGGCGCTGGCTTCGGCCGCATATGAGCCGGTCCAGGTGCCCGCCGACAAGCTTGCCCGGGCCCCCGTGCTGACCGAGCCGCTGCGCCAGGCCTTTGCTGCCGCCACGCCGTCGGATTTCCCGATGCCGAAACCAAGTGCGCATGAGGCGCCCGCCGCAGCGGAGGTTCCCGCCGTCGAAGTCCCGGCCAAGCCAAAGCTCGTGGCCAAGCCGCAGCCGCAGAAAAACTATTCGCTGCTGTCCGACGCGCAGATCGCCGGGATCAGGGATCGTCTGAAGCTGTCGTCGTCGCAGGAATATTACTGGCCTTCGGTGGAGACTGCGCTCCGCAACGTCGTGCGCAAGATCTCGGCTAACAAGCTCTCCAATCCGAACGCGCCACCTAGCGCGCAGATCGATCCGAATTGCGACGAGGTCCAGCAGTTGAAGTCGGCCGCTATGCCGCTGCTGTTCCAGCTGCGTGACGATCAGAAGGAAGAAGTGCGCAAGCTCGCCCGCCTCATCGGGCTGGAGAAGGTCGCGCAGCAGATCTGACGCGTAAGTTCCGTCAGGAACTGCTTCCACACCAGGAACATCCGGCAATCAACGCGCGTTGCTCGCTCCAAAGAGGGAGTGGATCAATGCGCGCCTCGACAGCCTATTTCGTCGGTGCCGGAACCATCGTCGCAGCCATCGCCATTGGTTTGGGCGGCGGCATCGTTGCCGGCAACATCATGAATCCGGTGACGTCCAAACAGGGGCCGGACACCAGCAAGATGGCGCAGCGCGCCGAATCCGCCGGCGCGCCAGCGGCGACAAACGCGCCCTCGGAACGCGTCAATTATCTCACGGGCTCGCAAGCCTTCGGCGCGATCGTTGCCGCGCCGGCGCAGGCCGAAGCAAAGCCCGAAGTCGCAAAGCCTGACACACAGCCCACTCAGGCGAGCGCCGAACCGCCGGCATCGCCGCCTTCGCAAGCTGCCGTGGTTGAGCCGCCCAAGGAGCAGTCCAAGCCGACCGTTGCATCGTCACCGAAAGCCGCAAAACCCGCCGAGCAGCAGGCCTCGGCCGATGCGGCTTCTTCCCCTGAGAACGCCTATGCCAAGGCGAAAGACTCCGACGTGAAGCGCGCCACGTCCGAACGGCGCCGGATCGAGCGGCGCGAGCGTTGGGCCGAGCGTCGCCATTTCTATGAGGGCCGAGAGCAGCGCGGCATGCGCGATCGCACCGACTGGGACGACGTCGCACGCAACATCCGCGAGGATTCCGATGCGCGCGATTATGCCGGCCGGCCGCGCGGCGGCCCGCAGATCAGGCTGTTCGGGCCCGACGACGATTAGCGCCTACACGAAGGTGCGCCGTCATTGTCACGTCGCTGTCATTTCAGTCCAGCGCGCCGCAATCCTTCGAGATAATGCGCGCGATCCTCGTCCCGCAGCATCGGCAGCTCGCGCGTGATCCAGGCGAGCGAGACCGCGGGCTGAGCGCGGCGCAGACCGTCGAGGGCGGAAGCGGCGAGTGCCGGATCTCCTGACATCCCGGCGGCAGCCGTCAGCACGCGGTGGGCGCCGACGAAATCGCAGCGTTGCCGCATCGATTCCCGCGCCATCTGCACGGCTCCCTCGTAGTCGTGGCCGACGAACCGGGCATAGGCCGCAACCCCGCAATAGATCGCCGCGAGCGGGTCGCGCGGGCTGAGCCGCAGCGCACGACGCGCGGCGGCGTCGCCATCTTGCCATCGCCCGGCGTAGCACAGCGTCACGCCGTAGAAAGCGTGCGCCATTGCAAAATTTGGATTGAGCTGCAGCGCCAGTTCGAACTCCGCCAGCGCGTCGTCGAAGCGGCGGCGGAACAGATAGGTGTAGGCGAGGCCATGGTGGGCCCAGGCGTCCTCGCGATCGGCCTCCACCGCCGCGAGCGCCGCACGCTCGGCGATCGGCACCGTCGCGGCCATGTCGGCCCAGCCCATATGCGCACCGAAGATATGGCTGGTCGCGAGCAGGCCCAGCGCCTTGCCATAGGCGGGATCGATCGCGACGGCTTTTTCGAGCAGCCCTTGCGCGGCGGCATTGTCCTCGCGCGTGATGCGCCAATGATGCGACAATGCGCGCATCACGAGGTCCCAGGCGTCGAGGCTTCCCGGCGGCTTCTGCTGGGCGCGAAAACTCTCGGCGGCATAGAGCTGAGGCTCGATCGCGGCGACGATCGCCTCGGTGATCTCGTCCTGCACGGAGAAGATGTCGGCGAGCTCGCGATCATAGCGCTCGGCCCAGAGATGGCTGCCGCTTGAGACATCGTTGAGCTGGGCCGAGATGCGCACGCGATCGCCGCTCCGCCGCACGCTGCCTTCGACCACGTAGCGCACCCCGAGCTCGTGCGCGACCTCGCGGATGTGCACGGCGCGACCCTTGTAGACGAAGGAGGAGTTCCGTGCGACGACGAAGAACCAGCGCAGCTTCGACAGCGCGGTGATGATGTCCTCGCTGATGCCGTCGGAGAAATAATCCTGCTCGGCTTCGCCGCTCATATTGGTGAAGGGCAGCACGGCGATCGCGGGTCGCTCGGGAAGCGCGAGTGCAGCGTGCGGCACCCAGGCGGTGCGGCCGTGTTCCGGCGCGACTGCGCCCCCCTTGGCCTCGACATCGCCGACGAAGCGAAAACCCTTGCGGGAGATGGTGCGGATCAGCGCCTGGCTCGCGCCACTGTCGCCGACCGCCTTGCGCGCGGCGTTGATCCGGCTGGTCAGGGTGGATTCGGAAACGCTGCGCCCGTGCCAGATCTTGTCGATCAGCTCGTCCTTGCTGACCACCCGGTCGCGGTTCTGCATGAGGTGGACGACGAGATCGAAAACCTGCGGCTCCACGGCAACGGGAACCTGCTCGCGGCTCAGCTCGCGCAGGTCGGTATCGAGAAGGTGGTCCCTGAACAGAAACTGCACGTCGAAACTCAGGCTTCGTTGCGAAATCGGACAGGTAAAATGACAAAAATGAAATTTGGGTCGAAAACTGTGAGTCTGCCGAAGGGGATGCTTGGTTCATCGCCATCGAAAGATGGCTGTCATGCCGTTCTCGGAGGGGAATACAACTGCGGCTAGAATGTTGCGGTGGGCCGATAGCCAATGAGATGATGTCCGCCCATCCAACACCGTCATCCTGAGGCGCCGAAGCGTAGCGGCGCAATTGCGCCGCTGGGCGGAGACCTCGAAGGATGGACGGCCCGGCTTGCAGCGCGGCCGCTCATCCTTCGAGGCTCCTCGTGCGCTGCTTCGCATCGCAAGCCTCGCACCTCAGAGGCTGTGAATCTATGTGATTTGGCGCGTTTCCGTTTGCCGAACGGTGAGCCGAATGATTCTCTGCTTTCAAA
>NZ_JADPKR010000012.1 GCF_023074055.1 Bradyrhizobium sp. 141
AGGAAGTGGCCGACGTCGATCACCTCGGTGGCCTGGCCCTTGATCACGGCCGAGCCCAGAATGCCCTGGCTGGAGCCGCCGACCTCGATGTTGAGCCGTTCCTCGACGATGTCGATGATCTCGTCGACGACGAGGCCCATGGAGCGGCCGTCATCGGCGAACACCAGGATCGGCTGGGCGCCCTGGCTTGCGATGGTGACGCCTTCCATGGCGACGAGCGGCATCAGCTGCTCGCGGTACTGCACCATGTAGCGGCCGTTGCTGAACTCGATCTTGTCGGCGGGCAGCTCTTCGAGGCGCGTGACGAGCCCGAGCGGGACCGCCTTGGGCTGGGACGAGCCGGCGCGGAACACCAGAAGCGAAGTCGTCTGCTCGCCCGAGCCGATGTGATGCGCGCCGTTCTCGTCGCCCATGTCATGGGCCGAGGAACCGGCGGCGCCGAGCGCCTTGGCAATGCCGTTGGGGTCGATGATCATGATCACCGCGCCATCGCCCAGGATGGTGTTGCCGGAGAACATGTCGATGTGACGCAGCTTGGTCGACATCGGCTTGACCACGATCTCTTCGGTGTGGAACACGCCATCGACGACGATGCCAAAGGTCTGGCTGCCGACCTGGGTCACCACGATAAAACCGTTCTCGGGATCGCTGGCCGCGCCGTCGTCGATCTTGAGGAGCTTCTTCAGGTGGATCAGCGGCAACAGCTTGTTGCGCAGGCGGAGCACCGCGGTGTCCTTGATGCGCTCGATGCGGTGCTCGGAGTTGGCGCGGGCGCGCACCAGCTCGACCACCGAGAGCTGCGGAATGGCGAAGCGGTCGCCGGCGGCTTCGACGATCAGGGCCGAGACGATCGCCAAGGTCAGCGGGATCTTG
>NZ_JADPKR010000030.1 GCF_023074055.1 Bradyrhizobium sp. 141
GATTCACTTCGCCGCAGCGCTGCCAACAACTACCCGGGCTGCGCTGGCGCCGGCGTCCCCCGTGCCTCGTGCACAAGCCGCCAGTCGAGTCCTTCCAGCAGCGCCGACAATTGCGCTGCCGACAGGCGCATCACACCGTCCTCGATCTTCGGCCAGCGGAAGGTCCCATCCTCAAGCCTCTTGGCGAACAGGCACAGGCCCGTTCCATCCCAGAACACCAGCTTGATCCGGTCCGCCCGCTTGGCCCGGAACACATAGACAGCTCCCGAGAATGGATCTGCACCCATGCTCTCGCGCACCAGGGTCGCAAGACCCTCCATGCCCTTGCAGAAGTCTACCGGCTTGGTCGCCACCATCACCCGGACCGCACCTGACGGACCGATCACCGGCTCACCTTCAGCGCCTGGACAATCGACGCAATCATCGCCGTATCCGCTCCACGACCGGCTCGGATCGTGATGCCGTCCACTTCAATCTCGATGATCCCGCTATCTGCCTTGCGCACCGTTTTGCGCTCCCGGTGAGCACTTGACGCCGGTACCACTGCGTCCACCACCGCCGGCACAAACTGTACTTCGTTAGCTTCGGAATGACCGCCTGCTGCTTCTCGCAACTGACGTCGCCAGCCAAACAGCTGCTGCGGCGACAATCCATGCCGTCGAGCCACGGAACACACCGAGTCGCCACTCGCCACGATCTCCGCGACGATCCGCACCTTGTCCTCGTCGCTCCACTTCCGCCGACGACCGGCTCCGGTGAAGACCTCGAGCCGCCGCACCGGCTCCGTGATAGCAGTATGCACTGTGTCCATTCTAAGCCTAACGGTCGAAACCGAACCGCAGACTCGCAGATCACACCGTCATCCGGTAGGTGGCCGCTGAACAGCGCTTACGAACGATGAGTTGTGGGCGCTCCACACGAGGTTGATCAGATCCTCGCCGCGAGGGTGATTGCAGAAAAGCGCGAACTCGAAAAGCGGCTCGCTCAGCTCAGCCAAATAGCGAACTCGAACGGACCGGCAAAGGACTTCCCGGCGAAGCACTAAAAATGCGAAAGCCGGCCTCGAGCGGGAACCCCGGGGCTTGTTAGATTTATTGATTGAACAAATTAACCCAATTTAATTTGTTTAGAGTTCGTAGGGTGTTTAATTGGAATTCTAGAAGAGGGGGGCGTCATGTCCTCATACCGGCGCGAATTTTCGAAGACCTGCGGAGAATTCGCTGCCGTAACTCCTCCGGCCATAACGATGCTGCGATCGACCCACGCGATTCGCCGCGTCTGGCGGGGGTCGGCAGGACACCGAGAATACCATCATCACGAGCGCGATGAAGATTAACTGATGGTCGCCAACCGGGGCGCGGCCTTACAGCTCCATCTTTTCTCGCGGCAAAATCGGTGGGTGCGCGGGCTTGAGACCTGCCGTACGTCGCCACGCGGAGAACCCGGCCATGAGTGCTCTCCATCATCTCCAGAGTTCCCCGGTGGCTCTGCCATGGGCCGATCCCTTCTGATCGGCCAAGGGACCGGCGCGCCCGTGGGCTGATGCTGCTGCCGATCTTCTTCGTCACCGTTTCGAATCGCTCGCTTCTCAGCTCGCCGAACTGGAAGCGCTTCGCGAACGAGTGCTTGAGGCTGAGCAGAAACTCGACCCGAGATACAACTGATGAAAAGGGGGGTCGGGCAGAAGTGAAGCCGCTCGAATAGAGCTTTCTTGCTGCGACGCATAAGTCCGCGATCGCCCGTAGCTGACCTTCACGGCGATGCCGGCTGAGGGCCGCTGATGACCCACAGAAGACGTGGGCTGTCTCGTTGGCAGCCTCTTTTCATGTCAAATCTCGGCCCTCTCTAACCCTCAAGTCTTCAAAGTCAATCGTGGCTGCCGCCTGGGTTTGATCCGGATTGAGCTCAGCAGCGTTGCGCCAGCGATCATCAGCAGGATGCCTGCGAGACTGAGCGCGATCTGCATTGCAAGACCATTCGAGATGTCGACCAGCGCTATTTGGCTGGCGAGCGCCAGCAGAACACCGAGACAATAGATTGCCAGCGAGTTCTCCCCACAGCGGATCGCTGCGCGCATCAGCGGCATCGGCAGTCCTTGCCAATTGCGAGGTACGAGCCATACCGCCAAAATCGCAAGCGCCAAAAAATGCAGCAGCCGCAAGGGGGCGAGATCCGATTTGTCGACTTGGTAAACCACCACATTGGCGAGCGCTTGTGGGACCAGATCTTCCAGTATGGTGAGCCACCAGCTCAACGCAACGATCAGGCTAAAAGTCAGATAGAGAACTGCAAGTACAAGTGCCATGCGACAGGTCATCCAAGGTCCGACTCCCTTGCCCGCAATGACACACCAGGCGCCGAGCACAACCAGCAACTGCCAAGCCAGCGGGTTGAAGAACCACGCGCTGTCTGGCCATGCCGGGACGGTCCAGCCGAAGACGTGCACCAGCACATAAAGCAAGAGCGACGCGCCGAGTGTCACGTTCGGCGCTCGCAGCAGCAACCACAATAAGGGTGCAAACAAAAGATGATAAACCACGAAGATCGGCAAGACGTCGGTATTGACCGGACGGTATTGCAGGATCGCTGCATGCGCGAGCGCCGCACCCGGATGTTCCAGCAAAAGGCGCGTGTTGCTCTCGTCCGCGATCCTGCCACCGCCGCTTAGGTAGACCATGATGGCGCAAGCAACGGTGAGCAGTAGAAATGCGGCATAAATATCCCAGCTTCGCCACAGCGTACGGGTGATGACGCCGGGCCAACCGTCGCGCGAATGTGCGCTGCCGTAAGCCAGTGCGCAGGTCACCCCGGAGACGAACATGAATACTTCCGCGCTATCACTGAAGCCGTAGTTCCGAAGCGTCAGCCAGCTTCCGATGTTGTTGGGGAAATGATTCAGAAAGATGCACCAGAGCGCGATGCCGCGGCAAGCATCGATGCGTAGGTCGCGGCCTGGCCCTTTCGGCTCCGGCAGCGCGCCTGCCAATGGCGGATGCAGACTGCGCAACACCTTCGCATTGCGCTCGATTTCCGCCAGCGTCCGGCGAATGTTAATGTTCAGCGCAGTCCGATGCTTGTCGAGGTCGACAGGCCCGTCATTAACGGGATACGATCGCAGCGGCTCCCGAGCGTTGGACAGATCGATCGAACTGATGGCCACCATCTCGACGAAAGAGCTGCGGGGTGGCGGCGCAGGCACCATCATCACGGTGGCGACGGGCCGAAAGGACGGAAATGATAATCCTTCCATTCCTTCCATTAATTCTTCGTCGGTAATCACTTCATACGAGCCAGCCGGTAATATACGCTCGAAGCTTGTGATCCGAAATGGGCTCGAACTCCACCGTTTCACGTCGCGATCGGGTCATCGTCATGATCATCCTCGCACGTTGGCGAGGACGCGCCGGGACAGCGGATAGCAGCTGGCATATAGCGGCGATCTCGCGGGTGCTGAACGCTCAATGACGAGGCTATTCCGCACTTCGGGCGAAAGCGGTTCCACTGCAAACCGAAACCGGAAACTCCGCCTCGGAGCCTTGCGCGTCCGGATTAATAGTTATCGAATATTCGTTGCCGTCCCGGCAGCCAATGCGCCAAGCATCGACCCCAGATTCGCTGCCGCCTTGATACTTGGTCCGAACAACAGCACCACAGGCCTGCTTTCTATTCTTCAAAACGGACGTCCAGAAAGCGAGATGCTTAGCCTGATCCAGTGCAAGTATCCTCATCGTTCTTTTGTTAGCGGCGTGGGCCGTTCTGAAAGGCTCGGGAGCTACGACCTCGGGTGGCATGGCTGTTGTTGTAGTGGCAGCCGCATTTCTAAAATGCAGATCGGCATCCAGAACAAACCATAGGCCGGCGAAGCTCGCGACAGCCGCCAAAGAGAGAATAGGCGATCGCTTCATCATGTCTCTCCCTCCCGGAGATCGAGACATTGGTGGCCATCGCGGCGTCGCGAAGGCCCGAGAAACTTAACGAAATATGGTACTTCGTGAACGGCACTGATCGCTGCAACCGCCCAGAAACTGAGCCCTAAATTTTGATAGGTAGTGGCACAGCGGGGATGTCGCAGCTGCGGCAGCGGGTTCAAGCAGCGGCACTGACGTGTCGCGAAAAGATGCCAAGATGAGGCTGACTGATACCTTTTGGAGCCGCGTCAGCTCGGCTCGAACCTTGCGTGTCGTTGCGTTGCCGAGCGAAGATCCTAGCAGCAGATGTCGGATTCGGCCCCACGCGACCTAGTCGATCGCAAGAGCATGATCTGATCAACGGCAAACACAACTCACGATTTATGAACGCGCGGAGGTTTCACACAACCGCCGGGGCATCGAAGGGCACCGGCGCGCGAGACTGGCTCAGATCGCATGACGCGCAGCACGAGAGAAATGTCTCTATCCTGGCCCGAGGGCGAAGATCGCGATGGCGTCCACCACGTCAGCAGCCGAGGCCAGACCGGACGTGGTTCCGACGCGGCCAAAGTGACGCGATTGACCCTGGCTGTGTGAAAAGCCACGAGTCGGCTACCATTCCTCCGTTTCCTGATTGGGGGATACGGATGGGACGCTTCGTTGAAAGCGCGGACAGATCCCAGCTGACGCTCTTGCCGGACTGCCTGGAGGATTGGGTAAGCGAGGACAACGCGGTCCATGTGATCGATGCGTTCGTCGAGGCGCTCGACCTGCATGGACTGGGGTTTGAGCGTGTGATCGCCAAGGAGACGGGCCGGCCCTCTTATCATCCGGCAGTCATCCTGAAGCTTTACATCTACGGTTATCTCAATCGGGTGCAATCCAGTCGCCGCCGGGAACGTGAGGCTTGCCCCAATATCGAGGTGATGTGGCTGATCGGCCGCCTGGCTCCCGATCACAAGACAGTCGCCGACTTCCGGAAGGACAATGGCGCGGCGGTCCGGAAGGTTTGTGCGAAGTTCGTTGCCCTATGCCGGCAAATGGGCCTGTTGCAGACCCCAAGCGTCGCAATCGATGGCAGCAAGTTCAAGGCGGTGAACAACCGCGACCGCAACTTCACGCATGCCAAGAGGGTGAGGCGGATGGCGCAGATCGAGGAAAGCGTCGGTCGACATCTGCGTCAACTCTATAGCGCCGACCGGCAGGAGCCATCGGAAGCGATCAGCATCAAGACGACGAGGATCAAGGAAAAGATCGCTCGGCTGAAGCAGGAGATGAGGCGCCTGGAAGTGCTTAATGCGCAGATGTGCAACACGCCGGATCAACAGATATCGCTCACCGATCCGGAGGCCCGTTCGATGGCCACCAGTGGACGCGGATCGGGTGTCGTCGGCTACAATGTCCAGGTCGCGGTAGACACCGAACACCATCTGATTGTTACGCACGAGGTCATAACCGTCGGCAACGACCGTGGACAGCTTGCTCGGATGTCGAAGCAAGCCAAAGAAGTGCTCGAAGTGGACCAAACTCGAGCAGTCGCCGACCGTGGCTACTTCGATGGAGAAGAGATATTAGCCTGCGAACAGGCTGGCGTTGCAGTCACCTTGTCCAAGCCCATGACGTCCAACAACGCCAAGGCGGAGGGCCGGTTCGGCAAACAGGACTTCGCCTACCTGCCCGATGAGGACGTCTACCGCTGCCCATCCGGCCAGCTGCTGCCCTATCACTACCCCAATATCGAGCACGGAATGACGCTGCGCCGTTACTGGTCGACAGCAGCGTGCCAAGGCTGCGCGATCAAGAGCCAATGCACGCCGTCAAAAGAGCGCCGCATGACGCGCTGGGGGCATGAGCATGTGATCGAGGAGGTCCAGAGACGGCTCGATTCCAATCCCGACGCCATGCGGACGCTGCGCGAGACGGTCGAGCATCCCTTCGGCACGATCAAAGCCCGTGGGCGCGACACACTTCCTGATGAAGCGCCTACGGAATGTAGCCGCCGAGATGGCTTTGCACGTCCTGGCCTATAACCTCACTCGGGTGATGAACATCGTCGGCAAACCGAACCTGATTGCAGCTATCCGAGCCACCTGAAGGCGGGAAGTGCGTCCAAAACCGACGCGGCGCGTCGCAATAACCACCTCGGCCGGTTACGTATCCTATGGCGATTATCGTCAGCAAGGGTAACGAGATCGCGTATGCCTTTAGTTCGGAGTCTTTCAAGAATCTGGGCAAGCTGGCGTTCTTGCGAAAAGGGCGCTCCTTTACCCACCGGAGCGACGCAGAGGTTCAACGCCGATGCGGCGAATGTCTTTCGTGCTGAACGCGCGGTTGGCGAGACCGACTTGGCTACATGGTTCGGCGCGCCCAGTCGGATTGCGCTTGACGAAGAAATCATCGGCCTTGGCAAATACGGCTATACCTTGACCGTTTTGAGCAGCGAGGCGTTGCCCGAAGACCCTCTCGATGAGGGGGATGAGGAAGCTGAATTGGAGCGAAGCTGGACACCGCACTTCGCTTACGGCCGGTAATCAGATTCGACCATCAGCAGGCTTAAGCAGCGCAAACTCGCCGCTCCGGACTATTGGGAAGAGAGATCATGCCCGATCGGCACAACGATGGCTGCATCTATTGCGGAAGTCCGGGTCCATTCACTGCCGAGCACGTGGTCTCGGCCGGGCTAGGTGGAGACGACAAGACTTGGCTCTTGGATGACCTCGTCTGCGGAGTGTGCAACACCGATATCTTTTCGAAGCTGGAAACCAAATTTCTACGATACAGTCGAAGTCGCCGCGATGCCGCTGCGCGCGCACCGCCCTCATCGCGGATGACCTGAAAACCCGCGTTTAGAGAGAAGCCGCCGCCTTTGGCTATCCTCGCGAGCGCTAGTTCTGAATAGCGGGTCGTGAAACCTTTGGCTATCCGCGACAGGCGCCGTAACTGACGGCGGGCGACGGTCTCTCCCGATGCAATTGCTTACCCGGGTTATCGTTCCGCCGACCTTGAGGATGCCTTCGTCCCGCTCCGCGCGTCGGGAACGTCCGTCCCAACCGGTCCATTGGTAGGCCATGGAGAAACTCTACCCGTTCCTGTTCGATCATCGATTGCCAACGCCGATCCGGTATCTGATTGCCGGCTCCATCATGCTGGTCTGCGCGGCGCTGCAGGCCGGTCTGCAAGCGCAGGCAGGCTTCACGGGATTCTTCCTGCTGCTTCCAGGTGTCTTCCTGTCGGGCCTCCTGTTGGATCGTGGTTCGGGTCTTTTGGCTGCCGCCATCGCGATGGGCGTCACGCTCTACCTGAGCTACGCCGGTCGCTATGGAATGGGTTTCTGTTGCCGTGCGCATTGTTCTCCATCACTGCAGTAGGCGTTGCTGTCGTGGCGGAGGTCATGCGCGGCGAAACGAAGCGCGTGCTGCAGGCGGAGCAGGCCAAGACGCTGCTGCTGGAGGAGATGGCCCATCGCACCAAGAACAATCTGGCAATCCTGAGTGCGATGGTTCGCCTTCAGGCGAGGAGTGGCGAGCCGGCTTGTGCGGAGGCCATGGAAAGCACGGCTCGACGGATCCAGGTCATGGCCGAGGTCTACGACCACCTATCCCCCAAGGAGGGGTCGCGGTTGGTCGACATGCGACGGTTCCTGTCCGAGATCGTCGAAAAGGTGTTTCAGTCGCTATCGGCGGATGGCCCCGTCGCGTTTCAGGTGATTTGCGATGACTGCTTCCTATCAAATCGAGAGGCTCTTGCGATCGGCATCATCACGAACGAGTTGGTCACGAATGCGCTCAAATATGCGTTTCCTGACGGAAGATCAGGTCAGGTCGTCGTCGAGTTGAAGTCATGCGAGGTAATCGAACTGTCCGTTCGCGACAACGGAATTGGCGCGACGGCGAGTGGGCAGCCCGAGGGTCTCGGCTCTCGCATCCTTTCGTTGCTCGCGCAGCAGCTTGAGGGCACGTTGCTGTTCGAGCGGCTCGATCCCGGCGTGCGCGTCGTGCTGCGGGCTCCCCGAAAACCTTTATCGCCCGGCTAATGCGGAAGGAGTGCCACTGCGACGGATGCCGGAGGAATGCCTTTAGCTCAACTGCCCGGCCCTACTCCTGGCTTCATCTTCGGCAGCACCCGAGCCGCAGCGGTCTATCCGGGAGACTGTGCCTAGAACCAGGTTGCCTTGATGGAATGCTGCCGTCCGTCCGACCTCGGCCGGGTCCCCCGCTGCTTTGAACGCCGGCCTCAGCACTCCACACGATCCCGCGGGCCTGGTCGATTTGTGTTTACGCGGTAGCCGCCGCCCGTCCCGCGCCAGTGATGCGGTATTCGATATCTCCGGATGGAAGCGGGTCGGTTTCCACGAGACCCAGCTCCACGAGTCGCGCAACGATCTCATGGTCGAACATCGGCGGACTGACCCAGGATTCGCCGAGGAGCCTCCTCAGAAAATCGCGCTCCAGATCAGTCAGTTCCATCCTCGAACTCCGCTCGCCGACTTCTCGCAACTCGCATTGAGGCCGCGTCGCCCAGGCCGGGCCCGGCGGGGAGAACAAACTTCGCAGCAGCGCGTGCCAGGAACGGAGCCATCGTGGTCCCGTTGATTCCAGAAGACAACATCCAGGAGGTCAACATGGCCATGGAAGATCGCGAGACGTTCAGCCTCATCGGAAGCGACAAGGTCGAGGGCACGAACGTGTACGGGCCGGCGGGGAAAAGGTCGGATACATCGAGCGCGTCATGATCGACAAGGTCGGCGGCAAGGTATCGTACGCGGTGCTCAGTTTCGGCGGCCTGCTCGGCATCGGCGACGATCACTATCCGCTGCCCTGGCAGGCGCTGAAGTACGACACCAACCTCGGCGGCTACGTCACCGGCATCACGCAGGACCAGCTTCGCGGCGCCCCCAAATACGCCAACGAGAGCAGTTGGAATTGGAGCGACCCCGCGACCGCGCGTTCCGTGAACGCCTACTACGGTGTGCCGGTGGCTTGAGGCGGGCACGGCACTCGTGGGCCAACGCACCCGCCGTCATGCGAGACGACCGCCTTCGGTCGTCGAGGAGACTTGAAAAGTGAGTAATGCCGTTCGTGTTCTGGTCGTGGAGGATGAAGCTCTGATCTGCAGCTTCATCGAGGACGCCTTATCGGACGGCGGCTTCGAGGCCTGCTCGGTCCATTCGGGGGAGGCGGCCCTGTCCACCTTTCGCGAGGGCCGCGAGGGATGTCGAGCGCTGCTGACGGACGTCAACCTAGGTAGCGGCATCAGCGGATGGGAGCTGGCGCGGCAGATCAGGGAAATCACGCCTGGCTTTCCCGTGGTCTACATGACGAGCGCCAGCGCGCCAGACTGGGAATCGCAAGGCGTCGCGGACAGCGTCCTGATCGAGAAGCCCTTTGCGCCTGCGCAATTGGCTGCCGCCGTCTCGCAGCTACTTGATACCGGAGCCTAGCCGTTATGCCAAACTAAGGAACGAACCGTCCCGCCGGCATCCTCGCGACATTCGGCCGCCGGCCGCCGTGGGCCTTTCACAACAAGGTCCTTCCGGTGCTTGGCGGTCCCGCAATGGCCGGGTAATCGACATACCCTTCTGGTCCTTGCGCAAACCACGTCGCTTGGTCGTCTGCCATGAAGGGCAGGCCTTCGGCGGCGCGGAAAGTCGGGGTTGGAGATGAATGGCCGGCCAAAGCTGACGGCATCGCCGATACCGGCGTCGATCTCCGCTTGGGCGCGGGCGGCATCGAAGTCCGAATTGAGGATCAGCGGCCCTTTGTAGGCTGGACGGATTTGCCTGGCGAGGGAGCGAGATAGCCAACACCGAAGGTTCCGGTGAGCGGTGGCTCGCGAAGTTCCAGATGCGCGATGCCGATACCGGATCTGGGGCTGCCGCGATGAACAGCGGGAGCGGGTCGCTGTCCCTCACTCCTTGCGTTTTGCCGTTGGGCGAGAGGCGCACGCCGGTGCGATCGGCGCGCCGACGGCATCGGCCACGGCCTTCGTCACTTCGACGAGCAACCGGATGCGATTGGCGATCGAGCCGCCATAGGCATCGTTGCGGAAGTTCGAACTGTCGCGCAGGAATTGGTCGATAAGGTAACCGTTCGATGCATGGATCTGCACGCCGTCGAAGCCAGCGTCGAGCGCGTTCACGGCAGCGGTCCGTAATCCGACAGAATGCGCACTAAGGCACCGCGCCGCCGTGTAGGGCTGCCTGCCGGCGTAGGTGTGCGCATGGCCGGGCGCGGTGGTCACCGAAGCCGAGACAGGCTGTGCGCCGTCGGGGAAGCTGGGGTGTACAACCCGTCCCATGTGCCAAAGTTGCGCGATGATTCGCCCGCCAGCCGCGTGGACCGCATCGGTCACGCTTCGCCAGCCGGCAACCTGCTCCGCTGTCCAGAGTCCTGTGGCATAGGGCCAACCGAGGCCTTGCCGCGAGACGCCGATCGCCTCGCTGATGATGAGTCCGGCAGAGGCCCGCTGTGCGTAATAGTCGACCATGATCGGCATCGGCACGTGCTCGCGCGTGCCGCGGGCGCGGGTCATTGGCGCCATCAGGATGCGGTTGGGCGCTCTGATTGCGCCGAGCTGAATAGGATCGAAGAGACTTGGCATGACGCCCTTCCTGTCCGCGAGAGGGCTGATCAGACGAGGCGGGAGCCGCCATCGATGTGGAGGGTTTCGCCGTTCATGAAGCCGTTGCTCATCAGGAACACCACGGCGGCGCCGACTTCTTCGGAGGTGCCGAGCCGATGCAGCGGCAGCTTTTCCTTCAGCGTCGCAACGTAGGCATCGCGTCCCTCGCCGAGCGTGCGCGCGAGCAGCGGCGTATCGGTGGTGCCGGGAGACAGGGTATTGACGCGGCGCGGCGCCAATTCCAGCACCAGACCTCGGGCCAGCGCTTCCATCGCAGCGGAGGCGGAGGCGAGCACGGCCGTGCCGTAGGCATTCGGACGATCGGCAAGTACGCCCGAGATGAAGGTGACGGAGCCGTCGGCGGCGAGACGGTCGCCCAACGTGCGCAGCGTGTGGACCGCCCCCCATACGCGCTCGTCGAAGGCGCGGCGCAGATGGCCGACATCCGCCTCCAGCACTTTCCCGGCGACGAAGGTTCCGGCGAGCAGCACGAGATGATCGACATGGGGGATGTCGGAAAGCGCCGTGCTGATGGTCTCTGGCTTGGTCACGTCGGCAGAGCGCCAGCCGGCAAATGCGTTCTCGGCGGCGACACGCTCAGCGCCGGTAGGGTCGAAGCCGACGACGATCACGCGGGCGCCGGCCGCCTTGGCCTGTTGGGCGGCCGAGAGGCCGATGCCGGAGGTGCCGCCGAAGACGACGACGCTGCGGTCCTTGAGCGAATTCGAAGCAAAGCTGGTCATGGCTGTCGGTCCTTCCTGAGGCGACGCCCTCTGCGGTGCAGCTGAAAAGGACCCTACTTCACGGATTTTGGGTTGATAATCCGGCTCATCTTCGCTTTTATCATTCCATCATGGCACAAATCAGCCTCGACCGCCTCACCGGACTCATTGCCTTCGCTCGCGCCGCATCGCTCGGCAGCTATACCGCTGCCGCCCGGGCGGTCGGCGTCTCTCCCTCCGCCGTGAGCAAAAGCGTGCAGCGGCTGGAGGTGCACCTTGGTCTGAAGCTCTTTAGCCGCACGACCCGCTCGCTGACGCTGACCCCGGAAGGGCGCGATCTGCATCAGCGCGCGTTGCGGCTGATTCAGGAGGCGGAGGCGATCGAGCAGGCCGCGGTCGCAGCGCGGTCGGAGCCGGCCGGCATGTTGAAGGTGACCGTTCCTCTGCCGATCGGCGTTCACATCGTTGCACCCGCCCTGCCACGCTTTCGCGAGCGCTATCCCAAGCTTTCCGTTGACCTGCGCCTCGGCGACCAGTTCGTCGATCTGATCGGCGAGGGCGTCGACGTGGCGATCCGCGTCGGAGACCTCAAAGATTCCCGGCTGATTTCCCGACAACTAGCGCCGCACAGTATTTGTGCCTTTGCCGCGCCCGGTTATCTGGCGCGGCGTGGCGCGCCGCAGCGTCCCGAGGATCTCACGAAACATGAGTGCGTGAACTTCCGATTCCAGAGTTCAGGTCAGGCGTTCCGCTGGCCCTTCATGAGGGGTGAGCGTCCGCTGGAATTCATCCCGGACGCCGGCATTGTCACCGATAATAGCGATGCCGTAGCCGCCGTAATCGCTGCGGGAGGCGGCATCGGCATCACGCCCAGCTTTGTTGCCGCGCCCTATGTGAGACGAGGGGAGCTAGTTCCGCTTCTGAGCGAGTTTTTGCGGCCGCGCTCCAGCATCATGGCCCTCTGGCCAGAGAGCCGGCGGGGCAGCCCCAATGTGAAGGTCTTCATTGCCCATCTCGCAGATGTCTTCGCATCGCCGACGCCGTGGGACGCTGCGGTGATGCAGTTTGCCGATCCGTCGTAGCTCGCCACGTGGGTCGTTCTCAAGCCAACCTCGACGAGGCGAACGGCAGCATCACGCCAGGGCCGGCGACATCGAAGCCGAGCGCGCGCGCCGCCGTAGAGACGCGTTCGCGCAAGCCGCAGACGCTCGGGAAAGGCATAAGGAGAAGCTGGACGCCGCTCTGCGCCGCGCACAGGAGTAGCAGCGGCCGGAAGAAGTTCACTCCGCCTTGGGTAAGCGTCCTTTGCCGCCGCACTTCGCGCAGCGGCCCGGAAAGATCCTGCGGCCGGGCGCGATCTCGCGCGGCGGCTGGCGCCCGGTGCCGTTACAGGCGCGGCACTTGATCTCAGCTGAGTTGCCCTTCGTGATGCCTCGCCGGCGAGGAGCGTCGAGGGCGGGGTGGTGCGCGGCGGCGGCAAGGGCCGGGCGCTTCCGCCGGGTTTAGGTCGTCATGACGGCTCTGGTCTGACTCCGAGCCAAATCATGCCTTGTTGTTCCAACTCGGCGACGAGCGCTTCCGGCGGGGACGCGGCCGCCGGTCTCGGCGGCCTTACCGGTGCGAATCGCGGTGGATCGTGGGGTCGTCGCTTCGCGCGGGTTTGTCCCGATGGCGCTGGCGACCGGCACCGGCGCCGAGGTCCAGAAGCCGCTTGCGACCGTCGTGATCGGAGGCCTCTCAGGGCCACCCTTCTGCGCTCCTCCCGGCTCGCTATGCGCGGTTAGCTATTCCGAGATCGATCAAATCGCCGCAGCGACTCGCGCCAGGCCATCGTCCACGACCGCTCAGCAGCTGGCCCGCGGGGCCGGAGCAGATCCGGAGCGCAAGCGAAGAGCCATTGCTGTTGTTGTACTTTTGGTCGAGCCGCAGCGGGCTGGACCATCGCGAGGCGCTCGCTGGTGACCGCCAGGACCGCGGCCGAATCCCGCAAAGCCCGTCCGACGGTGGATAGGACCCCGCTTGAGCGCGAAAACGGAAATCGCGAGCCGGAAGACGCCCGGGGCGCGTGGACGCGCCAGGCGAGGCGAGGATCGCCGGCAGAGTGGCGTTGTCCCGTTGAGGCGCAACCCAACCAGCATGGGCGGGCTTAAAGATCCGAGCGCCCGAAACCGCATTCATTCGAAGAACCACTCGTCGCGGAGAAGGCGCGCCTCGCCCGCCAGGCGGAGGCCCTTCCTCCCGGTCCCGCCAAGGAGAAATTGCTCCAGAAGATCGAGCAGATCGAAAGGGTCTCGCGCATCGACAAGTGGCTGTCTTCGCCCGGCTTGCAGTCGCCCGCGCTGACGTCGATGAAAGATATCCAAGGACATCTAGAAAAACTTCAGGTGCAGACCGCCGAGTGCGAAATGATCCGCGACCTGGCGACCGATCCGAAGAAGCGCGAGCTGTTCACCCGCTTGGCGGAGCACTTCAAAACCCTCGCTGCGGAATTGGAGGGGGCGCTGCTCCGCGAGGACGATGCCTTTCCAAGTCGGGAAAGGCAGCCGCTTTCCGACGGGAAAGACGTCCAAGAACGCGGGCGATCATTCTTCGCGCTCCGCCGCATTGTTGAGCTTTTTCGCGGTCCCGCCGGTCCTCCGGAGCGAGCTCCATGACGGCCCGGTGCTGTTCGGCCGGAATCGTGAGAAGACTGTCGAGCGGCTTGTCCGCCCATTGCCAGAAGCGGTCGAAGGCGTCCATCACAGATCCTTCCGCAGGCCCTTGAAGAACTGGTGGCGGACTTTCTCCTCCGCCGACTGGGCGCGGTACTCGATTTGCGCCAGCAGCTTGGGCTCGACCGGCACACGCCTGGCGCTCGAAGCCGCAGGCCAGCGCTTTGCAGTCGCCTATGACAGCACCCCGTTATTCGAAGTAACGGGCAACGCGTGCGCAGAGCCCGGCGGCGTCGGATACCAAGGCAGACGCGTGACGCGCTTCGATTTGCTGACGCTCACGCCACTGCCGTGACGGGCAGCCGCCCGGGATGCGATCCAATCGCAGAAGGCTGATCAACGCGATACAACACGGACGCGTTGCTATTCCAGTTAAAATCGCCTAATTGTTTGCTGTGCAGCATGGCCTTCTACAGCGCCTTCGCCAGGTCGCCAGAACAACCATGTTCATGGCGATATCGGCGTTTGTGTTTCAAGGCGCCCTGATTGCGATTTCCCAGGCGAAAGCTGCCGTGGGCGCAATGCCCGAGCCTTCGGTCACCTTGAGCGGTTCCGTGCATTTCCATGACCAGTTGGCCGGTCATGTCCATTCGCACGACGGCGACAGTTCCGAAGGCCATGTTCACGATGGGCCGGACCTCGACGATGATGGTGGTCCGAGCCTGACCTGGAGCATATTTGGCACCTCCATCGCGTCGCCCGAATTGTCTGTTCTGGCAAGCCCCTTCGACTTGCCTGGTCCTGTCGAACTGCCGGTCGTGCGGGCCATCGATGGTGTCAGGCCCGACGGTCTGATCCGACCACCAAGTACCCTCAGCATCGCGTAATTCGGGCGGCCTTACGGCCGCCGCCGTTTCGCATGTCTGAAGGGATTTTCGATGTTTACGATACAGTGCTGCCCGAAAGGGCGGCTCGCGCGGCTTGGCATGGCGGGCCTTGTATGCCTGGCGAGCCTGATCCTTGGCGCCGCCGGTACTGGTGCGCATGAGGGACACGACCACGGAGAGGCTGACAAATCGCCCGTGGTGTCATCCGCATATCCGAGGGTCGCTGCGCGATCCGAGCTTTATGAAATCGTCGGTATTGTGAAGGGCGGGCAGCTTTCGATCTACCTTGACGATGCCATCACCAACGAACCGGTTACGGATGCGATCTTGCAGGTGACGATTGGCGAATCGGCCGCCATCGAGGCCACGAAGGCCGGAAACGGGCTCTACACAGTTGCCATCGCGGATCGAAAGCCGACTGGATCGGTCGAAGTTATCTTCGCGGTGTCCGCCCAAAAGGGCGACGATCTCCTAGTGGACTCCCTCACCGTCCCGCAGACGGCCAGCCCGCTTCAGAAGCATGAGTATGGCCCGCTTTCCTTCAGTCGTCGCGTGGTGGCATTTGCCGTCGCTGCTGCCGGCTTCGGCCTGCTGTTTGGTTATTCGATAAGGTCGGGCCGCAGAATTGCGGCGACATTCTCGGCAGTGGTGTCGGCGATATTCGTTGTGCTCGCCGCAACGTCGTTTGGCGAAAGCCAGACCGGAGCGAACTCCGCTGGTCCACCGGAACCGCCGGCGCTGAGCGATGCGCCGAGACGTCTGCAGGACGGCTCCGCCTTTGCCGCCAAACCGACCCAGCGTTTGCTTGATGTCCGCACCGCCGTCGCCGAACCGCAGACGATCCGCCCTGCCGTCAACCTGATCGGCCGCGTCATCGCCGATCCAAACCGTAGCAGTATCGTGCAAAGCATCTACGGCGGCCGCGTCATTCCCAATGGCGGCGCCATACCGCGCATCGGACAAACGGTCGCCAAGGGCGACGTACTCATCCAGATCGAGCCGCATTTGCCGGTCGCCGACCGCACGACGATCCTCGAGAAGGTCGGCGAGATCGAGCAGTTGATGGCGGTCACCGAGAACAAGCTCCGGCGCTTGCGCCCATTGGCGGAGCGCGGCGCCGTGCCGCAGGGCCAGGTCAACGACCTCGAAAGCGAACTGGAAGGCTTGCGGGCGCGCCGCGATACCGTTCGAAATTCCCGCACCGGCTTTGAGGAGTTGCGCGCATCCACCGATGGCATCATCACCGCGGCCAAGGTCGTGCCAGGGCAGGTCATTCAGCCACAAGACGTTCTGTTCCAGATCGCCGATCCCATGAGCCTTTGGGTTGAAGCACTGGCCTATGAGAACATCGGGCTGAAGGCCCCTGAAGCGGCGACGGCGATCACGCATACCGGCGACAGTATTGCGCTGTCCTATGTCGGAACGAGCCGCGCATTGCGGCAGCATGCGTCCGTCGTTCAGTTCGCCATATCGGAGCCGCCGACTGGCCTCAACATCGGCCAACCGCTCAACGTGATGCTTCAGAGCGGCGCGCCCGTCTCCGGCCTGATCTTTCCGCGCGACGCCGTCGTGCGAAGCAGCAACGGCGAGAACATCGTCTGGCTGCACACAGCGGCCGAGCGCTTCGAGCCGAAACCGGTTCGGGTCCTGCCGGTGGACGCGACGCGCGTGATCATCGCGGCCGGCCTCGACGGCGGCGAGCGGGTTGTCGTCCGCGGCACCGATCTAATCAACCAGATCCGGTAGGAGCGCGCATGTTCAAGCTCATCGTCACGGCAAGCTTGCGAAATCGCCTGTTCGTGCTGGCGGCCGCTGCCGTGCTTATTGGCTATGGCCTGTTCGTCCTACCCAGTATTTCCGTTGACGTCTTGCCCGACATCAACCGTCCGTCCGTCAACATCCTGACCGAGGCCGAAGGACTCGCCCCACAGGAGGTTGAACAGCTTGTGACGTTCCCGATCGAGACGTCGATGAACGGCATGCCCGGTGTCATCCGTGTCCGCTCGGTCTCGGGCGTTGGGCTCTCAATCGTCTATGTCGAGTTCGACTGGGGTGTAGACGTCTACCGCGCCCGGCAGTTCGTTTCTGAACGGCTGGCGCTGATCCGCGAGCAACTGCCGTCCGTCGTCAATCCGCAGATGGGGCCGGTGACGTCCATCATGGGCGAAATCATGCTGATCGCTCTTACCAGCTACGGCAGAGCCTCCCCCATGGAAGTTCGCGAGATCGCGGACTTCGTTGTCCGCCCGCAGTTGCTTGCCATTCCCGGAGTGGCCCAGGTGATTCCGATCGGTGGAGAGGTCCGGCAATACCGGGTAACGCCGAACATCGCGACCATGCAGGCCCTCGGCATCACCCATGACCAGATCGAGCAGGCGGTGGCCAGGTTCGGCACCAACAGCGGTGGCGGGTTCGTGGACCAGCATGGCCGCGAATATTTGATCCGCAATGTCGGCCTCACCAAGCAGATCGAAGACCTCAGCAACACCGTCGTCACCACACGGGATGAACAGCCAATCCTGTTGAAGCAGGTCGCACAGGTGGATTTTGCGGCGCGCACCAAACGCGGCGACGCCGGATACAACGGGAAACCGGCGGTGATTGTCAGCGTTATGAAGCAGCCGGCGGCGGATACGGTCGCCTTGACCCGGAATATCGAGACGACGCTCGGGGACTTGCAACGGACCATGCGGTCAGGGATCAGCGTCACCAACGTTCAATTCCGTCAAGCCACGTTCATCGAGACCTCCATCCACAATGTCCAGCGGGTTCTGGTCGAGGCGGCCATCGTTGTCGCCGTGGTTCTCATCATTTTTCTGATGAATGCACGGGCCGCGTTCGTTTCGCTCACAGCCATTCCGCTATCGATCCTCGTCACCGCGCTGGTGTTCCGGGCGTTCGGCCTCACGATCAACACCATGACCCTCGGCGGCCTCGCCATCGCCATCGGCGAGCTGGTCGACGATGCCGTGGTGGATGTCGAGAACATCCTGCGGCGCCTGCGGGAGAATGCCGCTTCAACCGCGCCGCGGCCTGTTCTCGAAGTGATCGCCCAGGCGAGCCAGGAAGTCCGCTCCGGGATCGTCTATGCGACGATGATCATCGTCCTGGTCTTCGTGCCGCTGTTCGCGCTACCAGGAATCGAAGGGCGGTTGTTCACGCCGCTCGGCATTGCCTATGTGGTGTCGATACTGGCTTCGCTGTTGACCTCGGTAACGGTGACTCCCGTCTTGTCCTATTATCTGCTTTCCGGGCGTGCTCATTCGGGCGACCGCGAAAGCGCGGTCGTGCGAGGGTTGAAGCAGGCGTACCGACGTCTGCTTGGCTGGGCATTCGAACGACGAGGTCTTGTGCTCGGTTCAGTCGCGGCTGCGGTCGTGGTGGCCTTCTACGCAGCGAGCCTCATGCCACGCAGTT
Source organism: Bradyrhizobium sp. 141 (assembly GCF_023074055.1). Lineage (GTDB taxonomy): Bacteria > Pseudomonadota > Alphaproteobacteria > Rhizobiales > Xanthobacteraceae > Bradyrhizobium. The sequence continues at coordinate 18,207 of NZ_JADPKR010000030.1, forward strand.
TTCTGCCGCCCTTCAATGAAGGGACGCTTGTTCTGTCGCTCCAGTACAATCCCGGCATTTCGCTCGCGGAATCGCATCGGCTCGGATTGCTGGCCGAGCAATTGCTTGCCAAGGTTCCGGAAGTCAAATCAGTCGGGCGCCGCACCGGTCGCGCGGAGCTTGATGAGCACGCCGAGGGCGTCCACTACAGCGAAATCGATGTCGATCTCATCCGGTCGAAGCGCGACAAGGCGGACATCTACGCGGACATCCGAGAAGCGCTTTCGGGACTGCCGGCGTCTGTTGCCATCGGGCAGCCCATCAGTCACCGCCTCGATCATCTGCAGTCGGGTATCCGCGCCCAGATCGTGCTGAAAATCTACGGCCAGGATATCGAGACGTTGCGGCGACTGGCCGAAGCGTCGCGCCAGCGCCTCTCGACAATTCCGGGCCTGGTCGATCTTCAGGTCGAGAAGCAGGTCCTCATTCCCCAGGTGCGGGTCCAGGTCGATCATGCCCGCGCCGCTCTTCATGGCCTGACGCCGGCCGCCATCACGCAGGCGCTCGACACGCTGTCCAACGGCCGAAAGGTGTCCCAGATCGTGGACGGCAATCGCCGCTTTGACGTGGTGATGCGCCTTTCCGAGCAGGATCGCTCGACCACGGGACTGCAGAACCTTCTGATAGCCACCGGCCTTGAATTCGTCCCGCTGAGCGCTCTGGCGGAGATTGTCGAGACGGATGGCCCAAACCAGATCCAACGTGAGGGCACTCAGCGCAGAATCGTGGTTTACGGCAATGGTGACGGCCGCCGCGACGTCGCCGACATCGCCGCCGACACCCAAAGAGCGGTCCCGCAACTGGATTTCCCGCAGGGCTACACCACCAGCCTCGAGGGCGCATTCCAGGCGCAGCAAGAGGCCTCCTGGCGCATCGGAATCCTGTCGCTTGCATCGTTCGCGATGATCTTCATCGTTCTCTACAGCCGGTACCGATCGATTGCCCTGGCGCTCATCATCATGGGCGGCATCCCGCTGGCGCTGATCGGCAGCGTGGCTGGTCTGATGATCGCGGGTCAACCGTTGTCGGTTGCATCGATGATCGGCTTCATCACGCTTGCGGGCATCTCCGCGCGCAACGGCATCCTGAAGATTTCCCATTACATCAATCTTGCCATCCACAAAGGTGAGCGCTTCGGGATTGGCCTGATCGTGCGGGGCAGCATGGAGCGCCTCAGCCCCGTTTTGATGACGGCACTTTGCGCCGGACTCGCGCTGACCCCGCTTCTGATCGGTGCGGACGAACCGGGCCGTGAAATCCTGCATCCCGTCGCCGTTACGATCTTCGGTGGTCTGCTGAGCACCACGATCCTCGATGCCCTCGTGACCCCCATCCTGTTTCTGATGCTGGGCAAGAAACCGCTGGACCGGCTTCTGTCCGAGCACGCCGCAACTCTAACACCCGCGGAAGCCTATTGATTCCGCATCATCCGCCAAAGGAGCCAAAATGCGAAAATACATCTTTCCAGCCGTGATCGCCGTGATTGCGGCCATGCCTCAACTTGCTGCTGCACAGACAAAGGGCAGCAACGGTGGCCGGGTCGTCAAGTCGCAAGGACACCCGATCGAGTTCGTGCGGAAGGGGCTGGATATCGTCTTCTATGTGGGGGACGATGACGGGTCACCGCTTTCGACCAAGGATATGCGAGGGCGCGCAACGATTCAGGACGGCGGCAAGACGGTCACGGTTCCGCTCTCTCCAGCCAGCCCGAACCTAATGACTGGAAAACTTCAGACCGAACTCACGCCAAAAGCGGTCGTCGTCTTTTCCGGCAATCTGCATGGTCATTCGCTAACGGCCAGATACACAATGGAATAGGGCGGTTGCTCTGAAAGGCTCAGCGCATGCAGCTGAAGCAATCAGCGGTTCTATGGCCAGGGATACTGTTGGCCTTCGGGTCGGCCATCCTGTTGAGGAGGCGGTCCGCCCCGGCCATGAAGGCGGTCAAGAAGGTCGGCACCAGCCGCAAACGGGTCGAGAACCGTCTCGGCCGGTAGTCGCCAGAGCCGGCCCGGTCAATCTTCCGGCGGGCACTCGGGGCAGGTGTCGCCGATCGAATCCAGCACGCCCCGCACCTCCGCTGCCGCCTCCTCCGGAGGGACGCCGGCCGGCGGATTCCGACGTGCGATGTCGAGGGCGCGCTTGCGGGCGTGCGGGTCGGCACGGTCCCGCATCCAGCCGTGCTCCTCGCATTCCCGGATGGCGCCGGCTTCCTGCAGCACCGAGATCGCCCAGCCGCGCAGCGTCCGGATCGCCGGGCGCCTTTCCTTCGTCGTCGGCATCGAAACCGCTCCTGCCGGGACGAATCCTTGAGTCCCCCGTCCGTTCCGGGCGGTTAGCACAGAGCTGGGATTCGAATCGCGGCAGCTGCCGCTTGTCCACCTGTTCCGCCGAAATGTGGAAAGTGGCTACGCCATCCGATGCCCGCTTGCAGGAGGCAGGCGACGGGCATGCCAGCCTGCCTGCTTCGCCATCGGTCCGACGGAGATGCTGCCCAGGCGTCGATCGATCAGACATGCCTCGAAACGGCCCGAACCTCGCGTCGCGCCCCAGCCCGCCCCCAAAGAGCCTGAAATTCGAGTCCTTGCCGACCCCGTAAGGTAGTACACGGCGGTGGTCGCAAACCTCCGCCGGCCTTTGGCGGGAATGCTTGTTTTACAGTGTTTTTCGCGTTTCGGCGGCGGACGGATGGGAATCCCTCCCTCTCCGCCATCGGTTTTCAACAGCGCAGAAGTCCTTCACACAGGCCTTTCTCGAACGCCGGTAATTGACGGTGAACCAAGGTGTTAGCACCGTGGACGGTTCAAATTGCCATCATTGAGCCGTCAGGGAAGGCTTGAATGGAGCTCTCGAGGGTGCAACCCGCTCGTCCTCAAAGCCTCCGATCACGCGTCGCCTCAAGCTGGGGACTATTCGGTCCGGCCCGCGGTCTCTGCAGCTCGCCGGGACTCATAGGCCTCCGGCTGACGTCGCGAAAATTCCGCCTTTCTTCGGGCGTGGGAGGCAATCCGGCCTGGATGAGCCATTTCCGGATATGGGCCGACACGTAGCCCTTCGATTCCAGGATATTTTGTGGCGCCTCCTCCTGGGCGCGGCGAGCGAAGTATTCCTCGACCGTAAAATTTTTGATGAGGAAAGCTCTGAAGCCGGAGGCGTTGGACGGCTTGTATTTGAACCTGGTGACCTTGCCCCTCGGGCTTAATCCAGTTTGAAGTTCGTTCTGGCCCAAGCCGAGGACCAGAGCATGAAGCGCAAGCGGTTTACGGAAGAACAGATCATCGGGATTTTGAAGGAGCACGAAGCGGGGATTCCGGTCGCCGATCTCTGCCGCAAGCATGGTGTAAGCGACGCCAGCATCTACAAATGGAAGGCCAGGTTCGGCGGGATGGACGTCTCGGAGGCCAAGCGACTGCGGTCGCTGGAAGACGAGAACACGAAGCTGAAGCGGCTTCTGGCAGACGCCATGTTGGACAATGCGGCGCTGAAGGATCTCGTGGGAAAGAAGTGGTGACGCCCGCGGGGAAGCGGAAAGCTGTCGCTCATCTGGTGGATGCCCATGGGATGAGCGAACGGCGGGCGTGTAAAGCCATCGGCTGCTGCCGCATGACCATGAGATACCGGACGACCCAGGCTGACGATACCAGCCTTCGCCAACGCATGAGGGCGATCGCCCAGGAGCGCCGCCGCTTCGGCTATCGGCGGCTGCATGTTCTGCTCAGGCGGGAGGGCTATCTGATCAACCACAAAAAGCTCTTCCGGCTCTATCGGGAAGAGAAGCTGACGGTGCGCCGCCGTGGTGGCCGCAAGCGGGCGATCGGGACCAGGGCGCCGATGCTGGTTCCGATGACGCCGAACGACCGGTGGTCGCTCGACTTTGTGTCGGATCAGCTGACCGACGGCCGCCGCTTCCGCATCCTGACTGTCGTCGATGATTGTACCCGTGAGTGCCTGGCGCTGGTGGTCGATACCTCGCTCTCCGGCATCCGCGTGGCGCGGGAACTGGACCGGCTGATGATCGAGCGCGGCAAGCCCAGGATGGTGGTCAGCGATAACGGCAGCGAACTCACCAGCAACGCCATCCTGGTGTGGGCCGACCAAAGCCGTGTCGAATGGCACTACATCGCGCCGGGCAAACCCATGCAGAACGCCTTCATCGAGAGCTTCAACGGCCGGCTGCGGGATGAGCTGTTGAACGAGACGTTGTTCACGTCACTGGCACAAGCCCGCGTCACACTTGGAAGTTGGCGGGCCGATTACAACGACACAAGACCACACTCGCAGCTCGGATGGAGAACCCGTCCGAGTTCGCGATGACCTGCCACCCGCGCCGGGATCTGGCGCTGCGCTATGCCGAAGGCTCCGCGCCAGCTCCCGTCGCTGCCACCGCCCAACCGGGCAAATCCAACGGCACGGGCGAACTCAGAACTGGATAAAACCTGGGGGCAAGGTCAACGCCAGCGAACGCGCCAGTGACTCTCTATCCAATCCTACAGCTTCCCGTAGAACATCGCGAGCCGCCACGCGGGAATGCACCGGGCTGACCGCCCGACGACAAACAACAGTAACCTCCGACATCGGCCGGACAAACGCTGGTGGCTGCTTTTGGGCCCCGGAAGGCACAGCTATTAGCCCCAAGGCGACGTGCGGAAGGGCGGAACCTGAACACGAGGCCCGCGTTGATAGGGTACAAACAGGAGCGGATCATGTCCGGCTATCATACCTCCTGTCTTAGTGGATGCCGCGTCCTCATCGTGGAAGACGAGTACTTCCTCGCTTCCGATCTCGCGGTAGCGTTGAAGGAACACGGTGCTGAGGTGATTGGGCCGTTTGGCGATCTGTTCGAGGCGATGCAGCGGGCGGCGAATTTTAAGTTCGATGTAGCTATCATCGACATCAATCTCCGAGATAAATCCGCCTATCCCGTTGCAGACGAGTTGATGCGCCGCAACATACCCTTCATCTTTGCGACCGGTTATAGCGCCGAGGTACTCCCTGAGCGGTTCAAGGAAGTGTCAAGATGGGAGAAACCTTACGACCTTCAACTGCTTGTCAATGATGTTGCCAGGCATTGTCGGTCGGTTGCCGTAGCCGACTAGCCTGTTGAAAATTGGCACGTCGGGCGCTATTTTTTTTGGACAGTCCTAGTGCACGGCTTGAGACCCATGCCCGACAAACCGTCTCCGACCCGGATCATCTACAGAACTTCGCCCTTTGACTTCGAGATGCTGTCTCGCTGCCATGAGCAGCTGCTGCAATCGCGCCAGGTTTTAAAGGAGAGCGAACACGTCACCGTTTTTCTGGGGGATCGTCACTACGATCCGCCTCCTCCTAGCGATCCAGACACTCCCACCGCGTAAGTGGCCCGAATTAATGTGCCACACGCCCGTCATTCGTGTATATTTCCTGCCATCACCGGCTGAGGCTCTGCGAGTAGGCATCGGTGACTGAGAGACCGTTTCGCGCTCCCGCCTGCTTCGGCATAGGTGAGCGCGATGGCCCCGGTTGCTGACATCCAGACTGAGGAACTCCTCAACCGCGCCGACAGGGCCATCGGCCACGCGCGACATCTATGTGCCGAGCGGGCACTGCTGCGAACTGGGTTTGCCGGGCGCTTGCTCCAGGCCGAAGAGCCCCTTGATCCACGGAAAAAACCGAGGAGTTCGTCCTCGACAGTTCGTCCAACCTAGCGGTGGTCGTTGGCTGAAGGTTGTCTTGAGAACCGCTGGGTCGGTCTGCGCCGGCCTGCGGCTCGTGCTTAGGTAGTGGACCTACGCTGCTGCTCGCTCTATGCCGGTCAGCTTGTATCGCGGAAACGCGGCAGTCACTTCCATCCGCTTCTTGACGGTGATGCCTCTGTATGCCTCGCCCTGCGTCCGGGCGGCATGTCCGCAGATCGCGTCAACCGTCAGCGGGTCCAAGCCGGCGTCGTGGCCGTGAACCTTGAACGTGTACCGCCATGCGTGGTTGGACTGACGCGAGGATCAGTTACGACGCTGCGCACCAGCGTGAAGATACGTTTGTAGACGCCTTCAGGGGGGCCGGCAGTGCTGCCATCTTCGCCAGTGTCGCAGAACAGATGGCCGGGCTTTGATTGCTATAGGAACTCAATGAAGCCTACTGCGATCAAATGCTCATGGACGGGGGCATCCCGGTAATCGTTGGTCTTGGTATCCCCGGCATCAGGATTGATACGGATCACTCATCCACCGCCCTCGCGCCGCACGTCCTCCTTGCGCAACTGGATCATCTCAACAACCCTCGCCCCCGAGTAGGCGCAGAGCCATGGCACCCAGCGCTTGGCGGCAGTGGTCTTGGGGTTCTCCCGCTTGGTGCCTTGGACAGCCAGCGCTGAATTGAGGATCGCGGCCCTCTCGCTTTCCAAGAACCACTTCTCGCGGGTGATCTTCTTCCCGCGTCCCTCGATCTTGGCTTCCAGCGCGGGATTGCTTGGCAACCATCCGCGTTTCTTGCCCCATCCAGACACCGCCCTCAGTGCTGCGAAGTCGGTGTCATTGATGGTCTTGAGCGCGGTGCCGGTCGCGCTACGTTCGTCGCCCCAAGCCTGAACCTTCTCCGGTGTAACCCGGCTGAGGTCATCATGGGTCAGCCACTCCTTGAAGCGGCGAACGACATTCTTCCACCGCTTCGCATCACGGGGACGAACCCCTCTGGCCAGCGGTGTTGCCAAGCGTCGGCAAGCCCGGTCAACGACTTGCCCGTCTGGGTGCTGACTTGCAGGGCAGTCGGCGGCGGAAAGCGATTGACGTAGGTGTCAGGGGTGAAGTCAGCGTCGGCATTCCGCGCCAGCTTCTCCACGCCCTTCGTCAGATCGCGAGCGACAGCTTCAATGACAGACCACCGGCTGTCATCAGTGGTGACCACGGCCTCACGCGTCAGTGTGGCGTCAACAATGGAACCGAACCTCTTCCCCATGTCAGCATCGCGCCGTTCATCCTCATCCTTGAAGATGCCAAGACGGGCGACCAGACGGCGGACCTCAGTGGCAAACGGATGATGCTGCCGGTCGCGCGCGGCATGCAGCCACACGATCGACCGTTGGGAGCGCGCTTCCGCCAGCGCCGACAACATCGCCAGCACCGGCGTGGCGCCAATTCCGGCGCTGAGCAGCGCCACGGGCCATTCCGCGGATTGCAGGATGAAGTTTCCGCGCGGCGAGCTGACCTCGATGACATCACCAGTTTCGGCTTTGTTGATTCGCATAATCTTCATTATGGAATGTTAGCACGGCAATCGGCGGGTGCGCGCTTGTCGGCGATCCGATGGTGAGCTCGGCTCGGAAGAGGACTATCTGAGTAGAATAGTACGTCCAGAACATCAGGACGATTCGGCCGCGCCATAGTGCGAACTGAGCGCCGCGCGGCCAAGATAGACCCGGATCAGCGACTTTCCAACGGCGAACAGCACGGCCGTGACGAACGCGCCCAGCACAAGTTCGCGCCAGGATATCGCCGTGTCGGGAAGCAGCTTGTAAATGGCGGTGAACAACAGCGTGAAGATGGCGAGCGACACGACGTGTTGAGGACGGCCAGCAAGATCTTTCCGGCGAACAGCCCTTGAAGAACGTGACCGAGCGCGGAAAGGGCGGCGCTCGCGGCAAGCGACACTACCAGCCTGAAGCCGAGCGCCGCGACCAGGCCCAGGCTGCGGCACGGGTCCGGAGAGATCGGCTCGTCGCTCGGCTTGGCCTTGAAGGTCGCATTCAGCGCCATGTGCATCTCGCCGACACGCCGGAAGCGGTAATTAGCACGGTGGCGAGGCCGAGAATCGTCGCGATGGTTCCGGAGCCCGGATCGCGCGATCGTTCCAGGATGGATTGATAAGGTCGCCGCCGGTCGGGCCCAGCAACTGGCCGAGCTCCTCGCTGACCGCGCCACGGGCGGCGTCCTGTCTAAACAGGAGACCCGCGACCGCAACCACGATCAGAAGCACCGGCGCCAGTCAAGTCGCGGCTTAGAACGCGATAGCCGCGCCACGGCTCAGGGCGTCGTGGGCCAGAAAGCCAGACACCGCCGCCTTCAAAATCCGCCAGAGGCATCCCATGTGTTTCGCTGGGTTCATTGGCTGCGCCCACGCGCGCGGACGTGAGGATGAACGTCCGCTGAAACGATGCGTTCCGAACGCCGGAACTAGCCCTGCACAGTCACGTTGATCCTCGCTACGAAATTCCGGCGCAAGGATCGACGATGGCCATCAACAAACCCGGCTGCCATCGGTAAGCTCGAAGCCGGGCGGACTAAGACACTCACATGACGAATTTCCTGAAGATTCCGACTTGGGCCGACGATCAGTCCATCTACGCCGTCGTCGAGACTCCGCGCGGTAGCAGTTGCAAACTGGACTTCGATCCGGAGTTGCGTGTGTTCACGCTCGCAAAGCCTTTGACGGTCGGCCTTACCTATCCTTACGACTGGGGCTTCATTCCGTCGACCGAGGCGGAAGACGGCGATCCTCTCGACGTCCTGGTGATTCACGACGCGCAGACCTACCCCGGCGTTGTTCTTCGATGCAGGCCTGTGGGAATCCTCGAGCTCGAGCAGCAGTCTAAAGGCAAGAAGGAGAGGAACGACCGCGTATTTGCGGTGCCGGACCGCTCCCCTCTAGAAACCGATCTCCAGGATATCCGCCACATTCCAGCCCGTACACGCCAGGAGCTGGAGCAGTTCTTCCACGCCACGAATGCGCTCGAGGACAAGAAGCTCGAATTCCTAGGCTGGCGCGGTCCCGCCCGCGCGATAAAGACGATCAAGCGCCTGTCTCGGTAGGGATCAAGACCGTCTCGGGAAACAGGGGTGTCGAAGGGCGAAACGCAAAGGTAGTAGTTACGCTGCTTCGCGAATACGCGCAGCGGACCGCGTTGCGCGGTGGCAATCCATATCGAGCCAAGGCCTATTCGCGCGCGGCGGATAGCCTGGCCGCCCTCGCCCTCCCTCTCGATGTGCTGATTGCCGAAGGTCGTCTCACCGAAATCCCTGGCGTCGGCGATGCCATCGCCGATATCATCACCACGCTGCACCGGACCGGCAGTCATCCGAGGCTCGAGAAGCTCCGGGAGGAATCCCCGCCGGCGTGCTCGAGATGCTGACTGTACCGGGCCTCCGTCCGGAGAAGGTGCTGCGGCTGTACAAGGACCGCTCGCCGAACTCGAGGCGGCCGCGAAAGAGGATCAGATACGGAAGATCAAGGGGCTCGGCGCAGCGCTGCAGACCAAGATTCTCCAGAACCTTGCCATCGCGCACAGCAGCCAAGGCCGGCTTCACATGCACCGTGCCGCGGCCCTTCTGGAGCACGCCGCGGAAACGCTCCGCCGCGCCCGGCCCGAACTGACGCGCCTGACCCGTCGCCGGCGATTTCCGGCGCGGCTGCGAACTCGTCGGCGATTTTTCCCATCGTGGCCGAGGCTCCTACTAGTTGCTTTTCACAGTGATTTTGACCGGTTGGGTTGAGGCGGTCAGATTAACTCCGGTAGAGCTTTGGGATCAACGAGGAGTTCGATACTGCGAGC
>NZ_JADPKR010000093.1 GCF_023074055.1 Bradyrhizobium sp. 141
GTTCTCCTTCGTCCACATGGGCGCCCCTTCGAATCGGACCGCCACCCTTGAATCATAAATGATTCCGATGATTCAAGATGTTCCCGGACAGACACTAAGTGCTGTTCGCTCGAAACGTCGGCTGGTTCTGCGACGTGATATCCGCGAAGATCCGCAGCATCCCGCACAATGGCGCTCGCGTCGGTGTAAATGGGCTGCGTCGCAGAGATGGACTCGCGAGGGCCATCGCCGCAATCCTTCAGTCGAGCTCCGCTGGGATCGCTCCAACCGCGCGCGTATTGTCATCACCACTAAAACTGTGATGCCGTGCGACATCCGCGTCGAAGGACTAGCCTTGCATCTCACGTCGCGTCAGGTCGGTAGAAACTTACGAAAGATGGCGCTTCACCGCGGATGCCATACCCACGGTGCGCCTAAATGCCAGGACTGGAGGTAGTGAACTGCAATCAAAGCAAGAGCGAAGTCAAAGTGGCGGGCTGGAAAGCCCTCGCTCTCGGCTCCAGACGATGATCCATATTGGTGATTGGAACAGATCGAAAGCGCGCGGGCGCTGAGATTTATCAAGCGGCAGAATTGCAAGACGTTGCAGACGTTTGGCGGAGCGGCATTCGAGCGGGAGCGGGACGCGCTGGCCTCGATTTACGATCGATCAGACAGTATATATTAGCCGCCGTGGCGGCTATCTCTACAATCTCTGGAAGGACGCCAACAATCCACGCGGCCTCTGGCGACGAACCACTCTGGAAGAATTTCGAACGCCGTGTTGTGGGAAGTTCTGCTCGACATCGACCAGCTCGCTATCAGCGAGGGTGAAGACTGGCTTCTGAATGCGATGGCCTCGCTGCCCGGGACTCATGGACGCACGATGCTGAGCCTCTCGCGGCGCGGCAGCAATGCTGTCACCTTGCGTGAGTTCGACATCGACGCGAAAGCGTTTGCTCGCGATAGCTTCGTGTTGCCGGAAGCCAAGCGCGACGCTGAATGGATTGATCCCGATACGCTGGTGCTGTCGAGCTCTTATGGGCGGGATATGGCGACGACATCTGGCTATGCGCGCACGGTGCGGCTGTGGCGGCGCGGCACGGGGGCAGATCAAGCTCCGGTGATCTTTGACGTTGCAGCCGATCATGGCAGCGCCCACTGCAATGTCGACCATACCGTTGCGCCGGCGCGGATGTGGTTCGTCGATCAGGTCAGCGCGCGTCCGGGGGCTTTGCTCTACCGAGCTACACCACCATCGGGGACACGACCTTGCGCCATATCGCGGACAACGTGATTTGGTCACGCGAGATCGGGATATACCCCGCGCTGTGGCGATTGCTTGTATTGCGGTTGTGGCTCACCAAGCGTCCCACGTTGTTGAGGTTAACGCATTTGTCTTCGCATATAGGTCACAGGTTCAGGCAGACGTTGACGAGCACCTCAATGCGAGCGCTTTCGCATCGACACGCAAGACCGATCCGCTGCATTCATCTTCTTTTCTGCTTCAGCGCGTCGTGCAAAGCTCCGGGTCAGGAGTCCGGCCAATGGCGCACTCAATGCGTTCGCGCATAGCTGGATCGATATCTTTGGCACCGAGCAACTTTGGCGCCGGCGTCTCCTGCATTTGAAGAGCTGGTTTATCCCAGCTAGCGCAACTGCAGAGCCCCAGAGTGGCGAAGAGAGCCGAGCACGAAAGCAGACAAAATGAACCCAAGCGCCACCGCGCTGCCTTCCGACGTGAATTCATGCGGTCCTTCTTAGATTGACTGCTGCGACTGTGAATCGGCTGCAAGGAGCGTGTTGCGGAGTTCCTCGGACGGGGCGTTGTCGTCCTTTGCAGCTGCGAGTGTAATGGATCCAACAGGCTGGATTGTGAAGTCCGAGGCAAGGTCCTGATAGGATAGAACAGCAAGATCGATCCCATTACGGGTGAGAAAGCCGCGGACAAAGCGTCGTATATCCATCGAAGCAAGGATAACGGGCTTGATCTGCCCCCGAACTACGTTCGAATGGATCTGACGCATTTTTGAGAGCAGCGCCTCGCTTTGCTCGTCGCTCAAAACCAGGTAGGGTCCTTTGGCAGTCTCTCGAACCGCGCCGCGCACGATATCCTCGGTTTGACGTTCGATGATAAAGACGGGCACGACGCGGTGTGCGTTGGCATACCGGTGGCAGATTTGCCGTCTCAGACCGGAGCGAACATGTTCCGTGAGCAAGACGACGTTTTGTTCACGTCCGCTCCATTCGGCCAATGCTTCCAAGACCAGCCGTGTGTTCCGGATCGGAATACCCTCCTCCAGGAGGCGCCGCAAGACGTCGGCTACTTTAGGGATCGGCGTCGTACGCAACACCTCCTTGACCAGATCGGAATATTCCGTCTCCATGCGGGCCAGCAACTGGCGCGTCTCCTGGATACCCACCAAGCACTGTGCATAGCGGGTCAACGCCGAATGGACGCGCAACGCCAGGATTTCAATGGGACGGTGGTGCCCGATGCCGGCTGCTTTGAGAGCCGGTGCATTGCTCTGTTCAATCCAGATTTGATCCTTCTCCCGGTCATGCCGAAACGGGATGCCACTCAATTCAATGTTGGCTGGATCGTCGTGGAGTAGGAGCTGCGTTGGATCAATTAACTCCTGCTCGACGGGCACGCCCTCGACATCCACCCTGTACTGCAAGTCTGGCAAGCGCCCGTCGACCTCGATGGGGATGCGCGGAATTGTGATGCCGAGATCAGACGAGATCAGTCCCGAAACGCGTGCAATGTGCTGTTGCAATTCTTCTTTGTCGATCGCCCGTGTCAGACTTGACGCAAGGAACAACGCGACGGGAAGCGCCTCCGCAGGCACGATTTCCTTGTTAGACTGTGTGGGAGCCGGGCGAGAGATATCAGCGCTTTTCTTGCCGCTTTGGGTCCCACCGTCGGCAAAGCTCGCTGCCGCAAAGACTGCAGCCAAGACCAGAAAGACAGGGAGCGGAAAACCCGGAATAGCCCCCATTACAACGAGGACGCAGGCAGACAGCCGCAATGCGTGCGAGTTTGCTGTGAGCTGGTTAACGATGTCGGTCCCAAGATTGAGCCTTACAACCCCATTTACACGAGTGATGATTGTCGCAGCTGTAATCGAGAGCAGCAGCGAGGGAATTTGTGAGATTAACGCATCACCTATGGTCAGCAGGGTATATTGATGCAGCGCCGCCTCGAAAGACATGCCCTTGGAGAGCAGGCCGATGGTGATCCCGCCCAGCATGTTGACGCAGATAACCACCAATCCTGCGATGGCGTCGCCCTTCACGAATTTCATGGCGCCATCCATAGCCCCGTAAAGCTGGCTTTCTTTCTCCAATGTAGCGCGCCGGCTGCGGGCTTCGTTCTGATCGATATGGCCATTGCGCAATTCCGCATCGATTCCCATCTGCTTGCCTGGCAGAGCATCGAGCGTGAACCGCGCCGCCACCTCGGCCACGCGTTCAGCCCCCTTGGCCACGACGATGAATTGCACCATCGTCACGACTAAAAATATGACAATGCCGACGACGATATTTCCCGATATGACGAAATCACCGAACGTGCGAATGATGCTGCCCGCATCCCCCTCAGCCAAGATCAGCCGCGTCGTTGAGACGGTGAGCGCCAGACGGAATACCGTGGAAATCAGAATGACGCCTGGCAAGGACGAGAAATCAAGTGGAGTGCTAATATAGAGAGCGACCATCAGCAGCAATATGGCGAAGCCCAGATTGAAGCCGACGAGCGTATCGATCGCCACTATCGGGATCGGCATGATCATCATGCCGACCGTCAGAAGCAGCATCAACGCGACCATCAAATCGGAGCTGGCCGACGCGCGCGCAATGATCTTACGCAGGACGCTGGTCATGGGGACCTTCCGATCGTTGATTGATCAGGCCAGTGCTGTCACGCAACGAGACATAGCGCTGGAAAGCGGCGAGCGCCTCGTCTATGAGGCCGGCCCGCCGCAGGGCGTGGCTACGCAACAGCATCAAAGAGATACGCGCCGAGGGTTCGTCATCAAGTGTGTTCAGTCTATCTAGGACCTGCAACGCCTCACCTCCGAGGCCTTCCAAGATGAGGGCATAGGCGAGAATCCGTAATAGATCGACATCTCGCGAGTGGTTGCCGACGATGAGTCGCAAGAGAGCCACGCATTCTGCGCTCTGCCCACATGCAAGGTGAAGATAGGAAAGTGTACAGAGCAAATCGCGCTCCTGCCCGGAACTCAGTGAGACGTTATCGGATTCGGAAATGTTGGTCGTCCGTTGCGCTCCATCGGAGTTGAACATTGTTAGGCTTCGATCAAGCTATTCCGATTCTGGCGAAGCAGCGCTAGCCAGTGCAGTCCCTGCCGTAGGACGACGATACCGTCCCCCGCCATCGAATCCGCAGGCGCGGCCGCCAGCTTATGGACGAGACGTTCCAGAACAATGCTATACCGCTCTGCCCGCAGCATGTCCGGATGACGAAGGCTTGGAGTGACGAAGGAGAGTAGATCGTGCGCGATATCGCGCCCGTAGAGCGATGCCACCCCAGCGGGTTGCTCGATCTCATAAATGCGAGTGCGCATCTCGTTGAGACTGACACGCCCGACTGCATCAATATCTTTGGCCTCCGATGCAGCTTCGATCGCTACATCCAGCGGCATATAACGCGCGTTCAGCTCGCCCCAGATCGACGCCAGCTCCTTCTCGCCATTTGCACGAGCACCGTCCGCCTCACCTTTATTGGGTTGGATGGCCGGCCCTATCACTGGTTGATGATGGTGCTCGCTGAGTCTCTGCGAAGCAGTGCCAGGCCCGACATCGTAGCGGGACACCTTTGACATGACGATCTCCTTATCCTTGCTTCGGGCCCGGAAAGCCTAATACGGAACGGCAACAACGCGGCCATTGCGGCTTAGCAGCACACGCCCATCCTCGATTCGAGTGACCGCCCATCCGTCGGCCAAGAGAGCGCCGACGAAATACTTCTGCCCACCGACAAGCAGATAGGGCTGGGGTCCGCGCGAAACAGCTTCGATCGCGATTGAGGATGGCTGCTTTTCCTCCTTGACCATCACTCCGTTCACCAGTGTCACCGCACCGGATGTACGACCATCGAACCATTGCTGGAGCTCCTGCCATTTCGCAACGGTTGCAGGCGTGACTTTTCCCTCAGCGCTAACAAAACCCGGCCCCGAACCAACCCTGATATCGAGCAGGCCCGCCTTATCAATTTCCTGTTTCAGGCCTTCGGCAGCAGCCTGAGCTCGCCGATCGTCAGGCCGGTTCATGCCCAGCTTGGGTACCAGCTCTGCCGCAGGCGGCGCAATGCCGGTCGGTGCACTTCCGCTGGCTTTGAAGAAAATGGTCCAGAGACTGCCTACACCAAGAAAGCTGAGGAGCACGAGGGCGAGAGCTGAGATCCAACCGCGCGAGAGGCTGATCGACCGAGCCTCAACTGCATTCTGCATCGACCAGCGAATAGACATGGCGCCCGCACGAATGACGGCGGGAAGAAAAAGAACAACACGCTCACCTGCGGCAATATCCCCTTCGCCCTCTGGGATGCTTACGGCCGCAAGAGCCTCAAGCTCGATTGAATTGCCAACGAGGGTGATACGTAGGTGATGCGGCTCAAGCCCTTGTTCGACGAAAACCATATCCGCGTCCAGGCCGCTACCGATAAGGCTCGTTCCGACAGCCGCCTTCCCGCTTAGCCCGGCATAAGATCCCGACAGTACCTCGAAATGTAAGGAGGCGGCCTCATTCACGGACAATTCTCCGAACTATGAGGAGCACGGCAGGGCGATTAGTCGCACGACTCATTCCTAGGCCGCACCACTCACATCACCCCGATGAGGGGAAAGGCGGGGCGAGGATTCGCCCCGCCTTTCACCGTTATCCGTTGACGCGCTCGCTGGCCACCTTCCTCTCACTCGAGAGCTCGGTCGACAGTGAACGCAACCGGATGTCCTGCACCATGGCTTGCAGGCTAACGGCCTTCAACTCCGCGATTAGCCCCTCGAACGTAGCCGCCCCACCAACCTTCTCAAGTGCAGTTCCAGCGCCTGATGCGGCGGTAGACGCCGTGGAACTGCCACCGGAACCCGTGGACTTATTATCAGCCTTGCTATCATTCTGGTCGTGGCCAACACTACCATTAGAAGAGTTAGTAGCGCTTGTTTTCGTCATATCGCGTCACCTTCTGCTTGAATCTGCCGCCACGAATGGCGACACTCCACTGACGTCGGCGAATCCGGCGTCAGGTATCTTCTTCTGTTTCAGCCATAGCTTCGTGAATATTTTCCATGTTTCGAGTCATCTCTCGCATCGCGAGATTGGCAAAAACCGAACCGAAAGCCGATTCGAAGTTTTGACGATCCGCTTCAGACAGCGAGCTGCCACTGTCAGAATTGGTATGAATTACGCTTTCGATTGCGCCGGCCATCTGGTGCCTCTCACTTCAGTTGGTCAGAAAGGTGGTATCACCACCGAGCGATCCACGTTGCTTACGCTACTGGGATTAGCTGTCGGGAAGCTGACGAGTCGAAAGACGGATGCAGCAACAACCTCAATATCAGTCAGCATCAACGGCCAGGTGAGAGCGCGCATTCGCAGGTGCATGCCGGGACTGCCACCGCGCGAGTGTCTACGGCGATCTGATCTCTACATTATGTCGACGAACGCCAGATAGCGGGCTGGTCCAGCGGAGCTCATCACATTCCTGGATCGGACGCTCAATGGTGTGATGGCGAGGCGGAGGCAAAACCGCGCGCAGTTGGAAATGCTACCGCGGGAATCGGTGGTGATGTTGTTTCGTGGCTCCACAGCGATCGTCACTCGGGACTGACGACCGCAGGCGCCTGCTTTCCGAAAGCGTCAGAGCAGCGTCGTGCCTGCGCATGCTCTGAGTCGGAGATGAGTTTCATGAGCGCGATGACGCCTCCCGGATGTTAAGACGACCGACATTGGCTCGTCCTGCTCCGTCTAAAAGTCGTCAGCTTCTCGAAAGCTCGCCCCCTTAACATGAAAGCCTCGATCTTACGACGCCGATGCCAAGTATTTACCGCAATGGAATGGAAATGAACCTAATGCAGTTCAACAGCGTTTCGCTGCCCGCCAGTGCAGATCCAGCTCAGTTCGGGTTTGTTCCGGGGGCTTCGTCAGCCTTGGGATCATCCGCGCAGACCGCCGGCCAGATTCGGCAAGGCGAACCTTCGATCTTCGAGGCAATGGTGTCCATCTACTCGCGGGAAGAGAAATCCGACGTTCCCTCCACGCCACCGGATCTGCTGCAATCAGAGCGACAGATCCCGCAGGATTCGCTGGACCAGTTGTCAGCGCCCGCGAAGGCGGCGATCGAGGCGCTGATGAAGGATCCGATTTTTTCTTCCTCGGTCGATTCCTCCTCGGTCGACTCCCCTAGTGCAGACGCATCGCCGACGGCTGCTCCATCGCCTGACGTACCGAGCACTCCGTTGCCAAGCTCTAGGATCACGTGGAACGGCGGCACGCTGACCAATGCCGAGTTGCAGATCGTGGCAGTGCTGAACCGGCACAAGGACCAATGCCCACTCAGCTGGGACTCGCTGGCAGCCAAGGCCAGCGATCCGTCGACGCCCCCGGATCTGAAGGAGGCGATCGACGGATTGCGACGCGATCCAGAGCTCTTCTATGCGATTGGCTCCCAAGGGGACGGCCGCTGCGGCGGCAAGATCAAGGCCAAGGATCTGTCAGAGTTTTCCGCCAGCCATTCGCAGGTTGCTACATTCCAGGAGCAGCAAGCTCATAGCTACGAGCAGAACTATATTCCATCCGACGGCACCTCGAATGGACAAGCATCGGTCATGACCTTGAATGATGCATTGCGCGAGCTTTACAAGTATTCTGACTACCTGCCCAAGAATTTGAGCCTGGACGATTTCAAGCGGATCGTCGACGGCAAAGCCGACGTCGGTAAGTGTCCGCCTCAGCTGATCGCGGCGGCTCAACACTTCCTCGAGCACCCGGACGCCTGGAAGCAGTTGTGCGGTGGTGCGACTGATAAAATCCACAAGGAAGACTTCTTGCAAGTCGCCTCGTCGTCGATGAATTCCACGCAAAGCGAGCTGAACACGCTCGACACGATCAACAAGAATCAGAATGCCTTCTTCGGGGACGGCGACCTGACACGACACAAGTTGGCGAGTATGGTGGAGGACAAGACTCTCGACCCGAAGATACGAGAAGCGGCATCGCAACTGCTCTCGGACCCGCTCTTGTTCCGTTTGCTAAACAATTCGGTTACGGGCTACAAGTCCCATCAGGAGTTCTTCGACTTAGGCGGCGGGCATACGGTCGACTCCGGTAATATCAGCAACAACGACTTTAGGCACTTCTATAGCAACATGTCACCTGCGAACCATACCGTTCAGCAGATCAAGACCCATGTCCCCAAGACCGCCGCTGAACAAAATGCAGTCACAGACATGATGATGGGGGTATCCGACCAACCCGATGTCGCGTCTCCGAAGAAGAATGGTGGGGTCCTCATGCATGCGGTCGACGACGTAGCCAAGGTGGGCTCGAAGGTGCTCGACTGGGAGGCCACGGCAGTAGGCCTGCTCGGCGTCATTCCGGGACTGGGCGAATTGGCCGATGGCATATCGATGGTGCTCGAGTTCGAGTCGCAAGCAGCGAACCTTCTGCATACGGCCATTAGCGGGGGTAATATGAAACAGGCGCTGGAAGAGGTTGGCCTTAATCTTGCGGCGCAGGCCATTAGCTTTGTCGCTGGGCCCGAGGTCAAATTCGCGCTGCGCGAGGGCCTCGCAAAGGAGATGCTCGAACAGACCGCGCAGTTCGGCCTCGATACGGCGATCTCGAAAGTGCAATCCTATGCCGAGGACCATTTGGACGACCTGAAGGCACGCCTTACCGAGCCCGTGCAGGCCGCAGGCGTTCCGAGTCAGGTCGCTACGCCGCCGTCGTCTCAGAAGGTGGCCTGAAAGGCCAGTTGCGGGTAAGGTGCGGATTCGTATCTACCTTTTCAGGGACGGAGGCTTGCAACGCCTGCGCCGCCCGACAGCACGGCGTCGAGAAACTCGGTATGTGCCAGGTCGTCAGGGCGAAGCCGCCACTTGGCAAACGGCGGCGGAAGAACGCGCGCTGCACTCGAGGCGTACCCCAAGCACCTGGCGCCACTCTTCTGAGAAGCCGGCTCCGCAAATTTGAACAGGTCGATAATTGGAGTTTCTGCCTGAAAGCGGCGATGATCGCCACGAACAGCTGAGATTGAACAGATGACCGCGCAGGAGCCACAGCCCGGCTTTCAAGGCGAAGGTGGCGCTTGCGGCCGTCAAGGGCGACCGGACGATAGCCCAATTGGCCGAGCACTTCGACGTCCACCCCATCCGGTGACGGCCTGGAAAGCTCAGCTTGAGGGCCGGGCTTCTGACGTGTTCGGCACGGGGAGCTCCGCGAGCGGTTGCGCCCGCGGTCGATGTGAAGTCACTAAATGCCAAGAGCGGGGAGTTGACGCTGGAGAATGATTCATAAGAAACGGCAGCACCGACTTGCGGCTCCAAGGCTTGGAGAACAAAGCCCAATGCCTTGGCACGCCCATGCAAATTGTTGACCACTCGTGTTGGATAACGCGTCTCGTAGTACGAGGCCCTTGGATCGACATAGTCCGTCCGTATCGCAAAGCGTTGTAGAACAGAACTGCGATCTTGCGGGCGGTCACTGCCTTGGCCTCGCCAATGCGCGATGAAAGTCGCCTGTAAAAGGCGCCGAGCGCGGTGTCTGTATGACCCGCGGTCACGGCAGCGAGGCGCAGAAGTTCCGCGGCCGGATCGGCGCGTTCGGGATGAGAGCATTTTGCCGCCGGAGACCTTGTTGTTCGGCGCCAGTCCCAGCCAGGAGGTAAAATGCTTTGCACTTGGCCAAAGGGGAGAGGTCGTCGCCGCATTCAGCGATCAGCTTCAGCGAGAGGTAAGGACCGAGGCCCTCGAGCGTGGTGATGTCCTTTCCGACCAACCCGAACAGCGCCACGCGGACGTTCGTAAGCTAGAGCGTTCGCCTGATCGGATCGATTCCGACGCGCCTTCAACACGGCTTCGATCGGGGGCGTCGCAGACAGATGCTTTCTCGTGGTAGGCGTCCTAAAGCGCAAGTGCCTGCTCGAGCGCAAACAGACGCTCGGCGCGATAGCTTCCGGTGAGCGCCTTCACGATCGTCTCCGCACTAGCGTGGCAACTGTAATGGCGCAAGCACGCCAGCGCCTCAGGATCGCGCTCGCCGGCAAGGATCGCGCGGATGAGGCGCAGCCGGTGGCGCCGGTGATGTCGGCGAGACGTGGTGGAGTTGAAGACTCATCTCCGTCAAAGTCTTGTGCATATGCTTGATGTGCGAGGCCGCGTACTCAACCAGACGCTTGCGCTTGCGCACGTAGGATCGCAGCTCCGCAATCTGTCCTTTGGGCGGAAAGCTGGCCCGCAACAGTCCAAACGAACGGAGCCGCTGCAGCCACTGCGCATCGGTGACATCGGGCTGCCGCGAGCATCGGCACCACTTCTGTCTCAAAACATATCGGTCAACCGGTCCGGCCGGCGACAGCCGCGCCCACCCTTCTTCTGCGATGGGAGGCGGGGTCGTTCTCGGTCCGATACGCGGTTGACGGACTAAACGACGCCTTGGCGGCGGCCACTGGCGGGCTATCGATCTGACGGTACTTCGTGTAGAGCCTTCTGTCGTTGCCGCCCGTGATGCAAGAAGTTTCTGACCCGTTCGGCGTGTGGACGATGCGGTCTTCTGTCAGGCCTTCCTTTACGGCGTCCTCAGAAGCCGCTGGCCTGTATGGTGATCCGCGGATCAAGTCCAATTCTCATTTCCGAGCACCTCGGCTCCAACTGGTTTTCCTGATCCAGATCTGTTCGATCGTTCTGCCCATTAGGATCGTCGCCTTCTCACACCCTTCACCAACGTCAGGCTATTTCGCGCTGCATTCGTCATGATGCCGTCACTGCCTGCGCTGGGTTCCGATAACCCACCTTCCGTGTGGCCATGGCCCAAATCGTCCGAGCCATCTTGGTCGCGAAGGCGATCGCCACGAGCATGCGCGGCTTCCGCGAGAGCGCTTCGGCGAGCACAAGAGCTGCGTTTGCGCTCAGGTAATCTACCACTTCGCCGGCGGCCAGACCGTCGTCCGCCAATGATCCCAGCAGAGCTGGCTCGAGACCGGAAGACGAGCCGCGGGCATGGTAGTCGATGGCTCAGCTCCGGCTGCCTGTCTTCCCGACTCGGCTTCGGAAGGCCGGAGCTTCCATGAGTTCGAGCACGGCGCGCCCCTTTCTACGCCAACCGCCGTTCAGGCGCTCGTCGAACGGCAGTGCCACGTAGTAGGTGACGTCATCCGGAGTCACTCTCGCGATCGCGTTGCGCGCCACGCGCCACCCGAATATCCGGTCGACACTGCGTGCAGTTCGCTGCCTCGGACTGGGAGTGCCACCAGGTCGAGCAAGCCATCCAGCGCACGAGACGCTCGGGCGGCGGTGGAAGTCGCTTCCCTCGCGGCGAGCTCGACGCCTCGGCGGGTCCGAGTGCTCCGCATCATGTTCCCCTTGCGACGTGCCGCTTGCACCAGTCCAGCACCTCCTCGCCTCGTGCTGGCTGGATAACGTGGAAGCCTGCATCGCGCAACGCCTCGACGATACGCAGTCGAGCTGCCCAAAGGCCTGGTCGGATTTTCCCTTTATGCGCTGGCGTCAGCTTACGGACAGCTAAGCTGTCTATCAAGCGGGTAAGGTCTAACGACCTGAAACAATGCAAGATGTATGATCCAGGTGCAGTCGTCATGTACGGTCGAGTTAACAATTGGCCCGATACTCCGGCCGAAGAAAGATATCATCGGGCAGCCAACGCTGAGGAAGCGGGTGCCGAAAGCCAGGGCTTCGCCGATGCGTTCGCTAGAACGCGATTGCAGGAGTCTGCTGGCAGCTCACCTTCGCAACCGAGTTATTCCCTCGTTCGAAAACCTCCTGTGGTCGAGATCGATAGAGCTACCTTCAGGACAGAAGTGAGGACCTTTCATGGCGACGCAATCAACCGCATCGCCAACAATCCACACGAGTACTCGGAATTTGTATCCGCAAGAGCTAAGCGCACAGCAGAGGTCGCTAAGGAATACGGTATCAGAAGAGATTCAGAAGACGCCCGATATTACAGCTACCAATTAGGAAATGTGAGCGTCGGCCTCCAAAGAACGGAAGCCGGATTCAACATGACTGAGTTCGAAAGCGATAAGTGGCGAGAACAATTCCCTGGACGAAGTGAAGTCACCTCAATTGTGGATTTTCAGGTTGCTCATCCGCTTGTCGCGAACGCCGGCGATATTCTGCTCGAACATCAACTTCGGCAAGACGGCGAACGACCATTGGTGAACTGGCGTCCTGCTAATGCAGAAGCGAAGGCCCGCGCAGAGACAATGGGCTTCGTTGAAGTGGATGAGGACGACATGGTACTTGACCCCACTCAGTCCGCGCAGTGGACAAAAAACAGCCTTGGTGAATGGCAGCGCGCAACTAAATCTCAGCTTTATCTCTCCAAGGTCGATAGTGATACTGAGGTTGCAGCAGATTCCGAAGAGGATGGTGACTTTATGTAATGCGAGATCCGCAGGCATTCATGTTTGGGCAGGCGGTTGAGCAAGGAGCGCAGGCAAACCGACAGCTGCGGCAAAGGTCAAGCCGAGCGAAACCGACAATTCGATCCGCGAGGTGCTTTGTAACAACGGCACCAATGTTCACCATCAGGCCGGTCCGAGGTGGTTTCGCCGTTTGATGCGCCAATCTGAGGGAGATAGGGTGTCTCGGCCATTTCGGTCGAAGACACCAAATCAGGAGAGATGTCGAGCGAATTTGAGCCACAGCAATCCATGCGCTCTGATCCTGGCGCTAAGCTCTGCGCCGCTGCCGCCGACCTTAAGGACGGACGTGTTGACCGGCGCGATGTGCCCGTCCTGAATCGGCTTTATGCCAGACGCGATCTCGGCAAGCTTGTGTGCGGCGGCTTCGGAGCCAAGCTAGCTTGATCGGCGGCCAATCTCATCAGGCTCGGACTGACTCGCTGCCGCCAAGCATCGTGGAATCGTCGCCGCTAAGAAGGCGGTTTGAGCGCCTGCGACCGGACACCTGCTTGCCAGAGGATGATCAGGATTGATGTCAGCAAATCCCTCGGCCAGGCGAGCACGCGGCGGCGGTTGCGGCCGCGGCGGTGAGGATGACGTTGATGGCGTCGCCCTCACGCCCCTTGGGATGGCAGCGGGCGAGCTGGCCGTCGCTCTTCATGTGGCCAATGATGGGCTCGATGGCTGAACGGCGCCGGAGCTCGCGCTCGATGACGCCGAAGACGCCCCGTTTCTGCTCGGAGATGAAGACGCGGCGCGGTCTATCGGTGTTGTGGCCGCGATAGCCCTTGCCGACATAGGCGCGCTCGATCGCGCAGCCGGTTAGCATTTCCGTCGCCTCGATGATGGTGCCGAGCGAGTGCCCGTCATAGCGATTGCCGGGCAGTCCGCGAGCGTGCAGTACGTGCGGATTCCGATTTATTCCGGCCGGGTATTCCGATTTGAAGCCGGCCGGGTTTTTGGAAGTCGGCGTTTTCGTTTGGGTCAGTCCCTCAGGCATCAAGTCCCTCGTTGAGTCAACGAGGGGAAGCGGATGCCGGCCAAGAGAGAACTGACCATGCGACAGATACGACAGATGCTGCGGCTTGCCCGTGATGGGGTGAGCGCCCGGGAGATCGGGCGCACGCTCGGCGTGGCGCGCAGCACCATCCAGGACAATCTCAAGCGTGCCTCGACTGCCGGGCTGGCGTGGCCTTTGGCGGGCGATCTGACCGACGCCGTTCTTGAACAACGTCTGTTTGCCCATGCCGGTGTCAGACGCGGCTTCCGCCGGCGAGCTGAGCCGGATTGGGCCTCGCTGCCCTGTGAGCTGAAGCGGCCTGGCGTCAATCTGATGGTGCTGTGGGAGGAGTACCGGGCGGTGCATCCGGAAGGTTATGGCTGCAGCCGGTTCTGCGATTTATTCCGGGAATTCGAGCGGCGGCTGTCTCCGACGATGCGGCAGGACCATCCGGCCGGCGACAAGGTCTTTGTCGATTACTCCGGCAAGAAGATCATGATCGTTGATCGCGCAACCGGGGTTGTGCGCGACGCGGAGATCTTCGTCGCCGTGCTTGGCGCCTCGCATTACACCTACGCCGCGGCGACCTGGACGCAGACACTTCCGGACTGGATCGAGGCCCATGTCCGGATGTTCCGGTTCTTTGGCGGGGTGCCACGCCTCGTCGTCCCTGACAATCTGAAGTCCGGCGTGCACCGGGCTTCGTTCTACGACCCTGAAATCAATCGCAGCTACGGGATGATGGCGTCCCATTACGGCATTGGCATCCTTCCGGCACGAAAGCCCCGGGATAAGGCAAGTGGAAGCCGGAGTGCGTTTTGCCCAGACCTATACTGGTCCTTGTCGGTCGCGGACCAATCGATGCTGAAGCCGGCGCGCCGCGCGAGTTCCGCATGGATCAGCATGATCGTGCGCCCATTGCCGTCGAGAAACGGATGACCGTAGGCGAGATAGCCCATCACCTCGCCGGGCTTCTCGGCCATGAAAGCCTTGTCCTGTCCTTTTTCGAGCGCATAGCCCACGGCGCGGCGGATGTCTTTGGGGTGTGCGAAGAGCACCAAACCCTTGTTGACGAAAATCGTCGAAGCGTTCGTAAGACGATCTTCGCCGGCCCAAGGAAAGACAGCCTCGAACAGTGTCTTGTGAGTCTGTAGCACATCGGCGTAGGTCAGGGATGAGCGTGCTTCAAGTTGCGCAAGTCCCGCATCGACACCGGTCAGAAAGGAATTGTGCTGAAGGCGCTGGACCACCGCTAGGTAATTGGTCTTTGCGACGTTGCGCAAATAGCCGCGCGTCTCAAAGTCCCCGAAAGGATCGAAGGTCACGAACGATTTTCGCGCAAATAGCGGGCCTGAAGTCGGACGGCCTGGACGCGATCCAGAATGCCGGCACGCTGCAGGGCCACGATCGTATTCTCGATCGGGTCAAAGTGAATGTCATCGCCGGAAAGGCGCTTGACGTGGTGCGCGAAGAGGTCGTTGGCGGACACAACGACAGCGACATTGTTGGCGCTCGCGAGCCTCTGGATCACGTTGGCGGTGTAGCGGGCTTTGATCGTGGCACGTCGCGCGGACATAGATTCTCCTCTCCTCCAATATAATACAAGAAGGACTGAAAATCCATTAAGTGAAGGCCCGCACACGTCCCTAGCCAGGTCACAACACACTGAAACAATACATATTTTTGACCACCGGCGGACGGATTTTGGTCTTATCCGCCTCAGTTCGAATGGCTCGATGGCCACGACCTACGGAGCGGCCGTGCAGGTTCAACGAGCGCCATCAGATGACACCGAACGAAATGAGCCTCCGCTGGGACGGCAACCGCGCCGCGGGAGCCGTCGCTCGCCCTTGGACCGCGGTTGAGAAACACAAGCTCAAAGGGCTGATCGAGCAAGGATTGTCGGCAAGCAAGATCGCGCGAACGCTCAGACGGCCACTGAGCTCGATCACGGTGATGGCAATTGGGCTCGGCTTGCCGCTCAAATAGCGAGTACTGCGAATCCGCGGCAGGGGCCTTGGCCGTGATCAGTGCTTCCGCGAAGCTGCCAGCCACTCTTGACCGCGCTGCCGTCTATTGCACGGCCTCGACAGCAGGCCACACCGTTCCCATTCCGGTAGAAACCCGAATCTCGGAGCGCCCCGCGCCGCACTTTTCAACGCGAACCTGCACGGCGATCCGCTCGATCATGGCGGCGACATGAGTGATGACGCCAACTTTTCGTCCTCGCCCCTGCAAGGTTTCCAATGCATCCACTGCCAACTCGAGCGTGTCGGCGTCAAGCGATCCGAAGCCTTCGTCGATGAACAGCGTATCGACAAAGGACGATCGGCCCTCGAGGCCTGATAGAGCTAACGCAAGCGCCAACGAGACCAGAAATCGCTCGCCGCCGGAAAGACTCCGCGTCCCGCGCGCCTCATCGTCCATGTCGCGGTCGATGATATAGAGTGCGAGATCTGACACCTTGCCCGGCGCGAGCCTGTAGCGGGGGCTCAGTGCATTGAGATGATCATTCGCGAGTTGCACCATGTGATCGAGTGTGATGCCCTGTACGAAGCGACGAAAGCGATCGCCATTGGCTGAGCCGATGGCGTCATCGACCGCCTGCCAAATGGCAAGTTCCGCCTGTGCGGTTTCTATCTCCGCCGATAGGCTTTGCAGCTATGCGGCGTGCGTCATCGTCGCGCGCGAGCGATACGTAAAGTGTGCCGGTTCGTTGATGCAGATCGCCGATTTCCGTTGTCAGGGTTGCAACGGCGGCAGTCGATACCTCCGCATCAGTTGTCTCGTCGAACCCTTCCAGCGATCTCTCAAGGTCTTCCCGACGCATCAGGACGGCGGCGTCCGCATCGTTTACGGTTCGGTCGATCTCTTGAATTCGTCTCCGTAGCGCTCTGCACACCGCTGGGTCGGCGGCAATCAGCGTGAACACCTGACCCGGCGACCGGGCGATATCCTGACAGGCCATATCGAAGGCCCCTTCGGCTGACGCGCGGCGATTCTTCGCGGCCTCCAATCCCGGGGTAGCCTCCTCACAGCGAGCACTGGCCGACTGGAACGCCCCGGCAGCAGCGGATTTCGCCTCCCGCGCCTTGGCGAGGGTTTCGCGAGCCGTTCGACGAGCTTCGTTGATCCGGGTCCGGTGACTGGCAGTCGCCTCACCGCCAAGAAGTTCAGCTCGGGCGGTCGCCTTCTCTTCCACGACCAGTCGACGTTGATTGAGTTCGGCCGCGCTCTCCGTCATATGCGACCGTGCGTGCTCAAGCGAGACGGCCGCCGCCGCGCGGTCCGGCGCCAACCGTTGCAGCGTCATCTCGAGCTCACCAGCCCGCTCACGCAGTGCACCTTACTCTTGCGCAGCCGCTGAAAGTCTGTCGGCGCAGCCCACCGGGTCGGCGTCAAGCAGCTCGATGGCTAGATCGGCTGCAACGAGGAATGGCGATATCTCGCCATCGATGGTAGCGAGGCTCTCTGCGAGCGCCGCTTCCCGGATTGTGGATTCTGTGGCTTTCAGTTGTCCAGCATGAAGTTCAGAACGTCGTTGGTCGACGCTTCGAATTGTCGACTGGATGGACCGAACGAGTGCGTCATGCTCCCTCTGCAAACCGTCGCTCTCGGCCCGAAGGCGCTGGGCGTCTGCGAGCGGATCAGCAATCGAGATCCGTTCCGCCTTCGCGGCCCGAGGCGAGCGCCGCCAATTCGCTCGTGGCTTGACTATCGAGCGCGCGAGGCACACTCCCCTTCACTCTCGCCTTGGAGCAAAGATCGCTCACCATTGGCCTTAGTTCGATGTCAGCGCTCTCGGCTGCCGAAACCTGACCGCGCGCGATATCAATCACGCGGTTCGCCTCTGCCCGGCGCCCTTCTGTAGCGGCAAGTGCGCGTGAGACGCTGGCCTACCCGTAGCGAACGCGGGCATGACAGATCTCCTTGATCTTCTGTTCGAGGGCAGCCTGGCCGGAGCGACGGGACTTGTAATGGTAGGTCGACCTGTCAAACTCCAACACCGCACAGGCTCTGCGGATCGAGACCTGCCATTCGTTGCGGACTTCGTCGACCAGCTTGCGCTTCCGGCCAGACCTCATAGCTTTCGGCGGATCACATCCTGCAGCATCTCCTTGTCGAGCGACAGGTCCACTTGCCGTTCTCCTCCTCGAGCTGCTTCAAGCACAGCATCTCCGTCGGCAGCAGTCCGTCATACTTCTTCTTCCAGTTGAAGTAGGTCGCCTGGCTGATCCCGGCCTTGCGGCTGACCGACATCTAACTTGGAGCCGCAATCGAGCCAACAATTATGGGTAATTGAAAGATCGGCTTAGCGCTTACACCGGAACTGCGCTTCGGGAGCGCTGGAGGAGCATGAGGCTGGCGTTTCGGTTACCGATCTGTGCCGCAGCGGGGTCCACTTCAAATGTCGTACTACAAATGCAATACGAAATTGGTTCAAGTGTTGCTCCTGAATGTTAGCATTGGCAGTCGTATAGCGATGGAGTCTGATCAATGAATAGCGATCGCGAGCAAGCGCCTGACCGTTCAGTCCACGATGTGGCAGTTGGTCCATACGAAAAGAACATGAGCGCATGTGAGCAAATGTTGGCCCTTCGCCCGATCGGATAGTCCATCAGCGAAGCATACAGTCGCGCGCGAGCAGAGTTGAGGGCATCCGGCAAGCGCCAAGGCTCCACCTTGGCACGATGAGTGTCGTTGGCGTGTCTTAGGCTAACAGCATAGAAAAGCTGGATCGTCGGGTTGATAATTGAAAATTCTGCACCGCACCGTCACATGTGGTTCAACATCTTCTTCGGTCAAAGGAGCAGCCATGGCTACCGTGAAAGTTGATATCAATAACTTCCAGTCGGAAGTTCTGGAATCCGCAGCACCCGTCGTCGTCGATTTCTGGGCCGAATGGTGCGATCCCTGCAAGATGATTGCTCCGAGCCTCGAGGAAATCTCCGTCGAGATGGAAGGCAAGATCAAGGTCGCCAAGCTCATCATCGATGAAAACCCGGAACTCGCCGCCCAATTGGGCGTGCGCTCCATCCCGGCGCTCGCGATCTTCAAGGGCGGCGAAGTGGTCGATTTCTCGGTCGGCGCCAAACCGAAGACAGCTCTTTTGAATTGGATTTCGAACGCTGCCTGATCGATATCGCTCAATCTGTACCGCAATGAAAAAACCGTAGATTCGCCCCGTAAAGCGGTAGGGTTCATAGTGATTTATGGGCGTTTTGACGGGGCTCAGCCCTTTGAGCTTCAGCCTGATGAGGTCGTTGGTTTGTAATAGCGGATATCGTCCTCCCCCTCTTTCGGACTTGCGATGCTGTCGGAGCGATCGAGTGGCGAAGAAGCTTTTCATTGCGGCGTTGTCGAGGCAGTTGCCGTTGCGTGTGAATGCTGCGGCTTTCAAGCATGCCGTTGCAGGCTCGCGTGACCGCACTCAAACCAATGATGCCTGTTGTCGACAGGCTTTAGGCGATGCGTTTTGCTGGATCGGAGAGGGAATATGGGCCGCACCGGAGAGTTAGTCGGACAAGCAGGGCGTCCTGATAGCGAAGGAGGCCCGCACCGCATCTTCGACGCAATTTCGGACCAGCAGAAGACGCGCGAAGCGACGCTTGCCATCGCCGGCGCGGTGGTTGCCTGCGACGGCAATCTCGACGAATTTTCGGATTCACAGTTGGCCGATTTGGTGAACCGCTTCAGCAGATGGCCGGACCAGCAGAAGACGCGTGAAGCGACGGTCGCCATCGCCGGCGCGGTGGTTGCCCGCGACGGCAATCTCGACGGATTTTCGGATTCACAGTTGGCCGATTTGGTGAACGGCTTCAGCAGATGGCCGGACCAGCAGAAGACGCGTGAAGCGACGGTCGCCATCGCCGGCGCGGTGGTTGCCCGCGACGGCAATCTCGACGGATTCTCGGATCAAGAATTGGCCAATCTGGTGAACGGTTTCGGCAAGTGGCCGGAAGAAGAAAAAGCACGCAATGCGATCGTTGCCATCGCCGGCGAGCTCGGTTCCAAGGGCCGACGCTTCAGCACTTTCAGCACGCCTGCGCTAGTCAGGATCGCCAACGGTCTGTCGCGGGGTATCGAGGGGGGAGAGACCGCCGGCGAGGTCGCCGAACCCGCCTTGAAGGACCGGCTGGAGCAGCTGGCGCACTACCTGCAATATGCCGAGGATCGGCTGCAGCAGGCCGATGTCCATGCCATCGCGAGTATATTCAAGGCGTTGGGCAAGGCGCAGTTGTTGGACGAACTCGGTGCGCTGGCACAGCCGGGGCTGGACAGGCTCGAGATGTTACGTGCCGCTCCCGGGTTTAAGCTCGACAACAACCTCGAGACGATGGGCAATCTTTGCGCCTCCCTGCTGCCACTGGTTCGCAGCCCGAAGCCGGTGTTGCGCTGGCACCGCAGGTCGGCGCTGAACCTGCTCAACGCCATCCAGCCGGTGGTGGAACACAAGATCGATGCCCATCTCAAGCCAGGCCAGGCCGAGCACACCAGCGGCGCCAATGCAAGCCGCTGCCCGGCGCTTTCGATCTATCAGGTGCTCAAGACCCGGGCGGTGCTGGGGACGCTCTACCGGCGGCCCTATGTCGATGGCGACGAGCTCGCCTTGAAGGCCAGGCAGGAAGAGCTGCGCGGCAAGACCAGGCAGATCCTGGACAGTGCCAGCGCCCTCATCTACGCCGACCTTTCCTACATGAGCTGGAACGTGATCGCCGAGATCGAGGCGAAGGAGCCGCTCGAAGCGCTCGACACCTTCATGGCGCAGAACGCATCGATGGTCCAGGCCCAGCATGCAGCCGCCAGCTTCGATGTCCATCGGGTCCTTCAGGCGGTGGACCACGAGCCGAGACCGCCGCAAGGCGATGCCGGACTGATGCGGCTGCCGGTGGTCGACATGCAAGGCCGGCCGCTGGCCAGGGAAGACGAGTTGCGCTATTCCATTTTCCACCGCTTGACCTCGGGCGCGGTGAAGGTGGTGGCAGTGCAGCTAAAGGGAACTCCGACTGGCGCCATGCTGACACGCACGTTCACCGTGGAGGGCGTGCCCTACCGCATGGACCTGTTCGGCGGCAGCAAACTGAAGCCGCCGCAAGAGAGCCTGAACAAGCTTGCCTCTCACCTGCCCTTCGCGGCCGCAGAGGCCCCAAGCGGCAAGCTTTTGGCGATCCCCTATGCCGAGACGGCTCCGGGTACGGCCTTTGAGCAGCTGTCGCGGGCCTGGGCGCCCTTCAAGGAAGCCTATTACTATACCCAGCGCCGCGGATTTGCCGCGCCGCCGGGCATTCCCGATGTTGGCCCGCATGATTATGCGCTGGAAGGGTGCTTCAAGCTGTCCCTTCTGCCCGACCGCCCCGCAGGTGCAGTGCATCCCTTCCGGTTCGAGGGGCGAGACGGCGAGATCGCCTTGCGGCCGCATGACGGCTGCGGCTTCATCAGGGCCTCACTGGCCGAGCGCATGCCGGCCATTGCCCGGGCTCGCCACGACGCTCCCGAGCGGATGCCTGCCTATGCCGATAAAAGGCAATCGGCGGTACCGTCCTCGGCGCTGCAACATTATCCGCGCAGCGTCGAGGTGGCACAGGAGACCCGCGAGAAGGCTCTGGCTTGGCTCGAAACCCGTCAAAGCCTCACCGCCGAGGAGCTGTTCCGGACGGTCACGGGCGGGCATATCGAGGGTTCGAGCGCTATCGCCGTGCCGTCCAGCGACGAATGCCTGCATGTGCCGACGGGCAAGAGCAAGACCTTGACCCGTGATGCTGGCGTGCTTGTCGGACGCTCCCCCTATGACAAGCCCAACCTGCGCCCGTTCGCCGCCGACCGGGTCAGGTCGGCGCGCGATGGCGATCGGACCGCGGCGTTCCTGGATCGGTGCGTGGCCTTCCAATACAGCTTCAACGTCGCGCACAGGTCGGGGGCTGGGCTTGCCGCCGACGATCCGACCTTCTTTGCCAAAGGCATCTTGATCGTTGTGCCCGACGAAATGTGGCCGGCGGACTTCGCCGAGCGCGGGGTGGTGATGTCTGCCGAGGACGTAAAGTGCCATTCGCGCTGGCTGGAGAAAAAGGACCGAGTCAAGGCCGACACCGCGCTCGAGTGCGTCGGCATCCTGCAGGCGACGGAGGTGTTCGCGCCCGGCTCTTTGGTTGCGGTTCCGAGCGCCGAACAAAAAAAGCTCGACGGCGATTTTGACGGCGACATCGTCGTCATCATCGGCGACCGGCCTCGCCTTTACGAGCATGTGCGCCAGTTCGACGCGCAGCTGCAGGCGCGCGGCATCGCCTCGATGAAGCCGCCGAAGTCGCACACGCCGGCCATTGAGAAAGGCGGCTACCAGTTCAGCCGGTCCAAGCAGATCCTGTCGGCCACCGGGCTGGTGCTGGAGACCTACAGCTGCCTGCAGCGCAACGTGCTGGCGCAGCCGCTGGAGGCGCAACGCTGGTTTGCCGAGCGTGCCATCTTCGGCACCTACGAGGGCATTCATCATGAGCTCAAGGCCGACATCCGCGCACTGTTGCAGGAAGATCGGCCGGATGGCCAGACCCTCCATGAGCTCATCGTCAGGGCGGGGGAAGACAGCAAGGCCGCCAGCCATCCGGTGGCCTGCGAACTGGCCGCCTTGCTAGTGGCCGAGCTCCAGGACTGGAACCTGCAGCTCAATAGCGAGCCGGCTCATGAGCAGTCGGACGTCAACGTCAAGCAGCAGTTAGCGCGATCCGTGGCCTCAACCGGCGCGAAGCCTGCCGTCAGCGCCGACGCCGGCGCGCTCTTCCCGAAACTCAGCGAATCCTATCCGGCAACCGCTGACGCCAGGAAGCGCATCGACTTCCTGCTCAACCACTACCAGCCGCGCATGGATCCGCGGCCCGACGGCTACAACCCGGACGATCTGCATGAAAGCGCCATCAATCTGTTGAGCGTCGGCATCAAGGCCGGCACGGACGCCTACAAGTCCGATACCGGTGCGCGGGTGTTCATGCAAAAAACCACCGAATTGCAGCGGCTCTTGGAGCGGAGGCCGGGCTTCAAGTCGGCGCCCTATGTCAAGGCGCAGGCGGCAAAGCTCCACCAGGGCCAGTTCGACGTCGATGGCAGCCTGGCGGATCTGAAGGACAACCCCACGCTGGCGGCCTCGGTCATGGAGGCCTCGATCAGACTCGCCGTCGAAAAGCGCATCCTGCCCAGCGCCTTAGCAATCTCGGCCGACGACGACCCCGCCAGCAGGATGACGCTGAGCAGCGAACAGGCCCTGGAGCGCGCCAGGCTCGAAGCCGCCCCCGCCGAAGCGCAAGAAAGCGCGATTACCGAAACTGTGCATGCGGTTGCCGAGCTTTTGCGGCAGGACGGCATCGAGGTGAAGGTGCCGCATCTTGACCAACGGTCGCGCGGGCAGGTCTGGATAGCCGACGAGTTGACCGGCCAGAGCGTGAGCGCGGCGCCGGAGGCCCAACTGGTCACCAATGCCGTGCGCCATGTCTTCGAGATCCCGGACGAGGCTTTTACGCGCGCCTTCAGGAAGGCGGCACTGGCCTTCGAGGAGCGGGACTGCAGCGAGGTCGAGACCACCAACTGGTTCATCAGGATGGACACGCCGCGGTTACGCGGCGTTCACACGGCGTTCAGAACCGCGCAGAACTATCGCTTCGAGGTCGAGTTCCATACGCCGGCCAGTTACCGGGCCGAGCTCGCGCAGAGCGAATGCGAGCTGGTCCCCATTCCCCGTGGTGCCTGGGAGATATTACACTGGGGCTCGTCAGGAGAAAGCAGGTCGAGGGCGGCAAGGACCTCCAGGTCGCTCACCGTCGCAAGACAACAGATTGCGGTCGCTCGCTCGCCGCAAGCCGGCGAGATCCTCCCGGCCCTCGGTACGCGGCCGGTCGTGCTCGTCGGCATGCCGGCGAGCGGCAAGTCGACCATCGGCGCCCAGCTTGCCAAGGAGTTGGGGGTGGAGTTTGTCGACATGGATAAGCGTATCGTCGCCGAGCACGGCAATCTGATGGAGATGTTCGCCGACCCTGGCCGCGGCGAGGCGCACTTCAGGGACCTGGAGACCAAAGAGCTCGCCAAGCAGCTGGAGAGAGGGCCCATCGTCATCGCAACCGGCGGCGGCTGCTTTGGCAAGGAGTCCAATCAAGCCCTGATCCTTAATAAGGCGAGGTCGATCTGGCTCGACACCGAGCTGAAAGAGCTCCGCAAGCGCCTCAAGAGGGACACCAGCCGGCCGCTGCTGCAAGGCGCCGACATCGAGCAGAAGGTTGACCAGCTGTACGAAGAGCGCAGTCCGTTCTACCAAAAGGCCGATATCAGGTTGCCCCTCGTCCCGCCCTTTCAAAAAGACAAGAAGGTCGCCCGCATTTGCGTGAAGGAACTCTACGCTTTCCTGTGCAGCGACAGAGAAGCCGCTCTGCCCGCTGCCGAGATATCACAAGTCTCCGGTCCTTCCGGCACCGCCATCAGCATGTCCCCAACAGCGCAGCGCATGCACGATGATCATCACAACGGCTACGATTGCGGGGGCGGCGTCGTGGAAACCATCCAGGCGCCGGCGACACCATTGAGTGAAGGGGAACGGCCGCCGCCCCTCGACACCCTCACCGCCGACCCGCAGCCTTTGTTGGCCGGCAGTAACGCACGAGCGGATTTAGCGTCTTCCACGAGAAGCAGAGAACGCTCAAGTCGAGGACGATAAGCTTTAGCAGTCTGCTGAAAAACCCCCTCGCCACGGAGGGGACTTGATGATTCACTTTATCATCTCGAATCGGTGTAGACGATCATGCGCGGCAGTTTTACGG
>NZ_JADPKR010000017.1 GCF_023074055.1 Bradyrhizobium sp. 141
GAAGGAAAGTTCGGCTCCCGGGAGAGCACGGCATAAGCCGTCCGACCATCGCGCAGGGAAGGCCGAGTGATCGGCACCACCTGTATGCTGCTGTGCGGTGCTTCCTGCGTGTGCATTTCGCGCGGCGGACCGCGGGTGCGAGCTGGCACCCGGCCTTCCCTGCGCCCTCTTGGCTCAAGAGGGTGGAGTGATCAAGCAAAGCTCGGGTGATTTCAGCCGCGAGAACGGGAAGGCATGTCCGCGTGTCACAAACTCAAATATCGTAGGGTGGGCAAAGCGCAAGCGTGCCCACGGTCCCTTCGATACAGAACGAGATGGTGGGCACGGCGCTG
The DNA here is from genome assembly GCF_023074055.1 of Bradyrhizobium sp. 141. Taxonomy (GTDB): domain Bacteria; phylum Pseudomonadota; class Alphaproteobacteria; order Rhizobiales; family Xanthobacteraceae; genus Bradyrhizobium. Next base: position 333 of record NZ_JADPKR010000017.1, read on the forward strand.
TGCGCCTTTGCCCACCCTACGGCACTGCACTTGGGAATGTGCACTGGAGCGTCGAGAACGCGACAGCTTCAGTTCCGACTCAATCAGAACCGAAGCCCCCGCGGTCGCCTTATGGCGCTTACTGCTTGATCTTCCCGTCCTTGTCGAACTGGGCGACGAAGGACCAGAGATTGTTGATCTCGGTCTCGTTCTTGATGCCGGCGAACGCCATCTTGGTGCCGGGAATCTTGGCCTTGGGATCCTTGATGTATTCCTTGAACGTGGCCTCGTCCCAGGTGATGCCGGAATTCTTGTTCGCGTCCGAATAACTGTAGCCCTCGGCGGTCCCCGACTTGCGACCGTTGAGACCGTTGAGCTCGGGACCGACCTTGTTCTTGGCGCCTTCGCCGATCGCGTGGCAGGCGAGGCATTTGTTGAACGATGTCTTGCCGGCCGCGACATCCTGCGCCATCGCGGCGGGTGCGGTGGCAATCACGGTGAGGATCGTCAGTGCGCCAAAAGTCAATTTTGTCATCGGTTGCTCTTCGTCTCTTCCCTGGTGGGTCTGGCCTGGTCAGTCTCTTGCCTGATCGCAATCGCCCGACCTGCCGGTTTTGGCAGGCCTGCTCGGCTTGGACAAGCCGCCAAACCATGACAGGTTTCATGATTTCCTACTTGTCCCAGAGCGAACTCGCTGGAGATCGTCGATCCGACTTTCGGATAGCCTACCCAAACAGGCGCGGACGTGATTGATTTGCCGAGACAAATTGATCATGGGCTACGAGCCGGAAGGATATGTCATGAAGGACTTGATATGGCCATCATGATGCCTGCGAGCGACCAGGCGGTGCTTGCGCGCCGCGCGGGGATCATTGCTGCGTTGCGCGCAATCGTGCCCGGTGAGGGCGTGATCGATACGCCTGCCGAGATGCGGGCCTATGAATCCGACGGCCTGACCGCCTATCGGCAGCCGCCGATGGTCGTGGTGCTGCCCGATACGACCGAGCAGGTCTCGCTCATCCTGAAATATTGTGCAGGGCAAGGCATCAAGGTGGTGCCGCGCGGCTCCGGCACTTCGCTGTCAGGCGGGGCACTGCCGCTCGAAGACGGCGTGCTCCTCGGCCTCGGCAAGTTCAAGCGCATCCGCGAGATCGATTTCGACAACCGCGTCGTCGTCACCGAGCCCGGCGTCACCAATCTGGCGATCAGCCAGGCGGTCGCCCATGCCGGCTTCTACTATGCGCCCGATCCGTCCTCCCAGATTGCCTGCTCGATCGGCGGCAATGTCGCGGAAAATTCCGGCGGCGTGCACTGCCTCAAATACGGCATGACCACCAATAACGTGCTCGGTTGCGAGATCGTGCTGATGAGCGGCGAAATCCTGCGCATTGGCGGCAAGGGATGCGAAAACGCGGGCTACGACCTGATGGGCGTCATCACCGGCTCCGAAGGCCTGCTCGGCGTCATCACCGAGATCACGGTGCGCATCCTGCAAAAGCCGGAGACGGCGCGCGCCCTGATGGTCGGCTTCGCCGAGGTCGAGGCCGCCGGCGAATGCGTGGCGCGCATCATCGGCGCCGGCATCATCCCTGGCGGCATGGAGATGATGGACAAGCCCGCGATCCACGCCGCGGAGGCCTTCGTCCACGCCGGCTATCCGCTCGATGTGGAGGCGCTGCTCATCATCGAGCTCGACGGTCCCAAGATCGAGGTCGACGAGCTGATCACGCGCGTCGAGGCAATCGCGAATGGCTGCGGCTCGACCACCTGCCAGATCTCGACCTCGGAGGCCGAGCGCAATCTGTTCTGGGCCGGCCGCAAAGCTGCGTTCCCGGCCGTCGGCCGGATCTCGCCCGACTATCTCTGCATGGACGGCACCATCCCGCGCGGCGCGCTGCCGAAGGCGCTGGCGCGCATCCGCGAGCTCGGCGAAAAATACCAGCTCGGCTGCGCCAACGTGTTCCATGCCGGTGATGGCAATCTGCATCCCTTGATCCTCTACGATGCCAACAAGCCCGGCGAGATCGAGCGCGCCGAAGCCTTCGGCGCCGACATTCTGCGCGCATGCGTCGAGTTCGGCGGCGTGCTCACCGGCGAGCACGGCGTCGGCATCGAGAAGCGCGACCTCATGCCGGAGATGTTCAGCGAGGTCGACCTCAATCAGCAGCAGCGCCTGAAATGCGCCTTCGACTCGCAGGGTCTGCTCAATCCTGGAAAGGTGTTTCCGACCCTGCATCGGTGCGCCGAGCTCGGCCGCATGCATGTGCATGCGGGCAAGCTGGCGTTCCCGGACATCCCGCGGTTCTAGCGTCGGTCGCTGTGCTTTCACTGCAATGCGCCAAATTTGCTTTCCCTTGTAAACTTGGATACCGGCTCAGTCGTGAATACGCTTAAGGTCAGAGACGCCAAAGACGTCGAAGAGGTGGTGCGCGCGGCGATTGCCAATGAGCAGCCGCTCGAGATCATCGGTCATGGCAGTAAGCGCGGCATCGGCCATGCCATGGCGACCAATGCCGTGCTCGACGTCTCCGCGCTCAATGCCGTCACCTCCTACGAGCCGAACGAGCTGATCGTCACGCTCCAGACCGGTGCGCCGCTTCACGACGTGCTGTCGCTGATCGATGCCAAGAACCAGCAATTCGCCTTCGAGCCTGTCAACACCGCGCCGCTGCTCGGCACGCCCGCGCTTGGCACCATCGGCGGTATGATCGCGGCCGGGCTCGCCGGCCCGCGCCGCATCAGGGCGGGCGGGGCGCGCGATCACCTGCTCGGGGCGCATGCCGTCTCCGGTTTCGGCGACAGCTTCAAGACCGGCGGCAAGGTGGTGAAGAATGTCACCGGCTACGACCTCTGCAAGCTTCTCGCGGGGTCCTGGGGCACGCTGTCGGTGATGACCGAGGTCACGCTGAAGGTGATGCCCAAGCCTGAGGCCGAGCGGACGCTGCTGCTGCGCGGGCTGGACGATGCCGCCGCCAACAAGGCCATGACCGCGGCGCTCGGCTCGCCCTTCGACGTCTCCGGTGCGGCGCATCTGCCGAAATCGGCGTTCCGGGCCAAGACCGAGGGGCTTGGCGATCTCGCCGGCCAGGGCGAGGCGCTGACCGTCCTGCGGCTCGAGGGCATCACGGCTTCCGCCGCCCACCGTGCCGGATCGCTGCGCGAATTGCTGGCGCCGTTCGGAACCGCGACGCTGGTCGAGGATGTGGCGTCCGCGGCGCTGTGGGCCACGATCCGCGACGTGCTGCCGTTCGCGGCCAGCGGCGCGCTCGGCGCCTGGCCAGTCTGGCGCATCGTCTGCCCGCCGGCCTCGGGCGCCACGCTCGGCGCGCAATTGGCACGCGAGACGGGGGGCGATGTGATCTACGATTGGGGCGGCGGCCTGATCTGGGCGGCGCTACCGCCGAAGGCTGACGCGCATGCGCCGGCCGTGCGCGCTCGTTCGAACGCGGTCGGAGGGCACGCCACGCTGATCCGGGCGGCCGAGGATGTCAGGCGGGATGTCGACGTCTTCCATCCGCAGGCACCAGGTATTGCTGCACTGAGCGAGCGGGTGCGCGCCAGTTTCGATCCAAAGACCATTCTCAACCGGGGACGCTTGAGGCGGGACGTTGCGGCATGAAGACCGAATTCTCACTGGCGCAGCTCGCCGACCCCGATACCGCGGAGGCCGACAAGATCCTGCGCGCCTGCGTCCATTGCGGCTTCTGCACCGCCACCTGTCCGACCTATGTGCTGCTCGGCGACGAGCTCGATAGCCCGCGCGGCCGCATCTATCTGATCAAGGAGATGCTGGAGAAAGACCAGGCGCCGACGGCCGAGGTGGTCAAGCATGTCGACCGCTGCCTGTCGTGCCTGGCCTGCATGACGACCTGCCCCTCGGGGGTGAATTACATGCATCTCGTCGACCAGGCCCGGGTCAGGATCGAGCAGCGCTATCAGCGGCCGCTCACCGAGCGGCTGCTGCGCCAGGTGCTGGCCTTCGTGCTGCCGGACCCGCAGCGTTTTCGCGTGAGCATGGTGCTGGCCCGGCTGGTCCGGCCGCTTGCCGTGTTCCTGCCGACGCCTCGTCCTTCCGCTACGCCCGGTCTGATCCAGCGCCTCAAGGCGATGCTGGCGCTGGCTCCGGGCCGGCTGCCATCGCCGGGCCCCGCCGGCGGCAGCGTGTTCGCGGCGCTGGGCAAGAAGCGCGGCCGGGTCGCGCTGCTGCAAGGCTGCGCCCAGCAAGTGCTGGCGCCGCGCATCAACCAGGCTGCCATCAGTCTTCTCACCCGCCACGGCATCGAGGTTGTCCTTGTCAGGGACGAGCAGTGCTGCGGCGCGCTGACCCATCACCTCGGCAACGACCAGGATGCATTGGCGCGGGCCCGGGCCAATATCGCGGCGTGGCGGAAGGAAGCGGCCGGCGAGGGGCTCGACGCCATCCTGGTGACCGCGTCCGGCTGCGGCACGGTGATCAAGGACTATGGCTATCTCCTGCGCGAGGATGCTGCGTTCGCCGCCGACGCGGCGAAGGTGTCCGCGCTCGCCAAGGACATCACCGAATACATCGCCGGCCTCGGACTCGAACCGACCGCGCGGCAGGACAACATCGTCGTTGCCTATCACTCAGCATGTTCGTTGCAGCATGGGCAGAAAATCACGGGTCTTCCGAAAGAATTGCTTTCCAAGAATGGATTCGTGGTGAAAGATGTCCCGGAGAGCCATTTGTGTTGCGGTTCGGCGGGGACCTACAACATTCTCCAGCCCGAGCTTGCGAGCCGATTGCGCGATCGCAAGGTCGCCAACATCGCGAGCGTCAAGCCGGACATGATTGCCGCGGGCAATATCGGCTGCATGGTGCAGATTGCCAGTGGCACGTCAGTTCCGGTCGTACACACGATTGAGCTTCTCGATTGGGCTACGGGCGGGTCGCGGCCGGCATTGAATGCGCAAGTTTGAGCTTTCAAAGGCTGAGCTTTCGTCCGGAGGTGACGACTGAAGACGCCCGATCGACCATTGTTTGGCGGCAACAGGAGGACCACGATGGCGAAAGCGAAAAAGAAGAAAAGCAAGAAGGCCAAAAAGGCGAAGAAGGCTGTAGCGGCGAAGAAATCCGCCAAGAAGGCAGCCAAGAAGTCTGCGAAAAAGTCCGCGAAAAAATCGGCCAAGAAGTCTGCCAAGAAAGCTTCGAAAAAGGCCGCCCCGAAAAAGGCCGCCAAGAAGGCTGTGAAGACGTCGGCCAAGAAGGCTGCACCGAAGAAAGCCGCGAAGAAAGCGGCACCGAAGAAGGCGAAGGCAGCACCCGCGCCGAAGCCATCAGCACCGGCGGCAACTCCGGCTCCCGAGCCGGCGGCCGAGACAAGTTGGGCGATGCCTTCGTCTTCTGCGGAAGCGGCGCCGGCCGAGGGGCAAAGCTAGGTCCTACCCGGCGACCGCGAGCGTCAACAGGAAGGCCGCTGCGGTGACGCTGCGGCCTTTTTGCATGACCACAAGGACCGCCGGAAGCCGCCCCTTTCCCGCGCCTGTCTGATTCGTAGCCCGGCTGCCACGCGAACCGCCTTCCCGTACTTGCACGGTCCCTTCGTGCACTTTGGAATGCAAATAATGTGATCGAGAAGACACACAGGCTGACAACCTTTCGTGGAATCGTCAAAACGCCCAAAAAGTCGGCAGATGCTCGTGATTTTTGCTTCACGGCCCACATCCCTCAATCCAGATTGTCGCAGTAATGCAATTTTGCACATAGGTCGTTCGCCCCGGGGGGCTTCCGGGATCCGACGGGTAAGAACTTGGCGATGGGGATCGAAATGAAAAAAGTGGCTTTGTTGGCAACGGCGCTGGCAATGGTGACGACGGGTTCGGCTTTCGCGGCAGACTTGCGCGTGAAGGCATTGAAGGCCCCGCCGCCGCCGGCCTTCGATCCCTGGGATATCGCCTTCGGTGGCGCGGTCATGAGCGACTACATCTTCCGCGGTATCACCCAGTCGAACCACAAGCCGTCGGTCGCCGTCTATTTCGAGCCACGCTACAACGTCACCAAGGATCTCCAGCTCTATGTCGGCGTGGCCGGTGAGAGCATCTCCTTCCCGAACCGCGCCGCGGCCGAGATCGACATCTACGGCGGTATCCGCCCGACCTTTGGTGCGTTCGCCTTCGACATCGGCGTCTGGGGTTACCTGTATCCGGGTGGGACCTGCTATTACGGCGCGCCGATCGACACCGCCGGCAACCCGCTCAGCGCCCAGTGCGCCACGAACGCCCTGCTCAACGGCAACGTGATGAAGAAGGACGTCAGCTTCTTCGAAGTCTACGGCAAGGTGAATTACACCATCAACGACAACTGGAGCGTTGGCCTCAACGAGTACTACACGCCGAGCTTCCTGAACTCCGGTGCGTGGGGCGATTACGTGTCGATCACCGCCAAGTATATCGCTCCGAGCACCATTTTCGGCTCCAGTGGCGTCGGCATGTACGTCTCGGGCGAATTCGGCCGCCAATTCCTGGGCACTTCCGACTCGTTCTACGGCACGGGCATCGCCGCGCCGGGCTTTGCCGGTCCGTTCCCGAACGGCATCAAGTATGCCGACTACAACACCTGGAATATCGGCGTGGGCTTCACCTACAAGGTCTTCACGCTCGATCTGCGTTACTCCGACACCGACCTTTCGAAGGCGAACTGCAACGCGTTCACCAGCGACTATACGGCAGTCGCCAACGGCAGCTTCAGCAACATCAATCCGACGGGCGTCGGCTCCAACTGGTGCGGCGCGGCCGGCATCGCCAAGCTGTCGTTCGACCTGACGGCGATGACCAACCTGAAGTAAGTTTCTTCCCGAGACCATCTACGAGGGCGGCAGAGCAATCTGCCGCCCTTTTGCTTTGGGGGCGCGAGTGCTCGGCCATCGTGGGCTCGAGACGCCCGCCTGCCTCTCAGCGCGCCGCGCTCGGCTCCGCCCGGGCCGGCTCGCCGGTTTTGCCAAGGACGTGGATCTCGCCGTCCTCCACCAACGCGACCTTGCGGGTATGGAAGGCGTCCAGCGTCGAGCGGTGGCCGATCGAGACGATGGTGGCCTGTGGCAGCTTCTCCGTCAGCAGCCGATAGAGCCGGTCCTCGGACGGTTCGTCCAGCGAGGCAGTCGCCTCGTCGAGGAATAGATAGTCCGGCACGTGCAGCAGGGCACGAGCAAGCCCAAGGCGTTGCTGTTCGCCGAGCGACAGTGTCCGGTTCCAATGTCCATCCTCGTCGAGACGGTCCGCCAGCCGCTTCATGCCGACTGCTATCAAGGCGTCGCGGATCTTCTCGGCTGGGATGGAGCCGTGCGCGGCAGGGTAGATGACGGCGTCGCCCAGCGGGCCGATCGGGAAATACGGCCGCTGCGGCAGCATCATCAGCTTCGACTTCTCGGGAATGGCGACCGTGCCGGTGCCGAACGGCCAGACGCCCGCGATGGCCCGGAACAGTGTCGACTTGCCCGAGCCCGACGGGCCGGTCACAAGCACCCGCTCCGACGGCTGGATCGTGAAGGCATCGGCTGCGACCAGAGGTGCGCCGTTCGGCAGCTTGACCAGCAATTGCTCGAGCGCGATTGCCTTGCCGGTCGATGGTGCGACCTCGATGGTCGGTTCGAGCGCCGCGCCGTGGGCGGAGCTGACCGACATCTCGAAGCCATCGAGGCGGGCGATCACAGCGCGCCACTCGGCGAGCGAGCGATAGGCGGTGACGAAGAAGGACAGCGCATCCTGCACGCTGCCAAACGCCGAGCCGGTCTGCATCATGTCGCCGAGCTGGATGCGCTTGGCGAAGTAGGCCGGCGCCACCACCACATAGGGAAAGATCGTTGCAGCCTGACCGTAGCTTGCCGTGAACGCGGTCAGGCGCTTGGTCCGGCTCATGATCTCGTACCAATTGCCGATGACGAAGCCGAAGCGCCGCAGGAGATGCCCTCGCTCCGCGTTCTCACCTTTCAATAGGGCGATCTGTTCGGAATTTTCGCGCAGGCGGATCAGGTTGAAGCGGAAGTCCGCCTCAAAGCGTTGCTGCTCGAAATTGAGATTGATGAGCGGGGCGCCGATCCAGTGCGTCAGCCCGGTCCCCAGAATCGCGTAGACCAGCGCGCACCAGACCAGAAAACCGGGGATGAGGATATCGGTGCCGTAAATGTACAAGGGGGCCTTGTAGGACAGACCCCAGAGGATGACGACGAACGAGGCCAGCGTCACGATGGACGACAAAAGGCCAAGGCCGATGGTCAGCGTTTGTTCGACGAAATTCTTGACGTCCTCGGTGATACGCTGGTCCGGATTGTCGGCAGCGTCGCCCTTGAGCTGCATGCGGTAATGCGTGGCGCCTTCGAGCCATTCGCCGAGATAATGTTGCGTCAGCCATTGCCGCCAGCGGATCTGGAGCCATTGGTTCAGGTAGAGCTTGTAGACGGCCAGTGCGACGAAGGTGAAGGCAAGGCCAAGGAAGATCCAGACCTCCTTGACGAACTCGGGCAGATCGTAGGCCTGCAGCGCGCTGTAGAACCGGTTCTGCCATTGATTGAGGAGCACATTGATCGCGACCAGCACCAGCTCCATGGCGACGACGACTGCGAGCAGGCCGCGGCCGGCCCATTTGTCCTCCGACCAGAAATAGGGAGCGGCGATTCGCCAGACGATCGCGAGCGTGGCGCTGATGTTCTTCACAGAGCAGGGTCTCCTCGGGAAATGTGCATAAGTGCCGGAGCCAAGGACTTGAAGCCATGGCGGAAAGCGGCGCGGTTAGACTAAAGTCGCAAGTTCTGCAATTTGCGTTGTCTTGTCGCACCCTGCAACCCTAGCATGGCGCTCGACGGCGCGGGGTGGGGTGCTCCGGGATTTCGCGAGCTTGTGAGCGGACGGGAACCGCTGCATTCGCGAGGAATTCGCGTCCAGCTCGGGGGTTATCGGCTTCCAGCGTCAAGCAGGATCGGCTCTCCACGCGGGCCGTCTGCCGCAAACATGCGTGGGGAGGAAGATCATGTGGAATCAAGTCTATGATCCGCTGCACAGCCCGGTGCTGTCGACGATTGCGGCGGCAGTGCCGGTCGTCACGCTGCTGGTCCTGATCGCGAGCGGCCGCGTCCAGGCGCATATCGCGGCGATCATCGCCGTGATCGTCGCCAATCTGATCACGATCTTCGTCTTCACGATGCCGGCGAACATGTCGATCCGCGCCTCGGTGCTGGGCATCGTGACCGGCTTCTTCCCCATTGGCTGGATCGTTCTCAACGTCATCTTCCTCTACCAGGTGACGGTGGCCACCGGGCGCTTCGAATTGCTCAAGCGCGCGGTCGGCGGCGTCACCGAGGATCGGCGGCTGCAATTGCTGCTGATCGCGTTCTCCTTCGGCGCGTTCTTCGAGGGCGCCTCTGGCTTCGGCACGCCGGTCGCGATCACCGGCGCCGTTCTGATCGGCCTCGGCTTCTCGCCGCTCGCTGCCTCCGGCCTGTCGCTGATCGCCAACACCGCGCCGGTCGCCTACGGCGCGCTGGGCACGCCGATCCAGGGCCTGGCCTCGGTGACCGGGCTCGATCCCTACATCCTCGGTGCGATGGTCGGCCGGCAATTGCCGTTCTTCTCCCTGATCGTGCCGTTCTGGGTGGTGTGGGCATTCGCGGGCTGGAAAGGCATGAAGGATGTCTGGCCGGCGATCCTCGTCACCGGCGTGTCGTTCGCGATCCCGCAATTCGTGATCTCCAACTTCATCAATCCCTGGATCGTCGACATCGGCGCGTCGCTGATCTCGATGGGCGCGCTGATCCTGTTCCTGAAGGTCTGGCAGCCCAGGCAGCTCTGGCTGTCGCCGGCGTTGCGCGGCAACGATGAGTCGGCCGCCACCATGGCCGCGGCAAAGCCACTCGACAAGACGCCGCTGACGCAGAGCGAGATGTTCAGCGCGCTGCTGCCGTGGATCATCGTCTGCATCGTGATGCTGATCTGGGGCAACGGCGCCTTCAAGGGGTGGGCGAACTCGATCTTCGTCTGGAACTATCCGGTGCCGGAGCTGCACCAGATGATCAACAAGATGCCGCCGGTCGCACCAGGGCCGACCAAAGAGAGCGCGGTGTTCGGCTTCACCTATCTGTCGTTCACCGGCACGGGCATGCTGATCGCGGCCATCATCTCAGGCTTCCTGATGGGCGTCGGTCCCGGCAAGCTCCTGACCGAGTACGGCCGCACCATCCGGCTGTGCGCGATCTCGCTGATCACGATCTCGGCGATGCTGGCGATCGGTACGCTCACACGCCTGTCCGGCGTCGACGCGACGCTCGGCCTCGCCTTCGCCGCAACCGGCGTGTTCTATCCCTTCTTCGGGACGCTGCTCGGCTGGCTGGGCGTGGCGCTGACGGGATCGGACACCGCCTCCAACGTGCTGTTCGGCAATCTGCAGAAGATCACATCCGAGCAGCTCGGCCTGTCGCCAGTCCTGATGGCCGCGGCGAATTCGTCCGGCGGCGTGATGGGCAAGATGATCGACGCGCAGTCGATCGTGGTCGCCTCCACCGCCACCAACTGGTACGGCCACGAGGGCACGATCCTGCGCTTCGTGTTCTGGCATTCGATCGTGCTGGCCTGCCTCGTCGGTGTGCTCGTGACGTTGCAGGCCTATGTCTGGCCGTTCACGGCGCTGGTCCTGAAATAGCAGGCCACGCCCGGCTTCGGCACAAATCCCCGCGAGGTTCGCCCCCGCGGGGATTTTTGCATCCGATGTGAGCGAAGCTTCTCAATGGCGCCGCCGTCTTATAGAAGGTGCGGCAAATCAGGTTGGACGAGAGGTCTCATGGTTTCGCTCAAGCGGTTGGTGTGTGCGGTGGTTGCAATGCTCGCGACGTCCACGTTCGCGCGTGCCGAGGACGGTTTTCCGTTCGGCACCGAGATGACGCTGGAAGCACTGCCGCAACCCGGCTCCAAGCGGATTCCGAACATCGAGATCGGCGACCATGGCGAGGTCGTGCTCGAGCTCTGGTGCAAGGGCGGCAAGGGCCAGTTCTCCGTCGCCGGCAACACCGTGATCTTCGTTCCCGGTCAGATCCAGGATCGTTCCTGTCCACCTGCAAAGGCGCAGGCCGACGATGAGCTCGTCGCAGCCCTCGGCAGCGTCGAGACCTGGAAGCGCCAGGGCGACGTGCTGACGCTGATCGGACCGAAGTCGCTGCGCTTTCGTTCGACCGGGAATTAGGTCTCGAACATTGCTCTGGTGTCCCGGACAAGGCGCGTCGCGCAAGCGATGCGCCGCAGAGCCGGGACCCAGACTCTCTCCACGATCCAGTCTCTGGTTTCTGGGCCCCGGCTCGTAGCGCTTCGCGCTACGTCCGGGGCACGAGAATCCTACTTCCACACCGACTTGTCGGCGTCCCAGCGCTGGCCCTTGAGCTCCTTGACGAGCGCCTCGATCGAGCCGTTGTCGTCGGGCTGCTCGCCTTCCTCGTCGACCGAGGCGTCATCGGAGAGATTGAGCTTGGCGCCGCTGCTCTCGTCGGCAGTCGTCGTCGCGGGGCTGCCGATCCAGAGCATGAGCTTGTCGGTCGTGCCGGGCTTGTCGGGCGCGACGAGCCCTGCAACTTCGATCGTGTCGGTGAGATCGAGCGCCGGAAAATCCTGGTTCGGCCGCTTGAAGACCAGCTTCAGCTTGCCCGTGGCGGGATTGAAGCTTTGCGAGACCGGCTTTGCCGTAAGTGTTCGGCTCAGAACGTTCGAGACGGCGGCCGCGAGCTTGTTGCGGTTGATCTTGTCGCCCTCGCGCCAGTCGGCCGCGGCGAAGCGGATGGTGCGGTCCATCTCGGTCATGCCTGCCGTCCAGCCTGCGGCGGTGATGCCGGGCATCGCCTTGAATTTCGCCAGCAGCGCGCCGGCGCGCTCGGGGTCGACCGACATGTTGATGGTTTGCTCGCCTGCGCGCAGCGCATCGCAGCCGACATTGAGGCTCGCCAGCGTCACCTCGACCTCCTGGCCCTTCAGGCTCTTCAGGAAGTCGGTTGCAGCTTCGAGCTTGACCTTGACCGCGATCGCCTCCGGCGAGACGTCGGTGAAATCCTTCGGCTGCGGCGTAATGCCGTCGTCGGAGGTCTGGTTGTCCTGAAATTCCTTCTCGCTGAGGTCGGAATTGTCGGGCGAGGTCACCTCCGTCACCATCTGGCCAATGCTGATCTGGCCGCGGAATTCGAAGCTATCCCCGGCCTGCTTGCGCAGCAGCTTGACGCTGACGGGTGACTTCTCGCTGATGCTCTGCGTGGTGCCCGTCAGCGTTTGGCCGGCGACCTGGAGATTGACGACGAAGCGATCCTTGCGGTCGGAATTCTTTGCGACGGGATAGCAGACGTCGAGCACGGCCGCCGTGACTGTCTTGCCCTGGCGCGTCTCCTTGAGGATCACGTCGGCATTGCCGTCCATCAGCCCGTCGATCGAGGTAAAATAGCGCGTCTCCACGCCCCCGGGCGCCGTGGCCTTGGGTGACAGCTTCATCTGGGCGGCGGCGGAATGTGGCGAAGCGGCGAGCAGAGCCACCAAAAGGGCTGTCGAACAAACCGGAAGCGCGCGCATCGCGGAAATCCCTGATCAAGAATCGGCGCGTCACCGTAGTGGGTTTTGGCCGTCGGTTGAATCGGAAAGCTGTAGGGCAGGGTCTGCAAAAAAGAAGGCCGCCCGGAGGCGGCCTTCGCAACATTGTAATGAAAGGATCGGCTTAGAAGCCACCCATGCCGCCACCGGCGGGCGCGGCTTCCTTCTTCGGCGTCTCGGCGACCATGGCCTCAGTGGTGACCAGCAGGCCGGCGACGGAGGCGGCGTCCTGCAGCGCGGTGCGCACCACCTTGGCGGGATCGATGATGCCCTTCTCGACCATATCGACATAGTTCTCGTTCTGGGCGTCGAAGCCGAAAGTCTCGGACTTGTTCTCCAGGATCTTGCCGACGACGATCGAGCCTTCCACGCCCGCGTTCTCGGAGATCTGACGGATCGGGGCTTCCAGCGCCTTCAGCACGATGTTGATGCCGGCCTGGACGTCCGCATTGGCGTTGGTGAGACGCCCCACGGCCTTCTTGGCGCGGAGCAGCGCGACGCCGCCGCCGGGGACGATGCCTTCCTGCACCGCGGCGCGGGTGGCGTTGAGGGCGTCCTCGACGCGGTCCTTCTTCTCCTTGACCTCGATCTCGGTCGCGCCGCCGACGCGGATCACCGCGACGCCGCCCGCGAGCTTGGCCAGGCGCTCCTGGAGCTTCTCACGGTCGTAGTCCGAGGTGGTTTCCTCGATCTGGGCCTTGATCTGGCCGACGCGGGCCTCGATCTCCGGCTTCTTGCCGGCGCCCTTGACGATCGTGGTGTTCTCCTTGTCGATCACGACCTTGCCGGCGCGGCCCAGCATCTTCACCGTGACGCTCTCGAGCTTCATGCCGAGGTCTTCGGAGATGAGCTGGCCGCCGGTCAGGATCGCGAGATCCTCGAGCATGGCCTTGCGGCGATCGCCGAAGCCCGGCGCCTTGACGGCGGCAACCTTGAGGCCGCCACGCAGACGGTTGACGACCAGGGTGGCCAGCGCCTCGCCCTCGACGTCCTCCGCGATGATGACGAGCGGCTTGCCCGACTGCACCACCGCTTCCAGCACCGGCAGCATGGCCTGCAGGCCCGAGAGCTTCTTCTCGTGCAGGAGGATGTAGGCGTCCTCGAGCTCGGCGGTCATCTTCTCGGGGTTGGTGACGAAGTAGGGGCTGAGATAGCCGCGGTCGAACTTCATGCCCTCGACGATGTCGACTTCGGTGTCGAGCGACTTGTTCTCTTCGACGGTGATGACGCCCTCATTGCCGACCTTCTGCATCGCCTGGGCGATCATCTTGCCGATGGCGGCATCGCCGTTCGCCGAGATGGTGCCGACCTGGGCGACCTCGGAGGAGGCCGCGACGGGCTTGGCGCGCTTCTCGATGTCCTTGATGACGGCCGCCACCGCGCTGTCGATGCCGCGCTTGAGGTCCATCGGGTTCATGCCGGCGGCAACCGCCTTGGCGCCTTCGCGCACGATGGCCTGGGCCAGCACGGTCGCGGTGGTGGTGCCGTCGCCGGCGAGGTCGTTGGTCTTGGAGGCAACCTCACGCACCATCTGGGCGCCCATGTTCTCGAACTTGTCCTCGAGCTCGATCTCCTTGGCGACGGTGACGCCGTCCTTGGTGATGCGGGGCGCGCCGAACGACTTCTCGATGACGACGTTGCGGCCCTTCGGGCCCAGCGTCACCTTGACGGCATTGGCGAGAATGTCGACGCCGCGCAGCATGCGATCGCGCGCGTCTCCGGAAAACTTGACCTCTTTGGCAGCCATATTCTGCAATCCCTCTGGTTTCGTGATGTGTCTATCGCTCGCCTCGTCGCATCATGTCCGGGGGTCCGCAGGTCGAACCCGGTGGAATGATGGATGCCCGGATCTCGGCGACCCGGGCATGACATTCAGCGGCCGTTCAGGCGGATGGCCTTAGGCCAGAACGCCCATGATGTCCGACTCCTTCATGATCAGGAGATCTTCGTTGTCGATCTTGACCTCGGTGCCCGACCACTTGCCGAACAGCACGCGGTCGCCGACCTTGAGGTCGATCGGGGTCAGCTTGCCAGCCTCGTCGCGGCCGCCGGGGCCGACGGCGACGACCTCACCCTGGGACGGCTTTTCCTTGGCGGTGTCCGGAATGATGATGCCGCCCTTGGACTTTTCCTCGGCGTCGATACGTTTGACCACGACACGGTCATGCAGCGGACGAAATTTGGATTTAGCCATGACGTTTCCCTTTGGAGGCTCGCTTCGGAAGTAGTGGAAGTGGGTGGGGCGGCGCTTCCGTCCACCCCCTATCCCGAGGATCGAACGGCGCGCTTAGCAATCGGGCTTTCCGAGTGCTAATAGTGGGCCCGGAAATATGGCTTGGCCGCGATCCTGTCAAGCAAAGGTGGTTAAGCGATTGGTGAGGCGGATATAGGATGGTGGCATTGGAAACTTGTTCGGGGCGCCGACGTATCAAAGGACGTCATTGCCCCGGCAGCGGTTTTGCGCTTGGCTGCGTGAGGGGTGCGGCCATGGTTTTGTTCGGGGGAATGCCATGATCAGTTCAGCTCACGCGCGCACGGTTGCCAACCTGGCGGCCGCCTCTTGTCTGGCGCTGCTGCTGGGCGCTTGCGGCGGCGGCATGAGCCTGCCGTCCTTCTCATCGTCCTCGCCGCCGCCCGAAGCCGAGCCGGGAGTAGCCCCGGAAATGCCTGCGACCATTCGCGGCGACGAGATTGTGGGCCGCTGGGGTCTGGCCTCGTTCCAGAACCCGGCCGACCGCGCCCGCACCGAGGCTGCCGCCCGGGCCCAGTGCAAGAATCCCTACGTGATCACCGCCGGCTCCTCCGGCGGCGTGATCATGCATCTGGCTGACCAGGCAACGCCCCAGGAGCTGCGGCTGAAGGGCTCGCCGAGCGGCAAGAACTACATCGGACCGGCCGGTCCGACCCCCGGCGAGCAGGACCGCGAAATCATCTCCTTCGACGGCCGCGTCCTGATCACCCGCTTCATCGACAAGGACGCCGCCACCCGCTACGGCAACATGGTCTACGTCCGCTGCGCGCCGAGGGCGTAAGAAGATAGCGCCACGCACGGTGCACCCTCGCCCCTTGCGGGAGAGGGTGGCTTCGCGCCAGCGAAGCCGGGTGAGGGGTTTCTATCCTCACGAACGGTTTTGCGAGCGGATAGAAACCCCTCATCCGGCGCTTCGCGCCACCTTCTCCCGCAAGGGGAGAAGGGAAGGCATCTCGCTAGAAGAGCCAAAACAAACAAAAAACGCCGGCTCTCGCCGGCGTTTTGTTTGTCCGCAATCCGCGTCCGCTTAGTCGAACAGCGCGTCGATGTCGTCCTGCGAGGCGTGGCCGACGTCGCCGGTGAGCTTCGGACCGTTGAGAAGCTTTTCGTCCTCGCTGCGATTGTCCACCTGCGCCGGCACGTGGGACTTGATCGCGTCGACGCCGCCCCAGATCTCCATCATCGCATTGATGTGCTGCTCGATGAACTTCATCGTGCCCATGACCTTGCTGATGCGCTGGCCGGTCAGGTCCTGGAAGTTGCAGGCCTCGAAGATCGAGATGACGCGTTCCTGGATGTCGTCGGCGAGCCGCTTCTGCTGGTCGACCGAGTCCACCTTGGACATCGCGCTGGCGGCCTGGTCGATCGATTCCGCGGCTTCGAGGATCTGCTGGGTCGCCTGCTCGGTGCCGCCGACGACCGCGCCGAGCTCGCCGTTGACCTTGGCCATTTCGCCGCCGTCAAAGCTCTTGCCGTGCAGCGTCGCGATCTCGCGCTTGGTGCGGTCGATGGCGTCATGGATGAGGTCGAGCTCGACCTTCAGCTTCTCGCACTGCTCGATCTGCGCCCGATAGGTGTCGAGCATGGTACGAGCCTCGGAGAGCTCGTGGGCGGTGGAGGCGTCGATTGCCGCCATGGCTGCGCTGCCCGACAGGGGCACGCTGCCCTTCGCCATCTGGGCGCGGATCGCACGTAGTTCGGCCATGATCTCGCTATGCATCGGGATTGCCTCTTCGGTTACGTCCAAAATCGGCATCTCGCCACCAGCGATATCCTCGACGCGAAAACGTTTGCGGTGAACAGCCATCAGGATACTCCCCCCACCTCACT
This sequence comes from Bradyrhizobium sp. 141, assembly GCF_023074055.1. GTDB lineage: Bacteria > Pseudomonadota > Alphaproteobacteria > Rhizobiales > Xanthobacteraceae > Bradyrhizobium. Next base: position 16,954 of record NZ_JADPKR010000017.1, read on the forward strand.
CACGCGTCTTTGTAGTCAGAAGCGATTTAACACGAAGTTCACAGCAGGAACTGTTGTGCGGCGTCGTGCGACGGCGCGCAAAGAAGCGATTAACCATGGCCGCGCCGCGTTCATCGAAAATAAACGCTGATCGCCAAATTGCCCCTCGGTTGACGACGTGGTGAATCCAAACGCCTGATACGTTTACCAAACAAAACGGCTTTTGCTTTTTATTGACCACGTCGAGGGGCGCGGACCAGCCATCAGCTCTCCACGGCGCATGTGATCTAGACGAAACAGTACAGAGTACGTCGATGTTCAAGAAAATGTCTGTTGCGCTGCTCGGCAGCGCTTGCACCTTCATTGCCGGCGCAAACAGTGCCGGCGCCTTCGACAATAGCGTGCCGAACGATCCGCCCGCGGTGCTCTACCAGCCGCGGGTGCCGCCAGCGCCAGTGCGCGTCGCATCCAATTCGAACATGGGCGGCGGCTTCATCGAGTTCCTGTTCGGTGACGGCCCCGGCCGCGGCCCGGCCTACGCGCCGGAGCAGCCGGTGTATCAGCAGCAGCCGGGCTATTACGACCAGCGCCGCCTGCCGCCGATGGGCGAGCCGCAGGTGCAAGGCGGATATCAGCAAGGCACGCTTCAGCAGGAGGCGGTCGATCCGCGCCAGCGTCCGTTCGATCCGAGGTTCGAGAAACAAGCCGTTGACTATAGCGGCAAGGAAAGTCCCGGCACGATCGTGGTCGATACCCCGAACAAGTTCCTCTATCTCGTCGAGGGTAACGGCAGGGCGATGCGCTACGGCATTGGCGTCGGGCGTCCCGGCTTCACCTGGTCCGGCGTGAAGTCGATCACGGCCAAGCGCGAATGGCCGGACTGGACGCCGCCGGCGGAAATGATCGCGCGCCGCCCCGATTTGCCCCGGCACATGGAAGGCGGCCCGGAAAATCCGCTCGGCGCCCGCGCGATGTATCTCGGCTCGACGCTCTACCGCATCCACGGCTCCAACGAGCCCTGGACCATCGGCACCAACGTCTCCTCCGGCTGCATCCGCATGCGCAACGAGGACGTCATCGACCTCTACGGCCGCGTCAATGTCGGCACCAAGGTCGTGGTGATGTGAGGCGCGATGCGCTCGATGCGAGCCGTCAACTCGGCGTGCCGCGCCGGCTCGCGATGCGCGGCATCGAAGCCGTTGCGCGGCCGGCGTACGCCTTCCAGCTACGGCCTATGCTCGCTGACGACGCCGCGCCGACCTGCGACGAGGGGCAATGGAGCCGCGACGGCGCGTTGAATGGGAACCCGGTGCGCGAGCGGAGCGCTTCAACCGCCGCGCCGACAGCTCTGCCTTCCTGACGCGCTCGTGCAGTCCCTCCAACTCGTACAGTTCGGTGATGAGATGCGTCGTCACGTCGGCCAAGGTTGCAATGCGGTGCTGAAGTGGACTCATTTCTGAAACCCCGAGAGGCAGCCACATGGTGTGTGGCATGAGCAACGTGTTCTTCCAGTTGAACACCCATGTCCGAATTTGGAAATCCGGGAGTCTACGGCCGAGCGCAACGGAATCTGATTTCCTTTTTCATGGTGAACTGAGGCGCGTCCGGCAACGTTCAGCTCAGTGCCATTTCTCGGCGCATTAGTCATACTATATCGAGCCGCTTCTCTGCGCGCTGTGGCACAGAAGGCGCTTGAGCTAGGACGCAAATGAAAACGGCCGCCTGGAGGCGGCCGTTTCGCATTTACTGGGCGAATTGCTTACGCGTAGTCGCTGTCGCCATCGTCTCCGCCGCCGAAATCGCTGTCGTCGGCCATGTCCGTATTGCCGTCGTCGCGATTGTCGTCGTAGTTCTGATCGTTGTTGTTGTTGTTCCGATCGTCGTTCGACGCCTGGTCGGAGAAGCCCTGGCGGGAATCGCGATTTGAGCCGATGTCGTTGACGCCCGCATCGCGCGCGAGCGAGCCGCCTGACTGGTCGCTGCCGCTCCAGGGGCTGCGGTCGCCGAGGGCATTGGTATCGCCGAAGGCCTGCTGGTGCGATCCACCCATCATGCCGCGGATGCTGGACAGCAGCAGCGAGCCGCCGACGACGCCGGCGGCCGCTGCCGCCGCCGTGCCGAGGAATGAGCCGCCGCCACCGCCGACCGGCGGGGCGCCGTAACCCTGACCTGGGGCTTGACCTGGGCCCTGTCCATAAGGCGGCTGGCCGTAGCCCGGCTGGGTCTGCTGCATCGCCTGGCCGCTGTTCCACACCGGCCGCGCGTCACGCGGCGGCACGTTCGGAACCGAGCCGCGCGAGGGGCCTCCGCCGAACAGCGTGTCGCGCATGGTGTCGAGGAAGCCGCCGGGCGGCGCCTGCTCGGGCGCATGGGCCGCTTCCAGCTCCTGGATGCGGTTATGAGCACGCTTTAGCGCTTCGTCCTGCAACAGCGTGGTCTGCACCAGCGCGTAGATCGCGCCGGGGGCCTTGCGCAGCCCGTCGGAGATCGCAGCGATCGCGTCGGGATCGCGCGGTGCATTTTCCAGCTTTGAAAGCCGGTCGAAAAGGTCGTCGACGAGCTGGCGTTCCTGCGGCGTCATGATCTGTCTCCTTCGCGCAAAACCAAGCGCGCAGGAGATGTAGGGTTCCATTGTGGCCCCAACAGTGCCGGCCGGATTAAATTTCGGTATGCGACAAGCTGCCCTGCGGCTCGCTTTGCGCCGGTTTCATCCCAGTGTGACGCCGCTGTCCGCCAGCAGACGCGCGAAGGCGTCGCCTGAGAGATACGCGTGCTCGCGTTCGCGGACATCCGTCATCGGGTCGAGGCCGGCGAGGATGTCGTCGACGAAGCCGGGATGGCACATCACGAGGCCGCCATCCGGCAAGCCTTCCAGGAATTGCCGCATCAGCTCGCCAAAATCGGCCGCCCGCGTGAAGTCATAGGCGCCGGAAAAGCCGGGGTTGAAGCTGAGGCCGGCGCTGCCGGCGCGGCGGCGGAATTGCGCGCTCAGGACATCGAGCACCATGGCCTTGGGCGAGGCCAGCCGCTGCTTGAGCGGCAGGTCGCGGCCGCCCTGGCGTACCCAGGCGTTTGGCGCGACTTCGGCGACCGCATCGACAAAGCCGTCGCGCACCTGGGGATAGAGCTGTACGTGCTGATGGCCATCGACGAAATCAGGCGCGCGCCCGAACGCCTCCGCGAAGGCGGCGAGCTGCGCCTTCACCTCGTTGCGGAAGAATTCAGGGTCGAGCCGCCGCATCAATCCGGCGCGCAGCAGTTTTGGAAACGGCATGAACATGTCGCCGTCGAGCGGACGGAAGTGCATGGTCAGCGGCCGGAACGGCGCCGACAGCGTCACGTGCAATCCGATCGCGCAGCGCGGGCTTTGCCTGGCCGAAGCCTGAAGCGCCTCGACCTCGCTGCGCTCGATCGCCGGGCCCACCATCATCACCGAGGTGGCGTTGAGGCGGCCGCGTTCGATCAGGTCGCGGATGGCGCGGTTGACGCCCGGGCTGATGCCGTAATCGTCGGCGCAGAGCCAGATCCGCCGCAGGTCCGCGGCCGCGCTCATTCGGCCGCGGTCCTCTTTGGGGCGTCCTGGCTTGAAGCGTCCTGACTTGAAGCGTCCTGGGCCTTGTCGGTTTCGAAGTGCTTTTCGCTGTGCTCGGCGACGAAGTAGATCGGACGCGCCTTCAGCTCGGAGAGGATCTTGCCGATATATTCGCCGACGATGCCGATCATGATGAGCTGCACGCCGCCGATCGTCATCAGGCCGATCACGAGCGAGGGATAGCCAGGCACCTGCTTACCGGTCGTGAACACCTCCCAGAGGATCGAAAGGCCGAACAGAAAGGCGCCTCCGGCGAGAATGACGCCGAGCAGGCTAGCGAAGCGTAAGGGTGCGACCGAAAACGAGGTCAAGCCCTCGATCGACAGGCCAAGCAGGCTTGCGGCGTTGAAGGTGGTGACGCCATGGGCTCGCGCCGCAGGCTCGTAATCGACGCGGATCTGGCGGAAGCCGATCCAGCTGGCGAGGCCCTTGAAGAACCGGTTGCGTTCCGGCAGCTGCCTGAGGGCGGCGACCGCGCGCGGAGAGAGCAGGCGGAAGTCGCCGGCGTCCTCGGGAATCTTCTGGCGTGCGCCCCAATTGATCAGCGCGTAGAAGCCGTGCACGGCGAGCCGGCGCAGGAAGGTCTCGTTGTCGCGATGCGCCTTGGCGGTGTAGACGACGTCATAGCCGTCATCGATCCAGTGCCGCACCAGCTGTTCGATCAGGGCCGGCGGATGCTGGCCGTCGCCGTCCATGAACATGACGGCGCCGAGCCGGGCATGGTCGAGGCCCGCCATCAGCGCCGCCTCCTTGCCGAAATTGCGCGACAGCGACACCACCTGGACGCCGATTGAATCGGCCGGCAATGAACGCGCAATCGAGAGCGTCGCGTCCTTGCTGCCGTCGTCGACATAGACGACCTCGCAAGTCAGCCGATAGCGCTCCCGCAAGGTCTTCGCGAGATCGCAGATGCGCTGATGCAGGGCGGCGAGGCCCGCCGCCTCGTTGTAGACGGGGACGACTATCGACAGTCCCTTCGCGGCGGCGCTGGCCGCGGTGGTCGTCATGCCGGAAACGTCAGAGCCCAGCGTCATCGATCAAGGTTCCAGAGGCGTTCAAAGTCATCTCAACAGCATATGGTAGCTGCCGTTTGCTGTCGCAAAGCTGAACGGAAAAGCTGAACGGATCCGGGCTCATCGCCGCAGGAACGCCTCGAGCTTGGCGAACAGCGGGTTCTCCCGGTCGAACACATAGTCGAGCGAAACCACCGAGACGGTCTCGGCGCCATGCTCGCGCAGGAAGCTTGCCAGCGCATAAAGCTGCCCCGGTGGGCAGTGCAGCGTCAGCATGCCGGACGAGGTTGGTCCGCCGAACGGGGTCTCGACGCCGTACCGGCTGTGGGCTTCGCCGAGCAGGGCGGCGTCGCATTGCCGGAAGCGGGTGCGGACCTCGCGATATTTGTTGGCCCGCGCCCGCGCTGCGATGTGATCGAGAATGACGCGCGCCGTCTCCCGCGCCTGCGGCGACCAGTCGGCCTCCTTCGACGCCACGAGATTGGCCTGGCTGCGCAGGATCACGCCGTCGTCGAGCACCCGCAAGCCGTTGGCGGCAAGCGTCGCGCCCGTCGTGGTGATGTCGACGATCAGCTCGGCGCTGCCGGCTGCCGGCGCGCCTTCGGTCGCGCCTGCGCTTTCGACGATGCGGTAATCGGTGATGCCGTGGCTCTGGAAGAACGCGCGGGTGAGGTTGACGAACTTGGTCGCGACCCGCATCCGCATGTGATGCTGCTCGCGGAAGCCGGTGGTGACGTCGTCGAGATCGGCCATGGTGCGGACGTCGATCCAGGCCTGCGGCACCGCGACGACGACGTCGGCATAGCCGAAGCCGAGCCCTTCGATCAGCGACACGCGCTTGTCCGCATCCGCGATGGTCTCGCGCACGAGGTCCTCGCCGGTGACGCCGAGATGCGCAAAGCCGCGCGACAGCTGCGAGGCGATCTCGCTCGCCGAGAGATAGGCGACCTCGACATTGTCGAGGCCTGCGATCGTGCCGCGATAGTCACGGGCGCCGCCGGCCTTCGACAGCTTGAGCCCGGCACGGGCGAAGAAGGCTTCGGTGTTTTCCTGAAGGCGGCCCTTGGAGGGAACGGCCAGAACGAATGGCGCGCTCATGATCTTAAGCTCCCACCTTGCGGCCGATCCGGGTCAGCGCGTCCACCCAGACCGAGAAGCCGACCGCGGGGATCGGCTCGACTGAACCGAGCTGGGTCATCAGCCCGTCATAGCGGCCGCCGGCAACCAGCGGCTCGGCGCCGTTGCCCCGATGATGCAGCTCGAATTCGAAGCCGGTGTAATAGTCGAGGCCGCGTCCGAACGCGGTCGAGAAGCGCGTCTGCTTCACGTCGATGCCGCGCGCGGCCATGAAGCCGACCCGGCTCTCGAACTGATCGATCGCCGCAGCAAGGTCGAGCTTGGCATCGGCGGTGAGCGCGCGCAGCTCGGCGATGGCGTCGTCGGGATTACCCGCAATCGACAGGAAGCGCTTGAGCACGGTGATTGCCTCGCGCGGCAGCGCTCCGCCCTTCAGCGTCGATTGCTCGAGGAAGCGGTCGGCGATCTCGGCCGTGGTGCGCCCGCCGACATTAATGGTGCCGGCGATCGACATCAGATCGGTGACGAAGGCGAGCGCCGCCTTGCGATCGGAGCCGGCCAATGCGGCGAGCACGCCCTGATATTCGCTGCGGGTCGCGGTGGTCGCAGCCGCCAGCCGTTCCAGATCCTGCTCCAGGCTGATCTTGCGGTTGAAATCCTTGACCAGGCGGCGGCGCCAGACCGGATAGAGATCGAGCGCGTCGAGCAGCGCGTTGAACAGCGCCACGTCGCCGGTGCGGATCTCGACGTCTTGGACACCGAAGGCCGCGGTCGCCTCCAGCGCCAGCGCCAGCGTCTCGGCGTCGGCTGCGGCGCGGTCCTGGCGGCCGAACGATTCGATGCCGGCCTGCAGGAATTCGCTGGCCTGGCCGCTGCGGTAACGGAACACCGGGCCAAGATAGCTGAACCCGGCCGGCTGGCCGGCGCGGTCAGAGGCGAGATAGTCGCGGGCGACGGGAATGGTCAGGTCCGGGCGCAGGCACAGCTCCTCGCCGGACAGATCCGTCGTCAGGTACAGACTTTTGCGGATGTCCTCGCCGGAGAGGTCCAGGAACGGCTCGGCCGGTTGCAGGATCGCGGGCTCGGCCCTGACGTAACCGGCCTGCGCGAACGACAAGAGCAGCGTATCCGCCCAGGCGGCGGAGCCGGCAGCATTTGAGGTGGCAGTCGCGGTCATAACGGGGGTCCATTGTCCCGGTGGAACCGGGCAGGCAAGGGATAAGGACAAGATTGGCGCAGCCCTTAGCATGGCCCGAAAGCGGTTTCGACCTCCAAAGGATCAATCGCTTAACGGGTGGCCAATGCGTCCGGTCGCGAAACCGGTGCGCTCCCTCTCCCGCTTGCGGGGGAGGGCTGGGGAGGGGGTGTCTCCGCGGGCGAGAGCCC
>NZ_JADPKR010000033.1:0-2500 GCF_023074055.1 Bradyrhizobium sp. 141
GGGGAGGGGCCGGAAGGGGGGCTTAAAGCGCCCTCCGGAGCCCGCCGGCGGGCAAACTTTTTTTCAGATTTTTTGCCGCCCCGTCCCGGCCGCCGCGCTCCCGCCCCCGCTAATAGATTGGAAACGCTCGAATTTTTTCGATGATCCACCGTGCGACGATTTGTTGACAATGGGCGTTGACAATCCCGAGTGCGGGGGCCTATAACCCGACCACTGAGCGCGGCGCCGCCGGGTCACTGACCAAGGCGAGCGAACGCGCCACTGATGCTCCTCACCTTGTTGAGTGACACAACAGTCGACGTAAGTCGATTGGAGTTCATCCATCGTCGGTAAGGGTGTCGGAACCCTTCCTCTCTGGAAGGTTGAGGCCTCCACGGTCTCGGGCTGTTTGACAAGTGAAGATGAAGAAAGAGAAACGTGGACGGCGGAGTCCTTGCGGGTCTCGCTTCTGAAAAGCTTCGGCTTTTCTGATCGAGACCGGACGAAAGACTTCGGCGGTACACGTTTCAAAGGTTACACCATCGTTGCCAGCGATGTGAATCGCAGGCAGCTCGTCGACTTCGGTCGATGAAAAATGGTGGGACCTCGTCAAACGTTGTGATCAGCCGGTTCAAAGTTCAAGTCCAACTTGAGAGTTTGATCCTGGCTCAGAGCGAACGCTGGCGGCAGGCTTAACACATGCAAGTCGAGCGGGCGTAGCAATACGTCAGCGGCAGACGGGTGAGTAACGCGTGGGAACGTACCTTTTGGTTCGGAACAACACAGGGAAACTTGTGCTAATACCGGATAAGCCCTTACGGGGAAAGATTTATCGCCGAAAGATCGGCCCGCGTCTGATTAGCTAGTTGGTGAGGTAATGGCTCACCAAGGCGACGATCAGTAGCTGGTCTGAGAGGATGATCAGCCACATTGGGACTGAGACACGGCCCAAACTCCTACGGGAGGCAGCAGTGGGGAATATTGGACAATGGGGGCAACCCTGATCCAGCCATGCCGCGTGAGTGATGAAGGCCCTAGGGTTGTAAAGCTCTTTTGTGCGGGAAGATAATGACGGTACCGCAAGAATAAGCCCCGGCTAACTTCGTGCCAGCAGCCGCGGTAATACGAAGGGGGCTAGCGTTGCTCGGAATCACTGGGCGTAAAGGGTGCGTAGGCGGGTCTTTAAGTCAGGGGTGAAATCCTGGAGCTCAACTCCAGAACTGCCTTTGATACTGAAGATCTTGAGTTCGGGAGAGGTGAGTGGAACTGCGAGTGTAGAGGTGAAATTCGTAGATATTCGCAAGAACACCAGTGGCGAAGGCGGCTCACTGGCCCGATACTGACGCTGAGGCACGAAAGCGTGGGGAGCAAACAGGATTAGATACCCTGGTAGTCCACGCCGTAAACGATGAATGCCAGCCGTTAGTGGGTTTACTCACTAGTGGCGCAGCTAACGCTTTAAGCATTCCGCCTGGGGAGTACGGTCGCAAGATTAAAACTCAAAGGAATTGACGGGGGCCCGCACAAGCGGTGGAGCATGTGGTTTAATTCGACGCAACGCGCAGAACCTTACCAGCCCTTGACATGTCCAGGACCGGTCGCAGAGATGTGACCTTCTCTTCGGAGCCTGGAACACAGGTGCTGCATGGCTGTCGTCAGCTCGTGTCGTGAGATGTTGGGTTAAGTCCCGCAACGAGCGCAACCCCCGTCCTTAGTTGCTACCATTTAGTTGAGCACTCTAAGGAGACTGCCGGTGATAAGCCGCGAGGAAGGTGGGGATGACGTCAAGTCCTCATGGCCCTTACGGGCTGGGCTACACACGTGCTACAATGGCGGTGACAATGGGATGCTAAGGGGCGACCCTTCGCAAATCTCAAAAAGCCGTCTCAGTTCGGATTGGGCTCTGCAACTCGAGCCCATGAAGTTGGAATCGCTAGTAATCGTGGATCAGCACGCCACGGTGAATACGTTCCCGGGCCTTGTACACACCGCCCGTCACACCATGGGAGTTGGTTTTACCTGAAGACGGTGCGCTAACCCGCAAGGGAGGCAGCCGGCCACGGTAGGGTCAGCGACTGGGGTGAAGTCGTAACAAGGTAGCCGTAGGGGAACCTGCGGCTGGATCACCTCCTTTCTAAGGATGGTTCTTCAGAAGCTTGCTTCTATCGAACCGTTTTAGAAACATCAGTGGCCAACAGATCGCCAGATCGTTGAGCTGCATTGGCGGGATTTCGCCGTCTACGTTTCTCTTTCTTCGCGGACGAACACGCGCTGGGGCTGCAGGCTTGCAGAATCCCCGGTCCTTAACTGGATATGCGTTAGGGGCTTGTAGCTCAGTTGGTTAGAGCGCGCGCTTGATAAGCGTGAGGTCGGAAGTTCAAGTCTTCCCAGGCCCACCACTTTCATCGAGTGAGCATTCGTCTTCTGGTTACGGGGCCATAGCTCAGCTGGGAGAGCGCGTGCTTTGCAAGCATGAGGTCGTCGGTTCGATCCCGTCTGGCTCCACCAGATGGTTTGATCA
>NZ_JADPKR010000033.1:7500-21301 GCF_023074055.1 Bradyrhizobium sp. 141
GCTTCTCGTCGTCATACGGGCCCACCCATTCGGCCGCGTCGATCGTGCCCTTCTCCAGCGCAGGATAGATGTCGCCGGCCGCGATCTGCTGCGGCACGCCGCCGAGCTTCGAGATGATGGTGCCGGCGAAACCGCCGACGCGGAACTTCAGGCCCTTGAGATCGTCGACGGTCTTGATCTCCTTGCGGAACCAGCCGCCCATCTGGGCACCGGTCGAACCCGTGGGAACGCCGATGGCGTTGTGCTCCTTCAGGAGATCGTTGATCATGTCCTGACCACCGTTCCACAACAGCCAGGAAATGTGCTGGCGCGTGTTGAGGCCGAACGGCAGTGACGTGCCGAAGGTGAATGCCGGGTTCTTGCCCCAATAATAATAGAGCGCGGTGTTGCCGATCTCGACGGTGCCGTTGGAGACGGCGTCGAGCACTTGCAGGCCCGGCACGATCTCGCCGGCAGCAAAGGGCTGGATCTGGAAACGATTGTCGGTGATCTCGGCAACGCGTTTGCAGAAATATTCGCAGCCGCCGTAGAGCGTATCGAGCGATTTGGGCCAGCTCGCCGCGAGCCGCCATTTCACTTCGGGCATCGATTGTGCAATTGCGGGCGCAGCAACTGCACTTGCGGCGAGGCCCAGCCCGCCTGCCGTGAGGAATTTACGACGTTCCATGTAGTCCCTCCCTGTATTGTCGAGTCCTCGACGAGGGATCGCGATCTTGCCGTCGCGTTGTCTTCGCCGGTGGCCGACGTTTTTTTGGCGTCCGAAATTCTATGTTCCCGGATCGGGGGGCAGGATGACCAAAGGGGGGACTCAAATCAAGCGCACTTTGGTTGGGCTTGCGACGGCGCCGTTAATGCTGCGCTGCGAACGCGGTTTCCATGGCCTTGCGCGTCTTCACCGTCTCATTGCCGGCATCGAACTCGACATCGCTCCAGTGCACCACCGCGCCGTGCGCGACGTCATGCTTCAGCTTCACGCGGTGGGCGAGGCCGATCGGCAGCGCGCCGGCCTTCAGGCTCGCGGCCGCCGGTACCAGCTTGCCCCAAACCGTGTAACCGCCTTCGCCGTCCAGCATCTCGCCCGCGCGCAGATTGCGCTTGGCTACCGCCGCGACGTCGCCGCGGAAGCCGCTGGCCTGGCCGGTCGGCTCGCCCCGCAGCGCGGCCGACAGCACCGAGATGTTCAGCTCGAGCCCGATCAGATGATAGGGCTTGTACATGGCCGCGAAGCGCCCGCTGGCGTCGGTCTTCAGGCCATACTGCCTGAAGCAGTCGGCAGCGTAGTCGTTCGGCGCCTCCAGCACGACATAGACGCCCCAGCGCAGATCGCGAAACACCGGCCGTCCGTCGCGCTCGAGCGAGGAGACGACTTCCACCACGCCTGCTCGCGCCAGCACGCCGCCGCGCGAGCGCGGCCGCATGATGTGCGGCAGATCGTCGACGCCGCAGGGCGGAAACAGCAGGCCGTCCGCGGGCACGTCGAGAGCGCAGGCGTTCGCAATCGCGGCCATCTCGATCGCCGATTTGGTGCCGTCGAGAAACGAATTGAACATCTGCGGATTCATGCCGGCCGACTGCGCTTCGCCTGCGGTCAGGCCGTAATGCTGCCAGACGCCGTCCGGCGTCACGTCGTGATAGGCCGGCAGATATTTCGTGCCCTTGCCGGCGGCGACGACGCGGAAGCCGGTGGCGCGGGCCCAGTCGACCATCTCCGCCGTCAGCGCCGGCTGGTCGCCATAGGCGAGCGAATAGACCACGCCCGCCTTGCGCGCCTCCTCGGCGAGCAGCGGGCCTGCCAGCACGTCGGCTTCGACATTCACCATCACGATATGTTTGCCCGCCGCGATCGCGGCGCGCGCATGCTTGATCCCCACGGCGGGATTGCCGGTCGCCTCCACCACCACGTCCATCGCGCCGCCGGCGATGGCGCGCACACCGTCATCGGTGAAGACGGTCGTGGCGATCCGCGTCGAGTCCCAGCCCACGGTGCGGCACGCCTCGCGCGCACGGTCGCGGTCGATATCGACGATGATGGGCACCTCCAGCCCCGGCGTGTGCGGCACCTGTGCCAGAAACATCGAGCCGAATTTGCCCGCGCCGATCAGCGCGACACGAACGGGCTTGCCGGCGCTGGCGCGGGCCTGGAGGAGGCGGAAGAGGTTCATGTTGCTACCAGATCATGATCGTGTCCCGGACGCGGTGCGGCGCGAAGTGCCGCTCCGCAGAGCCGGGACCCAAGTGAGGGAATTCCGTGTGGCATAGGCCCCGGCTCAGCAGCGCATCACTGACGTGCTGCACTGCGTCCGGGGCACCAAACCTGTTTACTCCGCCGCCTGTCGCGGCGCGCGGGCGAGGCGCAGCAGCGCGTCGTCATCCACCGGCTTGATCGGCGCAAAATCGCGATGGGCGATGTAGTCCGGCCGTGTCGGGGTTCGGATGTAGTTGGAGACCGCGTTCAGCGTCAGGTACACGATCTTGCGCGGGTAGGGCGTGATATTGCCGGCCGAACCGTGCACGAGATTGCCGTGGAACATCAACATGCCACCGGGCTTGCCGGTCGGTGCGACGATTCCGCCCTGCTCGACCAGCCGCGTCACGGTGGCCTCGTCCAGCGTCCATAGCGGATAGGAGGTGGTGGCGAGGTCGTGCGACGCTTCGAGATCGCCGGCATTCTGGCTGCGCGGCACCAGCATCAAGGGGCCGTTGATCGGCATCACCTCGTCGAGGAAGATCGCGATGTTCATGGCACGCGGCTCCGGCATGCCGTCGTCGCGCTTCCAAGTGCCGTAATCCTGATGCCATTGCCAGACGTCGCCGGTGAAGGCCGATTTCGCGTTGATCTTGAACTGGTGCATGTAGACCGGCTCGCCGAACAATTGCTCGACCGGGTCGATCATGCGCGGATGCGCGCCGAGGATTCCGAAGGCCTCGTTGTAGAGATGCGCGGCAAAAGCCGTGCGCGGCGCGCCGCTTTTCTCGCGCCAGACTTCCGGCCGGTTGGTGTCGTAGATGCCGACGGCCTCGCGCGCCAGCAGATCGACCTCCTCCTGTCTGAACAGCTCGGGCAAGAACAGCCAGCCCTCGCGGTGGAAGAACTCCAATTGCTCCTGAGACAGTTTCATGGGTCGTCCTCCTTGGTTTTGTTATTTGTTTTCTCTCTCGTCATGCCCGGGCTTGTCCCGGGCATCCACGTTCTTCGAGCGTGGAGCAAAGACGTGGATGGCCGGGACAAGCCCGGCCATGACGGCGTCTGTTGCTACGCCGCCGCCTCTTCGCTCGCCCGCAATCTCTCCTCTGTCAGCAGCCCCGCCGTCTGCGCATGTGCCCGCGCCGCGCGTTCGGCTGCCTCGGCGTCGCCCGCGAGAATGTGTTTGGCGATGCCGGCATGCTCCGCCCAGGCGCTGCCGCGATAGTCGAGCTCCGACAGCACCGCCGCCATCGAGCGGCGCATATGCGGCCATTGTGGCGCGATCGTCTCCTCGATCACGGGATTGCCGGCGAGCTGGTAGATCGCGCGGTGAAAATCGACATCGAGCACGATGAGCTCGGCCAAATTCGTCGTGCGGTTGATGCGGCCGCCTGCGGCGAGCGCCGCTTCCAGCCGCGCGCGGCCGGCCGCGTCGTATCCCGCGCGCATCGCCGCGAGCCGGGCGGCCAGCGCATCGATGGCGCCGCGGACCTCGTAGAGCTGGCGGATGCGTGAGGGATCGAGCTGGGTGACTTCAAAGCCGCGCTTGCCGCTCTCGGCGACCAATCCCTGCCGGTGCAGCAGATGCAGCGCATGCGAGACAGGCTGGCGCGACACGCCGAGCTTGTCGGCCAGCTCGTTCTGCCGGATGCGCTGGCCGGGCTGCAGCGTGCGGTCGGAGATCGCCTCCAGGATCCGCGCATAGACCTGGTCGATCAGGTTCGGCAGCGGGTCGAGAGGGATCACGCCAGACAGCTCCGTGAGATGGGAATACGGAATTCCGTATTCGAAGGTATCGTGGGAAGGCGGGGACGTCAAGGCACGCCCGCAGGCCAGCCTAGGGTGTCCCGAGTGGTCTGCTAAGCCATTGATATCCCTAGGTCCGTCTACTGTGCATGGGGTTGTTTTCGCCGAAAAGGTATCCGCCTCAGCCCTCCAGCACCTCCACCTCCAGCGCGGCGACCCGTTTCGCATCGGCCAGCGCTTCCATCTCGGCAATACGGTCGCCCCTGAATGTCACGCGCAGCGCGATGCGCAGCTGTCCGCCGAGGATGACGGCGACGCCGATTTCGCCATCGACCAGCGCGGTCCGCGCGGCCCGGGCGCGGCCCTTGTAGAGCTGCGCGACCGCATCGGCGCCGCGGATCTCGGGCAGCGAGCCGAGCCGCACCGCGGCGTCGTCGGCGCGGAATACGACGTCGGGATCGAGCACGGCCAGCAGGCCCTCGAAGTTGCCTTCGCGCGATGCTTTGAGAAACGCGTCGACGATTCCGCGCTGGCGTGACATGTCGGTCTCGGGCACAGGCGCTCCCTGCACACGCCGCCGCGCCCGGCTCGCGAGCTGCCGCGACGCGTCGACCGAGCGGCCGACAAGCGGTGCGATCTCCTCGAAGGGGACTGCGAACATGTCGTGCAGCACGAAGGCGAGCCGCTCTGCGGGCTGAAGCGTTTCCAGTACGACGAGCAGCGCCGCGCCGACGGAGTCGGCCATCTCAGCCTCGCGCTCCCGCGTCTCGTCGACCGGCTCGGGCACGTGCGGGCCCATCGGATCTTCCTTGCGCGACTTCCGTGCGCGCAGCATGTCGAGGCAGATGCGCGCGACCACGGTCGTCAGCCAGCCGCGCAGGTTTGCGACATCGGACATGTCGTAGCGGCTGACCCGCAGCCAGGCCTCCTGCACGGCATCATCGACCTCGGCGCCGGAACCCAGCATCCGGTAGGCGACCGCGCGCAAATGATCCCGGCTCGCCTCGAACTGGTGGCTGAGAAAATCTTGCTCAAAGTTTTTTTGCGTCATCAGTCACATTCCCTCGTCACGATCCGTCATGCCCATGACGAAGCCAATCCGGCCGATGTGACCGGAACCTTCGAAATTCGAGCGATGGAGACGAAAAGATGCACGCCCGCATGAATCACCCCGTCATGGTCCTCCCCGAGGCCATGAATGTCCTTCAGTCCCTCGGCAATCTGACCAAGCAGGGCCTGCCGGAAAAGCTCCTGGAACTGGTGCACCTCCGCGCCAGTCAGATCAATGGTTGCAGCGTCTGCGTCGACATGCATCCCAAGGTCGCACGCAAGCTCGGTGAGACCGACGAGCGCCTGTTCGCCGTGTCCGCGTGGCGCGATGCGCCCTATTTCACCGACGCCGAGCGCGCCGCGCTGGCGCTGACCGAGGCCGTCACGCGTCTCGCCGATCGCGAGGATCCGGTGCCGGACGCAATCTGGAGCGAGGCCGACAAGCATTTTGACGAGCGCGAGCTTGCGACGTTGATCGTTGCGATCGCGACGATCAACGTCTGGAACCGGCTCAACGCGACGATCAAGATGCCGGTCGGCGTGTGGAAGGTGTAAGTTGTTGTGCCCTCTCCCCTTGCGGGAGAGGGCAGCACCGCGAGGAGACACGAACTCACTTGGGTGAGGGGTATTTCTCCGCGAACTCATATGTGGAGAGAACCCCTCATCCGGCGCTTCGCGCCACCTTCTCCCACAAGGGGAGAAATTATGGTCTTCATGACGCGCCATGACTAGTCATGACTGACATCTAAGCTCTTGTATTTGCAGAAACAATCTGCATCAGGCTATACTGCACTCTATGCCTCTCTACCCCATATCGGGGACATTTTGAGGGACACTGGGTGAAACGATGGCCCGCCGCACACGCTCCTCATTTCTGGAAAACCGCACTGCACGTTTGAAGCTCGCGGCACGTAAAAAGCCTTACAGCGCTTTGATCGCGCCGGGCATCTTTCTCGCCTACCGTCGCAACGCCGGCCCAGGTACATGGTCTGTGAAGTGCAATGGTTGGCTCAAGCGCTTTGCTCTTGCCGACGACCACGAGGACGCGAACGGCGAGAGCGTCATGACGTATTGGCAGGCGCTCGACCGCGCCAAGACGTTAGCGCGCGCTGGCGAAGGCAACACCGAACAGCCGATCAGTGTGGCCGAAGCCGTCGACGCCTATGAAGCTGACCTGGAGACGCGCGGTGGCCGCAAGTACAATGCCACGCAACTTCGCCTGCATCTGACGGACGCCTCGAACAGCAAGGTCGTCGCCCTGCTTACTGAACGCGAGCTGCGGGACTGGCGCGCTGGTCTGGTCAAGGCCGGCCTGAAGCCCTCATCTGCCGATCGCATCGGGCGTTCGCTGAAGGCCGCGCTGGCGCTGGCTGCCAGGAACGACAAGCGCATCACCAATGCCGCCGCATGGAAGAACGGGCTCAGGAAGCTGCCCGACAGCGAAGTCGCTCGCAACGTCATCCTGCCAGATCAGACGGTCAAAGCTCTGGTGGAGGCTTCGTATGTTGAGGACACCGACTTCGGCCTGCTGATCGAGGTGTTGGCAGAGACTGGCGCACGAGAGAGCCAAGTTTTCAAGCTGACGCCGCACGATCTCCAGGACGATCATCCAATTGCACCGCGCCTGATGATGCCGACCAGCCGCAAGGGCAAGAACCGCAAGATCGAATATCGGCCGCTGCCGATCTCGACGCGGTTGGCGACGGCGCTGCGACAGCAGACGAAGGGCCGGGCTGTGCATGCACCGCTGTTCGACAAGATGTGGAACTTGGCAACGCTCTTCAGCCCAGTGGTCAAGCGCCTCGACCTGGGGGCGGAGGTGACTCCGTATGCGCTGCGGCACAGTTCGATCGTCCGGCAACTCTTGAAGGGCGTGCCGACCCGCGTGGTGGCCGCGCATCATGATACATCCGTTGTGATGATCGAGATGAACTACAGCCGGTACATCATTGGCGATCCGACCGAGGCTCTCACGCGGGCGACGCTGATCGATCTTGCGGCGCCGGCAAGATCGGCCGAGATCGTTCCTCTGGCCCGACTTGCGTCATGAGCTGGAGCTTCTGACCAGGGCGCTAGGCAATCTCCGAGCGATACAATCGCAAGAGATGGTGCAGCCTCTACTCGCCCGCGTTCTCGCGCGCACGGCGCCACTCCAGCGCCGCTTCGATGGAGATCGTGACCTTACCCAGGATGCGCATCTCACGTGGCCCGAGCCCAGCCGCGCGGAGCTTGTAGTAGAAGGCTTCACAGATGCGGTGTGCCTCGCAGAACTCCGAGATTGAATAGGCAGCGCGCGGCAGGTCGGGTCTCGACGGCTTCCGCACAGACTTCTGCCTTGCGACGGCGTTCTCGTATGTACGGCCAGTGCTGGTCCGTTTCGGCTTGGTTGCCATCACTGCTCCCGCTCACTGCGCCGCCTTCTGCAAGTTCTTTCCGGCAACATAGCGCCCCACCGTAATGCATCAGCGTCGCCGTCTCGCGCAATCCGGTTATCAACATCCGCGACCGAGCTACGAACGACGGATGTTGATAACCCTCTTCACAAAACGCAATTCATGCCAATTATACGACGCGCCCTGACGCATCAGGGCGCACGCTGATTTGCGATGGCGTGCTTACTCTAAAACAGGAGCACGATGATGTTGCGTCGTAAATTGCTTTCATTTCCTGAACTGAGCGATCGTGGTGTTCTGCACGGCCGCCGGCAGATCGATCGTCTCGAAGCCGCCGGCAAATTCCCGAAGCGCGTTCCGATCGGCTCCAACCGCGTGGGTTGGGTTGCCAGTGAAATTGAAGAGTGGGTCGATGCGGCCATTGCACGGCGCTCGCATGCGAGCGCGACCGAGCGCGCTGCGTAGGCGCGGAAAAGCGGCCCGCCACAGGCCGCCTCCCCATCATCTTATCATCAGGAATTTTCAGAATGTTTGTCACTGATACCAGCGCGCCCGTGTGCGCGCAAGCCGCCGGCACGAACCCGAAGGCAATCGGCACGATCGACTTCCTGAAGGCTCTCCTCGCCAACACCACCGGGCCGGCTTACATCTGCTCGTTCACCAATGAGCGCATGGAGGGCGCCGAGCGCCACATCATCGGCCGCAACTTCGCGCAGGTCCAGGGCTTCATGGAGAAGTTCGACAAGCCGGGGCGCGGCATGTTCACCTGCGTCTCGACGCTGAAAGAGAACACGCAGAAGCGCAACAAGGACAATTGCAAGGAGACCAACGCCGGCCATGCCGACATCGACTTCAAGGGCGTCGATCTGCTCGGCGAGGACGACGCGCGCGGGTTTGTGCTGAAGCATCTCAAGCGACTGAAGTATCAGCCGAGCGCGATCGTGTTCTCGGGCAACGGCGTCCACGTCTATTATTTCTTCAAGGAGCCGGTCAACACCCAGGAGAACATCGAGCGCTTGGAGGCGTTCTATCGCCAGCTCGCCGATGTCATGGCCGGCGATCTCGCGGTGTGCGAGGTCTCGCGCGTGATGCGCTTGCCGGGTTCGCGCAACAGCAAGGACGGCGCGCTCACTGAGGTCGAGATCATCGAGCTGCATCCCGATCGCCGCTATGACCTCGAAGAGTTGGAGGAATGGCTGAGCGAGCAATCGCCCGTGATGCTGCGCAAGGTCCGTGAGCATGCGCTGCCGGCCGGCAGCGATGAGACGCTCAACTTCTTTGCCGAATACGGCAAGCGCTTCAATCTGAAGCCGCCGATCGACGTTCAGCAGCGGCTCGAAAACATGATGTTCATGGCCGGCGGCGATGCCTCGGTCCATCAGACACAATTGCAATGCACGGCGGCGCTGCTCAATTCCGGCGTGCCCAAGGATGAGGTCATCGCCACCGTGCTGGCCTACACGCGGCGCGCGGCCGGCGACTATGGCACGCGCTGGAACTGGCGTCGCGAGGAGCGCGGCATCATCAGGATGTGCGACGATTGGATCAAGAAACATCCGGCCGCCGCGAAGCCGAAGCCGAAGCTGCAGGCGGTCGAGAGAGGCACCGACAAGGGTAGTGTCGAGGTCGAACAGCAAGCGACCGGTACGACCGGTGCTGGCGCCAGCAACGTCGTCAAGATGCCGGTGATCACGCCGGCCCCGCCGAAGCCGCAGGAGCTGCACATTGCAGTTGGCAAGTCGGTCATCGCGCATTTTGCCAGCGAGGGCGAGGAGCTGATCAACACCAAGGATGGTAGCTGGTTCTACAGCAAGGGCATCTGGGAGCTGCGCACCGAAACCAAATGGCTCGACGTGCGGATCGAGCACAATTTCGAGCAGCACGGCTACAAGACCGGCACCAAGCTGGTGAACGAAACGCGCAACTGGATTCTGCGCCGGCCCGAGCTGTGGCGCGATGGTGAATTGCCCTGGGACCAACACGGCAAAATCCCGACGCGCTCCGGTCTCGTCGATCCGCGCACGGGCGAGCTGGAGCCGGCGCGGCCGGATCATTTCTGCACGTGGCGGGTCGAGGTCGATTATCAGCCCGACGCCAAATGCCCGTGGTGGGAAACCATGATGAGCGACATGTTCGGTGATCGGCCGAAGCCCGAGCAGCGCGCCTTGGTCGGCGTGGTGCAGGAGCTGTTCGGCTGCGCACTGATCGACAAGAAGCCGCGCGCGCTGTCGAAGGCGTGCGTGTTCTGGGGCATCGAGAACCGCGCCAAGAGCGGCGCGCTCGATGTCATGAGCGGCCTGCTCGGCGGCAACCCGATCACTGCCGGCGTCGGTACTGTTGAAAGTACCCATGGCTTGATGCCGTTTGTCAGGCGCGCGCCCTGGGTGCTGCATGAGGCGTTCGGGCCGCAGTGGCACATGTCGCAGACGGTGAAGGCCATCGTCACGGGCGAGCCGGTGCAGATCAACATCAAGAATGGCCCCATGATCTCGAAACCCATCCGGGCGCCGATCTTTTGGGCGACCAACCATCAGCCGCAGTTCAAAGAGGCGACGCGCGCGATCGTGAGCCGCATGGTCGTGATCGAGGTCACCAGGGCGTTCGTCGGAGGGCAAGCCGATCGGCGCCGCCGCCGAGGCGATCCGGCGCGGGTTCTCCAAACCTGGGGAATTGATCGTCGCCACCGAGCTGCCGGGCGTGCTCAATTGGGCGATTGCCGGGCTCAGGAGGGCGCTGGAACGCGGTTCGATCGCCAGCACCGCGAGCATCGCCGAGACCGCCAGGACGATCCACAACGACAGCAACCTCGTGGCGGGCTTCATGGAGGACTGCATCGAGTTCGATCCGCTCGCGCGCCTGAAGATTGCCGATTTCTGTCTGGCCCATTCGGCATGGTGGATGGAGTTGAAAGGCGAGGACCGGCGCCTCCCGAGCAATGAGGCGATCAGCAAGTCCCTCAGGGCGATCGGCGATCCCCGCATCTGCATGGATAGGGACGACATGCGTGATGGCTCCGTCCGCTACTACGGCGGCATCGGGCTCAAGAAGGCTGGGCTCGACTATCACAAGATCGCCTACGGGAGCCGGCTATTCGAGGGCAAGGTCGGCAAGGCGACCGACCCGCAGCGCGAGGTCAATGGGCTGATCCCGGTGTCCTGGGACACGCGCAAGAGCGTCATCGAGATGCGTAAGCACCACGCAGACCGGGTCACGAATGACCCGAATGGTGATGTTGATGAGTGCCGGGTCACTGACCAGTGACCGGGAAAGTGCCGATGAGGCGCGACGTGTCATCGAGGCGGTCACCGACTCAAGTTGTTGGCTGCATTCGTTTTTCGAGCAGTAGTGACCGTAGTGACCAGTTTTAATCCTCTTGGTTGGAGAAATGAGAAAATGAAGGGAAGGAAGGCAAAAGGCAGGGAGAAGGTAGGTTTAGAGAGAAAGGGCGTTTTTCGGGTCAGGTCAGGTCATCGGTCATCGGGACGGCGTCGGGGGGCTGTCGTGGGCTGCGTCCCACGGGCTGGAGCGATGGCTCTCCGCGAGATCAGCCAACAGTGGAGGCAGTCTGCATCATTGACACAGTTCACTGACCGACGACCGGGGGGGCTTGTCGGAATCCAAGGCGACGGGACCGTTGACCGCACCGGCTCGTCCGTTTGCAATGAGATCAGATTCCGAGAAGGGGGGTTGCCCATCGTGACGGCATTTAGCCCGGGAGGTCCGCCGTGAACACAAAGGCGAAGGCGCACCTTGCACCGACGGCCGCCGCCCAGCGCATGCGCCGGTACCGCGACCGCCTTAAGCGCGGCAAGTGCATTGTGCCGGTTGAAGCCGACAAGGGCCAAGTTGCCGACCAACTCGTAGATTTAGGGGCTCTTGAGGAGTGGGATGCCGAAAGCCTGACCGCAATCGGAAACGCCATTTTGCAGCTCGCAGCGAGGAAGCAGTTCGGAGCATGACGTTTGGGGCGTGACACGTAACGCCGTCGGCGAAACAGATCTGCTAATTTCTAGGTTGGTTAGTGCGTTCTCTTGAAAGGCACCGAATGGCAAGACAGGGAGTTGTTTTCGCGGGACCAACAGATGCCGAACTCTGGAGTTGTGAGATTAGCCTGGGCAGGGCGCTTGCCGTCGGGCACAAGAGCAACGTTGATTTCTATCGGGACAGGATCAACGCATTGAAAGCGGCGGGTCCGCGCCGGTCTGGCGCGGGACGGAAATTCACCCGCGTTGAACTAATTGAGATGAAGATCGCGCGGGCGTTCATGGCGTCGCACGGCGACAACACCCGATATCTGATCGGCGAGCGCGCGCACCAAATCGCCCTTGAATTGCGATCAGGAGGCTGAAGTTAGCCATGCACCCGCGAGTTCCACCTTCCTTGATTTCTGACGACCATCGTCAACGATACAAGGCGTTCTGCGAGGGGCAACTCCACGCCGTGCCCCACGAAGACCAGCGGCGCATGTACGATCTCGATGTTCAGTTTCGCAGCGCGGCCATTGGCTACATCGACAGCGTAATGTGCCAATTCTCGGACGGTTTGGGCGATAAGCAGGATATGGCGGTCGCGTACACATTTGGCCAGTACCTCCGATCGATGGGCATGTTTGCCGCGCTTTGGACGGAGATGCGAACGGCGATCGCCTTCAATCGCGAAGAGCGGAAAAAGCTTGAGAAGCGCATTGCCGAATTGGAGCAGGCACCGCAGATTTCCTACAAAGGGATATTCGCGCCGGACAAGCAGTACAAGCCAGGGGACCTCACGACATTTCGAGGCTCGCTCTGGCACTGCAACGTCGCCACAATAGGCGTGACACCGGGTGATGGCAGTTGTTGGACTTTGATCGTGAAGCGGGGGCGGAATGCAAGGAACTCAACATGACAACAATTGAAGCAGCCCTGGAGTTTGCACGCAGAGAATTCGATCGAGCAATTCGCAACGAGCAAGAGAAGTTTCGGAACTTTCAGACGATGTCGGGGACTGATCCCGCGCGCATCGAGATGATCCTCAAGGAGCATCTGGTGGAATGCGAAGTCCATCGCGAAAAGTCGCTTGTCGAAATCGAGCGAATCATTCGTGTTGCTGCGCGGACACTGCACTGAAGGGATGCGTTAGAGGCGCGGGGTGCGAAACTCCAGTACGTCCGCTTCCGGGGGACTGAGAGGTTCTCCGGCCGTGGCGCTAGGGCAGCTTTTGACCCAAAGCCGTCCTGCGCCATGCGCGGCATTTGCGACGCAGCATTTGCATCCGCAGAGTGCGACCACTATGGGGACGTGATACTATGCGCCGTCTCGTCCTCAAGCTCAGATGAGGATCGAATGAAGCGGCGGGAGTTCATAGCGGCTACTGCGGCGCTGCTCGTTTCGTCAAGACGTTCGTGGGCGCAGGGGACCTCTCGCCGGGTCGGTACGCTTGGCAACGTCCAAAATTTGCCGATCCTCAAAGTGTTCGACGAAAGCCTGCGCGGTCACGGCTGGATCGAAGGCAAGAACCTGATCATTGACTACCGATATTTCGAGGGCCAGGCCGAGCGCATACCGGGGCTAGCCGCCGAACTCGTCGCCCTCAAGCCCGATCTGCTTATCGCCACCAACACACAAACAGCCGTAGCCCTGAAATCGGCGACTGCCAGCATTCCGATTGTATTCGTGGCGGTGGCCGATCCCGTCCGGCTTGGCCTCGTCGAAAGCCTGTCGCGCCCCGGCGGCAACATGACGGGTCTATCACTCTTCGCGCCCGGAAATTTCACCGGCAAAGCGATACAAATCCTGCGGGAAATAGTTCCTACCGCCTCGAAAATTGCGAACTTGGTCAACCCGGGCAATCCATTTCACATGCTTACCGTAGCCGAGGAGTTGCCCCAAGTTGCCCGGAACCTGGGCGTGGCTCTCCCGGTATTTGATGCGACCACGGCCGAGGAAATCGACATCGCATTTGCCTCGGCCGCAGCCCAGCACGCCGATGCAATAAATGTCTTTGGCGATACTTTGACCATTAACAACGCCCCACGAATTATCGCGCTGGCGGCGAAGCATCGCCTGCCCGCGAGCTATCTCTACCGACAATTCGTCACCAATGGCGGATTGATTTCATACGGCCCCAGTATAGCCGATTTGTATCGTCGTGCAGGCGGCTACGTCGATAAGATTCTCAAAGGCGCCAAGCCCTCCGATCTGCCGGTTGAGCAGCCGACCAAATTCGAGTTGGTGATCAATTTGAAAACGGCCAAAGCGCTCGGCCTTACTGTGCCGCCCGCGTTGCTCGCCAGCGCCGACGAGGTGATCGAATAGACGCGCTGTTTGCTGCCACGCATGGGTCCGGTTATGGCCCGTTGCAGACATTCGGTCTCGACCCGCTGAGGACCGCTCGTGACCCTTAGCGGTCATGGTGGCAATGCAGATAGCGGATCGCCGCGCTGACATCT
>NZ_JADPKR010000060.1 GCF_023074055.1 Bradyrhizobium sp. 141
TCAACCGAAAGGCATTGGCGTTCTTGCGCCTCGCCTCAATCCGCCTCATGCTGCGAAAGCTCTGCCAAAAAACAGCATGATCCCGGACAGACTCTTAGGTTCTTGGGTAGTATTCGCCTGCGTGATCAAGGCAATCGTTTCCGTCATCAAAGTCTGGTCCTCCCTGCATGTGCATTCCGGTATTCGGCAAATGTGTGTTGTGTTCGATTCCGACGCGGTCTTGTTTCAATGCACGCTCGTGTGTCGCGAAAGCGACATTCCCGAAGCGAGGCAGTGGCGGTTTACAGATCGAAGGAAGTTCTGTCTTATTTTATATGCGATAAGTTTGGCCTCGGCGTGGGTGGTCACGCGGACGCCATGACATAGTGAACCGAATCTCCATCACGTCAGCGAAAAGCGTATCGCCAACCGTGCTACTGTGACGCCAGAAAGCCCGACCTTCCCGTTCAAATTAATCAATTCGCGCTTCGCGGGCTCCCCCGTGCGACTACCACCTTTCACATCCGTAACAGCCATGACAGGATTTCTGCACTGTCAGCACGGCGAGACGAGTTAGGATCGTTGGATTGCTCTCACCCCGCGCGGCCAGAGTTAGAACCTTCTCGGCGAGGCAAGCCTTCAATGAAGACGTCCGCTTTGCTTCAGGCACCATCCGGACAGCATCCTCCAGAGCACCTTTCAGCACAGCATGCAGCTTGGTTTGAGGGGGTGGATGTGACATGACGCAAAATCCTCAAAAATTAGAATCTAACGGTGAGGGCCCAGCATGTCCCAGCCTCCTGATGGTCCATCAAAACGTTTGATAACGAGTGTTTCGTTTTGAGGTCGCAGTCAGTGGCTCAGCTGTGCCCAAAACGAATACAATGACTAAGACCCGTTCAATGTGACGGTGGAGCTTCACAGACAGCTAAATTTTTGTTGTGGATCATTGCTGGGCGATCTCGACAGGAACGCGACCGGAAAGTCGTGCGGCTTCGGCATTACCGAAGGCATTCTGCCGTGGTGACGTCCAGATCAAGCTGAAGTGACGCCTGTGCTACGCGACTTCGTCTTCGAGCCGGACGTGCAGTTGGTGTGTCCCGCGATTGAAGAGGAGTTCGGATCAGCCGAGGCCTGAACGGTCTCTACTGATGGGGCAAGCCACGTCTGTGCATACTATACTCTGGGCCAAGCCGCCGGCGATATGTGCCGGCCAGGGGCGCGTTGAGGGTGCGCTAGACACTGCCCGGTGGCGACATAGATGCGTCGGTTCGCGAGGACCTTGCCGATGAAGCGGCTGCCGCAGATCACAAGATCTAGGCATTGATGCCGCTGAGGCCCAGGGCCGCGTTCCAACTTCTTATGAGCTTAAGGTCCCTTTGCCTGTTTATTCGTTAGCGTCCGCTCGAAAACGGCTCGCCGCCTCTCGTGTGTAGAGCATAGCCGCCGCGCTCTGTTCGCTCACTGAGGCGTCGGGGCAGGGCTTGCGGACGGCAGCACGGGCGTGGCGTGCGAACCGGAAACGAGTCGCGCCGGCGGCCGCCGCTGCTTGGAATTCATCCAGGTGGTCGATGAGCCATTCCAACGTTTGTCCACGTGTTTGTTCGGAGTCGCCGTCGCTTTGCGCTGTTGGAAATCAGGCGTGCTCGCCAGCGAGGCGAAAACTGCACATATCGGGCCGATAAGCCAGCCCGGTCACGTGGCTCTCTTGAAGATGATCTGTCGTGCCGAGGGAGGTCGCGCCGGAGCAAGTCGCTTCGCGTTTCACTGTGGAGAGAGACATCCGCAAAGCTTGCCGGCATTCCCGTCGGACTTCCGACCGAGATGCCCAAGACCTGGTTCATGGCGCTCGCGGCCCTGTCGAAGTCGGCGACGCTGCGGCGGGTGCGGCTGAATGCGACCGCGGACCACGTGGTCGTGCCGCCCGGCCGTCCGACGGCCAAGCGCACGCCATGACGCGCATCACGATCGGTCCGCTCAACGCCTCGAGGGCGATCTCGAAGTTGGCCTCGATGTCGAAAGTGGGCGGGTCATGCGCGCGGAGGTGACGGCGCCGCTGTATCGCGGCTTCGAGCAGATCCTGGAGGGGCGTCCGCCCCTCGAGGCGCTGGCGCTGGCTCCGCGGATCTGCGTCATCTGCTCGGTCTCGCAGCCGGTCGCCGCGGCTGCCGCTCTTCGCGATGCGATGGCGGCCGCGGTCGCGCCGAACGGGATTCTCGCCACCAATCTCGCGCATGCGGCGGAGAATGCCGCCGATCATCTCACGCACTTCTACATCTTCTTCATGCCGGACTTCGCTCGCGAGGCCTGTGCCGCGCACGCCTGGCATGAGGCGGCACGGGACCGTTTCGCAGCGACGCGCGGCACTGCGGCACGCGATGTCTTGCCGGCGCGGGCGCGGCTGCTCGAACCCATGGGTATCTTCGCCGGGAAATGGCCGCATAGTCTGGCCTTCCAACCGGCGGATGTCGGCGGCCCGCTGGAGCAGGCGCTGATCGGCACCGATGTCCGCGACGCCGGCGCACGCTCGGTCGCCATCCAGCACGTCGTGCGCTCGTTCGATCCCTGGATGGTGTGCACCGCGCATTGAGTGGTCTCTCGCGCGGGGGGGGGAAACTTCGTTGTCGCCTGAAATCGAATTGTTTCCGCTTTTCTCGATCGGGGCATGCGCGCACCGCAATTCGAGCAATCCAAATCTGCAACAATTTGGTATCACTCTACTTTCCTTACGCTCCCAGTGCTTGGCCTGCTTCTTGCTGTCCTTGGCGTCATAGACAAGTCCAAGCCGAGGCGGGAGGATTCATGAGCGCGGCGACGGAAACGTTTTACAGCGTGATCAGGCGTCAAGGTATCACGCGTCGGAGCTTTCACAAATTTTGCGGCCTGACTGCGACGAGTCTCGGCCTCGGGCCGCTGGCGGCGAGCCGCATCGCGAACGCGCTCGAGACCAAGCCCCGCGTGCCGGTGATCTGGATGCACGGCCTCGAATGCACCTGCTGTTCCGAGAGCTTCATTCGTTCCGCGCACCCGCTGGTGAAGGATGCCGTGCTCTCGATGATCTCGCTCGACTATGACGACACCATCATGGCGGCCGCAGGCCACCAGGCGGAGGCGATCCTCGAAGAGACCCGCGCCAAGCACAAAGGGCAATACATTCTCGCGGTGGAAGGCAATCCGCCGCTGAACGAAGGCGGCATGTTCTGCATCGACGGCGGCAAGCCGTTCGTCGAGAAGCTGAAGATGATGGCGGAGGACGCGATGGCGATCATCGCCTGGGGCGCTTGCGCCTCGTGGGGCTGCGTGCAGGCAGCCAAGCCCAATCCGACGCAGGCAACGCCCATCGACAAGGTCATCGCCAACAAGCCGATCATCAAGGTGCCGGGATGCCCCCCGATCGCCGAAGTGATGACCGGCGTCGTCACCTTCATCACCACTTTCGGCAAATTGCCCGAGCTCGACCGTCAGGGCCGGCCGAAGATGTTTTACTCGCAGCGCATCCACGACAAGTGCTACCGGCGGCCGCATTTCGACGCCGGCCAGTTCGTCGAGGAGTGGGACGACGAGGCGGCGCGCAAGGGCTATTGTCTCTACAAGATCGGCTGCAAGGGCCCGACCACCTACAACGCCTGCTCGACCGTGCGCTGGAATGGCGGCGTCTCCTTCCCGATCCAGTCGGGCCATGGCTGCATCGGCTGCTCGGAAGACGGATTCTGGGACAAGGGTTCGTTCTACGACCGTCTCACCAACATCAAGCAGTTCGGCATCGAGAATAACGCCGACCAGATCGGCATGGTGGCGGCCGGAGCCGTCGGTGCGGCAGTCGCCGCGCATGCAGCAGTGACCGCGGTGAAGCGGCTCGCCGGCAAGCGCGAAGACGCGCACCACACCAGCTAAGCGCCAAAGAGATCCAAGGGTAAGAAAATCATGGGTATCCAGGCTCCCAACGGCTTCAATCTCGACAATTCCGGCAAGCGCATCGTCGTCGATCCGGTGACCCGTATCGAAGGTCACATGCGGGTCGAGGTCAATGTCGACGCCGACAACGTCATCCGAAACGCAGTCTCCAGCGGCACGATGTGGCGCGGGATCGAGGTGATCCTGAAGAACCGCGATCCCCGCGACGCCTGGGCGTTCACGGAACGGATCTGCGGCGTCTGCACCGGCACGCACGCGCTGACGTCGGTGCGCGCGGTCGAGAACGCGCTCGGGATCACCATTCCGGAGAACGCCAATTCGATCCGCAATCTGATGCAGCTTGCCTTGCAGGTGCACGACCACGTCGTTCACTTCTATCACCTGCACGCGCTGGATTGGGTCGATTTGGTCTCCGCGCTTTCGGCCGACCCGCGGGCAACCTCGACGCTCGCGCAGTCGATCTCGAGCTGGCCACTGTCGTCGCCAGGTTACTTCAAGAACCTGCAAACCCGTCTCAAGAACTTCTTCGAGTCGGGGCAGTTGGGGCCCTTCAAGAACGGCTATTGGGGCAGCAAGGCCTACAAGCTGCCGCCTGAGGCCAATCTGATGGCGGTCGCGCACTATCTGGAGGCGCTCGATTTCCAGAAGGAGATCGTCAAGATCCACACCATCTTCGGCGGCAAGAATCCGCATCCGAACTGGCTCGTGGGCGGCGTGCCCTGTCCGATCAACGTCGACGGCACGGGCGCGGTCGGTGCCATCAACATCGAGCGCCTGAACCTGATCTCGTCGATCATCGATCGCCTGATCGAGTTCAACGAGCAGGTCTACCTGCCCGACGTGGCGGCGATCGGTTCGTTCTACAAGGACTGGCTCTACGGCGGCGGTCTTTCCGGCAAGAGCGTACTCTCTTATGGCGACGTGCCGGAACACGCCAACGACTACTCCTCCAAGAGCCTGAAGCTGCCGCGGGGCGCCATCATAAACGGCAATCTCTCGGAGGTGCTTCCCGTCGATCATGCCAACCCCGATGAGATCCAGGAGTTCGTGGTTCACTCCTGGTACAAATATCCCGACGAAACCAAGGGACTGCATCCCTGGGACGGCGTGACCGAGCCGAACTACGTGCTGGGGCCCAATGCGAAAGGCACCAAGACCGCGATCGAGCAGCTCGATGAGGGCGGAAAATATTCATGGATCAAGGCGCCGCGCTGGCGGGGTCACGCCATGGAGGTCGGCCCGCTGGCGCGTTGGGTGGTGGGCTATGCGCAGAACAAGGCCGAGTTCAAGGATCCTGTCGACAAGTTCCTGAAGGATATGAACCTTCCGCTGTCGGCGCTGTTCTCGACGCTCGGTCGCACGGCGGCGCGCGCGCTGGAGTCGGTCTGGGCCGGACGACAAATGCACTACTTCCAGGACAAGCTCGTCGCCAACATCAAGGCCGGCGACAGCTCGACGGCGAACGTCGACAAGTGGAAGCCGGAGAGCTGGCCGAAGGAGGCCAAGGGTTTTGGCTTCACCGAGGCGCCGCGCGGCGCACTCGCGCACTGGATCAAGATCAAGGAAACCAAGATCGACAACTACCAGTGCGTGGTGCCGACCACCTGGAACGGCTCACCGCGCGATCGGCAAGGGAACATCGGTGCATTCGAGGCTTCGCTGATGAACACCCCGATGGTCAATCCCGAGCAGCCTTTGGAGATCCTGCGCACGATCCATTCCTTCGATCCGTGCCTGGCCTGCTCCACGCATGTTATGAGTCCGGACGGCCAGGAAATGGCCAGCGTCAAGGTCAGGTGAAGCAGGGGGAAACGCCATGATGGATGTAGTTGCACGTCCGGCGGAAGCCGAGCCGGACCTCTCCGCGATAGCGGCCGATGCGGCCGGCGAACATGGGGTCGGCCGTCCGGCCGTCTATGTCTACGAAGCGCCGGTGCGGATCTGCCATTGGGTGAACGCGTTCTCGATCATCGTGCTGATGGTGACCGGTTATCTGATCGCAACGCCATTGCCGTCGGTCGAGGGCGAGGCCTCGGCGAACTTCGTGATGGGCTATATCCGCTTTGCCCATTTCGCGGCGGGGCAGGTGCTGGCGGTGTTCTTCCTTGCCCGCATTCTGTGGGCCTTCGTCGGAAATCACCATTCCCGGAAGATTTTCTATCTGCCGGTGCATCGCAAGCACTTCTGGAAGGAAGTGCTGCATGAAATCCGCTGGTATGCGTTCCTGGAGCGCGAGCCGAAGATGTATGTCGGCCACAACCCGCTGGCGCGGACCGCGATGTTCACGGGCTTCACGCTATTCGTGGCGTTCATGATCGTTACCGGCTTTGCGCTCTATTCGGAAGGTGCGGGCATCGACAGTTGGCAGCACAAGCTGTTCGGCTGGGTGTTCGCGGTCTGGCCGAACAGCCAGGACGTTCACACCTGGCATCATCTCGGCATGTGGGCGCTGGTCGCGTTCGTGATGGTGCACATCTACGCCGCGGTCCGTGAGGACATCATGTCGCGCCAGAGCATCATCTCCTCGATGATCTCCGGCGAGCGGCAATTCCGCGACTGAGAAACTGGAATGATACCGATGCCGACATCTTCGCAAGCAAACCGCATCCTGGTGCTCGGCATCGGCAACATCCTGTGGGCCGACGAAGGCTTTGGCGTGCGCGCGGTGGAGGAATTCCACCGCCGCTACGCCGTGCCCGACAGCGTCACCATTCTCGACGGCGGCACGCAGGGGCTCTACCTCGTGAACTACCTGGAGGGTGCGGATCGTTTGATCGTGTTCGACGCGATCGACTATGGGCTCGAGCCCGGGCAGTTGAAGCTCGTTCGCGACGACGAGGTGCCGCGTTTCACCGGCGCCAAGAAGATGAGCTTGCACCAGACCGGCTTCCAGGAGGTCATCAGCGCGGCCGACCTGCTTGGCCGTTGTCCGCGACATCTCGTATTGATCGGCTGCCAGCCGCTTGACCTCGAGGATTGGGGTGGGCCGCTGACGAAGCCGGTGCGCGATCAGATCGCGCCGGCGCTCGAGCTTGGTTGCGAGATCCTGGCCGAATGGGGCGTCGAGGTGATGCCGCGCACCGCGCCGTTGGCAGAATCGGAGCGGCTGCTCGCCAACGACATCGATCATCGGCATTACGAGATGAGGGGACGGCCGGCCTGACCGGCTGCACCGTCGGAGATCCGCCATGTGCCTCGGCTTGCCGATGACGATCGTTGAGACTGACGGGATATCGGCGCTGTGCGAGTTCCGAGGCGAGCAGCGGCGCGTTTCGATGCTGCTGCTCTCGAACCCGCCGGCCGGTGCCAAGGTGCTGGTCTTTATCGACACCGCGGTTCGGCTTCTGCATGAGGCCGAGGCGCGCCTGATCGGCGCCGCGATCGACGGTCTGGGCGCAGCGATCAATGGCGAGGACTGCGATCGCTTCTTCGCAGACCTCATCGACCGGGAGCCGCAACTGCCCGAGCATCTCCGGCTTGATTAGTTAGGGCGGCAGCCCGCTCCGCGAGAGCCCGCGTCCTCGCTGGAAGATAAATTTCTATCTGCTGAGTTCATTTTCATCCCATATGGAAATTAGCTTTCCGTCTTGGGATTGATGCATCTCCTGTCGTGGAAATATATGATTCAAATCAATTAGATAAATCAGGAAAGGTGATAACCGATCTTGGCACGTACCTTGCTGATCCCTATTCCCAGCAGAATCATAAGCTTGTCAGGGGAGGTCTGATGAAATTCCAGCAGGGAAGGCAGGATCTGGCGCGGCGTGGCTTGCCGGAGGTTGATGCTGCGAGGGTCGATCGTTTTCTGAATACGACCGACGAGGCCCGCGCCATCGCCGTGTTGCTGTCGGCGGGAGACCCCGCGCGTTTTCCGGAGGCGATCCACGTCGCGGTCGTGCTGCCGGAGCTAATCGAGGCATTCAAGGGTCGGTTGCGTGCCGCGGTGATCGCCCGCGGTGCCGAGAGCGAACTCGGCCAGCGTTTTGGCGTGCGCGTGCAGCCGACGCTGATCTTCGTCGCCAAGGGCGAGACACTCGGGCTGATCGCGAAGATCCAGGACTGGTCGATCTATGTCGACCGCATCACCAAGCTGATCGACCGTCCGCGCGGCACGAGCGCCGTTGTCATGACAACCATCGTTCCCCAGCACCGCCAAGGTGTCGAACTATGAAAGCGGGTTTCTGGACTGCGCCCGAGGGCGCCGAGCAGCCGATCAACGTGTTTCCGATCGGCGATGAGAACCTGAACGCGACGAGCGGCAGCCTGACCGCGGCCGGTGCCTTGGCCAAGCTTGCCACGCTCGACAGCGCGGAACTCGCCAGGATCTGCCCGAACGCCATCGAGCTGTTGTCGAAGGTGGCCGCAGCGATCGCGAGCCAGAAGGCCGACATGCCGATGCAACTGTTCCGGCTTGGCAATCTCAACGATCTCGAGCGCAAGCTGATTGCCGACGTGATGGGCGAGGGCGAAGTGGCCGGCGTCGTTGCGCTGCCCGATGGATCGTTGGCGCAGATCCAGGAATCTGTGCTGGCCGGGATCTGGCGTGTGCGGCTCGAGAGCGACGCCAATCACGAATATCTCGAGGTCGGGCCGATCCCGGAGATCGTGAAGCGCGCCGCTGCCGATCTCACGGCTGCGGATTTCGAGATCGGGCAGGCCCCCGAAGGTGCCATGAACGTGCTGCCGGTGCTTGCGGAAATCCGCGAGCGGGCGCTCGCATGGCGGCCGGGCATCCGCTCGCAGATCATCAATTTCACGCTGCTGCCGATGAGCCCGGTCGACATGAGTTTTCTCCAGGACACGATCAAGAACGGGCCGATCCAACTGGTTTCTCGCGGCTATGGTACCTGCCGGGTGCTCTCCACGGGCATCCGCAATGTCTGGTCGGTGCAGTTCTTCAACGCCATGGACACCATCATCCTCGATACACTGGAGGTCGGCGGCGTGCCGACGGTGGCGATTGCGGCTGACGAGGACTTCGAGGACTCGGCTGAGCGGCTTCAGGAGATCATCGAGGCCTATTTCAAATGAGCGGGTTCGAGAATTTTGGCGTGCGCCAGGACGTCGCCGATGTCACGCGGCTGGAATGCGGCATCTGCTGGACGGTCTATGATCCCACCGATGGCGACGGGGTGGCACAGATCGCGCCCGGCACTCCATTCGCGGCGTTGCCGGAAGACTGGCGCTGCCCGAACTGCGACTCTCCAAAATCCAAGTTCATGGCGATCGAGTCATGACGGCTGATGCGCAAATTCCTGCCAGCGACGCCGACGCCGAAGCGTGGGGCGAGCTCTTGGCAGGAAGCCATCGGGAGATCGGCGAGCGCGCGATGCGCGATCTGCCGATCTACAACGACGCGCTCGGCGTCGAAGCGGTCGGTTTCCGCTGGTTCAACGGCACGACCATCGGCATCATGGTCACGCCCTGGTTCATGAACGTGGTGATGCCGGCGAGCGCGATCGCGCGGGATACGTCGGGCTCGAGCCTGCGAATCCGCTTCCCTGCGGGCGAGTTGAATTCACTCTCAGCCAGGTCGGACAAATGGGCCTAATCG
This sequence comes from Bradyrhizobium sp. 141, assembly GCF_023074055.1. GTDB lineage: Bacteria > Pseudomonadota > Alphaproteobacteria > Rhizobiales > Xanthobacteraceae > Bradyrhizobium. The sequence goes on from NZ_JADPKR010000060.1 coordinate 9,449, forward strand.
CGAGCTGCTCGCTGTTCTCGCCGATGTTCCAGTTCGCGGACATGGTCGCCGCGCGGGCGACGGCCGAAGCGACCCTCGCCGAGCTGATGCTGCCGGGCGACAGCGAGGAGGCGGTCCGTCGTCGCGAGCCCGCAACAAGCCCGATCGAACGGCGTAACTTCCTGCGCGGTGTTCTGACGGAGCGGTGCGGATGAGCCTGGCCTTCCGCAACGAGATCGACATCACGGTGTGGCTCGCCGGCGGCACGATCGCCGACGTCGCGATCCGGCCGCGCAGCCGGCCGCCGTTGACGCGCTTGTTCGCGGGAAAGCCGGCCTCGTCACTGCCGTCGGTGCTGCCGCGTCTGTTCTCCCTGTGCTCGATGGCGCATCAGGTAGCTTTCCTGTCCGCGGTCGAGGCGGCGCGGAGCGAGGATGCCAGTCTCGAGATCGAGCACGGTCGCGTCGTCGCTGTCGTCGCCGAACGCCTGACCGAATTGTTACGCGGCCTGTTCGTTGGCCGTCTCACGCTTGACGGCGCCGGCGCCGCAGCCGTTCGTGCCATGATGGAGGCCACGGCCGTTCTGGGTGGCAGCATCGCCGAGCGCGGGGAGGCGGTCTCGCGCCGCGAGGCGGTGGCGAAGATCAGGGCATCGCTCGCCGCGCTCGGGATCGCGAGCCAGGAGCAAACCCCCGGGGCCGGCAGCGCGCTGGCGGTACATCTTGCGAATTTCGATGGCGATGCCTTGCTGCCGCCGGTGGTCGAACAGTTATTCCTGTCGGCAGCCGACGATCTCGAAATCGTCATGCGGCTGCTTGCCGATGGCGCGATATTCTCCGATGCGCCTGATCTCCATGGCCGGATTCCGGAGACCGGCGTCTGGGCGCGGCGGGTTGGGCGTGAGCCGATCCTGCCGCCGGGCGGGGGGCCCGCCGAGCGTCTGAAGGCGCGGATCGCGGAAGTGGCGCGGCTCTGCGCCTTCCTCGAGGCGGACGATGGGACAGTCGAGGACGGTGTCCTCCAGAGCTACCGGCTGGGGACCGGCAGAGGCGCGGGTGCCGTCGAATGCGCGCGGGGCCGGCTCTATCATGCCGTCGAGCTCGACGATGAAGACCGCATCGTCCGCTTCGAATTCTTGGCGCCGACGGAGTGGAATTTCCATGCCCGCGGGCCGTTGGTTCGCAGCCTCCAGGGCTCCATTCTCGCCGGGGGCCGGCAGGGGCTGGATGCGGTCCGCACGCTCGTCGGCTCGTTCGATCCGTGCGTCGGCTTCAGCCTCAGCTTCCGCGAGATCGACCATGCATGAGATGGCGCTGTGCGAGGGAATCATCGAGATTATCCAGGAGGAGTCGCGCAAGCGCGCCTTCGCTAGGGTGAACGTCGTGTGCCTGGAGATCGGTGCGCTCAGCCATGTTGCGCCTGAGGCGATGAAGTTCTGCTTCGAGGCCGTCGCCGCGCGCACCATTGCGCAAGGAGCAAGGCTCGAGATCGTCGAGACGCCGGGAGCGGCCTGGTGCATGGCCTGCTCCAAAGGCGTCGAGATCAAGCAGCGCTATGAGGCATGTCCGTCCTGCGGCAGCTATCAATTGCAGGTGACCGGCGGCGAAGAGATGCGCGTGAGGGAGCTGGAGATCGACTGATGTGCACGGTATGCGGTTGCAGCGATGCCAAAGCGTCCATCGAACACACCCATGATCATTCCCATGATCATTCCCATGCGCACGATCATTCGCATCATCATGGGCACAGCCACGACTATCACCTTCATCATGATCACGCGCCCGGCGATGGCGGGCTGGTCGATTGCAGCGCCAACCCGGCAGGCCAGCAGATCGCTGGCATGAGCAGCGACCGCATCATCCAGGTCGAGCGCGACATTCTCGGCAAGAACAATCGGCTTGCCGCCGACAACCGCGCGCGCTTCCGCACCGACGACGTGCTCGTTTTCAACCTAGTCTCGAGCCCCGGCGCCGGAAAAACCTCGCTTCTGGTTCGCGCCGTGTCCGAGCTGAAGGACAGCTTTCCGATTGGCGTGATCGAAGGCGATCAACAGACCTCCAACGATGCCGAACGGATCCGCTCGACCGGCGTGCCGGCGATCCAAATCAATACCGGCAAGGGCTGCCATCTCGATGCTGCCATGGTCGGCGAAGCCTATAACCGCTTGCCCTGGCTTAACGGCGGCATCCTCTTCATCGAGAACGTCGGTAATCTCGTCTGTCCCGCGGCGTTCGATCTCGGCGAGGCCTGCAAGATCGTGGTGTTCTCGACCACGGAAGGCGAGGACAAGCCGCTGAAATATCCGGACATGTTCGCAGCCTCCTCTCTGATGCTGATCAACAAGATCGATCTTGCGCCCGTACTCGACTTCGATCTTGCAAGGACGGTCGAATATGCGCGCCGGGTCAGTCCGAAGATCGAGGTTTTGACGGTGTCGGCGTGCACCGGTGAGGGTTTTGCGGCATTCTGTGCCTGGATTCGCAAGCGGGTTGCAAAGATGAAGCCGACCGAGATGGCCGTGTCGGGATGAGCATGAGCGGCGAGGCCATGGCGCGAGGCCGAAGACGGCTGCGCCTGCATGTGCGCGGCGCCGTGCAGGGCGTGGGCTTTCGTCCCTACGTCTACGGCCTCGCCGCGCGCTATCGGCTCGGCGGCTTCGTTGCCAATGATCCCGATGGCGTGGTGATCGAGGTCGAGGGCGAGCGCGCCGCCGATTTTGTCGATGCGCTGCCGCTGGAAAAACCGCCACTGGCTCGGATAGACGAGATTTCCGTGCAACCGGTCGGCATCACCGAAAGCGACGAGTTCCACATCCGCGCCAGTGAGCAGGGCAAGGTCTCGACCCGGATCGCCGCCGATGCTGCGACCTGTCCGCAGTGTCTGAGCGAGCTGTTTGATCCGGCGAGCCGCTTCCATCTCTATCCTTTCGTCAACTGCACCCATTGCGGCCCGCGCTACACCATCGCCGAGCGGCTGCCCTATGACCGCAGTACCACCGCGATGAGGCGCTTCGCGATGTGCACGGCCTGCGCAGCAGAGTATGCCGATCCGGCGAGCCGTCGCTTCCACGCCGAAGCAATTGCCTGCCCGCGATGTGGGCCAAGGATCAGTCATGGTACCAAGCAAATCGCCACTGCGATCGCCGACGGAAGGATCGTCGCGATCAAGGGGCTCGGCGGATATCAATTGCTGTGCAATGCCCGTGAAGATGCGGCCGTGTGGCGTCTGCGGCACCGGAAGCATCGCAATCAGAAGCCGTTCGCCGTGATGGTCGGCTCGACGGATGTGGTCGGCGAGATCGCTGAAATCGATGCGGTCGGGCTCGCGCTGCTGGAATCCTCGCCGCGGCCCATCGTGCTGATGAGATCCCGCGATATGCTCCCGCCCGCGATTGCGCCGGAGCTGTCGCGGATCGGCGTCATGCTGCCCGTCGCGCCGCTGCATCATCTGGTGCTGAAGGCGCTCAATTCGGCGCATCCGCGAGCGGACGGCGCAAGTTGGGCGATCGTGGCAACCAGCGCCAATCCTGGCGGCGAGCCGCTGGTGATCGTCAATGACGAGGCCAAACGGCGGCTTGCCGGCATCGCCGACCTGATCGTCACGCATGACCGCGACATCGTCACCCGCGCGGACGACTCTGTCGTGTCGGTGGTCGCGGGCCGGGCGCAGTTCATCCGCCGCGCCCGCGGCTATATTCCCGAGCCGATTAGGCTCGCGAAGTCCGTCCCGTCGGTGCTTGCGGTCGGCGGCGCGCTGAAGTCGACGGTCACCGTCATCCGCGGCAACGAAGCCTTCGTCTCCCAGCACATCGGCGATCTCGACACCGCGGAAGGCATTCGCTTTTTCGAGGAGACGGTGGATCACCTGCTCTCGACGCTGGACATCGAGCCGGTCGTCATCGCCCACGACCTGCATCCGAACATGGCCTCGACCCGTTTCGCCGAAGCCAGCGGCAGGCGGCTGATCGCGGTTCAGCATCACCATGCCCATGCGGCATCCGTGATGGCGGAACATGGCGTCGCAGGGCCAGCGTTGGCGCTGGTGCTCGACGGCTTCGGCTATGGCAGCGACGGTGGCAATTGGGGCGGCGAGTTGCTCTCGTGCGATGGTGCACGCTTCCGGCGGCTCGGACATCTGGCGCCGATGAAGATGCCGGGTGGCGATCGCGCGACGCGCGAGCCGTGGCGCATGGCCGCGAGCGTGCTGCACGCCTTGCGGCGCGGCGACGCGATTGCGAAGCGCTTTGCGATGCAGCCGCAGGCTGCGCGTCTCTGCGCTATGCTCGACCAGCCCGGCGTGGCGACGACGACCAGCGCCGGCCGGCTGTTTGACGCGGCGGCGGGGCTGCTTGGTCTCTGTCCGGTGCAGAGTTACGAGGGCGAAGCCGCAATGAAGCTGGAAGCGCGTGTCCGCGCACCGCGCCTCGCGAAGGACGGCTGGACGATCGAGAATGGCGTGCTGTCTCTTTTCCCCTTGCTCGAGCGCCTTGCGGTCGATCCGGCCGATGGGGCCGAGCTCTTCCATGGCACCTTCGCCGCCGCCTGCATCGACTGGATCGCGCGCGCGGCACTGGAGACCAGCGTCACGACCGTCATCCTGAGCGGCGGCTGCTTCCTCAACGCGATCCTCGCAGACGAGATCGGGCGCGGCTGCGTCGCCGCCGGGCTCTCGCCGTTGCTGCCTCGCCAGGTGCCGTCCAATGACGGCGGCCTCAGCCTCGGGCAAGCCTGGGTCGCCGCGCTCCAACTCCTCGAACAGCAAGGCCCGGAAGGAAACGCCTGATGTGTCTCGCGATACCTGCTGAGGTCACAAAGCTCCTGCCCGACGACATGGCCGTCGTCTCGATCGATGGCGTCAGCAAGGAGATCTCGGTGGCGCTGATCGAAAACCTCGCCGTCGGCGACTACGTGATCATCCATGTCGGCTACGCCCTGACCAAGATCGATCCGGAGGAGGCGCAGCGGACGCTGGAGCTGTTGCGTGAAATCGGCGCCGAAAGCCGGGAGGCCGCGCAATGAAATATGCCGACGAGTTTCGCGACAAGGAGATCGCGCTGGGATTGGCGAGGGCGATTCGCTCGGAGGCCGATCCGGAAAAATCCTATCGTTTCATGGAATTTTGCGGCGGCCACACGCATGCAATCTCCCGCTACGGGCTGGAGGATATGCTGCCGAAGAACGTGCGGATGATCCACGGTCCCGGCTGCCCGGTCTGCGTCTTGCCAGCGGGACGCATCGACATGGCGATCCGGCTCGCCGAGCGGCCGGACGTGATCCTTTGCGTCTACGGCGACCTGATGCGGGTGCCGGGCTCGCAGGGTGCCTCGCTGCTGAAGGCGAAGGCGCGCGGCGCCGACGTCCGCATGGTTTATTCCACGATTGATGCAATCCGTATTGCGGAAGAAATTCCCGGCCGCGCGGTCGTGTTCTTCGCCATCGGCTTCGAGACCACGACGCCGCCGACCGCCGTGATGATCCGGCTCGCCGAGAAGAAGCAGCTCAAGAACTTCAGCGTGTTCTGCAATCATGTGCTGACGCCGCCGGCGATGCAGAACATCCTGGAAAGCCCCGATATCCGCAATATCGGCCGCGTCGAGATCGACGGCTTCGTCGGGCCGGCCCATGTCTCGACCATCATCGGCACCGAGCCTTACGAGTTCTTTGCCGAAGAATTCGGCAAGCCGGTGGTGATCGCGGGCTTCGAGCCGCTCGACATGATGCAGGCGATCCTGATGCTGGTGCGGCAGGTCAACGAGCACCGACATGAGGTGGAGAACCAGTATAGCCGCGCAGTGACCCGTGACGGCAATCTGCGCGCCAAGGAGGAGGTCTCCGACATCTTCGAGCTGCGCGACCAGTTCGAGTGGCGCGGTCTCGGCCTAGTGCCTTATAGCGGGCTCAAGCTGAAGCGGGCCTACGCCAAATACGACGCCGAGGTCCGCTTCGACATGAACGAACTTCGCGTTGCCGACAATCCGGCCTGTGAATGCGGCGCCATCCTGCGCGGCGTGAAGAAGCCGGTTGACTGCAAGCTGTTCGGCACGGTGTGCACGCCGGAGACGCCGATGGGGTCCTGCATGGTCTCGTCCGAGGGTGCATGTGCGGCACACTGGACTTACGGCCGCTTCCGCGATCATCAGCAACGGCGGGCGTCATGAAAGCCCATCAGCGCAAGCTCGACATAAGGAACGGCTGCGTCGACCTGTCCCACGGATCCGGTGGCCGCGCGATGTCGCAACTGATCTCGGGCCTGTTCCACGAGGCCTTCGGCAATGAATGGCTGGCGTGCGGCAACGACCAGTCTGCGTTCGATGTCGGCGCCGGGCGCATGGTGATGACGACCGACGGCTATGTGGTCTCGCCGCTGTTCTTTCCGGGCGGCAATATCGGCTCGCTCGCCGTGCATGGCACGGTCAACGACATCGCCATGGCCGGCGCGCGGCCGCTCTATCTCTCGGCGAGCTTCATCATCGAGGAAGGTTTTCGTTTCTCCGACCTGAAGATGATTGCGGATTCCATGGGCGAGGCCGCGCGAGCCGCGGGCGTCTACATCATCACCGGTGACACGAAGGTCGTCGAGCGCGGCAAGGCCGACGGCCTGTTCATCTCGACAGCCGGGATCGGTGTCGTGCCTGCCGGGCTCGACCTCTCTGCCGGGAATGCCCGCGTCGGCGATCGTGTCCTGATCTCTGGAACGCTCGGGGATCATGGCGTCGCCATCATGTCCAAACGGCAGAACCTCGCTTTTGAGACCGAGATCGTCTCGGATTCCGCGTCGTTGCATGATTTCGTGGCGAGCATGCTGGCGGCCGGCGGCAAGGGCATCCGTTTGATGCGCGATCCCACCCGCGGTGGGCTCGCCGCGACGCTGAACGAGATCGCCCAGCAGTCCGGCCTTGGCTTCCGACTTCAGGAGGCGGCGATCCCGGTGAAGCCCGGTGTTGCTGCGGCCTGCGAACTGCTCGGGCTCGATCCGCTCTACGTCGCCAACGAAGGCAAGCTGGCAGCGATCGTGGCGCCCGAGGTTGCAGCAGCCGTGCTTGCGGCGATGCGGGTGCATCCGCTCGGCCGTGATGCCGCCGAGATCGGCGAGGCCGTGGCGGACGACCACCATTTCGTGCAGATGGCGACGAGCTTTGGCGGCGCAAGGATCGTCGACTGGCTGTCGGGCGAACAATTACCCCGGATCTGTTGAGGCTCAGGATGCGCATTCTGCTTTTGTCGCATTCCTTCAACAACCTGACGCAGCGGCTGCATGTCGAACTCTGCGAGCGTAGCCATGAGGTCTCGGTCGAGCTCGATATCCATCCCGACGTGACCCGCGAAAGTGTTGCGCTGTATCGGCCCGACCTCGTTATCGCGCCGTTCTTGAAACGCGCGATCCCGGACGATGTCTGGCGTGGCGTGCGTTGCCTCGTCGTGCATCCCGGCCCGCCCGGTGACCGCGGTCCTGCGGCTCTCGACTGGGCCATTCTCGAGGGCGTCGCGGAGTGGGGTGTCACGGTGCTGCAGGCGGATGGCGAGTTCGACGCCGGTCCGATCTGGGTCCATCGCACGTTCCCGATGCGGCGTGCCGCGAAGTCCAGCATCTACCGCAACGAGGTCACCTCCTGCGCGGTGGAGGCGGTGCTCGAGGCCATTGCCGCGATCGAGGCCGGGCACGAGGCGCCCGCGTCAATGGCGAGCGACGATCCGCGCATTCGCGTGCGGGGGCCCTGCCGGCAAGCGGATCGCGCGATCGACTGGCACCACGACACAACCGTCGAGGTGCTTCGCAAGATCGACAGCGCCGACGGCGTGCCCGGCCTGACCGACAGTCTGTTCTGGCAGGACGTCCGGCTGTTCGATGCGCATGAGGCCCATGGCATCTCCGGCGTACCCGGCACCGTGGTGGCGCAGTGCGACGGTGCGCTGGCCCGGGCGACCATCGACGGCGCGGTCTGGATCGGCCACGTCCGGAGTGTCGGGCCGAAGAGCTTGAAGCTTCCGGCGACAAAGATTTTCGCGTCGGAAGCCGCGCATCTGCCGCACAGGCCAGGATGCGGCTACGGTCCGATCGAATATCGCGAGCATTGCGAGGTTGGCGAGCTGCAATTCAACTTCTACAACGGCGCCATGAGCTCCGACGACTGCAATGCACTGCTCAGCGCCTATCGAACCGCGCTTGCGCGCGCAACCAAGGTGCTGCTGCTGACCGGCGGCCGTGATTATTGGTCGAACGGCATTCATCTTGCCGAGATCGAGGCCGCCGACAGCGCGGCGGATGAGTCCTGGCGCAACATCAACGCGATCGACGATCTCGCGCGGGCCATCATCGAGACCACCGATCGGCTGGTGGTTTCCGTCGTTCGCGGCAATGCCGGCGCAGGCGGCGTGTTCCTCAGCCTCGCCGCCGACGAGGTCTGGGCCAGCGATCGGACCGTGCTCAATCCGCATTACAAGGACATGGGCAATCTCTACGGTTCGGAATACTGGACCTATCTTCTGCCGCGGCGCGCGGGCGCCGCGAATGCGGCCAAGATCACTCAATGCCGGCTGCCGATGGGCGTGGCTGAGGCCGGGCGCCTCGGCATCGTCGATCGCGTGCTGACGGCCAGGGGCGCGGCAACGGACGATCTCGTGAAGCTCGCCGCCGCGCTTGCGTCGGATCCCGACTATGCCGCGCGCCTTGTCGACAAGCAAAGGCGCCGCGCCGCCGACGAAGCCGAGAAGCCGCTCGACGCGTACCGCAACGAGGAGCTGCGCCGCATGCGGCTCAACTTCTACGGCTTCGATCCAAGCTACCACGTGGCGCGTTACAATTTCATTCACAAGGTCCCGAAGTCGCGTACGCCGCTGACCATCGCTAATCACCGGTCGCGGCGTGAGCGCGCACGACCCACCTGCATGGCGGTGCGATCATGAGCATGCCAGAAAACCCGCAGGAAACGTGCCAGGAAACGTCCAAGGAACCAATCTCGTCGTCGACGACGAGATTCGCTCGCAGGAGGCTCTGCGGCGCGTCCTCGACCAGGATTTCGAGGTATTGTGCGCCGGCAATGCGGCCGATGCGGAGAAGCTCCTGGAAGGCGATATCGTCCACGCCATTCTCTGCGACCAGCGGATGCCGCACGAATCGGGCGTCAGCTTCCGGAAGCGCGTCCGCGAGATATGGGCGGATCCGGTGCGGATGATCATCTCCGGCTATTCTGACTGCGAAGACATCATCGCCGGCCTCAACGAGGCCGGCATCTATCAATACATCACGAAGCCATGGCAGCGGGACCGGTTGGGTCGACATCGTCAAGGAAGCAGTTCAGCTCTAGCGGCTTCAGAAGGAAACGGAAACGGCGGGGGTCGACGTCAAGGCGACCCCCGGGCACGTCAAGAAGGTCGTCTCGGTCAAGCGCGGCGCCGCAAAGCAGCTTTACGACTTCAACTGTATCATGCATTCGCCCCATAGCCCGATGCATGACGCGATCGAGCTCGGCAGACGCGCCGCCGACTACGATATCTCCGTCGCTTCCTTCCTTCGGTTTTACCGGCGTATCGGACTGCCGCATTCCGAGCAGTTCGCGGCAGCGGGCGAGCTTTTGCTTGCGGTAGCGGTTGCCCATGAAACCGTAATAGCGGATGCGCTGAAATCCTTCGGGCAAGACATGGACGAGGAAACGCCGGATGAACTCCCCGGTCTCGAGCGTCATTAGCTTTTGCCGGTTCTCGTTGCGATAGTCCTTCCACTGAAAGCGTACCTTGCCATCCTCGATATCGACGATCCGGCTGTTGGCGATTGCCACCCGGTGTGTGTAGCGTGCGACATATTCCAGAACCCGTTCAGTGCCCGCGAATGGTGGCTTGGCATAGACCACCCAGTTGACCTGGCGGGCGGGATCCAGATAGCGCCGGAATGCGTACGGGATCGTGCAGCCGTTCCAATGACGTAAAGAATCGTAACTCGCCGGCATCGAATGCCTTTTGCAGACCTTCGAGAAACAGCCGCCGGAACAGTCGGGAGAGCACGGCGACTGGTAGGAAGAAGCCGGGACGGCACGCGATCCAGCGGCTCCCGTCCGGCGATAGCCCGCCGCCGGGCACGACGCAGTGGAGATGGGGATGATGGCTGAGATTCTGACCCCAGGTGTGAAGCACCGCGAAAAACCCGATCTCCGCGCCGAGATGTCTCCGATCGGCAGCGATGGTGCGCAACGCGCCGAGCTTCGATCCATTCCGCTCGGGCGAGCCACTGGCACTTGGGGCAACTGCGGGAACGGCAGCTGTTGTAAGCGATCCGTCGTTCGCCACAGCGGTCGCACTGTTCGACATGGCCTCCGAGCGCCGACGTTCGGCAGCGCTCGATGGCAGTCATAGCTGCGCGTCGGTCGGTCGATAGCGAGGCCCAGTGCTGCTCTCGCCAGGCAGCCCCGTAGCGACGGAATATATCCGCGACCTCCGGACCCGAGCGGCCCATGAGGCTGGCCGCCAGAAATGTTCGAGCGCTGGCGGCGAGGAGGCCTTGGGGATCGGACGCGGCAGCAGTTCAAGCGGACTCGTCGCCGCGCAGACCTTGTTGGTAGCGATCCGCAGATATTGAGCGGTCGTTGACAAGCTGCGATGGCCGAGCAAGAGCTGGATGGTACGGAGGATCGGTTCCAGCTTTGAGCAGGTGCACCGCAAATGCGTGCCGCAGGAATGCGGTGTCACCGGCTTGGAGAGTTTCGACATCCGATGTGCTTGGCGGCAGGTGGCATCTACGGCGCTTGTCGATATCGGTTCTCCAGCAACGGCGCCGGGAAACATCCATGCCCCGGTGGGTCGCACGGCGCGCCAATAGTCCGTCAGCACCTCCAGCAACCTGGCCGACAGCATGACGTAGCGGTCTTTCTGTCCCTTGCCCTGCTCGACGCGCAGCACCATGCGCTGACGATCGATAGCCTCAGGCTTCAGCCGGGTCGCCTCGGAAATACGTAGACCGGCGGCATAGCATGTCGTCAGGATCGCCTGGTGTTTGAAGCTCTCGATGCAGCCAAGGAAGTGCAGCACCTCCTCAGGGCTGAGAATGACGGCCAGTGTCTTTGGCGTCTTTGGGCACGGAATGATCCGGTCGAAATCCCAATCGAGGCCGAGCGTGACGCGGTAGAGAAATCGAAGCGCTGCGACGGTCACTTGCACCGAGCGTGGCGCCAGCTTCTTCTCGTTCGTCAAATAGACCTGGTAGGCGTGGATATCCTCCGGGCCGAGCAAAGCCGGCGATTTAGCGAAATGCGAAACCTGCAGCAAATACGAATCCTGCGTGTTTCGCGACAGGTTGCGGACCTGCATGTCTTCCATCATGCGTAACCGAAGCGAGGTCATAGCGAACTCCTTGACAAGAGGCACGCTGCGCGCGGGTAGCAACACCATCTTGCCAAGGGCAAGCGCTTCTGAAATGGGGCGGATTACGTCGCTGTGCGGGTGGTGCCGGGGTCAGGGACACTGGCTGGCTTCGACGGGGGACACGCCGCGCTCAACGCGGATACCCTCCCGCGGAGCGGGTTCGTCGTGTGCCGGGCATGCTCAATAGCTCGGAAGTGAAAGTCTTCCACCCAACCTGATGGAGGTGAAGGGTTAGTGAAACGCAAGGGCTGCCGTCGCGAG
>NZ_JADPKR010000069.1 GCF_023074055.1 Bradyrhizobium sp. 141
ATCGGCCGGCCTCGCTCACCTGCATTCGCCACTCGCACTCTCCTCTGCAGAGATTCGAGCTATCAACTAATGTGACGAACTTGCGTTCCAGATGACTAGACCTCCACAGTGAAGTCGTCTGGTTTGAGTGGAGTATCCTTGCCCATGTGGCACCTCTCGTTTGGTCCTGCACCAGCTTAGGAACGAAGGTTACGGCGGTCGGTTGCACGCAAACTTCAACAGGAGGAAACGACCATGAAGATTGGCAAGATTATCCTCGCAGCCGCCCTTGTGTTCGGATCAATCGCTGCCGCCTCCGCGCAGGGTGGCGCTGGGAGCGGTGCCGGCGGAGGAGCGGGCGGAGCAGGGGCCGGCGCGGGCGCTGGATCGGGTGGAGCCGGCGGCGGCGCAGGTGCGGGATCAGGTGGAGACGGCGGAGGCGCAGGTGCGGGATCGGGAGGCGGCGGCAATTCTCCAGCCGCGGCCAGCGGTCAAGGAGCATCGAGCAGCCCGAGCTCGGCCAACCCAGGGGCGACCATGAACGACCCGAAGATGAAGGGAAAATAGAAGCGAAAATAAATAGTCCGCTGGACCTGATCCAGCGGGCTGTTTTCATGAAGCGGTCGCCAGAGAGGCTGAGGACTACTTTAGGCATCGCCTTCCAGGTGTTTGGCGGGCCCCCTCGATCAGTGGCAGGTTGGCCCGCGCCTGATAGATGCCCACCACGCGGCCGATCAGCGCTTGCCGGAATTGCTCCTCCCACCGCGGGCCGTCGACCATGCAACCGCGCGGGATAGATAGGATCGTGCCCGGCGGCGGCGCCTTTGGCTAGCTCCTGATCGTAGTCGCGGCGGCGAAAGCGGCGGACCGCCTTTGATGCTCACTGCGCGGGTGGCTCTTTCGCGGAAGTCTGTCAATCGGCTTGCAAATATTGCAGGCCGAATGACACCTCGAGAGCTTCGACGAAGATGAAAGTCTCTGGTGCCCGCTTGAGCAGGCTCTGCAGCAAACGCTTGCGATCCTCATACGCGACCGCACGCAGATCGTGGCCATCGAGGTAGAGGAGATCGAATGCGTGATAACGCACACGCTCGCTGCGCTTTTTGCCTAGCTCGCGCCTGAGCTGCTGAAAGTCGGGCAGTCCGCCGCGGCCGTACACCACGGCTTCGCCGTCGATGATCGCACTCTCCACGTTCAGCTTGCCTCCGGCGGCCGCGATGACGAGAACTGTTCGGTCCAATCCAACCCCGTGCGCGAATAGACTTTGACGTTCTCATCTTCAAGATGGAGTTGTGCGCGGTAGCCGTCGGCCTTGATCTCGTAGACCCAGCCCATCGGCGGCCATGACAAACACCGGGTCGCCAGCAAGGTCGGTCAGGCTCAGGCACGTATTCTTGCGATGCTGTTAATGACCATTAGAGGGACGCCGTTTCTGTTCGCCGGGGATGAGATGGGCTCCGAGCAGGTGCAGATTCCACCGGAGAGGATCCAGGACCCCTTCGAAAAACTCATGAAGGGATTTGACCTCGGTCGCGATCCCGAGCGGGCACCCTTGCGTTGGATGACACGTAGGGAGGCGGGTTTACCAGTGGCGAACCCTGGCTGCCACTGAGCCGGGATCGCACCCGCAATATCAAAGCGCAACAGGGCGATCGGAATTCGCTCTTGAACCTCTACCGTGAACTCATTGCATTGCGTCGGGACGAGCCTTGCCTGTTGCAGGGAGAGTATCTGCCACGCCGCGCACAGAACGACGTCTTCTCGTTCGGACGCAGGATGAACGATACGGAAATCCTCGTTGGCCGCAATATTTCCGGAGAACCACGGCTTTGGGAGTGGGAAGGCTGCGGCGTCCGATTGTTATCGACCGGGCTAGACTGCAAGCAGGAAAAGGTAGCGGGACCAATCCACCTGAAGCCGAACGAAGGAGTCATCGTCAAAGTAGGTCGTTGAGTCCGCCGCGGAGCCGACGGTCAGGCAATTGAAATCCCGGCAATGCATGGGCCGACCAGAGGATGCGCCTCAGCGCTTTTCGCGGTGTCCCCGCATGCTGTCGAAAACATCGATTGCGATTTCTGCCGGGTCGACGGTCTCTGGGTGCCGGCGCCGGAGACGCCGAACTCCCTTCTGGATGAGGAACTCGAGTGCTGCCAGCGGCTCGGAATTCCCGTCGAGGACCGCATGGCGCCGACGCCGTTCCACTCCGATGGCGTGGTACGATCGCTGCGCTTCCCTGGGCAGGCGCGCTTTCATCCCACGAAATATCTCGCCGGGCTGGCAAGCGCCCTGCAGCGCGCCGGCGCGAAACTTTACGCTGACAGCTGTGTCGAGAGCATCGAGCACAAGTTGGACGAGGTCGTCGTGAAAGTTTCGTCCGGGCTCGAGGTGCGGGCCGCCGACGTAGTGGTCGCGACCAACTCTCCGGTCAATCTTGAAGTTGTGAAAAGCATGCCGGCGAGACCGAGGGGTCAAGTTCAGCGTCTGCAGCAAGTTTTCAAAATGATGACGCAGGCTCCCAAGGGCAAAACCTGCCCCGCTATCCTCGGGCTGGTCGAGGAGGGCGAAGAAGTGATAGAGGATTTCGAAGATTCTCCGGCGCTGGATGCGAGCCTTCTCTCGGGTGCTCAGGCCGTTGAGCATTACGAAATATCGCGCTACGGGACGTTGATTGCCTGGGCTGAACAACTCGGCATGACTCAGGCTGTCCAAACAGACGCTTGAGGAAGAAAAGAAAACGGACGTCGCGCTAAACAAGCTGGCGGAAGCCGCGATCAATCAAGGCGGCTTAGCCGCAACCAGCCGGCACGCTCGTTGGACGAATCCAGTGGCGCTGCATCGCCAATCCTCGGTGTCTGCGGTCTTCACAATGAACACCAGAAAATTAAGAGGGAGCCGCGGAGCAGCGGCTCCCTTCTCCCCTATTTCTTCCCCTCGCCGACCGTAGGTGGAGGCTTCTTGTCGAGATCCTGCGCCATGTCAAGGTGATGCTTAAGCGCGGGCAAGGTCTTGCCGGCCCAATCCTTCAGATCCGCATTGTCGCCGCCCTTGGCATATCGCTCGAACAGGTCGACGGCATCCTTATGGGCGCTGACCTGCATCGAATTGAACTCGGAGCTGAAGTCGTTACCGCTGGCGCCCTTGAGCTTGTCGAGCTTGCTTTGATGCGATGAATCGAGAGTGCTCGGCAATTCGGCTTTCACCTTGCCGCTGGATACCAGTCCTTTCAGCTCAGTGCTCGTCTTGGTGTGGTCCGTTACCATCTGGGAAGCAAACGTCTTCTCCGTCGCATTGCCCTTCTGTTGTGCGAGCTTGTTGGACTCGATTTCAAACATATCCGATATCGCGACCTGCTTGACAAAATCCACCGTCGAGGGGCTGACCCCGAGCACGGAATTGACGCCGGTCTTCTCGCTGACGGATTGCGCCAGTCCTGGCGTCGCCAGCAAAATGCACACGATTGCTATTATCGTACGTCTCATGTGTACCTCCATTTCTTGTGGCCTTGCAGTCGACGCCTTTGCGAAGCGCCACGGTGTTGAGCTTGGTGTTCGCCGCCTTGAGTTTGGCGGAATCGGACGATGTCGTCATGGCTGAACTCTCGCCCCACGCGATCAAGTGGTCGTAGCGGCGATCTGGCAGCTTGCTTGCCGTAACAGGAGCGAGATAGCTAAGCGGTCTCAAGTAACCGGTCTTGCTGCATCTTCGACCGTTCGGGCGGTGGTTGCCATTCCGGCGGCATAGGCAGCTCCGGCGCCCAACAGAAGCGCGCAGAAACTGGCAAGCATGGCATAGGCGAGGTGCTTGCGCGCCTCCTCCATTTGAGCCGGCGTTGCCGGCCTGGTCGTCGAGCCGACGGTTTCGCGCGTCGGGTTAGCCGGGTTGTTCGAATAATATGCGACGCGGGCATTCGCCGCATAGCTCGGGCCGGCGAGGTTGCCCGCGATGCTGGCAGCCGAAGCAGGTATCATCGCTGCTGCCGCCACCACGATGACGGTGGCGACCGCCCACGCACCCAAGGCATGTCCGACACGGCCCAAACCGCTCTGATCGGGGGAATTAGCGGCTGCGATGGCGCCGCCGATAAATGCGGCGATGATGCCCGAAACTGCCCACCAGACGAAGGCGGGCCAGCCAGCGCTGGCAGGCGCGGAGGCGGCGGTCGGAGTGTCGATGGCGAGCAGGCCAATGCCAAAGCCCAGCATGGTCAGCAGTATTTGGACGACTAATGAAGCAAATACGCCCGCCAGGACAGGTGACCAGGTCCAGGCGAAGAAAGCGTGCGGTACCGCGCGTGTGGCCATGTTTACCTCCTCAAATACGACTTTGGATTCAAGATCAAATTCGTACGCAAGTTCCAATCGGTTGGAACCGCGGACGTGGTTGCGGCTTGAAGGTTAGAAAGGAGGAGGATTGACCATGACATTCGGCAGAGGCGCCCTATTGTGGCTCTTAGGCATCCCGCTTCCCGTCATCCTGCTGCTTGCACTGTTCTGGCGCTAGCGGCCGTCGGCGAACTCGAGCTCCACCGCCAAGCTGGCAGCGAGGAAATGCGATACCGGCCAGGACCGGTCGGTGAGTTGGCGCTGCCAAGTTCAAGTGGGCTGCCCGCGTTCGACTGCGATTCACGAAAGGCCCCCGCCCATGGCTGGAGAGAGCTTCGGGCGCTGAGGAGAGCGAAGAAGAGACCGGCTTAGGTTTCGCGCCGGGTATGTGGCAAGGCCGCGGCGTTGAAAGCTGGGCGCTCTCTTCTCGCAGGAGACGGTCGAGATCATCCTCGAAGATTGCCTGCGTTGTCTCGAAGAGCGCTAGTAGCTCGAGAGCTTCTGCGTTGTTTAAAGCGCCGTTGCGTACGATAAGTTGTTGCCGTTCAATGATCTGACGACACTTGGCGACGTGGCGACGAGCAAGCTTGAGGCGTTCGGCAACAGGGACATTAATGGCTCCCGTCAAGGAAGGCGGGAGCGCGATCGGTCTCTCAGTCGCCGGCGCGTGCGCCAGCCGGCGATGTAGGAGAATACTGCGTTTGATGCATTCGCGCGCCATCCAATTCAACCCATGACAGCGGGGCTGAGATACGCGGTCCCAGCGGCTCAATGGAGCTGCGGTGCGGAGTTTCTTGATGATCTCCCGTAGATCGTTCGCGTATTCCTCGATAGCTCGCCGGGCCTCCCTCCAAGCGCAACGGCTTGGGCTTCGGCGTTTCTCTGACCGGACCTCGCTCGTCGGGCTGGTTCATGGGAAGAAAGTTCCACGCAATAGGGGACCATTGACCTAAATCAAACGGAGGTTGAAAGGGGATGGAAAGAAGCTAGTGTCTCGGGCTGGCAATGAATTGCGGTATTTCCCGAGCGTAGCAGATGCCGACCGGATGTCCGTTGGAAGCTGCAGCGCACGGCACTACCACTAGGTACCATGAATTCCTTCATCGCCGCGTCAGGCCGCCCTTGCCAGAGAGCGCCGCCTACTGCGGAGGTATCGCGTGATCGCCGACAGCGGCATCGCGTTCAGCACTCGCTTTGCCGATACACCGCCTTTTCGGGCCATCTCGACACCCCAGTGCATATGATCGAGCTCCGCGATCGAGTGCGCATCAGGATTGATGCTCAGTAGACAGCCAAAATCCAAGGCGGTCCGGTGCCAGCGCCAATCCAGGTCTAGTCGCCAGGGATGCGCATTGATCTCGACCGCGACGCGGTACTTGGCGCAGGCGCGCAACACCTTCTCGACGTCCATTTCGTAACCTGGACGGCGCTGAAGCTGTCGGCCCGTCATGTGGCCAATGATCGTAGTGTATGGGTTAGCGATAGCGCGTAGCAGGCGCTCCGTCTGCGCTTTCCTGTCCAGTTTGAAGCGACCGTGGATACTTGCGACCACGAAATCGAAGCTGTCCAGCACGTCGTCCGGATAGTCCAGCGAGCCATCGACCAGGATGTCCGACTCGATGCCCTTCAGGATCCGGAAATCCTTGCCAAACCTCCTGTTGAGCCGGTCGGCCTCGTGATGCTGCTGCTCGATGTGTTCGGTCGACAGTCCGCCAGCGTAGTGCGCCGACTTGGAGTGATCGGCTACTCCGAAATATTGGAAGCCGCGTTTGCGCGTCGCCTGGGCCATCGTCTCCAGCGTCTCTGTGCCGTCGGACGCGTCGGTGTGACAATGCAGGATGCCATGCAGATCGCCGTCTGTGACCAGCTTCGGCAACTTGCCTTTCAGCGCCAGCTCGATCTCACCCCGCCCCTCTCGGAGCTCCGGCTCAATGAAGGGAAGGTTGAGCGCATCGTAGATATCCCGTTCTTTAGCGGCGATCAGCTGCCGGCCCTTCCGGAGCCCGTCGGTTTCGAGCTTCATGCCCTCCCGTTCGGCGAGTACCCGGAGCTGCTCGATGTGCCCGGCCGAACCTGTGGCGTGCAGCAGTGTCGCGCCGAAATGTTTCCGGTCCGTGAGGTGTACCTGGAGCCCACCGGAATCGACGGCAGCGGGCCCGTCCTCCGCCGTCGGAGCTTCGGCGACCAGGGCGAGGTCCGCCACGAGTTCGCACCCGCGCCGAAAATCGCCGGCGAAGGTTATGTGCTTCAGGTCGGGCCGGGCGTTCTGAAGCGACACCTTGCCATGTTCGAGCAGGGCGGCGGCACGGTGCAAATGAAGGCGGCCCTCTCCACTCTTCGCGATCGCGAGGTTTTGCAGGATTTTGGTCTGCAGCGCCGCACCCAATCCTTTGGCTTTCTTGACGCGGTCTTGCTTGGCTGCGGTTTCCAATTCTGCGAGGGAAGTGATCCCGAGATCCTTATAGAGCCGAAGCACCTTCTCCGGCCGCAATCCCGGGACTGTCAGGAGTTCGAGAACGCCCGCGGGAATCTCTTTGCGTAGCTTCTCCAAACTAGGATGGCTTTCCGTGCGATGCAGCTTCGTGATGATGTCGGCGATGGCGTCGCCCACGCCAGGAATTTCGGTCAGGCGATCCTCCTCAATCAGGACGTGGAGCGGGACCACAATCGCGGCGAGACTGTCCGCAGCGCGGGAATACGCCTTGGCACGGTACGGATTGCCTCCACGCAACGCAGTCCGCCGCGCGTATTCTCGTAAAAGCTTCGCCACGGTTCGGGTATCAGCGGCGGCCACTCGATCCGTTTCCCTTCTCGCTTAGTTTTCTTGAAACGCTTACTTGCACGCCCCCGCGGGACACGACCTTGCGCCGGCCGGATCGTTGGACGTCAGAGCTCTCCTTGACCCTGACGCCATCATCTAGCGACAGCTCGAGCTCCTGCGCCGCCCGGAAGTCGTCCAAATGATGTAGGTCGGGCCGTACGCGGCCTCCTTGGTGAGGAGGTGGTAAATCCGCCCAACCACGGTCTGCAGCTGTTTCATCCTTCCGCGAGGCATTGCCCGAGCCTTGCACAGGGCCCGGACAGCGTAGGCCCGGAAATAATCAAAAGCGTCTGACATAGGTGCATTCAACGCCCGGCCTCGTAATTGGTTCGTACCCTGCGCAGCTCCAGGAACACTGCCAAACCAGAGTTGTTGAAAGGCATGACCGCGAGAGTTCTCTACGAAAGCGCGAATGGTGATGTTTGGCGGCTAGTCCGAGATCGGGAATCGGGTGTCCCGATGGTGGAGCATGAGCCGAACGTTAGCTCTGGTGGACGGACCTCGCGGACCGAGATTGGACAATTCCTTCGTGCTGGTGGAAACGGCCCCGAACACCAGGCCCTGCTCCAACTGATCGGCACGCTTGTCGGGGACTAACAAGCGGAGAGCGCGGCAGACCTTCCGGAAGGCCGGTGGGGAATTCAAGTATCAGAGGGCGCAATCGTGGTCGGAGCATCCGCCCGAGCCTACCTTAGTTTGGCGCTTCTTCGAACGATGGGCACCGCTGGATCAAAATCAGCCTCTCCGGACTGGCAGACGGACATGGATGGCCATCGACGCGGTCTGCAACACCCGCTGACATCCAATAGTCGCAAAGCCACTACGAGACTGCTTACTCGATTAAATCGTGCCGAACTCCATAGTGCATAACGGCGCCAATACGGTGTTGCAACACATAAGGAAATTGGCGCACCCGACACGATACGAACGTGTGACCTTTGAGCTGCTGCCGGTTTGATAGACACCGAGATTGGGTGTTTCATGAAGCCGGAGGTTGGTCATGCAGACGGAAATTCAGTCGAGAGTTCAAGGTCGAGGCGGTCAAGCTTATCAGGGAACGCGGGGTGTCGTGGCGCAAGCAGGCCGCGACCTGGGCGTTCATGAAAACGTGCTGCGCAAGTGGGTGAAGGAGTTCGGCTCCGACCCTGTGCAGGCTTTCCCCGGGCACGGGCAAATGAAGCCCGAGCAATTGGAGATCGAGCGGCTGCGACGCGAGGTGAATAAGCTGAAGGCGGAGCGGGACATCCTAAAAAAAGTGTCCAGGGCCGTTGCGCGCCTGTGCGGGGTAGAAACAGCACTGTGTTATCCTCTGCGGCTGGGAGGGTAGCGGCCGTCAGCTTATTGGAGGCACTGTCCCGTTAAAAAACGTGGTCCATGGGTGCATGCGGACTTGAGAGTGGTGACGCCGCTTCGGCTGCGATCCCGAATAGGAAGATGACGATTGGCATAACCCAGACCCTTCCGCTCATGAGTGAATGGAGGATTTGCGATGCCCCAGAGGGCGACCGGTGACCGGCCGGAATTGAAGCCAGTCAACGTCAGCGCGGCCGCCATCGACATCGGATCAAAGATGCACATGGCTGCGGTGAACCCGGACTGCACTGACATTCCCGTGCGCGCGTTCGGCACATTTACACAAGATCTCCATGATCTGGCGGATTGGTTTAGCGCATGCGGCGTGACCAGTGTCGCGATGGAATCCACCGGGGTCTATTGGATCCCAGCCTATGAAATCCTGGAGCAGCGTGGATTTGAGGTTATTCTGGTCAACGGCCGGTACGCCAAGAACGTGCCCGGACGCAAGACCGACGTCAGCGATGCCGCGTGGTTACGCCAGCTTCATTCCTATGGACTGCTACGAGGCAGCTTCCGACCCGATGCCGAGATCGCAACACTGCGGGCCTATTTGCGGCAGCGCGAGCGGCTTGTGGAATATGCCGCCGCCCATATCCAGCATATGCAAAAGGCCTTGATGGAGATGAACCTGCAGCTCCATCATGTCGTCTCGGACATCACGGGCGCCACTGGCATGCGGATTATCCGGGCCATTGTTGCAGGCGAGCGCAATCCTGATGTTTTGGCAACCTATCGGGACGTGCGATGCCATTCATCCACCGAGACCATTCGCGCGGCACTGGTAGGCAACGACCGGCACGAACATGTCTTCGCCCTGAGCCAATCGCTAGAACTCTACGACGTCTACCAGGCGAAGATGCTGGACTGTGACCGCAAGCTCGAAGTCCTGATCGCCGCGCTAGGAAATAAAGGGGCAAAGCCGATCGGGAAGCTATCCAAGCCGCGCATCAAGACCAAACAGATCAACACGCCCACCTTTGACGTCAGGACCGCGCTGTACGGCGTGCTCGGCGTCGATCTGACTGAGATCCATGGACTGGGTCCGTCGCTCGCATTGAAGCTTATCGGCGAGTGCGGCACGGATTTGAGGGCATGGCCGAGCGCCAAGCACTTCACGTCCTGGCTCTGCCTTGCACCGGGCAACAAAATCTCCGGCGGCAAAGTGCTTTCTTCGCGCACCCGGAGATCTTCCAGCCGGGCTGCCGCACTGTTGCGGTTGGCGGCCACCACGGTGGGGCGAAGCGATACGGCGCTCGGAGCATTCTATCGCCGCCTGTCCTTACGTGCGGGTAAGTCAAAGGCGGTGACAGCGACCGCCCGCAAGATTGCGGTTCTATTTTACAACACCCTCCGGCACGGCATGAGCTACAGGGATCCAGGTGCCGACCAATATGAGCAACAATATCGCAGCCGCGTTCTCGCCAACCTTCAGCGCCGGGCCAAATCTCTGGGCTTCGTGTTGCAGGCCATTCCGACGGACGCCAATCCGGCTGTTTCTTAGGAAGGCCGCTGCCTACTTCGCGAAGGAAGCGACATGAAGTTCGGCTTCATCGCGAAGCACCGGAATGTCTGGCCGGTGGCATGGCTATGCGAAGCAATGGGGTATCCCGGTCGGGCTTCCATGCCTGGCTGAACCGATCGCCCAGCGCCAGATCCCGAAGTGACGAGACGGTAGGCCAGCAGGCCAAGCAAGCTTCCTCGCCAGCGACCGGACCTACGGCGCACGGCGCGTCTGGAGAGACCTTTTGGCAGATGGCGTTGAATGCGGACTGCACCGGATCGAGCGGCTGATGCGCCTGCAGGCCTTGCGCGCGAGGCCACGGCGCCGGCGTCTGCCGAAGGATGACGGCGATCGCCAGGTAGCGAACGTGCCGGCGAACCTTCTGGACCGTTAGTTTGCGGCAGAGCGGCCGAACCAGAAGTGGATCGCCGACTTCAAACCTACATCTGGACCGCTGAAGGTTGGCTCTACGTCTCCGCCGTGATTGATCTATTCTCGCGACGGGTGGTCGGCTGGTCGATGAGCGCCAATATGACGGCCCAGTTGGTTGCAGACGCCCTTCTGATGGCCGTCTGGCGACGAGGCAAGCCGGACGCCCTGATGCATCACTCCGATCGCGGCAGCCAATACGCCAGCGAACAATTCCAGCGCTGATGGCTGACAGCGGAATCGTCTGCAGCATGAGCCGGTCCGGCACGTCTGGGACAATGCGGCGATGGAGAGCTTCTTCTCGTCGTTGAAGACCGAACGCACCGAGCGCAGAACCTACCGCACCAGGAACGAGGCCAAAGCAGATGTGTTCGACTATATCGAGCGGTTCTACAACGCTGTCCGGCGTCATTCGACGATCGGATACGTCAGCCCAGTTGAGTTCGAACGTAAAACCCCGCCCTGCGGCGCGATCATCTTGACCAGGTGCTTGCCAGGCGCCGTAAGTCAGACGTGAAGCACCACCCGGCGTTGCCCTATGAAGAGATGCCGCAGTTCTGGCGGTCCTTGGCCAGCGACACGAGCGACGCTGCCAGCATGCTTCGCTGGATCATCCTGACCGCGTGCCGTTTCAATGAAGCTGCCGACATGGAGCCAGCCGCAGAAGTGGAAGGCGAACTTTGGACGATCCCGGCGATTCGCATGAAGGCCAGCCGCCGCCGCAGATCAAACCAAGCCGAGCTGTCCATGCTGCGGCGGTCGCATGGTCATCATCGAGGTCTTCGAGCGGGGCGCAACGCCACGATATCGGCCGACCGCGCCAACGAGCGTCATCAGGATCGACACCTTATGACCACGTCCCAATCCGGCAAATCTGCTTGTCTTGCTCGCTGCCTCTCGACCGGCCACGGCAGAGCGCGGTCAAATATCCGCCAGTCGCCGCAAATCGTCCGACAGTTCACCACGCTTGACGCGACCCGCCGCTCTTTCGTGAGCCGCTTCACTGTCGGCGAGCTCGCTCAGCCGGCTCAGCTCAAATCACACACCTCACCCGCGGCCCTCAAATCCCCATAACGCCTACGGCGCGGCTTTACGTCCCTGCAGCACGGTTTCCTCCCCTGGAGGTTTGCGGAAGCCGGCCCCGCTGGCGCCGCCCCACCGTCATGGGGCGGGCATCGAAAATCTTCACAAATTCAGACATCCTTCGAGGTGGACGGATTTCGTTGCCTTAGTCAGATTATCCATGCAGAAGGAAGTGCAGCGTGCGAAAATGGGTGCTCACCGAATGGAAGGTCGCGCTGGTTCTTTCTCCTTGGCATTATGCGCGCCGCGGGACGATATTTTGGGTTTTGGGAGGGGCTGCGGCGTAGAGCCGCCGGGGGCGGCGAATTTGAACGAATTTCATTGCGCATGCATCGCGCCCTACGCGGCGGCGCAGGCGCAGTCGTTCCGCACACCCTTCTACAGCGAGACCGATCTCACCGGCGGGTTTGGTCTCTCTTACCACGGCCGCTCCGCGAGCGACGTGCGCAGCGAACTCGGCGCACGCTTCGATCATGCGGTGCTGGTTGCGCCCGACGCGGTGCTGACGCTGCGCGGACGGCTCGCCTGGGCCCATGAGTGGGTGAGCGATCCCTCGCTCCCCGCGGTGTTCCAGGCGCTGCCCGGCGCGAGCTTTATCGTCAATGGCGCGACGCCCGCGAAGGATGCCGCGGTGGTCTCGGCCGGCGCCGAGCTGAAGCTGTCGAGGGCGATCAGCCTGCTCGGCAAGTTCGACGGCGAGTTCGCCGGCAAAGCGCAGACCTATGCCGGGACAGGAACCGTGAGGGTGAGCTGGTAGGTTGAGGCCGGACGCCGCGCACGACCATCTCGCGCGCTACAGCCACAGCACGGTTGAGCCTCCTGGTGGTTCGCCGGCGTCGGACGTCAACTTCGAAATTTCGGGCGACGACACCGCTCGTCGTTCCCAGGATCATTGGCATCTCCTTGGGTGGATGGCGCGATCATCGTCTTCGGCGCCGTGGTCAGGAAGCATAGACACGGCGGGGCAGGGGAATCGGCTTGGACTTCGTGCCGCAGTTTCCATGCCGCGCCGCGAGCCCGTGGGTCAGCAGCTGCAACCTCCTACTTGCAGCCGCGGCAGATCGTAAGCCTGCGTTTCAACGCCTCATCTTCTTGATCGCGGGGTTGCGTGACCGATCCCGCGTTGGCGGTGCTTGACGAGATGCGTGATGGCCGCCAAGGCGAACTGATCTTCACCAATCCCGATGGCGAGGCATTCTCCGAAAATGCGATGCTCGCAGTACTTGATCGTCTACCGATCGATTTGGTCCGTCGCGCGCTCCCGCTATGTGCGATAAGAGCCTTGGCAGGAGCATCCGCAGTGTTTTAATATCCCCGATTATCAAAGTGGGCCGATTGGTCGTTGCCCAATAGCGGAAGGTCAAGTTGAATCCCGAGCGGCCGAGTACCATTGGTCTCGATGAAAGCTTGGCGGGCAGGCGAGATCTCCGCGCTATCGTCTCATCATACAAGGTAGCGAAGGTGCCAGACCGGGCCAAGTTCTGGTGTAACGGCGAAGTCATCTAAGGCAGTCGCGACGTATCAGATGGCATCGCGATGTGCTATCGGCGCGGAGAACATCGTCTCCAGCAGCGTGGCAAGGCTCATACTCCCCAGGAGCATGGTTCGCGCGACTTCGTCTCCATAGACGAGCGTGAGGGCCGATACGAAGGCCGCGATAGCGTCAGGGTTTTTAGAGGCACGGCAATTTCGTTTCAGGCCAAAAGCTGGACCGTTGACGCGAGGGCGGCGGTTGCCTGTTTTCGCAAGGCGATGGACGTCCGCTATAACACCTCAGCACGAACCTGAGCCACGCCACGATCCGTAATACCCAAGCTGCGCGCGGCGGCGAGCGAGAGATCGAGGACGCGGCCACGGACCCATGGTCCGCGGTCGGTGATACGAACCACCACCGACTTATTCGTCTCAAGGTCAATGACGCGGACTCTCGTGCCGAACGGCAGACGGCGGTGCGCCGCGGTTAAGAGATTCCGATCAAACGACGAACCGCTCGCTGTCTTGCCTTTGAAATACGAATAGTAGGAGGCTTTTCCGGAAAAGACTCGATTGAAAGATTGAGCGCCTGAACGATCCTTCAAGGGCTCTTGTCCGTTCGGAGGTTGCGCTTGGGGCTCATCCTTCTTAGTCTGATCGAGTCCTTCAGGAGCGGGCTCCGCGTGAGCCTTTGGAATAATGGACCATCTGTCATTGAATGTTTGCCCGACCGCAGGGGTCACGTGAAGCCCCGTCCAAGCGGAGACTGTTGCAATCACGATCATTCCAAAAAGCAGACGCATGATCGACCTCACTACAAATCACAAGACAAAAGGACAATGCAGACTCATAAGGCGCGTTCCGGCGCATCCGGATTCATATGCTGAGAGGTGATTTCATACCGATGTTTCTAGGAATGTGGTGCAGGGCGGAACGTAGACGCAGTGCAGCAAGCGCTTAGCCGGTGGAACGCATCACGTTCATCGGCGAGCACTTCTAGAGCTCTCTGGCGAAGCGAGCGTCAACACCGCGTGTGCGTGCAGGCGTTGAACGGCCGCGACAATTCAGTGGGACGAGAGGACGCGAGGCCGCGTAAGACGCTGCGTACGTTATCCAGCCTGGCTCGCAGTGGATCGCAACGACCGGCTCGTCACGTTGGTCCGTCGTCGCCGCTCGTGGGGATGTTGAAATCCCGCGCGGCAAGCTCCAGCTCGAGCTCAGTGATCCGCTCAAAGATGCGAGCAGCAATCGCCTCCGACTCTTCCGCGGTTAAGGATCGAGTGCCCCGCAAAGCAAGCTCGTCTCTGAGAATCTTCGCCACAATCAAATGGATGGCCATTGGATCAACAGTCCTAAAACCATGATCCAACCGCAACCAGAGAGCGAGCGCACGTGGTTGGGGCAGTATCCCGCGGTGCTCCAGCTAGCCGTCTCGGCACGAAATGCCGAAGCTGTCGCAGGTATCTAGGCTATCTGATTGGTCGCGGTGCACTTTGCTTGAGCACGAACTGACCAGAATCTCCAGCTTCGATTGCTCTTCGCTCAAGCGCCTTTCGACAAACTGGCGCTCAAACTCTGTCAACCTCGTTTGCAATAAGTGACGATAGCGTTGAATATTGTTGCGATGTGCACGCGCCAACTGGTCGTCAATCATCGTCGTCTTCCTTTGACGAATACTAATTTTGCTTCACGGGGTGAGGTGGCCCCGAGGCAACATTCCGCCGGAGCGGAGTATCTTCGCTCCGGGACGTCGCCATTCCCCTGACCGGGGCATTACATCCCGGCCATATACTCTGACGGGACTTAGATGACGGATACAAGGAATACCCAAAGGGACAGCGCGCGCAGCGCTGTCCTTCAACCTAGTTGGCTTTTCTGCTGCGATCTGTGAACTACTTCACAAGCGAAACGGACATCGTCTGTTACTGATAGCCCATTGCTTAGACCAAATGATTTCTTCGAAAATACCCCAGCGTTCGCGCGCTGGGGTTTTCTGCATCTGCGAGGGGCAGCGCGCGCGGGCCTATCATTCGGACTGGCACGCCACATCGCCTTTCCGGCGCCAGTGCTGGCTTCTGAGGCCGATCCTTCGGATCTCTGTGATTGAGGTGCCCACGGTGGGAAGCGGGATCAGATAGCGCTTGCAGTCCGCTCAATGGGTCTTCGGCTTAGAACGCTGATGGTGGGGTCCATCCTCGCTATCTTCGAGGTCATGCAGCACTGGATCGCCGACGTCTGCGAAGGAAAGCTGGGAGGCGGTGGCGCGAGGAGCCGTACTATCACAGCTTAAGCGGTGAGCGCGATGGGGCTCGAACCCCAGGACCCCGTGATGAAGGTCATCTATTCAAGATCCCTCCGCGCACATACCTAGATCCGGTCGCGGTCGGCGGCGGGACAGATCAATATCGACGAGCTCGCGCGCGTAAACCGCATTTTCGGGGCCTGGTAACAAGAGCAAGGTGCCACCGAGCGGCACCCTGCGCGCCGCAGGAGCGGTGCCCAAACTACGGTCGAGAGGCTGCGAAAACGACTGTGGTTAATACCGTAGATTGCGCGCGTGGCGTGGGAAAAAAGCGAGCACTTCGTGACAAATGCCGAAACACTTCTCTTTCCTTGCCACCTGCACCCCAAAGGAAGCGCAGGGTAACCCGGCGGCTTGCACCGATGCGCCGGGTTTCGATCGCAACGAGTTCACCCCGAGATGATCGGGTTTTTTCGTAAGCATTTCGTTGAAAGCCACTAAGACCTCGCAGTGACTGGGCTGCGCGGCCGAGCCAATGTCGCTGATTGGCCCGGAGCCGTCTGCGAGAGCAGAGCAGAGTGCGTCTGCTCTGCCCCCGAATTCAGACGTCAACTTGTTCTGCTATTGCGAGAGCGTCGTCAACCTCGATGCCGAGATATCGAACCGTACTCTCGATCTTGGTGTGCCTTAAGAGGAACTGCACGGCTCGCAGGTTGCCGGTTCGCCGATAGATCAACATCGCCTTGGTCCGAAGGAGGGAATGCGTCCCGAACAGGTGTGGGTCTAGTCCGATGTCAGCGATCCAGTGATAGGAGCCGAGCATACTGGCGGGTAATAATGTGCCCAGTCCGCCGCCTGCCAAGGAACAGGTATTCGCCTGATTTTCTGTCGGTCACCCGCAAGTAGTCGTCGATCGCCTGACGGGTCGATTCCGTCAGTTCAAATTTGACTGGTCGGCCGGTCTTCTTCTGTCGGACGCTCGCGCGGTCGGCTGCATATCCGCCCGGCGCAACGTCATCGACTTTCAACGCTACGACGTCGCAGCCGCGAAGCTTACTGTCGATGGCCACCTTGAACAGCGCCAGATATCGCATCCGGCCTTCGACCTGGAGCTTGGTCCGGATTGACCAGACATGCTTTGGGCGGAGGGGTGGCTTCGCCCGACGATCTTTCCCTTATTCCACGGAGTGCGTTTCGAAACGGCAGGGGTAACGCTCAGAATATCGGTCATGTTGACCTCATCAAATCGTGAGGCTGGTCATTTTCAGCTTTCCGCTTTCAGTCGATTGGAGACGTACTTGCGTCCAATCCAAGTGATGCGAGGCCCGGTTTGACCCAAACCGCAAGTTGCGAGCGCCCTAGTCGGTGCTATGATCCCACCATGAACAGCTTGTCCGACGTTCCGCGCGTCACTTTTCTCGGCACTCGTGCGTGCGAATTGTCGGCGATCCGGCAAGCCGACATCGTTCTTTTCGGAGCCGGCGATGCGACACCCTGGCAGGCAGGTTTGCGCAGCCATGCGGCCGATGCACCGCAAGCCGTTCGTGCCGCCACCGAACGAAGCGCAGCAGACCCTTTGCGGTGGGATTTTGACCAAGACGGCCCGCTTCTTCCGTCTGAGCTCACCATCTTCGACATTGGTGATCTAACTACCGATCCTGGAAGCCCGGAAGGCAACCGCTCCCTAATCGCATCCACAACGGATTCGATCCTTAGAGTTGGAGCTGTTCCAATTCTGCTTGGCGGCGATGATTCCGTGCCCATCCCATTCTTTGATGCGTTCGAGAAGTATGGCCCGGTGACCATTCTTCAGATTGACGCACACCTAGACTGGCGTGACGAGCGCGACGGCCAGAAGCATACGTTTTCGAGCACCATGCGCCGCGCTAGCGAAATGCCTTGGATAGAAAGGATCGTTCAAGTCGGATTGCGCGGAATAGGCGGATCGCGGGCGACCGATCTAGCGGACGCTCGGGCCTGGGGTGCGCAAATCGTAACGGCCGCCATGATTCGCCAGAACGGCATTCAACAGGTCCTCGAACTGATTCCGCAGAACGCTCGTTGCATTGTGACACTCGACTGTGATGGGCTCGACCCCAGCGTTATCCCGGGGGTTCTCGTCCCGCAGCCGGGCGGATTGAACTACTTAGATGTCGTGGAGCTCCTGCAAGGCGTTTCACGTCGGGCGCGTATTGTTGCTTTCGATCTGGTCGAACTGATGCCGTCATCAGATATCCGCGGCTTAGGCGCACTCGCAGCCGCCCGATTAGTCTGCGTCATGTTAGGATGCCTCGCCCGCCAGAAGACCATCGCGTCCGGCTCCTCAAATCTGTAGGTACAGACCGATCGATGAGCTCTGATCCCGCATGACAAGGGAGCATCTGGGAATCAAAAACCAAGCTGTTGATGATGTCTACATGCTCGACGCGCGCGCGGCGGCCGCTCCGGCTATGTCACCTTCTAGCCCTTTTGCGAAGTGGCTGCCGACACCGAGCGCGTCCGATTACCGGTATAGAAAGGAAGCGCGCGGGCCGTAACCAAAACGGCGCTTTTGACCCACAGCCGCCCTTTTCGCTTGAACTGCTCAGATGACCAGCGAGGGCGCCGAAGGATCGTTATAATCAATTACGATCGTGGCCTTCGCTTCCGGTTGACAGCTCCGAAGATAAAGCCGCTGTCCCTCAACGTAGCGTCGGTTCGATAGAGCCGCAGGATCGGCTGATGAGCCGTCGCGCGAGGCGCACCGCGCAACGGACACAGGAAAGTCTGTTCGGAGGAATACTGAAACGTCCCGGTAGGTGAGCAGTTCGGGCCGATGCAGGAAGATCCCATCTATCAGCAAAATGGAAGACGGCAGCGCCTCCAGATCATGGGCAGGTACAATGTCATTAGATTGCTCGACAATACCTGCAGGAACCACCGGGGCTTAGGGGGTCTAGCTTGCCGTGGAAGGTTGCTAGTTAGCGGTTTGGAACCTGCCGCGCCACCGAGCTGGTGATAGCGCGTCGGCCTTCCGAATCACACGACCGTGATGGTCATGCAAACCCCAAGGGCTGCCACACTGCAAATGTTCCCGCGCATAGCATGCAAACCAGCGAGCAAACGTTTGGGTTGACGGACCGAGAAGGTCAAAACGGGCAATCCGAAACTGCCGAGAGCGCTGCGCGCTACCAAAGAAGCAGCATGGAAATCCTGGGCTTTGAATTTGATGAGCTGCGGCGGATGCTCGCTATGAAGGAGGAGATTGAGGAGCTGGCTGCGCGCCACCACTCGCCAGCTCAGATCCTGGCCGTTCTGAAACTGCGCGCTGCCGCCCGGCGCATGGGCCGTTTACAGATCGCGAAGACGTCGAATGATCCCTAGACGGATCACGCCGACCGCTGCTGAACACGCGAATGATTCGAAGGCACAATTGCCCGATTGCGACGCTGCGCTGGCGGCGCGCCCACCGATGTAGCTCGTGACCATCTCGCAGGTTTGGCTGCTGTGAACGCATTCCTTCCTCCTTGCCGGCATTTCGCATGCTGGCGAGGGATCATATTATGTATCGCCTATGCCGATAATCGATGATAATTTCCGTTCATCTATGACAAATCGAAATAAATGACATGGACCGGCAAGAAGCGATGAACGTGTTCGTGTCAGTCGTCGAGGAGGGCGACTTCTCGTCGGCGGCACGCGGGCTCCGGATGACTCCCTCGGCCATCAGCAAAATCATCGGTCGCCTTGAGACCAGCCTTGGCGTGCGCCTGTTGCAGCGCTCGACGCGGCGCATCAGCTTGACGGCAGAAGGCAGCACCTATGCCGATAGCGCTCGCCGTATCCTGAATGACATCAAAGAGGCTGAAACGCAGATTCAACCCGGTGCAGAGCCGCGCCGCCGGCTGCGGGTCAGTTTGCCGAGCGCCTTCGGCCATCGCTTGATCGTGCCAATGTTGCCCGCTTTCATCGACCGCTACCCGGCCATCGAGCTTGAGCTGATGTTTACGGACGCGTTTGTCGACTTGGTGGCCGAGGAGACGGACGTCGCTGTCCGTGTTGCCGCCCACAGCGATTCAAGGCTTGTGGTGCGGCGGCTGGCGCCCAATCGGCGCGTAATTTGCGCGTCGCCCCCTATATCAAAAGACATGGCACGCCGATGGTGCCAGCCGACCTTCAACGCCATACCTGCCTTGGCATCACAGCGCGCGGCAGCCTCAATATCTGGGAGTTCGATGGCCCTGACGGTCTGCAAAGCATGCGCATCCGCAGCCCGATAGAGGCCAACAGCACCGAAGCCCTGCGCCGGCTCGCGCTCGCGGGCGTCGGCATCCTCCGCATGTCGGAGATATTGGTCGGACCTGACATCAGGGCCGGCAGGCTGACGGAGCTGCTCACCGGATACAATCATCGCGACGGGGCGCCAATCTGCGCCGTCTATCCGCCTGGCCGAATTCTGTCGCCGCGCGTCCGCGTGTTCGTAGATTTCCTGGCCGAACAGCTCGCCAATCCGCCCTGGCTGCACGGCGCGCCATAGATCGGAATGCGTTCAATTAGATTACACGAGCAGCTCCATCAGGCGGCTGAAGTTCTCGCCCTGCATGGTCATCCGAACTGATCCGCTACGCGGCTGAACGCAGGATGCGAACGGTTCTTGGCCTTGACCCAGCCGCAGACCCGCGGCCAGTAGCCGCGCTCCCGGTGCTTCGAGACGATCCCTTCGAGGCGCATCTTGCCAGCAGCTTCGAACAACTGCGGGCCCAGCTCGCCGACTTCGAACTCCGCCACGAAGATGCCCTCGGGCCGCCGTTCCAAGATTTTGGCGAGCCGCTGCTTGCGCTCGTCGAGCTTCAGGGTCCGCCTGTTTTTCATCTGGGTTGATGCGCGCCGAGGCCAAGGTCACTGGAGCCTACAGAAAAGCCGTTCACTTCTGCAAATGGCCGATTCCGTTGAAAAAGGCTGCAGCAATCCGATGTATTGGCGCCAGCGTGGATGCGAGCGAACGGCTGTATCAGCCTTTTATGCGGGCCTGATGGTTTG
>NZ_JADPKR010000119.1 GCF_023074055.1 Bradyrhizobium sp. 141
TCCCGCAGCGCGCTGGCATTATGTTGCGTAGAAGCTGTCAATCGTCCGCGGGACAGCACCCAAGCGCAGATGCGCAACATAACTTTCGGCGCAACATATCAGAGAGCGTTTTTAGCCCGGCGGCGCGGCCACGGCGGTGCGGTTGAGCGCGAGATTCTGATCCGCGGCGGTGGGCTAAAAACGTGTTGGACAAAACCGCCGGGCACGGCAGTGCCACAGCTATGGGCATTGCAACTCGGCGAGGAGTTGCGAGGAGCCAAGAAAACCGGTCGCAAAGGGTGCGGACAGGAGATTGAAGCGGATGCGGTGCCGCGTAGACGAACTCGATGACGTGTAAAGCGCAAGAAAAACAGCTTGGACACGCGATGTTAAGCTGCAGGTGACGAAATTGTCCTGTTCGCGTGATCGCGCAAGGTCGGTCGAATCATATGATGGTGAGTTGCTGATGGCCGTCATGAGGTGTCCATGATTGGTGCACGGCTAGAAGCGCGTTCGAAAGTTTCGATGACCACCATGGTGCCACAGCGACACAGCGGGCACGTCTTCAGGGAGATACCCGTGAGTGCCTCATATCGATCTCTGTAGTCCTTGTTGACTTCGCGGTTCCGGTTGGGCGTGGGCGGCGGCATCTGCATGAGCTGCCGGCACAGAGCGAGCTTCTCTGCGCGGTAGCGATTGGCCAGGAAGCCGAAATACCGAATACGTTGAAACTCGTCGGGAAGTACGTGAAGCAGGAACCGACGGATGAATTCGTCAGCGCCAAGCGTCATCGTCTTTTGACGGTGGCCATTGCGATAATCTTTCCAGCGAAACTGAACCTTGCCGTCGTCGATATC
>NZ_JADPKR010000107.1 GCF_023074055.1 Bradyrhizobium sp. 141
GACGGCCACCGCGCCGATCCCGTACAGAAGCAAGTGCCCAGCGAGTGGATGACGCAAAAAGGGATTGACTAACCAAGGCCCGTTACAGAAGCCCGGATGAAGCGCAGCGAAATCCGGGGTCTTTTGACGCAAGCACCGTCCCCGGATTGCGCTGCGCTTCATCCGGGCTACGGACTCGTAGGGTGGGCAAAGGCGCGTTTGCGCCGTGCCCACGATCTGTCTCCGTAAGCGAGATCTGGTGGGCACGCTTCCGCTTTGCCCACCCTACGGCACCTCCTCAGATCTTCCGCCCCGCCTGCTCCCAATAGGGATCGCGCAGGCGGCGCTTGAAGATTTTTCCGGAGTCTTCGCGCGGCAGGCCGGCGCGGATCTCGATGTGCTTGGGTACCTTGTAATCGGCGAGCGAGGTCTTCAACCGGGCGCGGACGTCGGCGGCATCGAGCGTAACGCCGGCTTGCGGCTCGACCACGGCCATCAGCGCCTCGCCGAACTCGGCGTCGGGGATGCCGAACACGGCGCAATCATGCACACCTGGCACCGCGTGCAGCACCGACTCGATCTCGGCCGGATAGATGTTGACGCCGCCCGAGATCACCATGTCGCGCTTGCGGTCGCAGATGAAGACATAACCGTCCTCGTCGATATAGCCGACATCGCCGGAGGTGATGAAGCCGTCGCGATCGATCTCGGCGCGCTTCTCCGGCTTGTTGTGATAGGTGAAATCGGCCAGTTCGGCCATGCGGGAATAGATCTCGCCGATCTCTCCGGCCGGCAGCACGCGGCCGTCTTCACTGAGGAAGCGCAGCTCCGCGCCGGGCGAAATCTTGCCGACGGTGCCCGGCTTTCTCAGCGCGTCTTCGGAGGTGGCGAAGGTGACGGCGCTGGATTCGGTCGAGCCATAGAATTCGTAGATCACCGGCCCCCACCACTCGATCATGGCGCGCTTGACCTCCGCCGGACAGGGCGCGGCGGCATGGATGACGTGGCGCAGCGAAGAGACGTCGTATTTCCTGCGCACCTCCTCCGGCAGCTTCATCAGGCGGATGAACATGGTCGGCACCATGAAGATGGTGTCGATCTGAAAGCGCTCGATCAGCTCCAGGAATTCTTCGGCCTCGAAGCGCGGCATGAGGACGAGCGCGCCGCCGAGCTTGCCGGCGCGGATGCCGAACGAGTTCGGCGCGGAATGATAGAGCGGTCCCGGCAGGATCGCGCGGGCGCCGGGCTTCAGCCCATAGATCATCGCGCGCATGCGCTCGCCGGCGGCTTGCTGATCCGGCGTCGGCGCGTGGCGGCGGACACCCTTGGGATGGCCTGTTGTCCCCGAGGTGTAGATCATGTTCATCGGCTGCGGCACGATTGGGCCGTCATAGGGCTGGAATTGCGCGAGCCAGGATTCGAAATCGATCGCGAAGCCAGGCGTCGCCAGATGATTGGGATCGATCCTGTAGTTGGACAGGATCTCCGGCGGCGTCGGCACGCTCAGCACGGTGACGCCCTTCGGAATCGCATCACGCAAGGCGTGCAGCATGTCGGCATGACCGATCAGCACGGACGTGCCGGTATCGCCCAGGATGTAGCTGATCTCCTCCGGCTTGAAGTGCCAGTTGATCGGCACGCCATAGGCCCCGAGCCGCATCGCGGCATAGGCGGCTTCCAGAAAGGCGATGTCGTTGCGCATCAGCATGCAGACGCAATCGCCTGGCTTGACGCCGATCTTGGCGAGGCCGGCGGCGATGCGGTCGGCGCGGGCTGCGATTTCAGTGTGGGTGCGTCGGCGGTCGCCGGAGACGATGCCGAGGAAGTCGGACGTTTCGCTCATTTTTGTTTTTCTTTGTTGTTCAACGACGGTGCCAGTTAGTCGTCATCACCGGGCTTGTCCCGGTGATCCACGTCCTTCACCGTCGCCTGGATCAAGAACGTGGATGGCCGGGACAAGCCCGGCCATGACGGAGAGGCAATCAATCCACATACTTCGCTGCGCGCTTCTCCAAATTCGATCTCACCGCCTCGGTCTGGTTCGCGCTGCCGATCAGCTTCTGCTGCTCGACCGACTCCGCGAGGAGTGCCGGACCCGGATCGACCGAGAGATTGTTGAGCAGACGTTTTGCCGCACGAATCGCATCCGGGCTCTTGCCGGCGATCTCGCGCGCGACTTCGAGGGCGCTTGCGCGCGGGTCGTCGCAGATGCGCGTGGCGAGGCCGTACGTCATCGCCTCCTGCGCGGAGAAGATGCGGCCGGTGTAGGTGAGATCGCGCAAGATATCGTCGCGCACGAGCGAAGCCAGGATCGGCGTGCCCGCCATATCAGGGATGAGGCCCCATTTGATCTCCATCACCGACATCCGCGCGTCCGCCGAAAGAAAGCGCATGTCGGCGCCGAGTGAGAGCTGGAAGCCACCGCCGAAGGCAACGCCATGCACGGCCGCGATCACAGGCACCGGCAGCTGGCGCCAGCCCCACACCGCCTGTTGCGGGAAGTTGGCCTGGCCGTGCGTCCGCTTGGTGAGATCGCGATTTTCGCCACCCGGAATTCCGTTGCCGCCCTTTTCCTTCATGGCGGCAAAACGCCCCATGTCGAGCCCGGCGCAGAAGGCGCGGCCTTCGCCCGACAGCACGACCACGCGCACGCCTTTTTCCTTCGAAAGCCGGTCGGTTGCGGCGACAAGGGCCTCGAACATCGCCTGGTCCAGCGCATTCATCTTGTCCGCGCGCACCAGCCGCACGTCGGCGACGCCTTCCGAGATCGAGATCGAGACGCGCTCTTCCATGGACGAATTCTCCCCTGTTCTTGTTCAGTGCCGCTTTACAGGACGCTGGTAGCCGGATTTAGTCAATCGACCAATTAACTGACAATCCCTACGGGGGAAACAACCATGTTCAAGGAAAATCTTCTGGCCGGCCGGCGCATTCTCGTGACCGGCGGAGGCACGGGTCTCGGCAAGTCGATGGCGGCGCGCTTCCTCCAGCTCGGCGCCGAAGTGCACATCTGCGGCCGGCGCAAGATCGTGTGCGACGAGACCGCGACCGAGCTGATGGCCGAGTATGGCGGCCGCGTCACCAGCCACGGCGTCGACATCCGCAACGCGCTCGCGGTCGAGGAGATGGTGGAGACCATCTTCCGCGACGCGCCCCTGACCGATCTCATCAACAATGCGGCCGGTAATTTCATCTCGCGCAGCGAGGAGCTGTCGCCGCGCGGCTTCGACGCCGTCGCCAACATCGTCATGCACGGCACGTTCTACGTGACGCAGGCGATCGGCAAGCGCTGGATCGCGTTGAAGCAGCCCGGCAACGTGGTGTCGATCACCACGACGTGGGTGCGCAACGGCTCGCCTTACGTCGTCCCGTCGGCGATGAGCAAGTCGGCGATCCATGCCATGACGATGTCACTTGCAGCCGAATGGGGCCGATATGGCATCCGCCTCAACACCATCGCGCCCGGCGAAATCCCGACTGAGGGCATGAGCAAGCGCATCAAGCCCGGCGACGAGGCCGGCGCGCGCACCAAGGCGATGAACCCGATGGGCCGCGTCGGCACCATGGAGGAATTGCAGAACGTCGCGGTGTTCCTGATCTCCGGCGGCTGCGACTGGATCTCCGGCGAGACCATCGCCATGGACGGCGCGCAGGCGCTGGCCATGGGCGGCAATTTCTACCAGCTCCGGGACTGGAGCGACGACGACTGGAAGACCGCGCGCGAGAGCATCATGGCGCAGAACGAGAAGGACCGGGCGAAGCGGGGGTGATGCTCTCTCGTGCCCCGGACGCAGTGCAGCGCGCCCCCGGCGATGCGAAGCATCGTCCGGCACGGCGTGGTGCGCTGCTGAGCCGGGACCTAGCACGCTTCGCGGACACAGAAGAATGGATCCCGGCTCTGCGCAGCAGCGCAAGCGCTGCAGCGCGTCCGGGACACGGAACCATCGATTCTCCTCTCCACCTTGTCTTCACCCGCGGATGACGCCACACTCCCAGGCATAAAAACAAGACGCCACGGGAGAAACATGTCCACACAGCCATTGGCGAACCTCGCCGACATGGTGCGCGAGCGGGCGACGAGCCGCGGCAACGCCACCGCCTATGAGTTCGAGGGCCGCGTCACCAGCTTTGCCGAATTCGACGCCAAGACCAACAAGGTCGCCAATGCGTTGATTGCGATGGGCGTGAAGAAGGGCGACCGCATCGCCTATCTCGGCAAGAACAGCGACCTCTATTTCGAGCTGCTGATGGGCGCGATGAAAGCCGGCGTCGTGATGGCGCCGGTGAACTGGCGGCTCGCGGGGCCGGAAGTTGCTTTCATCGTCGAAGACTGCAAGGCGCCGGTGCTATTCGCAGGGCCGGAGTTCATCACACAGGTCCGCCAGATCAAGGACCAGCTGCCGGGCGTGCGCACGATCATCACGACCGAGGGCGGCGCGCCGGAGTGGCAGGATTTTGCGGCTTGGCGCGATGCGCAGAGCGGCGACGATCCGAAGCTGCCGACCGACAGCCGCGACATCGCGATCCAGCTCTACACATCCGGCACCACGGGCAAGCCGAAGGGCGCGATGCTGTCGCATGCGAACTTCCTCAACCTCGTGCAATCCGGCAATGCCGAGGACAAGCCGGAGTGGAACCGGTGGTCGACCGACGACGTATCGCTGGTGGCCATGCCGGTCTTCCATATCGGCGGCTCGGGCTGGGGCGTGATGGGCCTCTATCACGGCGCCCGCGGCGTGATAGCGCGCGAATTCGATCCGACCAAGGTGCTGGATTTCTTCGAGCTATCAGGCATCACAAAACTGTTCATGGTGCCGGCGGCGATGCAGTTCGTGGTGCGGCAGCCGCGCGCCAGAACGGTCGATTTCTCGCGGCTGAAATACATGCTCTATGGCGCCTCGCCTATTCCGGCGGCGCTGCTGAAGGAGTGCATCGAGGTCTTCAAATGCGGCTTCGTGCAGCTGTATGGGATGACGGAAACGACGGGCACCATCGTGGCGCTGCCGCCGGAGGATCACGTCGAGGGGCTGGAGCGGATGCGCTCGGCGGGCAAGGCGCTGCCAGGCGTTGAAATCGCGATTTTGGATGCGGACGGCAAGCCGCTGCCGCCGCGGCAAGTCGGCGAGATCGCGACGCGCTCGGGCTCGAACATGGCCGGCTATTGGAACCTGCCGGAGGCGACTGCATCGACGCTGCGCAGTGACGGCTGGTTGCGCACCGGCGATGCCGGTTACATGGACGAGCACGGCTACCTCTACATCCACGACCGTATCAAGGACATGATCATCTCCGGCGGCGAGAACATCTACCCCGCCGAGGTCGAGAGCGCGCTGTGCGATCATCCAGATGTGGCGGAAGCCGCGGTGATCGGCGTGCCCGACGACAAATGGGGCGAGGCGGTGAAAGCCGTCGTGGTGATGAAGCCGGGCAAGCAGGCGAGCGCGACCGACATCATCAACTTCACCCGCGAACGCATCGCCGGCTTCAAGACACCGAAGAGCGTGGAGTTCCTGCCGGCGCTGCCGAGGAACCCGAGCGGCAAGATCTTGCGGCGACAGCTGCGCGAGCCGTATTGGGCGGGGAAGGATCGGCGGGTGAATTGATTATTCCAGAATCCTTCCGTGGTGACATTTCTGGATTGCTTCGCTGCGCTCGCAATGACGGTGTGGAAGCAGAAGCGCGCCTCCCTCCACCGTCATTGCGAGGAGCGCTTGCGACGAAGCAATCCGGACTGTTTCCGCAAGACGCGGTACCGTAGGGTGGGCAAAGGCGCTCTTGCGCCGTGCCCACGAGTCTTCGATTACGAGAGAGGTGGTGGGCACGCTCCGCTTTGCCCACCCTACGGGAGCGGTGCAAGCCTCAATGCTTCCCCGGCCCCATATAGCCGAACAGGAATCCCGCCACCTTGCGCATCTGGATCTCCTCGCTGCCTTCGGTGATGCGGTAGCGGCGGTGGTGGCGGTAGATGTGCTCGAACGGTTTGTGGCGTGAATAGCCCATGCCGCCATGGACCTGCATGGCGCGGTCGGCGGATTCGCAGCAGAGGCGGTTTGCCCAATAGTTGCACATGGAGACGCGATCGGAGAGCGTGCGCTCGATCTGCTCCTCGGTGAGCTGGTCCATCTCCCAGGCGGTCTTGCGGATCAGCAGGCGCAGCATCTCGGCTTGCGTCGCGAGCTCGACCAGCGGGAACTGGATCGCCTGGTTCTCCGCGAGCGCTTTCCCGAACGGTTTTCGCTCACGCGCGTATTTGACGCTCTCATTGATGCAGTAAACGGCGGCGCCGAGCGAGCTTGCGGCCTGGCGGATGCGGTTCTGGTGCACGAAGCACTGCGCCAAGGACAGGCCGCGGCCGACCTCGCCGAACAGCGCGTCCTCGGACACGAACACGTCGGTGAAGCTGACGCGGGGATGGTCGGTCGGCATGTTGAAGGTCCACATGTACTCCTCGACCTTCACACCATGGCTCTTGGCCGGCACCAGGAAGCAGGTGATGCCACGGGCATCGCCGTCATTCCCTGAGGTGCGCGCGAACAGCGCGCAGTGCGTGGCGACGTGCATGCCGGTGGTCCACATCTTCTCGCCGTTGATGATCCAGCCCTTGACGTTGTCGCGGGTCGCGGGCACCGCGCGCGTCTCCATGTGGGTCGCGTCCGAGCCGTGATGCGGCTCGGTCAGGCCAAAGGTGATGCGGTACTTGCCCTTGATCGAGCCGTCGATCATTGCCTTCTGGTCGTCGCGGCCGTAGCGGTCGAGCATGGTGACGACGGGGAAATTGCCGACGATCGAATGCTCGTTCTGAAGGTCGTTGTGCAGGCCGAGACCCTTGGCGGCAAAATGCTCGCGGATCACGGCCATCCAGAGGTTGGAGCCGTTCTTGCCGCCATATTGCTTCGGCACCGGAAAGCGCAAATGTCCGGCGGCGTCGGCGAGGTCCTTCGCCTTGCGCAGCAGCGCTTCCCATTCGTGCCGCGGCAGACCACCGTTTTCGAAATCGGTGCGCGCCCATTCGCGGCGGTGATCGAAGAAGCGAATGTTGTCGTCGGCTTCTTCCAGCGGCTTGATCTCGCGTTCGATGAAACGGTCGAGCTCTCCGAGGTAGGCGACGAGATCGGCAGGCAATGAGAAATCCAAGGGTTCTCTCCCGGAATGATTTTATCGTTTTGCGTTAAGGCGCTAGACGCATTCTTGCTTCGCATGATTAAGCGGAGAAGAGCTCGCGCAAGTCAAGCAAAGCGAGACGTGCCGAGTGCGCAAGGCGCACCAGCGCAATTCGATGGTGCTCAAGCACTGAGGCGCGCTACTATGCGGCCAATATTCCTTCACAAGAAAATGCGGGAGCGCGCGATGGAGCTGAAATTTTCCAAGGTGGAACGCAAGGGGCCGATCACGATCGTGACGCTGTCGCGCCCTGAGGTCTACAACGCGCTGCACACCGATGCGCATTTCGAACTGCAAAAGGTGTTCGACGATTTCTCCGCGGATCCCGAGCAGTGGATCGCGGTCGTCACGGGCAGCGGCGACAAGGCGTTTTGCGCCGGCAACGATCTGAAGTGGCAGGCGGCGGGGGGAAAACGCGGCTGGGACAAGGGCGGCTTTGCCGGCCTCACCGCGCGCTTCGACTGCGACAAGCCGATCATCGCGGCCGTGAACGGCGTCGCGATGGGTGGCGGCTTCGAGATCGCGCTCGCCTGCGATCTGATCATCGCCGCGGAGAATGCGACCTTCGCCCTGCCCGAACCGCGCGTTGGCCTCGCCGCACTCGCCGGCGGCCTGCACCGGCTGCCGCGCCAGATCGGGCTGAAGCGCGCCATGGGCATGATCCTGACCGCGCGCCATGTCAGCGCCAAGGAAGGTCTTGAGCTCGGCTTCGTCAACGAGGTGGTGCCGCAGGGCGAAGCACTCACCGCCGCGCTGCGCTGGGCCGAGATGATCACCAAGAATTCGCCGATGTCGATCCGGGCCTCGAAGCAGGCCATCCAGAGGGGGCTTGGCGTGTCGCTGGAACAGGCGATCGAGGAACAGCGCGAGTATCCGGCGGTGAAGGCGATGGCCGCATCGCAGGACTACATCGAGGGACCGAAGGCGTTCTCGGAGAAGCGGCCGCCGAAATGGGTGGGGAAGTAGCGCTTTCTCGACACCCGTCATGGCCGGGCTTGTCCGGCCATCCACGTCTTGAGGCAACGCACGAAGAGCGTGGATGCCCGGGACAAGCCCGGGCATGACGATGCGGAGAGAGAGGCGCGGTTGTCTCAACAGCGTTATTGCGAGTGCGTAGGATGGGTTTCGCTACGCTCTACCCATCCTACCCGCCTCGCCCCAGCTCCCGCTTGTACGAAGCATAATTCGGCTGATCGACGGCGAGCTTATCCATCGTGGTCGCCCAGAGGTGCTCGGAGAGGCCCGGCGTTGCGAGGTCAGCCTCGCCCTTGGCGATACGTTCCGCCAGCGCGCGATTGAGCTCGGTGACGGAGCCGTCCATGCCGAGCAGCGCACGGAGGCGTTCCACCTCCTTGGCATCAGTCCCCTCTTCCTGCGTCAACTGCCGCGTCACGAGGTCGAGGATGTTGATGGCAACGCGCAGCTTGAAGGCCTGGTGGCCTGAGATCAGCGGCGTGATGTCGCTCCGGAGGAAGTCGGCGACCGATTGGGTCAGCTCGACCGGTGTCGGCTCGTCCTGCATGGTCAGCTCCCGCGCGGCGCCAATAGCCGCAACAAATCGATTTCGGTCTCGGACGCACGGCGGCCGATCATCGCGCGTTCCATGGAATGATCCGGGCCCTCGCGGAATCGCTGCATCATGCCGCCGCACATGATGCCCCAGCGCAGCGTGCCCATCACTTCCCAGAATTTCACGCGCGCCGGATCGACCTTGCGGCCGGCAGCCTCATAGCCTGCGAACAGCTCCTCGCGCGAGCCGAAGCCGCCGACCGGCTTGTCGATCTCGCCGAAACGCCAGGAATTGACGCAGACCCAGCCGAGATCCTCCATGGGGTCGCCGAGATGGGCGAGCTCCCAGTCGAGCACGGCGCGGACACCGTCGGCGCCGATGATGAGATTGCCATTGCGGAAATCGCCATGCACCAGCGTTTCCTCCGCCGAGGGGCCGGGATCGTGGTCGCGCAGCCAGCGCAGCGCCAGCTCGAACACCGGCTTCGGCCAGTTCAGGCTACGATAGTCGCGCTCGAACTCGGCGATCTCCTGGGTCGCCGACCTACTGCGCAGTTTTGGCAGTTTGTCCTGGGGCAGCCGATGCAGGCCGGCAAGAATGCCGCCGATCTGCCGCGCGAGATGCGGCCGCGCCGCGGCGAACTCGTTATCGCGCAGGATCTTGCGCGCGATAGTTTCGCCCTCGACCCGCTGCATAATGAAGCCCGTTCCGAGATCGTCTTCCGGTCTCAACACGTACAGCACACGCGGTGACGGGATGCCGGCTTCGAATGCGAGCTGCATCAGCTTCGCCTCGGCCGCTAGACCTGCCGCCCGCGTCGGTGCTGCGCCATATCCCTTAGGAGAACGGCGTAGGATCGCTCCCACCAAACCATGGGGCTGCATGATATCGAACGACCATGTCTCCTGGCTCGCGCCACCGGAGAGCCTCTTAGAATTGGCTACCCCAATAGCGCCCGCGTACCAGGAGCCAACGATACGTCCGAGTTGAGGCTCGATCATTTGCCTTTGAACTGCGCGGGTCGCTTCTCCAGGAATGCGCCGACGCCCTCGCGGAAATCCTGGGTGTCGCCGGCACGGAGCTGGCACTGGAATTCGAGGTTGAGCTGGTCCTCGAAGGAGTTTTCGGGGCTGTCCCAATAGAGCTTGCGGATCAGCGACAGCGCGACCGTCGGGCCGCTGGCGAGGTCGCGCGCGAGCTTCATCGCCTCCTCCATCAGCACGCCGTCATCGTAGACGCGGTTGACAAGGCCCCATTCCAGCGCCTTCTCGGCCGGTAGCCGCTCGCCCATTAGCGACAACTCGATCGAGCGCGCCCGACCGATGAGGCGCGGCAACAGCCAGGTCGAGCCGCAATCCGGCACGAGGCCGATGCGACGGAAGGCCTGAAGGAAGTAAGAGGAACGCGCGCACAGGATCAAGTCACCGAGCAGCGCGAAGCTCATGCCGGCGCCCGCCGCCGGACCGTTGACCGCGGTCACGATCGGGCAATGCAAATTGCGGATGCGGCGCAGGAAGGGATGAAAGCCGGTCTCGAGCGTCAGGCCGGCCTTGGTCTTCTTCGACTGGTCGTTGCGGCCCTGAAGGTTCGCGCCGGTGCAGAACGCCCGCCCCGCGCCCGTCAGTACGACGCAGCGGACCTCGTCCTTCTTCTCCTCGATCGCGTCGAGCGCTTCGGCAAGACCCCCGAGCATGTCCACGGAGACCGCGTTCATCACCTCCTGATGGTCGAGCTTGAGGATCGCGACCGAGCCATCGAAATCGAGCGTGACGTGTTTGAACTGCATGGTTTCCTCGTCAGTTGCGGCCCGCGTCAGTTTCGCAGACCGGAATTCGTTTTGCCGGGGCGCATATTTGATTTTTGGCGCGGTCTTGTCCATGGTGATCAGAGCATAGCAAGCAATCTTGCGCGCAGCGGCTGATGCGCCGCACATCAAGAAGACTTGCCAAAAACAGGAAACGCGCCATGAACATTTTCGACCTCTCCGGCCGCGTGGCCGTCATCACCGGAGGCAATGGCGGCATCGGCCTCGGCATCGCGCAGGCGCTCGCGGGCCAAGGCTGCAACGTCTCGATCTGGGGCCGTAATGCTGACAAGAACAAGGCTGCTGCCGCGAGCATGGCGGGGCTATCAGGCAAGGTCGATAGCCGCGTTTGTGACGTCACCGACCCAGCCTCAGTCAACTCGGCGATGAAGGCGACGCTCGATATTTTCGGCCGGGTCGACGGCTGCTTCGCCAATGCCGGCATCGGCGGCGGCGGCCGGCGTTCCTTCATCGAGCGCACCGAGGAAGAATGGCGAACGATGTTTTCGACCAATCTCGACGGCGTATTCCACGCGTTCCAGGCCGCCGCGCGCCACATGACCGATCGCGCCAACGCCGGCGATCCCTTCGGCCGGCTGGTCGCGACCTCGAGCCTGGCCTCGATCTTCGGCACCGCGCGCAACGAGCATTATGCTGCAACCAAGGCCGCGATCAACGCGCTGGTGCGCGCGCTCGGCGTCGAGCTGGCGCGCCACGGCGTCACCGCCAATGCGATCCTGCCCGGCTGGATCAAGAGCGACATGACATCAGGGCTTATGGCCAACGAGAAGTTCGTCGCCAACGTGATGCCGCGCATTCCGGTGCGGCGCTTCGGCGAGGCAAGCGATTTCGGCGGCATCGCCGTCTATCTGATGAGCAAGGCGTCGTCCTATCACACGGCGGATACGTTCGTGATCGATGGTGGCTATACCGCGTTTTGATGACTTGTAGGGTGGGCAAAGGCGCCCTTGCGCCGTGCCCACCAGAGGCATTTTCCAATGTCGTGGTGGGCACGCTGCGCTTTGCCCACCCTACGGCTCCTTGTATTGTAAGCGCAGAAGGGAATGGGCAAATGTTCTCGCACGTGATGATCGGCACCAACGATCTCGACAAGGCCAAATCATTCTACGACAACCTGCTGAGCACGCTCGAGGTGCGGCCGGCCAGGGTCGACGGCCACCGCATCTTCTACATCACCAAGACTGGCGTGTTCTCGGTGTCGAAGCCGATCAACGGTGAGCCGGCGACCTGCGCGAACGGCGGCACGATCGGCTTTGCGTGCAGCTCGCCCGAGCAAGTCGAAGCCTGGCACGCGGCCGGTCTCGCGGCCGGCGGCAAGACCTGTGAGAATCCACCGGGCATCCGCGATGGCGGCGCGGCCGGCAAGATGTATCTCGCCTATTTGCGCGACCTCGACGGCAACAAGATCTGCGCGATGCATCGGATGCCGAACTAGCGTACCCCAGCCACACTGTCATGCCCGGCTTGACCGGGGCATCTAGTACGCCGCGGCTTCTCGGCCCAATCAGTACGGTCTCTGGAATACTGGATCGCCCGGTCTTCGCCGGGCGATGACAGCGGAGAGTGAGGCGCGTGCCTGCCGCCTCCCCATCCCATTCAAACAACATTTCAAACGCCTTCGCGATATTCCATCGCATGGCATGGCTCCGCGTGAAAAATGCGCGCTCGCACTTTGGCCG
Source organism: Bradyrhizobium sp. 141 (assembly GCF_023074055.1). Lineage (GTDB taxonomy): Bacteria > Pseudomonadota > Alphaproteobacteria > Rhizobiales > Xanthobacteraceae > Bradyrhizobium. The sequence goes on from NZ_JADPKR010000107.1 coordinate 12,155, forward strand.
CGCTGCGACTATTCTTGCGCCCAGAACGATCTCAGCGTCCCGGGAGGAACAATGACAAAACACACCTACATTCCCCGCACCACCAACTACACCCTCAATCCCGGCGACGAGCTCAACGACTTGCGCATGTCGGACCAAGTCCGGCCACTCTACGATCACGTCAAGAAATTTATCCGCGACACCGTCGAGCCGATGTCGATCGAGTTCGCCAAGGCCGGCGAGACCAAGGAAGACCGCTGGAGCTTCACGCCGAAGCAGCTCGAGGTACTGGAGAAGGCCAAGAACAAGGCCAAGCAGGAAGGTCTCTGGAACTTCTTCCTGCCGGATGACGAGACCGGCCAGGGCCTGAAGAATCTCGACTACGCCTATATCGCATCCGAGCTGGGCAAGAGCCCACTGGCTTCGGAGAGCATGAACTGCTCGGCGCCGGACACTGGCAACATGGAAGTGCTGGAGCGCGTCGGCACCAAGGAGCAGAAGGAGAAGTGGCTGAAGCCGCTACTCAACGGCGAGATCCGATCGGCCTATGTCATGACAGAGCCGAACGTCGCCTCCTCCGACGCCAAGAACATCTCGACGATGGCAAAGCTCGTCGGCGACGAATGGGTCATCAATGGCGAGAAGTACTACATCTCCGGCGTCGGCGATCCCCGCTGCAAGATCCTGATCGTGATGGTCAAGACGAATCCGGATGCGGCGCCGAGCAAGCAGCAGTCGCAGATCCTGGTGCCGCGCGACACGCCCGGCGTCGAGGTGCTCGGCCCCATGTATGTGTTCGGCCAGGACCACGCCCCGCGCGGCCACATGCACATGCGCTTCAACAACGTTCGAGTCCCCAAGGAGAACATCCTGCTCGGTGAAGGCCGCGGCTTCGAGATCTCGCAGCTCCGCCTCGGGCCGGGCCGCATCCATCACTGCATGCGCACCATCGGCAAGGCCGAGAAGGCGCTCGATTTGATGGTGCAGCGTGGCCTCACCCGCGAAGCCTTCGGCAAGAAGATCGCCCATCTCGGCGGCAACATGCAGATCATCGCCCAGGCCCGCTGCGAGATCGAGGCGATGCGGCTGATGGTGCTGAAGGCGGCCAAGGCGATGGATGTGCTCGGCAACAAGGAGGCCCGCGTCTGGGTCTCCATGGTCAAGGCCATGGTGCCCGAGCGCGCCTGCAAGATCATCGACCAGGCCATCCAGATGCACGGCGCCACCGGCATCTCGCACTGGACCCCGCTGGCCGAGATGTACCAGGACGTCCGCCATCTGCGCTTTGCGGACGGTCCGGACGAGGTGCACTGGATGGTGGTCGGACGCCACGAGCTGAGCATGGCGTGATCGAGATGTCGTAGGGCGGATTAGCGAAGCGTAATCCGCCGAACGCCTATGGCATGAAAAGTGGCGGATTACGCCTTCGGCTAATCCGCCCTACGAAGGTCGTGCGACGGAAGTGCTGTAGGGTGGGCAAAAGCGCACTTACGCCGTGCCCACCATCAAAGAAGTGGTGGGCACGCTTCCGCCTTCGCTCTGCGGCTACGGCGGACAAGTCGCTTTGCCCACCCTACGAGACCTCCCCCTTGCAGGAGCCCCCATGGACTACGCCGCCAGCGACCTCACGCCACGCGAGCGCTACAAGGTGCTGACGTCCTTCATCCTGCCGCGGCCGATCGCGTGGGTGACCACGCTCGGGCCGACCGGCGTGGTCAACGCCGCCCCGTTCAGCTTCTTCAACGCGTTCTGCGAGGACCCGCCACTCTGCATGTTCGCGGCGAACCGGAAGCCTGATGGTGAGGACAAGGACACCTTCCTCAATATCCAGCGCACCGGCGAGTTCGTGGTCAACCTGGCGGACGAGCCGCTGGCGCGCGCGATGCACGAGAGCAGCGGCGATTTTCCACCTGACATCGGCGAGCCCGACTATCTCGGCCTCAAGCTTGCGCCTTCGACGAAGATCGCGGTGCCGCGACTCGCCGACACGCCCTGGGCGATGGAGTGCAAGCTCTGGAAGCTGATCGACGTCAACGACGATCGCCGCCTGATCATGGGCGAAGGCATCCACTTCCACATTCGCGACGAGCTGTGGGACGACAAGGCGATGCGGGTGCATATGGATCGCTATCACCCGATCGGCCGCATGTTCGCCGACCGCTACTGCCGCACCGACGACCGCGTCGTGTTTCCGGCGGCGGAAGGCGCAAAGACCAAATAGCCGAACCCAGGAGCGAGACGATGCCGGAATCCTTTCGCGACAACGAAGAACGCAGCCGGTTCGAGCTTGACGTCGACGGGCCGATCGCATTCGTCACTTACCGCAAGTCCGACGGCGTGATCACGCTCGTGCACACCGAGGTGCCGCCGGAGCTCGGCGGCCGCGGCATCGGCTCGAAGCTTGGCCGCGCCACACTGGACGCAGTGCGGGCACAGGGGCGCAAGCTCTCCGTCGAGTGCGATTTCATCCGCAATTTCATGCACAAGGATCCCAGCTACAACGACCTCTTGGTCGCTGCCGGGGATACGCAGGCCGAGCCGCAGGCGAGCTATCGCGCCGGCTGCTTCTGCGGAGCCGTCGAGGTCGAGGTCACGGGCAAGCCGATGTTTGCAGGCTATTGCCATTGCGCCGACTGCCAGGCGTGGTCAGCGGCGCCGATCAACGCTTTCAGCCTTTGGAAGTCGGACAGTGTGCGCATCACCAAGGGCGAGGCGGAGCTCGGGACGTTCAACAAGACCGAGCACTCCTACCGAAAATTCTGCAAATGCTGCGGCGGCCACGTCATGACTGAGCACCCGCGGATGCGGCTGATCGACGTCTACGCCAATCTGCTGAAGGGATACCAACACCAGCCAGCCCTGCATGCGAACTACGCAAGCAAGATGGTGTCGGTCCGGGATGGCTTGCCGAAATATGCCGACCTGCCGGCGGAGCTCGGCGGCTCCGGCGAGATGCTGCCGGATTGATCGTAGGGCGGATTAGCGAAGCGTAATCCGCCGAGCAATCCCCCAAGGGATGGCGGATTACGCCTTCGGCTAATCCGCCCTACGCACCTACGTCGCGGGCGCGAGCTTGTCCTGCGTCCTGGTCTCGAAATCGCTCGCGTCGTGCCGTTCGTGGAGCTGGCTGGCGGGATCGCCGGAGACACGGTTGACCATGCGGCCGCGCTTCACGGCGGGGCGCTGCGCAATCTGGTCGGTCCAGCGCTGCACGTTCTTGTAGTCCTGCACGGAGAGGAATTCGCCGGCGCCATAGACCAGCCCCTTGGCGAGCGCGCCGTACCACGGCCACACTGCCATATCAGCGATGGTGTACTCCTTGCCCGCGAGATATTCGTTGTCGGCAAGGCGCCGATCGAGCACGTCGAGCTGGCGCTTGGTCTCCATCGCGAAGCGGTCGATGGCGTATTCGATCTTGGTGGGCGCATAGGCGTAGAAATGGCCGAAGCCGCCGCCGAGATAGGGTGCGCTTCCCATCTGCCAGAACAGCCAGGACATCGCCTCGGTACGGGTCTTGATGTCCTTCGGCAGGAAGGCGCCGAACTTCTCGGCGAGGTAGAACAGGATCGAGCCGGACTCGAACACCCGGATTGGCTCCGGACCGGAGCGATCCATCAGCGCCGGAATCTTCGAGTTCGGGTTGATGTCGACGAAGCCGCTGCCGAACTGATCGCCGTCGCCGATCTTGATCAGCCAGGCGTCGTATTCGGCGCCCTTGTGGCCGAGCGCCAGCAGCTCCTCCAGCATCACCGTGACCTTCACCCCGTTCGGCGTCGCCAGCGAATAGAGCTGGAAGGGATGCTTGCCGACCGGCAGCTCCTTGTCGTGGGTGGGACCGGCGATCGGGCGGTTGATGCTGGCGAACTGCCCGCCATTCTCCTTGTTCCAGGTCCAGACTTTGGGCGGCACGTAGGCGGGGGTGTCGGTCATGCGAGGGGCTCCGGCGGAAAGATGCGCCTGCATTAATTAGCCCGCAAATGCCGAATGACAAGGCCTGTCCGGTCTGCGCTCGGCGCGGGCCTCAGGCGCTGGTCATGCGACCTCGCCTGTTTTCATCTTAAACGCCGCCGATAGGCGACCAGGAACGGCTCGCGCATTGCGCGACGTCTACACGCAAGATGCTCCGTCGAATCCGGCATGGCATCGCCAGCGAGGATGAGCTAGTTCACCCTTGCTTCGCCACGACAACAACAGCAACGCGAAGGTCGCCGGGAGAGAGCCATGAAATCGCCGATCTGCGACATGCTGGGCATCGAGTTCCCGCTGCTGGCCTTCAGCCATTGCCGCGATGTCGTCGCCGCTGTCAGCCGCGCCGGCGGCTTCGGTGTGCTGGGTGCCACCGTGCACACGCCTGATACGCTCGAACGCGAGCTGAAATGGATCGACGATCACGCCGATGGCAAGCCCTACGGCATCGACGTGCTCATTCCCGAGAACATCTCGACCTCCGGCGAGAAGGACGTCACCTGGAAGAGCCTTGAAGCGCGCGTGCCGCAGGAGCACCGCACCTACACGCGTGATCTCCTCAAGAAGTACGACATCGAGCTGACCATGACTGATGTGGACGCCAACCAGCCGCAGCCCTTCGACGGGAAGACGGCGCTTGAGCTGCTCGAGGTCTCCTTCAATCATCCGATCCGGCTGATCGCCAATGCGCTCGGCGTGCCGCCGAAGGCGATGATCGAGATGGGCAAGAAACACGGCGTGCCGGTCGCCGCTCTCGTCGGCGCCAAGGAGCACGCGCTGCGCCAGGTCGCGGCCGGTGTCGACATCCTCGTGGTGCAGGGCACCGAGGCCGGCGGGCATTGCGGCGAGGTCTCGACCATGGTGCTGGTGCCCGAGGTGATCAAGGCGATCAAGAAGATCCGCGACGTGCCGGTGCTCGCGGCCGGCGGCATCATGACCGGACGGCAGATGGCGGCCTGCATGGCGATGGGGGCGGCCGGCGCCTGGACCGGCTCGGTGTGGCTGGCCACCGTCGAGGCCGAGACTACGGAGATTTTCCGCGAGAAGATGATCGCGGCGTCCTCGCGCGATGCCGTTCGCTCCAAGGGCCGCACCGGCAAGCCGGCCCGGCAGCTTCGCTCGGTCTGGACCGATGCCTGGGACCGCGCGCCGGACAGCCCGGGCGCGCTGCCGATGCCGCTGCAGAGCATCATCAGCCGCGATGCCTTCAACTCGATCGACCGGGCCGCGGCAAGCGGCAACGCCAAGGCGCGCGATCTCGTCAGCTATTTCGTCGGCCAGGGCGTCGGCCTGATCGACAGCGTGAAGTCGGCCGGCGCCGTGGTGCAGGAGTTCAAGGAAGAGTTCGCCGAAGCCGTCGAGCACATGAATGCGCTGGTGGCGGAGTGATGGTGTGTGGCCGAGCGGTGTTCGCGGCCCATCCTTCGAGGCTCGCCCGACTGCGCGTTGCGCCGCCGGCCTCGCACCTCAGAGGCTGTGAATCTATGTGATTTGGCGCGTTTCCGTTTGCCGAACGGTGAGCCGAATGATTCTCTGCTTTCAAAGGTCGATGGAGG
>NZ_JADPKR010000034.1 GCF_023074055.1 Bradyrhizobium sp. 141
GACGGCCACCGCGCCGATCCCGTACAGAAGCAAGTGCCCAGCGAGTGGATGACGCAAAAAGGGATTGACTAACCAAGGCCCGTTACAGAAGCCCGGATGAGAGCCTTACTCCCTCGCCCGCGCCGGCATTCCGTCCGCCATCGTCGTCACCCCCTTCCGCTCCACGATCAGCCCATAGGTCTGGGGCTGGCGGTGGACGTCGAAATTGAAGGTGGTGCGCTTGTAGGAGTTGCAGAGATCGAGGTCGCAGCGCGCCAGCGCGATCTCGTCGCCCTTGGTCGTGCATCTCGCGATGATCTCGCCGGAAGGCGCGATGATGCAGCTGCCGCCGATGTGGTCCACGCCCTCCTCGATACCGGCCTTGGCGACGCCGATCACGAAGGTGCCGTTCTGATAGGCGCCGGACTGCATCACCAGATGGTTGTGGAACAGCGAGAGATCGTCATGCTCGGGCGCGGGCGGATTGTGCACCGGCGTGTTGTAGCCGATCATCACCATCTCGACGCCCTGCAGGCCCATCACCCGATAGGTCTCGCTCCAGCGGCGGTCATTGCAGATCGCCATGCCCATCACGCCGCCGAAGGCGCCGGCGACATCGAAGCCGCTGCCGGGCTCGAAATAGCGCTTTTCCAGATGCTGAAATTTGCGCCACGGCTCGTGCTCGGCGTGGCCGGGCAGATGGACCTTGCGATACTTCAAGGTGATCGCGCCGCTTCTGTCGACGAGGATGGACGTGTTGTAGCGCCTGACAATTCCGGCCTCGACCGTCAGCTCGGCATAGCCGAGGCAAAAGCCGATCCCGAGCTCGCGCGCCAGATCGAACAGGCCTCGCGTCTCCGGGCCCGGCATCTCGCGCTCGAAAAAGCTATCGATCTCGGCCTGATCTTCAAAATACCAGCGCGGAAAAAACGTCGTCAGCGCGAGCTCGGGATAGACGATCAGGTCGCAGCCGCAAGCCTTCGCCTCGCGCATCAGGGCCGTCAGCCGGGCCACCACGTCGGTTCTCGTCGCGGTCCTCGCGATCGGGCCAAGCTGGCCGGCCGCGACAGTCACAAATCTCGCCACGCGTCATTCCTTCATGTCCCGGATTGCGTCGGGCATGAGCCTATCGAGCGGCGCACCGCGCGCACAGGCCGGCTCGCCCATCATCGTGACGGCACACAATCAATGCCTGCGGGTATCATCGTGCGGGCTCGCCCAGTCGCTCGCGAAAATCCGGAACTTCGTTGCGGATTTGCAACGGTTCCCCGCCGTCTGAAGCCGGACAAAACAAACTCCCATTCCGGCCACGAACCGCTCTCACAAGGCCGTGAGACGATCAGGGGAACGACGATGCGCGCACAACGCGTTTGGAAAGTGAATGGGGCTGCCAGCATCGGGCAGCTCCAATCGAGACTGGACGATCTGAACAAGCGTCTCGGTCAGCTCGAAAGCCAGAATCCGGATAGCTGGACGCTCGAAGAGCTGAGAGCGAGCGCGCTCGGCCTGTCGCGCGAGATCGACGACATCCGCTGCGCCGAGGCGACGGCGGCCTTGAGCGAGCTGCTGCGGAAGTAGCGGACGCCCGCGATTCGCCGGCGTACCCAAGGAACCAAGCTCCACGGCGACCATTTCCATGAGAGCATGGAGCAAGACCATGACCAGGCACCTGACGCGAACCCATCTCGCGCGCGGCGTGGCCGGTGCGGTGTCCACGCTGGTCCTGTGCGCGACGGCGGCCTTCGCCCTCGCGCGTCACTTTGCGCTGTGAAGAATTTGGCGCTGTGAAGAATTTGGTGCTGTGAGGGATTTGGTGCTGTGAGGGATTTGGCATGACGTCCGACCCCGAGGAGCAGGTGAGGCTGCAAGGCTTTGGCGAGATGACGTTGCGCACGGCCGTCTCGACGCTGATGCAGCTCGCGCCGCGCGAGCAATTGGACGCCGCCATCTTCCGCGTCCGCGACGACGTGCGCCTGGCGCAAAGCGAGATCGCCGAGCTCGCATCACACTGGGGCATCGAGCCCGCGCCCAACGTGCGATCGCCGGGACTGGTCCCGGATCAGCACTGGCCGGAGGTCGTCCGCGGCATGGTGCGCGAGGCACCGTTGCCGTCGCTGATGGTGGCGTTTCTGGTGGGCGTGCTGGTGGCGCGAAGGTAGTCTCGCGACCACCCAAGCTACGGCGGGATTGATCACTTCTGCTCGTTTGCTCGCATCTCCTCCGCATAGGGACGCAAAGCCGCGGACATCTCGTCGAGACGTTTCTGCCACTCGGCACCCGGCATGAAAGCGATCACCGGCTCGTCGCCGGGCGAGCTCGTCAGGTACTCGGGATTCCGCAGGCCCTCGGCAATCGCGGCTTCGAGCTTCTTAACGATGTCGTCTGAAGCGCCCTTCGGGACCGCAAAGCCGCGTTCTGCCGTCGACGTGACTGGAAAGCCCACCTCCTCTGCTGTCGGAACTTCGGGCAGCGATGGAAAGCGCTTCTTCGACAGGATCGCGATGACGCGAAGTGGCCCCTTGTTGGTGCCATGCAATTCGGGAATCTCGCTGAGGCTGATCATTCCGACTTCCAAATGCCCACCCAACAGATCAGTCCGCTGTGCCGCCGTTCCTCTGTAGGAGATCTCGTTGGGCTCGACCTTCGCGGCCGCCGCGAGCATGCGAATGGCCAGATGACCGTTTGTGCCGGCGCCATTGTGACCAAACGTCACCGAGCCCGGCTTGCTGCGAAGTGCGGCAATGACATCCGGCAGATTGCCGAATCTGCTGTCCGCGGGCACCACGATCACGTTCGGATCTTCGACGACCCGTGCGACCAGCCGGATTTCGTCCGTGGTGTATTGGGTTTTGCGGGTCATCGGCAGGAAGTTGTAGCCTGGTACGTTGACGACACCGATCGAATAGGCGTCGGGCGCCGCGCGCGCGATCGCAGCAAATGCGATCTCTCCGCCGGCGCCGGGCTTGTTCAGGACGACGAACTTCGCCTTGCCGCCCAGCGCGCGCTCGACGAAGGGTAGAAGCTTGCGAGCCATGACATCGGTGCCGCCGCCGGGCGCGAAGCCGACGACGACTTCGATGGGCTTGTCGTCCGGCCATGCAGCCCATGCCGACCCGCAGGCAGCGAAGCCGAAAGCAGCAACGAGCGCGACGATCTTCTTGTTCATGATTTCCAGCCCTGTTTTTGTTATTGGCCGATCGCGCTCTCGAACGCGCGCCCGGCTATGCACTCTCTAGCCGTCGGCCTGACCGGATGGCAACTGGTTATGCCGGGCGCAAGGATTTGGGCGAACGGTAGGGGCTGAGGCGATGAGGCAAGCGCGCGGGTAGAGCGAAGCGAGGCGCCGTTGCCTGCATCCGTTGTTTGGCGACAACGGCGACTTGCACCGTCTTTAAAACGTCCGACGGAGGGGAGCACCGTCCTTCGCGTAGATTGCGCGTGACCGACCTTCCACTTCTGGTAAACTTCATCGCTACGATCCGGCGGCCGGCCTCACTGGCTCGCCTCAAGCTATAGGGGTGGCCGATGCTAAAGCCGACAGTCTTCATCAGCTACAAGCGCGACCATGAACCGACAGCGGAAGCCGTCCGGCGCCTTGAGGCGGCATTGAGTACTGGCGGTTTTGACGTCCTGCGGGATGTGGGCATCGAGGGCGGCAGTCTGTGGTCGAATGACCTCTATCGATGGCTGATGGAATGCTCGGCCGCGATTGCGATCATCGGAGCAGAAGCCGCCAAGTCGGAGTGGTGCCGGCGCGAATGGTGGTTTCTAAGCGAGCGCAACAGATTGACCGGGATTCCGGTGATACCGATCTGCCTGAACGAAGCCGTTAACTCCGCGGGTATTCTGGACCGCTTTCAAGCCATCAAGGTGTCAGGAAAATTCGAGGCCAAGCTGTTATCTCAACTGACCGGATTGCAGGCGGCACGGCCAAGTCCCGAGAGTTATATCGCGGCTCATCACGCTTGGCTGCGTTGGCAATTTTCGGACGCGCAGGTCTGGGGGCGTGAGCCGTATTCTCTGCGCGATATTTACGCGGAAACCGATTGTGGGCGCCTGTTCTGGTCGGAGATCGCTGACGAAAAAGCGCGCAAAGATCCATTCAAGGACAATGAAGCGGGTGGCGGCCGTCACAATCTCGTCGACACGGTCGTCGAGCTGTTTTCCGATCCGAAATTCAAGGAGCTCATCGTTGTCCAAGGGCCGCCGGGCTGCGGCAAATCAGCGTTTACGTTGCGGCTCGCCAACGAGCTGTTGACGCGCGGACTGCGGCCCATTCTGGTCCGCTTTCGCGACTTTCGGCTCACGACGTTCGACAGCGCCAATGAATTGATCGAGGACGCGTTGCGCATTGGACCTGTTGATGAGGAGCCCCCTCGCCCGGGTCAGTCGATTATCACCTCTGATGCGCTTAGCGCCGCTTTCAAACTCGGAAAGGCCCAAATTTCTCAGCTCGTTTTCATCCTCGACGGCTGGGACGAGGTTTCGCTAACCGGCAATACCAGCTACCAGGCGCAGCTTCAGACCTGGTTGCCCCGAATCCGGGAGTATTTTATCGGCCGTCCTGGCACATCCGTACGCCTCATCCTGACTGGACGCCCATCGGCCGAGGTCCGCAGCAGCGGAATTTTGAAACCCAACACGCCCGTTCTCACGGTCCGCCACTTGACACCGATCATGTTGCGGGGCTTTGCCGAGGCAATTGCGACTAACCTCAAGCGCGCTGAAAAAATCGGCCAGGTCGCGCAATGGTCGCTGGATCACGCCCGACTCGAGGCTGTCTTCGAGCAGTACGAGCAGTGGTTCTCGAAATCAGACGACACGGAAAGCCATAGCATGGAGGTCGTGGGATCGCCCCTGCTGGCCTATTTGACGTTTCGGACCTTAGTCGAAACGGACGGCGATCCAGCTCAACTGGTCGCGGAGCCAAGCGCACTTTACAAGGCCCTCGTCGACGTCACGGTCGCTCATGCTGGAAAGGGACGAAGCGAAGACCTGCAGGACACAGTCCATCGCGGCGGCGAGTCGTTGCGCCATCTGTTGCACAGGGTGGCAGCAGTCATTACCGTTCTGGGTCGAGAAGCAATTTCCTTCACCGAACTCAGCAGCCGGCTTGAGGACGACACCGAAACGATCGATGCATGGCGTTCGGAGCAAGGCCTGCGCGGCCTCGTCAGCGACGCAACATGCGATAGCGTCCTCCATGAGCTAGTCATCAATTTCTACTTCAAGGGTGGAAACACCAATATCGGCTGCGAATTCCTCCACAAGAGCTTTCGTGAGTATCTCTTCGCCGAGGCCGTTGTTGCCGTTGTCAAAGAACTTTCGCAAGGAATGTCCGGGCCGCTCGCTGCACCCAAGGTCGCGTATTGGCAGGACTTCCCCGAGGGAACGCCGCAATTCAAGGCAAGCCGCGCCCTCGCGCGGCTGCTGGCGCCTCAATGGCTTACGCGCGACGTCCGAGCTCACATCCTTTGGCTTTTGAACAGCGAGATTCAGGCTGAGCCTGGGCGTTGGAAATGGATCGGCGACCTGCTGCTCGACGTTTACATTTGGTGGGCCGAAGGCGTTCATCTGAGGCCGCAACCACTGATGCGGCGCGGAGTGAAAGTGTGGCAGGCTGCCTTCATCAACGAGTTGCTCGAGCACGCTTTGCCGTTTGAATTGACGGCTCCCGTAGAGCCCATGAGAACCACGGCTCTCGATGCGCATCTTGGCGACGCCCTCATGCAAATCACCGCAGTGGTGCATGCCAGCTTGCCGACTGCAGATCGTCGAGAGCCAGATCGCGATTGTCTTCGGGAAAATTATCTCCGATTCGGAGGGGGAAGACGCAGATTTGCTCCCGGCGGCAGGGGCTATTTTGAATCGCTTTGCCACCGGATCAACGCCGCCGGCTGGCGACCGGGAGTTTTTTTTCCAGGCAATGCGTACCTTCCCGCCATCGACCTTAACGGAGAAAATTGCAGAGTGCTCGATTTCGAGCTGACGGTAATGACCGGCGCTTCGCTGCGCGGGACGCAATTTTTTGGTTCCACGTTGTATCACGTCAACTTGCACGGCGCCGATCTCAACGGCGTCAATTTGCTATCGGCAAGGCTGCTGCATTGCGACTTGAGTGGAGCCCCTCTCAAGGGAGCTAATCTGGTTGAAACGTACTTGCAGGGCACAAATCTGTCTGGAGCCAACCTGGAAGAGGCGAATTTTAGAGATTCAGTCCTAAATCGCTGCACAATGACCGGAGCGCGCCTCCAAGGAGCAATTGGGCTTGATACCGCAATGATCATCGAGACCGATCTCAGCACAACGCGAGAGGGCCCTCGGCGTGCTAAGCGTGCGGGCGCCCCCGCCAAGCGCAAGTCCTCGGTGGACGTGCGTTCAAAATCGTCGCAAAAGGACGCCTGAGGCGCCGGCGGCCGGTCCGCCAAGCCTCTGGAAAACGTCAACTTTTGGAAGAATGGTCGGAGTGGCAGGATTCGAACCTGCGACCCCTGCGTCCCGAACGCAGTGCTCTACCGGGCTGAGCCACACTCCGACAAGAAGGCGGCTTATAGCGTCGGGTTTGGCGCACCGCAAGCGGCCGAGATGAGGAATTTTGTCCCTGTGAAAACGGGTCTTGAAACGCTGATTTTACCGGCCGGCGCGGCCGGCGCGGAGGCTGCCGCCCGGCGGCTCGCCGCCGGCGGGCTGGTCGCGTTTCCGACCGAGACGGTTTACGGGCTCGGGGCGGATGCCGCCAGTGCCGCCGCGATCGCCCATCTCTACGCCGCCAAGGGGCGGCCAGCGTTCAATCCGCTGATCGCGCATGTCGCTGACCTCAAAGCCGCGCGGCGGATCGGGCGGTTCGACGCGCGCGCGTTGAGGCTCGCGGAGGCGTTCTGGCCGGGGCCGCTGACGCTGGTGGTGCCGAAGACGGAAGGCTGCCCGGTGGCGGATCTCGCCACCGCGGGCCTCGACACCGTCGCGATCCGCATTCCCGCCCACCCGGTCGCCCAGGCGATCCTGCGCGCCTTTGGCGGGGCCGTGGTGGCGCCGTCGGCCAACATCTCCGGCCACGTCTCGCCGACGCTGGCCGCCCATGTCGAGAGCGACTTATCGGGGCGGATCGACCTCATCATTGACGGCGGGCCGGTCGAGGTCGGCGTCGAATCGACCATCGTGGGCTGCTTCGAGGCGCCGATGCTGCTGCGTCCCGGCGGGCTCTCGCGCGAACGGATCGAGGCGGTGCTGGGCGCAGCCTTGGCGCGGCCGCCGATGGAAGCCGAAAGCGACGACAGCCAGCCGCTGGCGCCGGGCATGCTGGCCTCGCATTACGCGCCGCGCGCCCATGTGCGGCTCGATGCGCGTGAGGTGGCGCCGGGCGAGGCGCTGCTCGCATTCGGTCCCGCGCGGCTGCCCGGCATCGATGCCGCGAGCGCCGTCATGAATTTGTCGCCCACAGCTGATCTCGATGAAGCCGCCGCCAATCTGTTCGGCTATCTTCGCGAGCTCGATGCGAAGAGCCCGCAGGCGATCGCGGTGATGACGGTGCCCGAGGAAGGCCTCGGCGAAGCGATCAACGACCGGCTGCGCCGGGCCGCGGTTGCGCGATAAGAAGCTTGAGAAGAGACACGAGAATGAACGTCAGTAAATCCGCCATCCCGCCGCTTGTGCCCGAATTGATCGCGCAATTCCGCAACATCGTCGGCGACCGCCACACCATCACCGATGCGACCGACATCGAGCCTTACCTCACCGAGGAGCGCAATCTGTTCCACGGCCGCTCGCCGCTGGTGCTGCGGCCGGGCTCCACGGCGGAGGTCTCGGAGATCTGCAAGCTCGCCTCCGCGCACAACATCGCGCTGGTGCCGCAAGGCGGCAATACCGGGCTCGTCGGCGGGCAGACGCCGCACAATGGCGAAGTGGTGGTGTCGCTGCGGCGGCTCGACAAGATCCGCGAGGTCGACACCGCCTCCAACACCATGACCTGCGAAGCCGGCGTGGTGCTGCAGATCGCGCAAGCGAAGGCCGCCGAGGTGGACCGGCTGTTTCCGCTGTCGCTGGGTGCCGAAGGCAGCTGCACCATCGGCGGCAATCTCTCGACCAATGCCGGCGGCACCGCCGCGCTCGCCTATGGCGTCGCGCGCGAGATGGCGCTGGGGCTCGAGGTGGTACTCGCCGACGGGCGCGTGCTCAATTCTCTCTCGAAGCTGAAGAAGGACAACACCGGCTACAATCTGCACAACCTCTTCATCGGCGCGGAGGGCACGCTCGGCATCATCACGGCGGCGACTTTAAAACTGTTTCCGAAGCCGCGGGCTGTCGAGACCGCCTTCGTCGGGCTGAAGTCGCCGGCGGCGGCGCTCAAGCTGCTCACGATCGCGCAAGGCGAAGCCGCCAATGCGCTGACGAGTTTTGAGCTGCTGTCGGAGATGGCGGTGGAGTTCTCGGTCCGGCACGGCATCGACGTGCGCGATCCGCTTGGCGAGAAGCATCCCTGGTACGTGCTGATGGAATTGTCTTCGCCGGGCGAGGACGCCCGCACGCCGCTGGAGACGATCCTGGCCCGTGCCATGGAGGAGGAGATCGTCGACGATGCCGTGATCGCGGCCAACCTCACCCAGCGCGCCGGCTTCTGGAAGCTGCGCGACGAGATGTCTTCGGCGCAGAAGCCGGAGGGCGGCTCGATCAAGCACGACATCTCCGTGCCCGTCGCGGCCGTGCCTTCCTTCATTGCCGAGGCCGATGAAGCCGTCGTGAAGCTGATCCCCGGCGCGCGGCCAGTGCCGTTCGGCCATCTCGGCGACGGCAATCTGCACTACAATGTCAGCCAGCCGGTCGGCGCCGACACCGCGGATTTTCTGGCGCGCTGGCACGAGATGAACGCGGTGGTGTTCGCGATCGTGCTGCGCATGGGCGGCTCGATCTCGGCCGAGCACGGCATCGGCGTGCTCAAGCGCGACGAGCTGCCCGACGTCAAGGACAAGACCGCGATCGAGCTGATGCGCGCGATCAAGGCGATGCTCGATCCGCATGGAATCATGAATCCGGGGAAAGTGCTGTGAATAGTCTTACGATCGACGCCATCACCGATGCCGATGTCGAGCCCGTCGTCGCGCTGTGGCAGCGCTGCGGCCTGACGCGTCCCTGGAACGATCCGCATTCCGACATCGCGCTGGCGCGGCGGCGCGACAACTCGACGATCCTGCTCGGCCGCGACAATGGCGCGATCGCGGCAACGGTCATGGTCGGCTATGACGGCCATCGCGGCTGGATCTATTACGTCGCGGTCGATCCAGACCGCCAGAAGCGCGGCCATGGCCGCGCCATCATGGCGGCGGCCGAGGATTGGTTGCGCGCCGCCGGCATCGCAAAACTCCAGCTGCTGGTCCGCCGCGAGAATGCGCCGGCCAATGCGTTCTACCAATCGCTGGGCTTCGAGGAATCGACCTCGGTGATGTTTCAGAAGTGGCTCGACGGCCGCGAGACCACGCCAAGCAACTGAGATCGAGCCATGACCATTTCCGACCGCGTCCGCATCAAGGACGTCCGCGTTCTCTCGGACGGCTGGACCACGCTGAAGACAACGACGTTCGACTACCGGCGCGGCAATGGCGAGTGGCAGACGCAGCACCGCGAGACCTATGAGCGCGACAACGCCGCGGCCGTGCTGCCGTACAATCGCGCACGGCGCAGCGTGATCCTGGTGCGCCAGTTCCGCCTGCCGGCATTCATCCGCGGCTACGACGATCTCCTGATCGAAGCGGCCGCCGGCGTGCTCGATAACGCCGAGCCCGAGCTGCGCATCCGCGCCGAGGCCGAGGAGGAGACCGGCTACCGCCTGCACCACGTCCATAAGGTGTTCGAGGCCTTCATGAGCCCGGGCGCCATCACCGAGAAGCTGCATTTCTTCGTCGCCGAGTACGAGCCTTCGATGCGCGTCAGCGACGGCGGCGGCCTCGAACACGAGGGCGAGGACATCGAGGTGCTGGAGCTCTCGATCGACGAGGCCTTGGCGATGATCGCCGACGGCCGCATCATCGACGCCAAGGCGATCATGCTGCTGCAATATGTGGCGCTGCATGTGTTCAGGTGAGTTATCTTCCTTCCTTCTCCCGTTGCGGGAGAAGGTGGCGCGAAGCGCCGGATGAGGGGTATGCTTCCGCGAACTCCTGAGGGAGTGGACTTGCGGAGAGAGACCCCTCACCCGTCTCGCCGCTTCTCGGCGAGCCACCCTCTCCCGCAGGGGAAGAGGGGAAGAGAGGTCGCTCCATCCTCATCTGCAATTCAGCCCTGCGTCCTCCCTCCCCCCGTTGAGCAACCCCAAAACTATCTCTAGTCTGGCGCCAACCAAGAACCAGGAGACGCGCCCATGACCGCTCCGCGCGACGACGAATTCGGCTTTGCGCCCGACACCGATGCTCCCGTCCCCTACATGCAGCGCACGCGCGACTATTACGCAGCGATCGGCTACACCACGGCGTATCGCTGGGCGCATTACACCTCAGCGCCGTTCCAGCCGCTGAAGAAGCCGCTGGCAAAGTCGCGGGTGACCATCATCACCACCGCTGCGCCGTACGATCCCGCCAAGGGCGACCAGGGGCCGGGCGCGGCGTATAACGGCAGCGCGAAATTCTACGAGGTCTATGACGGCGACACCTCGAAAGCGCACGACCTTCGCATCTCGCACATCGGCTACGACCGCAAGCACACTTCGGCAACCGACAACGGCACCTGGTTTCCGCTGCCGCAGCTCCTCAAAGCCTCCGCCGCGGGCCGCATCGGCGAAGTCGCCGCTCGCTTCTTCGGCGCGCCGACCAACCGCAGCCATCGCGTCACGCTCGACACCGACGCGCCGGAGATTCTGGCGCGCTGCCTTGCCGACAAAGTCGATGTCGCGGTGCTGGTGCCGAACTGCCCGGTCTGCCACCAGACCACCGCGCTGGTGGCGCGGCATCTCGAAGCGGGCGGCATCCCGACCGTGATCATGGGTTGCGCCAAGGACATCATCGAGCACGCCGCTGTCCCGCGCTTCCTGTTCAGCGACTTCCCGCTCGGCAATTCCGCCGGCAAGCCGCATGATGTCGCCTCGCAGGAGCAGACGCTGGAGCTGGCGCTGCGTCTACTGGAGACCGCGAGCGGCCCGCAGACCACGATGCAGTCGCCGCTGCGCTGGAGCGAGGACGCCTCCTGGAAGCTCGACTACAACAACGTCGCGCAGCTCTCAGCCGAAGAGCTGGCGCGCCGCCGCGCCGAATTCGACAAGCAGAAGGAGATCGCGCGCGGCAACCGCGCCGCCTGACGTCCTCCGACAACGACAACAAAAAGGGGAGAGCGACGTGACGCGACCGTTCGAGGGCGTGAAGATCCTGGATTTTACGCAAGTGCTGGCCGGTCCGTACGCGAGCTATCAGCTCGCGCTGCTCGGTGCCGACGTCATCAAGGTCGAGCGGCGCGAGGGCGAGGACATGCGCCGCACGCCGCTGTCACGCGAATGGGCCGAGCGCGGGCTGGCACCGGCGTTCCAGGCCATCAACGGCAACAAGCGCAGCCTGACGCTCGATCTGCAGAAGCCCGAGGCGATCGCGATCGTGAAGAAGCTTGCCAGTCAGGTCGACGTGGTCATGGAGAATTTCCGCCCGGGCGTGATGGACAAGCTCGGCATCGGCTACGAGGCGCTGTCGGCGATCAATCCAAAGCTGATCTACTGCGCGGTATCCGGGTTCGGCCAGACCGGCCCGGATCGCCTGCGGCCCGGCTATGACGGCAAGATGCAGGCGCTGTCCGGCATCATGGCGATCACGGGCCATCCCGAGACCGGACCGACGCGGGCCGGCTTTGCGGTCTGCGACGTGCTGTCGGGCGCAACGGCCGCGTTCGGCGTGTCGAGCGCGCTGTATCAGCGCGACCGCACCGGCAAGGGCCAGCTCATCGACGTCTCCATGCTGGAGGCGACGCTGGCGTTTCTGTCCGGGCAGATCGCGGACTGGTCGGTCGCCGGCCATCGCCAGCAGCTTTCGGGCAACCAGGCGGTGAGCCGCAGGACCACGGCGAATTTGTTTAAGTGCGGCGACGGCCACATCCTGCTCGCCGTCAACAACGAGAAGCAGTACCGCGCGCTGATGAGCGCGCTCGGCCGCGAGGACACGCTCGCCGACCCGCGCTTTGCCGACTGGTTCGCGCGCAACGAGAACGAGCCCGCGCTGCGCGCCATCATCGAGGAGGCGCTGGCGGCAAAACCGGCGCGCGAATGGGAGATCATTTTGGAAGACGCCGGCGCGCCCTGCGCCAGCATCTGGAAGGTCGAGGAAGTCATCGACCATCCGCAAATCAAGGCACGCGGCGCGATCCAGGAGCTGGACACGCCCTACGGCCGCCTGCGCTTTGCGGGCAGCGGCTTCAAGCTCGCCCATGGCGGCGGCAGGCTGGACCGGATGGCGCCTGAGCTGGGCGCGGATACCGACGCGGTGCTCGGCGAGCTGGGGTTCGATGCGGCGGAGATTGCGGGGTTGCGGGCACGGGAGATTGTGTAGAGCTCCGCTGCCGTAGGGTGGGCAAAGCGACTTGTCCGCCGTAGCTCGAAGAGCGAAGGCGGGAGCGTGCCCACCGTTGCGGGCTGAAGCGAGAGATCGTGGGCACGGCGCGTTGCGCCTTTGCCCACCCTTGTATTAGGGCGATCGATTATATTGAGCCGTTCCGTGAGGAATGGCCCAGCCCGGGTGGCCGCCCGAGCTGGGTCGCCGTTCGATC
>NZ_JADPKR010000037.1 GCF_023074055.1 Bradyrhizobium sp. 141
GCGGCTTCATGACGCGCAGGACCTCGTTACTGATCGCCGTATCGATGCTCAAGCCGCTGATCGAAATGCAGCGCGCGGCACCGTGGTTCGTACGCGCACTGTAGCAATTGTAACGGCCAATCTTGCCGCTGTAGTGCACATGGAGCTTGCGGCCGCAGTGGCCGCATCGCAGCAGTCCGGGCAGCAGCAGCTCGCCTTTACGAGCTGCTCCGCGAGCGAGTGCGCTGCTCATGCCGGTCGCATTGTTGGCGATTACCTCGAGGTTGTGCTCGAACTCGTCCCAGGTGATATAGGCCGCGTGGTGATCCTTGATCAAGACATCCCATTCGGCCATGGGCTTTTGCACACCACGCCGGACATGCTTGCGTCCACCTTTGACACTCACACGGCTCGTCGTGCGCCCGAACGCGTAGACACCTGCATAGATCGGATTGGTCAGGATGTTGTGCACGATGTTGTAGGCCGGCAGTCGCCACACGACGCCGTGCGCCTCACCTTGGCGCGACTTGACCGGCAGCTCGATGCCCTCCTCTCTCAGCCAGATGTGCACCTGTCTTGCACTTTGCAGCTCGGCGAACTTGGTGAAAGACCAGCTGCAGGGCGTCCTGCACGCGTTTGTCCGGATTCTTCTCTATGCGATCGCGACCAATCTTCACATAGCCGGCGGCGACACCGAGGACCAGCGCGCCGCGGCGCGCCTTCTGCTTCAGCGCTTCCTGCGAGCGCTGGCGGAACATCGAGAGTTCAAGCTCGCTCATCGTGCCCTTCATGCCAAGCAGCAGCCGATCGTTGGGATGGCGAGGATCGTAGATTCCGTCCTCGTCG
>NZ_JADPKR010000063.1 GCF_023074055.1 Bradyrhizobium sp. 141
GCGGCTTCAGCACGCGCAGGACCTCGTTACTGATCGCTGCGTCGATGCTCAAGCCGCTGATCGAAATGCAGCGCGCGGCACCGTGGTTCGTACGCGCACCGTAGCAATTGTAGCGGCCGATCTTGCCGCTGTAGTGCACATGGAGCTTGCGGCCGCAGTGGCCGCATCGCAGCAGTCCGGGCAGCAGCAACTCGCCTTTACGAGCTGCTCCGCGAGCGAGTGCGCTGCTCATGCCGGTCGCATTGTTGGCGATCACCTCGAGGTTGTGCTCGAACTCGTCCCAGGTGATGTAGGCCGCGTGGTGATCCTTGATCAAGACATCCCATTCCGCCATGGGCTTTTGCACACCACGCCGGACATGCTTGCGTCCACCTTTGACACTCACACGGCTCGTCGTGCGCCCGAACGCGTAGGCACCTGCATAGATCGGATTGGTCAGGATGTTGTGCACGATGTTGTAGGCCGGCAGTCGCCACACGACGCCGTGCGCCTCTCCTTGGCGCGACTTGACCGGCAGCTCGATGCCCTCCTCTCTCAGCCAGATGTGCACCTGTCTAGCACTTTGCAGCTCGGCGAACTTGGTGAAGACCAGCTGCAGGGCGTCCTGCACGCGTTTGTCCGGATTCTTCTCTATGCGATCGCGACCGATCTTCACATAGCCGGCGGCGACACCGAGGACCAGCGCGCCGCGGCGCGCCTTCTGCTTCAGCGCTTCCTGCGAGCGGTGGCGGAACATCGAGAGTTCAAGCTCGCTCATCGTGCCCTTCATGCCAAGCAGCAGCCGATCGTTGGGATGGCGAGGATCGTAGATTCCGTCCTCGTCG
>NZ_JADPKR010000007.1 GCF_023074055.1 Bradyrhizobium sp. 141
TGCACCGCCCACAACCTCCGAAAGTTCGCGCTGGCTGCCGGATGAGCGCCGTCATGTTATCGTCGCGGCCACACCGAGACTAAACAGACAGGCTCCTAGCAACGCAGGCGCTGGAATGTTTGCATCAATCTCTATTATTGAACGTAAGTCGAGGTAATCAATGGCCGAAATGGCTCGAACGGCTGACTGTTGGTTCGCCGTTCCCGAGCGCCATTCTCCAACCAAGCTATAGACAAGGGCGTACGTTCGCGTACGCGCAAAGTTCAGATTCGCCGCAACGGCAAGTCAACTTCTGCGTCTAGCCACATTCGGTTTGTTGGAAAGAGCTCGTGCGCGATCTGTTCGAGTTGATCTGCCCTCGTCTCACCTCGGCCGACCGCTTCTAGAAGTTTTGAGGCACAGTAGGGCGCGCACGCCGTTGTCAGACATCCGCTGCCGCGGGGGCACAGTCAAGGCCACCACTCACCAGAACGAGTATATGTCATCGCGCCCCACTAAGCTGACGAGCCGCTCAGTCCAGATGCGCGCCTTTGATAATAAAGCAACGAGATCAGGCCCTGATCCATTCCCTGAAACGGGTGTTCACTGCCTCATAATTCTCTGCCCAGTATTCGCTATTGCTGATCAGGTTGTTTGGGCTGCTCATATCAGGCTGCCACTTGCGGGCCTCAGCCGATAGTAACGTGGCGGCTTTCTTTGACGCCGGAACCGTTCCTGCTTCATTTTCCACCCGCGCCTGAACCTCCGAGCGCAGAAAGTAAGAGACAAGTTTCATCGCGTTTTCTTTGTTTGGCGCGTTCTTCAGCACCGCGAGATCTGAGGGGAATATCAGGTTCTGCTCAAAGGAAAAGGTCAAGGGCGTTCCACCCCCAGGTTCAGTTGTAGGCTTGACTCGAGAGGAATTTGTGTAGGCGAAATCGACCTCGCCCGTTTGAAGGAGCGTAATCGGCTGAGGCGAAGCTGTCGCCCATGCAACAATGCTTGACTTGATCCCATTGAGAACCTTGAGCGCCCGATCCACGTCAAGAGGATAAACGTCCTTCGGGGCCACTCCATCTGCAAGAAGCGCGACCTCCAGAACATTATTTGCCCTATTGTTCCAACAGCGCCTCCCAGGAAATTTTTTCAAATCAAAAAAGTCGGCGAAGGTTGCTGGATGCTTTCCGGGGCCGTATTTGGCCGGGTCCCATCCAACGCCGGCAGGATAGAAATTGTATGTGACGCGGTCGCTATACGGAACAACTGCCAAATCTTCAGCGTTAAACAAAGAAGGATCCAGCGGCTCCCAAAAGCCCTGCTTCGACCCATTAGCGACTCCGGCGCCAGCGTCCAAGAATATATCCCACTCGACGGCGCCGGTAAGCTGCTGCGCCTTGATTTTTGCTAGCTCGGGTGCCGGAACAACGTTGACCTTGATTCCGGTTTCTTTAGTAAACGGATTGAAAACATTTCTTATCAGCAGATCCTGATACGAACCGCCATAAGCCGTGAAGGTGACCGAGTCAGACTTGGCCGCGGCTCGCGTCGACCTCATGATAGCGGGCATCGACAGTGAGGCGCCGCCGACAAGAAAGTTGCGGCGAGAGAGTGCAGTAAAGGTGTCCTTCACGAATTCCTCCGTCAGTACTCGTTGCGTTCCCTTGTTAGGCGACTGGACTGACCGATCGCGCTTCTACCGCGCTGTTGGTAGCTATTGAGTAATCTGCGGGGAAGCGGGCGCCGGACGACCGCAAAAGCAGAGGAAAACTCGCGGAAATTCTGCAAAAACGTGGCTCTTTCGTCCAGATTTCGGCGGCGGGCAATCGTCGGCCGCGAGGCTTCCGTCCAGGAAACTACGCCCGGCTTTATTTCGATCAAGCGCCCTGCTCAAAGAGGATAGACGGCTCCGGGGCCACACCATCCGCGAGAAAGGGCCATCTCCAACATTGTTGAGTCTGTTGCTGAAGACTGTAGGGGCACTTCATCATTCTTTAGCGTGCATAGCCTTCGAAGCGGCCGCCTGTCCGCCAGGACTTTGCGTACAAGGCTTCTCCGCTCGGCGCCACCCCAGGGGCGATCGTCGCGTGCGTAGGCCCACAATTGGCCGGTCTTGGTCTTCCCGCGCCCAGGGATCGAGCACCGGCGCCGTCGTCTCGTCGGCGAACAGCTTGGCCGAGCCCTTGAGCCTGGCGAGCAGACGCTCCTGCACAGGCCGCAGCAGGAAGGCGGCGCGGCCGACCCAATCGGCCAGGGCCGAGCGATCGAACGTGATGCCCTGCCGCGCATAGATCTGGGCCTGTCGATACAGCGGCAGATGATCGACGTATTTGGAGACGAGAACCTGCGCCACCGTCGCCTCGATCGGCAACCCGCCCTCGATCAGCCGCGCCGGCGCAGCCGCCTGCACCACCCCGTTCTCGCAGGCGCGGCAGGCATATTTGGGCCGACGCTTCAATCATCCGGGCCTTGTCGTCTGCCGAGAACCACCGGCGACGGCCCGTTCCCGTGATAACCTCAAGCCGGCGCGCCGTCGTTGCCTCCGGCTTAAGCGTATGGTCAAGCGCAGACACAACACGATCTCTCCGATTCAGAGATCGTCACACTCGCCGATCGTAATCTTCAGGAAAAGGTGCGGTCAAAACACCGCTTACGTTGATTGCTTTGCAATGAGCTTCGTAGTGCCCCACGACGCCACTGGCGATTTCCGCAAGACGTCCACGGGTCTTTCCTCCTAAAACTCACTGCTGTGAAACGGACGTGGTGGGCTAACTTTGCAGAGCCGAACGCCTGTCACCTGGTGCGAAAGTTCGGAATGCGCAGGCGGCACCACTTCGAAGCCAGGGCAGCATGTGGAATCTGCACGAGGCAAGCTTTGAAGACCGAGCTTACAAGGTTGTTCGCGGTGATGGGAGTCCGTAAGCTCTCATTTTATTGTATAGAGTCTTGCGCGATACACTGAGATAACGCGCAGTTTCTCCACGTCGGAAACGATGCCGCTGTAGGGCATCGAGGATCCATTCTCGTTCGCCTTCCGGGTGTGGCTCGGCTGCCTTTGAGTCTCCCAAGGGAGGGAGATGCTCTGGCTTGATCCAGTCCCCTTCGCAATTCATGGCAGCGGTCTCAATCATAGAGCGCAGCTCACAGATGTTTCCCGGCCAATCATACGTCATGAGAACGCGGTAGGTTGAGTGGTGAACTGACAGGTTTCGACTGCGACGGCCCTTTCTGAGTTCTTGAAGGAAGTGCTCTGCGAGAAATGGCAGGTCTTCGAGACGGTTGCGCAGGTTTGGAAGAAAGACGTGGCCAGGACACAAACGCGAAGCCAGTGCAGCCGTTAAAAGACCGCTGGCGCTCAGCTCTGAGAGCGGCTGCGTCGCGGTTAGAATCAGGCGGCCCTCAAACTCGCCTCTCTCGTTATCGCCTAGTCGCCGATAAAGGCCTGTTTCGATGACCTCTAGCAGCCGTTCCTGCGCGTCAGCGCACAAACGTTCGACATTTTCGATCAGCAGCGTCGATTTGGGATAGTACTGCAGCAATCCAATCAGCTTTTTTCCGTCGTACGGGCTGGATCCGAAAACAAGCGCTCCATTTGGATCTACGCAGTTTTCACTGATCAGCTTGCGGTTAGAGTGTCTAGCCGCCTCATGAATCGCTCGGGCCAAAAGCTTCTTGCCGGTTCCGGCTTCGCCCGTGATCAGAATTGGCAGAGTGGACGCCGCAAGCTTATCGATGCGTTGCTTGATCCGCCGAATGGACGGTGAGCGGCCTACTATGGAGTATTCGCGTTGCACATATTCGAGCTGCCGTTCGAGCTCATCGATTCGTTTTCGTAGCGTGCCTACCGATTTGAAAGCCCAGGTGGTCTGCTCCACCGAGGCCTCGAGAGGTACTCGGTCGATGGTCGAGCCGCCGATGTAGCCGTCCGCCTTGGAAACTGCCGCAACCTCGTACATTTGTTCGGGGCTGACAATCGGGCCGCCCTCCAAGACACAGAGTGGATCCGCTGAAATTGCCCGTATTTGGCGGAAGACAACCTTCGCATACTCAGCCGATTGGGCCAGGCTGAGCCCGGGGCGGCTTCCCCTGGTGCCTCCGACATTCCAGCCGAGATTGAGATTGATAATGTCGATGCCTGCTAGCGCAGCCTGTTGCGCTTCTGGGATGGTTCGAACATAGGCTAGAGTTGCCATGCCCTTCTTCCGAGCGGCAGTCAGCATTTCGAGTTCACGCTGAAATCCCAGCCCGGCAGTTTCAATGTCCGATCGAAAACGACCATCGAGGAATATGGAGGTCGGAAAATTGACGATCCCCCTAAAGCCGGCATCCTCAATTCTTTCCAATTCATCTTCTATCGAGCGGCGAGGATCGAAAGCACAGGCTCCAAAAAAGACCGGGATCTTTGCGAACGGCAAAATCTCCGACTGCGCAAAATCCATGACGAAGTCATTGCTTTGGCGTAAAGCGAGCAGGGAAAACATCGAGGGCGCCCCCATGCTGCGCAAACGACCCGCGTTTAGTGCAAGGAGAAAGTCAGCGCCTCCCTGCGAGGCGGCCTGGGCGGCCAACCCCGTGCCAATAGCAGCGCCTACAAGAATAGTGTTAGGCTTGCCGACGGCCGCTTTAAGAGACGAGATGATCTCTGACCTAGCCTGTACGGGAGAAGCGGTCGTTGCCGAGGACGGTCGCCCTGAGTGCATCATCAGATCAGCCATTGTGAAGCCAATGCTACACCTTGGCGTGGTCTAATTGGAGCCCTTTCGGAATGATTTGAGAAATTCCTGCACTTGGACAGGCTGGCCAAGCCGGGTACTTTCAATGGCGGAGAACACCATCGCCACCGACTGCAGGTTGTCCTCGACGTTGGTAGCCATCGCCGGACCGCCGCCCAGCCACTGGCAGAATTGCTCGATCAAGAGTGAATTCCGCCATTTCTTCCCGGCGAGGAGAGGCACCTGCTGGCCTTTGCCATGTCGGCTACTTTGCCAGCTTCGCTTCGGATCGCGATGGAAAACCTCGACTTCGCGGTGGTCAACGATAGCTGTCCCGAAGGCTGCCTCCACTCGAAAATACTCAAACGCCCATTCGTTGAGGCCCGTGGATTGTGCGGAGGACCCTTCGTAGACACCATGGACGCCGTTGGCAAAATCCATCAATACTACGACGTCTGTGTCGCCCTTGTATTCTGCCCATTCGGGCTTCCAACTACGAGCAAAAATTGACGTGCAGGGCGCCCCTGCCAGATCGGCCATGATATCGAGGTGATGCACCGCGCCCTCGATCAGCATAGGATGGGCCATTTCGTGGCGAAACCGCCGCCAGGAATCATAAGCTCGGGAATCGGCAGCGAAGCGACAGGAGACTGTGTTGACCCGACCGAGAGTCCCCGCTTTGACGAGCTCTCTGAGTGTCGATTTGTCCTGATCGAAGCGGTGGCTCATGGTTACGGCCATTCTCCGCCCAGCCGCTTTCACTTTGTCGGCGATCCGGACGGACCCCTCTATTGTGTCGGCAATAGGTTTCTCTGACAGGATATGCATGCCTCGAGCAAGCGCTAGATCGACGATGGACTCGTGCAGAGAGGGCGGGATTACAATGGTGCAGAAGTCGGCGTCCACCGTGCGGAAAGCCTCCTCTGCCGAGATGAAGCACTGTTCCGTCTTCAGACCAAGGTGTTCCCGCCCCTTCTCCAGGGCACTCGCATCAATGTCCACCAGCCCGACCACCTCGATCGTACCGTGTATCACGTTCGCCGGGAGGAACGCCTTGCACCAGCGCTCTCCAAAGCCCCCGGCTCCAATATGCAGGACCTGATAGGTCATCAACGCTTCCTTAAGGTCTGCAGAGGTTGAGCGGTTGTCACACGCGCTCCGGTCGAATGTCAGCAGGTCCGTGTGTGTGCTCCCAAAGGTGCCCGAAGCGCTTCCTGCCTTCGAGCGTCGTTTCGAAGTAGGCGCCCTTTATGTCAGCTCGCACCTGAGGAAGATCGTGATGATGGCCCATGCCGATGGGAATGCAGTCACCCGCCTCAACCTCAAAGCTGCGCGTTCCGACAACGACCGTACCCGCGCCCTCGATGATGACCCAGTATTCGTCACAGTCGTGATAGTGGGAGTCGAAGTTGGTTGACTTGGGATAGCTCACCGGGTCGCCCTGGCACTTTAGTGGGCTGCTCGGGGTCAGCCTGAAAATGCCGCATCCACCCAGCTCAGAGCCCCACCTGCCTGAAAAAAGCAGGACCTGCGCCGTGTACTCGCCAGCATCCGCAGTGAAGGGCCCGCTCACGACATCGAGGTCGCAAAATTGACCTTCACACAGCACTTGTGCTCCCGCTCCGCTCGTCAACCGACAAGCTCCGCGTGTGACGAGTAAACGGTTCTTTTTGGCAGTGATGCCAATCGGCCGGGGCTGCCTAGTGAGTTCGACAAATTCGAACCTCGTGAGTTCGCACCAGCCTGAGGGCTGCTCGCCACTTCTGAAAACCGACATATTGTTCGTCTCCATCCTGCAGTCAGGCTATATGGCGACGGATCGCCTTAAAGGCGAGTGTTTGGGACTTGATCGCGCCCTCGGTAGGCAGGCGCTCCATGCTGCTTGCACCGTAGAAGCCGTGGCACCCCGGGCAGGCGTCGAGAATGAATCGAGCATCTACCGGATTGGCAATCGGGCCGCCATGGCAAAGAACGATGATATCCTTGCGAATCTGCCGCGCCGCGTTAATGCATTCATCGATCAGGGGTACGCAATCCTGCAGCGACTTTCCCGACCGCGCACCAATCGCCCCTCCCGTGGTCAGCCCCATATGGCACACGAGAATGTCCGCCCCAGCCTCCGTCATTGCTTTCGCATTTTCCGGACTGAACACATACGGTGTAGTCAACAAATCGATTTTGTTAGCCTGGGCAATCATATCGACTTCCTGCGCATAGCTCATCCCGGTCTCTTCGAGGTTTTGACGGAAGAGTCCGTCGATCAGACCGACGGTTGGGAAGTTCTGTACGCCGGCGAACCCGATCTGCTTCAACTCGCGCAAGAAATTCGGCATAACAACGAACGGATCGGTTCCGTTTACTCCGGCAAGAACCGGTACGCGCTTTACGACGGGCAGAACCTCCCGTGCCATCTCGACAACGATCTGATTGGCATTTCCATAAGCAAGTAGCCCGGCAAGCGACCCGCGGCCAGCCATCCGGTAGCGGCCGGAATTATAGATAACGATAAGGTCAATATCGCCGGCTTCTTCGCTCTTTGCGGATAGCCCGGTGCCGGCGCCCCCGCCGATGATCGGCTCTCCGGCTCGGATCATCTTCTGGAAACGGTCGATCAACTCCGACCGGTTAGGACGCTTACCGCGTATTTCAGTGCTCACGCAGGACCTCTTGAAAGTTTGAAACAAGCAATTCCGCAAACCGCCGATCGTTTATGTGAAGACCCGCGCGGGTCACCTGGCGCTTGTCGGTGCGGCGCAGCGTCCGCTCAAGAGCCGAGAACAGGGCCTCATCAGCTTCGGGGTCACAGAAGGGCTGACCCGGCGCATCGATCGCCGAGACGCCCAGCTCCGGAATGAGAAAACGCACTGGTCCGGTACAGAGGTTAAGTCGCTCTCCGATCCATTCACCGATCCGGTTGCACTCATCGCTCGTGGTTCGCATCAGTGTTACCTGCGGATTGTGCACGTGCAGCCGGCGCCCCCGAAATTCGATCGGCACTGTCTCAATTGCCCCGAAGTTGACCATATCGAGCGCGCCGCAGGAGCCCACATAGGGCAGCCCGGTTCGAGCAAAGGCACCGAAGCGGTCGGCCGTACAGGGGAATACTCCCCCGACCAGATAATCGCACACCTCGGTGGTAGTCACATCAATTCCGGCCGCCAATAGTCCAGAATCTGCAAGCTTCTCGAACGATTGCCCTCCAGTTCCAGTGGCGTGAAAAACTAGACAATCGAAGCTTTTTTCCAGCTCCCTGGTCACGGCCTGAACGCACGGTGTCGTGACACCAAACATTGTCAGTCCGATCGCCGGCCTGTCGTCTTCAGCAGCATCGACCCTATTGAGAACCATTCCAGCAACGGAGTGGGCAGCGTTCGCGAGCACAACCCGAGAGATGCGGTTTAGGCCGGACACGTCGGTCACCGAATACATCATGCTGATATCAGTCGGCCCTACGTAGGGTGCTACGTTCCCCGAGGCGACGGTCGAAACGAGAACCTTCGGCGCGCCGATGGGAAGAGCGCGCATAGCGGGGGCGACCAGGGCGGTCCCTCCGGAGCCGCCGGCACCTATGATTCCTTCTACGTCATTACGAGATCTTATGAACGCCACTAGCGCTTGCGACATGGCGGCGACTGCCTTGCCGCGGTCCTTAATCTCTTCGCTGTTCTGTAACTCCGGATGAAAACGCGCCACTTCCGCTGGTTGGATGTCGACATCTGTGGTGGCTCTTTGTAAGTCGGACACAGAAACATCGACCAGAATGGCGCGACAGCCGGCATCTCGAATACAGTCCCGGAGGTAGCGCAGCTCGCTACCCTTGGTGTCGCAGGTGCCAACTACATAGACTGTGCTCATTGCCATCTCCCAGCCCACTGCCCTTCTCAACAGTTCTGTCAGTCTAGGCCGGGAATTGAGTTATGAGCAATTGGTGCACCCGGACCCATTGGGTAGAACTGGGTAATTGCTGGCTAGTTCAACATTGGTTTTCTTCCAACTCTTCGAGCATGGGATTAGCGACGACATGGCCATCGACTCCAACGAGCGACCTCAGACCTCCTTCCGCCACGCTCATTGTCCTGCGGAAGGCCTGGAAGTAGGTCCTTCGAACCCGTAGCCTTCCAATCACGACGCCAATGGCCGCCACGGACGTAAATATCCGTTCAACTCAACCCCTTGCGGACGTGCTTGCGCACTGCCAAAGCTTCGAGGTTCATCCTCCGTGCAGTCCGAAGTGGCAACGCGGTTGCTCAACTCACCCCAGGCGTCGACCTCCGTGTCGCCCTGCGCCCGATCAACGAGCTCAGCTATCCCCTCAAGCTGGCTTCGAGACTGCCGGTGGGGACAATCGCTACAGCGATTACTCATTTTTACCCGCCGATGCGTTCTTGGACCGTGTCCGCCGGACCCAGGTTCGGTAAGAAGAGATGAAACACCCAAAAGGGGAAGGCATGTCAACAGTGAGCGATCAGAAGCTCCAAGCCATCATCTTGTCTGATGCTTGGGGTACAAGTTTGGTTGAACGTGGCAGGACTTTGCTTGAGAGCAAGGGCTCAACCGCGATCATCACAGTCGATAGCTCGACCTGGCAAGAAGAGCTACGCGCAAAGCTGCCTACGGCTGATGTCCTGCTGGTCCGGCCGTGGATGACGCCGAGTATGTTCATGAGTGAAACACTGCTCGACCTCGCTCCCAGACTGCGCGCTATTGGCGGCACCTTCGATAATCGCTTTACCAGCTTCGTGTCGATCGAGGCGTTGCAACGCCGCAACATCCGGTTAATCGACACCTCGCGCTCTATGACACCGAGCGTCGCCGAATTCGCTCTTACCCAAACTTTGAACCTCCTGCGTGACGTTCCCGCTGCGATAGCGTTGATGCGCGCTGGCGGTTGGAAACGGACCTCTTGGGACAATTTCGGCTATGTCTATGGAGACCTTGCCGGCAAGAAGGTCGGTCTCGCCGGTTACGGGAGCATCAACCGTCGCTACCATGAGCTGCTCAAGGGCTTTGGTTGCAAGACTGCAGTGTATGATCCCATGCTCGACAAGACGGCGGCCCAGAAGCTTGGACTGACACATACGGCCTCGCTTGTTGAACTCGCTGCGGCCTCGGAAATTTTCGTCGTTGGTATCCCACCTCTGAGATCCTCGCTGCGCCACATCAACAAGGACGTGTTCGACGCCTTGCCGCTGGGGGCGATACTCGTGTTGGTGAGCCGCATGGCGGTCGTCGACGAGAATGCACTGTGGGAAGCGATCAATACCCGCAAGCTGCGTGCGGCAATCGATGTATTTTCGGCCGAGCCAGTTCCGCCGGATGCACCCTATCGCTTCCATCCAAACGTCTTGGCCACGCCGCACATTGCAGGAGAGGCAGTCTACTGCCATGAACGCTGCTTCACCGACGCCTGTATCGATGCACTCGCCGTTCTCGAACGTGGCGAGCTACGTTTTGAGGCAACGCCAGTTGACGCATCAATGTACATCGGGATCGATGCGATGGGTAGGGTGAAACAGTAGTAATACAGCGAAACGGAGAGCGCGAGTACTGTAGCGAAGCATCCATCGCCGAGGATGAAAATCCGAAGGCCACTGGTTGCGGCGATTACCCTCGTGCGCTCCTCTGAGAGACTGCTGCCTGCAGCTGGGTGCCTTACATTAGTGCGAGGCAGAGGCACTCCGCTCCTCCAGTGCCGGCCTCCGTCTAGCACTACTTTGGCAGATTGTCGCTTGTGGCGCGTTTTTTAGGATTCCCGAATCAATTTTTCAATGATTCATGGGTGGTCGGCTCTCGGAGGGCTGACCATGGCGAAGTGGGGAGACGAACTCGAACGCTGGCTGAAGCCGTTCCTGGACCGACTGGGTCATAAGACCCGGCAGCGGATGTGCCCCTTGTACGTTGCGGGATTGATCGGCCCTGGCGATCGCAAAAGCGTTCAGCCGATGGCAGAACGCCTTGCAACCGGCAACTACGATCAGCTGCACCATTTCATCGCCGATGGCGTCTGGGACGCGACACCGTTGGAATCCGAACTGCTCAACCAGGCCGACCGGCTTGTCGGCGGCAAGGATGCGGTGCTTGTTATTGACGACACGGCAATGCCGAAGAAGGGCGACCGCTCGGTTGGTGTCGCGGCTCAATATGCGTCCTCCCTTGGCAAAACGGCAAATTGCCAAACGCTGGTGTCGCTGACACTTGCGCGCGGCGAAGTGCCCGTGATGGTCGCCTTGCGTCTCTTTCTGCCCGAGAGTTGGACAGCCAATGTGTCTCGATTGAAGCGTGCTCGCGTGCCGATCGAACACCGAACGGCACGATCCAAGCCGGAAATTGCTTTGGCCGAGGTTGATCGAGCGATGGCAGCCAACGTTCGCTTTGGATGTGTGCTGGCGGATGCAGGATACGGCCTCAGCGCACCGTTTCGGCAAGGGCTAACCGAACGCGGGCTGGCCTGGGCCGTCGGCATTCCTCGGCACCTCAAGGTGTATCCGGTTGATGTACAGCTCATTTGGCCGATTACCAAAGTCCGCGGGAAGCCACGAAAGCACCACGTACCAGATGTCTTATCGATTGCGGCAGAACAAATGCTGACCAGCGCCAAATGGAAAACCGTGAGTTGGCGCAGCGGAACGAAAGGTCGTCTGACAGCCCGATTTGCGGCTGTCCGTGTCCGCACCGCCGACGGCCCTCCGCAGCGGATATGGGATAAAGGTCAGCAGCATCTCCCGGGCGACGAAGCTTGGCTCATTGGTGAACAACGTGCTTCAGGGGAGAAGAAATACTATCTCGCCAACCTCCCTGCGGCGACGGATCTGCGCACACTGGCCGCTACCATCAAGGCACGATGGATCTGCGAGCAGGCGCATCAGCAGTTGAAGGAGGAGCTTGGACTTGATCACTTCGAAGGGCGGTCATGGCAGGGCCTCCATCGCCACGCCTTGATGACAATGATTGCCTACGCCTTCCTGCAGCATCGTCGCCTCGCATACGCGGGGCGGAAAAAAAAGAAGCAACGGGCCTCCGCCTCAACCAACCATGCCCGCCGTACGTCACGCCATCGTCGATCTCATCCTTCGGCCGCCGCCTCAACGGTGCCCGCATTGCCGAAAACAAATCCTTGAAAAACAGTGGCGCAAACACATTCTGCCAAAGTAGTGCTAGGTCGTCGACTCATAAGCTCTGAGCCAAAGTCTAGTTGATGCCAGCAGAACAGCGGCGAGGAAGTTTCTAGCGAGTTTGTCGAAGCGCGTAGCAACGCGGCGGAAGTGTTTGAGTTTGCAGAAGAAGCGCTCGATCATGTTGCGCTGGCGATAAAGGCCAGGATCGACCGAGCGCTGAACTTTACGGTCCCGCTGGGTCGGGATGTGCGCCTCGCCGCCATGCTGGCGAACCAGTTCGACAATGGTCTGGGCATGGTAGCCGCGATCGGCAATGAGAGCGCGGGCCGGCGGCAGTCCTTCGAAGCAGGGCTGCCACGGCGGCCTTGTCGGATGCTTGGCCGGCGGAGAGCACGATCCGCAATGGAAGGCCATTCTCGTCCACGACGGCGTTGATCTTGGTGCTCAGTCCTCCACGAGAATGGCCAATGGCGTGATCCGGGCCCCCTTTTTACCGCCGGCTGCATGCTGGTGAGCGCGAATGATCGAGGAGTCTATGAGGTGCAGGGATCCGGGTGATTGCGCCGCAAGTGTCTCGAAAATCCGTAGCCAGACGCCAGCCTTTGACCAGCGGTTGTAGCGATTATAGGTAACCGGTATGAGCTCCCACGTCTGCGGTGATCAGCGGGCGCGAGCGTAGCGGATCGGCATCCAGTATTGGCGCATGGCCTCGACGGCCGCTGGAATATCGGCGTGGGCATTGCGCAGAAAATCCCTGGTCTCGCGCCCGCTTCGTGGCGGTCCGAGCAGCGGCCGGCCCTGATCGTCGCGACAGTGCAGCAGGATGGGCAGAAGCAGG